>JAFLSQ010000001.1 GCA_022510865.1 Treponema sp.
AGTAACGTCACAGAAAAGCATAAAGCCGCGCGGTTGCGCGGCTTTTTTTGTCAGTATGCAGAAGCATCATGCGTCTGCTATAGCACCGAAATCAGCAGCCTAACCATCTCCAAGCAAATTCCCTGGCGGATTTTATTTCAGGCTGCCTTCTTTTGTGCAGAAATCTATTTTTTATACAGTTTTGGATACCAATCCGGTCTATTCGCACCCCAATACGAAGATTCTTCAAATCCCAACACCTCCATTCCGAAAATATAGAGCACTTCATCCTCATAAAAATAAACACAGTTATTATCGGTGTCCATCTCAAGCTGATTAATCATATCTGTGAACGGAGTATCGAAATTGTAGAATTCTGAGCCGTTTGAATAATCCTCCACGTAGTAATAATTAGAATACGGAATGTTATTGTTGTTCTTGTTCACCCATGCATCCCAATTAAAGTCAAATGACTGCGATTTGCCATCGTAAGTAATCGTCAATGTACCGGTCAAATCATGCTCAAAAATCATTTTCACGATGGCTTCCTCATTTCCATTCTTCCATGTTCCTTCCCAAGATGTTCCTGAAAACATTCTTTCGCCTTGTCCACTGCATCCAGCGAACACGAGGAACAGAACCAAAGCACTCGTAACTGTAAAAATTTTTGTGAATCTTTTCATAAGATTCCTCCTTAAAATAGCATTATGAAAGTATACCCCCCCCTCGTATATTGTCAAGAAAATTCATCTACCATATCTTGTTTTTTTTAGTGGCACGGACGATTGACGGCACGGGAATCTTCTGCAATACTTACAATAATATCCGGCAGCAAAAGATGAATTTCATAGAGGATTTATGAAAATAGATTTTAATAAATTGAGTGGCAAGAAAAAAGATAACAACTGCTTTATCAGAAGAGCAAGAAATCTTCCTTGGTGAAATAATGTTTGATGGTTTTCCAACACAAAAAGATATTCTGAATTCTTACTCGAATGATTATAAAAAAATCGCGCAAGAACTGAATTCTAATTTTCCTGATTGTGGTGTAAAAGTTCTGAATGAACCGCTTTATTATTCTATGTTTAAGAAAATTGATTTCAATGTGGACAAAAAAGTTCACCAGTATTATAAAATTTAATTTCCAAGGAGAACAACATGAACACAAAGGCAATGTACAATCTGACCTACGGGCTTTTCATTCTGACGGCGAAGGACGGCGGCAAGGACAATGGCTGCGTCGTCAACACGGTGACGCAGGTCACGAGCGAGCCGAACAGAATCGCGGTGGCGGTGAACAAATCGAATTTCACGCACGACATGATTATGAAAACGAAAACCTTCAACGTGTCGGTGCTTGCGGAAAACTCCAAGTTCGAAACCTACAAGCACTGGGGATTCCAGAGCGGGCGCGACACGGACAAGGCGGAATCGATTTCATTCAAACGCTCGGCAAACGGACTGATTTACCTTGCGGAAGAAACGAACGCATTCATCAGCGCGAGCGTCGTCTCCACCGTTGACCTCGGAACTCACACGCTCTTCATCGCGGACGTTACCGACTGCGAAATCCTCTCGGATGTTCCGTCCGTCACCTACGGCTTCTACCAGAAGAACATCAAGCCAAAGCCCGCCGCGCAGGAAAAGAAAAAGGGCTTCATCTGCACAATCTGCGGCTACATCTACGAGGGCGAAACGCTCCCACCAGACTTCATCTGCCCGACCTGCAAGCACCCCGCCTCGGACTTCGTGCCGCTGTGAGGTTTTGGCAAACTCTGATGAAAGAAAACGGCATGAAAATCCCCATATTCTCATGCAAGCAAAAAATTTCTGCGCTGATTTTTCTTGCCGTTTTCTTCCGGGCATTTTCTGTTGCGCACGGCATCACGCTTCTTGACCACACAAAAATCGCAGAGCTGTCGCGTTTCAGGATAATGGGCGAAATTGAGTTGCGCTCAGAGAAAAGCAGGGAATCGCAGGCGGATTTTCGGACGCTGAACCACAACGGCGGAATGCAGATGCTCGTGCTCGAAATCATTGGGCACGACGCTCAGAACGATGTGCCCGGCCTGTGGCTTTATGTCCTCACCACCGTCCCGATGTGGGTTGACAGCGGCGAATACATTGACCGGCACACAAAATTCCTGATTTTTCTCCCTGATGATATGCCCGTATTTGATTTTGAGACCTGACCGGCAAAACTAAAATCGTTTTATATCCGCATATTCATCCGCTCGCGCACTTCTTCCAGCGTTTTCACGCCAATCTCGCGGGCACGTGCGGCACCGTCAAGCAGAATTTTCCGGATATACTCGGGGTCAGACTCAAGTCTCGCGCGTTCCGCACGCAGCGGGCGGAGTTTTTCGTTCAACGCCTCGGTAAGCTGATTTTTCAGCGCGCCGCCGCCACCATCGCCAATACGCGCGGCAATCGCCTCGGGTGCCTCGCCGGTACAAAGCGAGATAATCATCAGAAGATTTGAGACTTCCGGGCGGTTCACCGGGTCATAAGTGATGTTCCTGTCCTGGTCAGTTTTCGCTTTTTTGATGAGCTTCGCGGTCTCGTCCTCAGTCGCGCTGAGCATAATCGCATTTCCACGGCTTTTGCTCATTTTCTGGCTTCCGTCCAGCCCCAGAACCACCGGAGATTTTGAAAGCAGTGCCTGCGGCTCGGGAAAAACAGGCTCTTTTCCAGCGTCCAGGCAGAATTTCTTGTTAAAACGGCTTGCGATTGTCCGGCTCATCTCCAGATGAGGAAGCTGATCTTTTCCGACGGGCACGACGTTGCCTTTGCAGAACAGGATATCACACGCCTGATGGACGGGGTAAGTGTACATTCCGGCGTTCACGTTTTTCAATCCCGCGCTCTCAATCTCCTCTTTAACGGTGGGATTCCGGCTCAGCTCGGCGTTCGAGACCAAAGTCAAAAACGGAATCATCAGCTGATTGCATTCGGGCACATAACTGTGAGGGTAAATAATCACGTCCTGCCTGCTTGGGTCAAGTCCCGCTGCAAGATAGTCCAGCGTGAGCTGTTTTGTGTTCTCGCTGATTTCCTGATATGCGTCATGGTCAGTGAGCACCTGATAATCGGCAATCAAAATCATTGTGGGAACGCCAAGGTTGGCAAGGCGCACGCGGTTTTGAATCGTGCCAAAATAATGCCCGATGTGCAGACGGCCGGTGGGACGGTCGCCCGTGAGAACCCGGTATTTTTTGGGATTTTTGGTCAAATCCTCCTCGATTTTCCGGCTCCGCTCCAAAGCAGCCTCAAAACTTTTGTTGATGTCTGTGTACTGAATCTCTTCGCCCATTTTTTCCTCACAAATTGTCCTGATGTTTTCAGCGATGAAAAAAAACGATTTTTTTGCTTTGCCGAAAACGCCGTTTGCAGTGAACCAAGAAACGGCACTTGTGCTTAAAAAGATCAAGTCTATTTTAGTCGCACTTTTTAAGCGTCGCTGTATTTTACACAGAAACAGCGGGATTTTCAACAACGCGGATGTTTTTATAAAGTCACCGCAGAGTTTTCCGAAAATCAAAAAGAAGGTTTGCATGAAAAAACGATTTTTTATCCCGGGCACTTTTTTTATCATCATTCTGGTTTTGTTTGCGGCCGGATGCCGCTCTGTTCCAAGCCAGAAATCACAAGGGCGACCGCTTTCCCGTCAGCTTCTTGGAAAAGGCATTATGAGCGCAAAGCAGCTCGCGTCGTTTTTCATCCAGAACAACCCGGATGCGGATTACGCGCATATTCTGAACTTTGCCAGAATTTACATTGATGAGGCGAACGCGGAGGGAATCAACTCTGATGTGGCGTTCGCGCAGATGTGCCTTGAGACCGGGTATCTGCGTTTTGGCGGACTTGTCCAGCCCGAATGGCACAATTACTGCGGACTTGGCGCGATGGATGCCGCGCACCCCGGAGAGATTTTTGAGACGGAACGACTTGGAGTGCGCGCCCACATCCAGCATCTTCAGGCCTACGCCACAACAGAGGACGTTCCGCTCAAAAAAGAACTGATTGACCCGCGTTACAGCTGGGTTCACAAAACCAAACTTGCGGTCACGGTGGATGACCTTGCCGGCACTTGGGCGACAGACCCCGCATACGGTGCAAAACTCGATGATATTCTGGAGCGCATGGCTGTCAATCGCGCAAAAAAATAATCAGCCTATCGTTGTGCCCACATAATCCTTGTCATTCAAAATCGCATGAATGTTCGGGATGTTTTTTCCGGCGGCGCAAATCACTTTCATTCCAAGCTCGCTCGCTTTTTTGGAGGCAATCGGGTCGAACGGGCAGTTTTTTCCGGGAACCCACTCATCGCCGACCATCTTGCGAAAATCCGCCCAGCTGATTGTATCGAGCGGCCTTGCATCAGGATTTTTTCTGGGGTCATCGGTGTAAACTTTCTCGATATTCGAGAGATTGACGATTGTTTTTGCCCCAAAACGCTCGCCAAGGTAAACCGCGTCCGTGTCAGTCGAAAATCCGGGCTTCCATCCGCTTGCAACAAGAACTTGGCCGTCAAAACTCAGATTTTCCAACGTCGGATTGTAAACCACGTCATTTTTGCAGTACGCGCCAAAACTGGCCTTCAAAAGCTGCGCGTTGATTCTGGTCGCCATGATGCCGATCCAGTCCGCAGAATCAGAGTCGGATTTAAAACCCGTGGCCGCGGCAACATCATTGTACGCATTCTGATAAACCCGTGCAGGCGCACCTCCGCCCGCGACCAAAATAAGCCGGCGAGATTTATCCTCATCAAGCCACGATGCGCACATCTTAACGAATCCGGCAAGAAAATCCACATCCGGTTTGTCCGGAACGATAATTGAACCGCCCACGCTCAAAACTTTTGTCATCAGTACACTCCTTTTACAACTGGAACAGTCCAGTAGCTGCTGTATTTTACCGTGTTTTCGCTCGCCTCTTCCCAAATGGACTGCAACGCGAAACTTCTTGGCTGCTGCACAATTTTGTTGTCCAGACTGAACGGCTTCAACTGATTCCATCCGCGCGAAAAAGAAATGTGATGAGAATCCAGATTGCCAAAATAATATTCCCTGCTGTCCGCCGCGATTCCCTCGCTCCATTTTTTGTATTCCAATCCTGCGCCAATTGCGGGGTCTACCGGAATCCAGCCGACTTTCTCAATGTAGAATTCGCACCACCAGTGGCTCTGCGTCATCAAATCGCGGCAGACAAGAATTCCGGCATCTGTCATCGCAGGAATTCCTGATGCTCTGAGCAGAGCGGTGTAAATCACGGCGTAGTCATAAGCATCGCCTTTTTTTCCTCTCAGCAAATCAAGCGGATTCGCAGTGTTTTTCCGCAAATCACTTTGAATTCTGAAATTATCGCACATATAATCGTAAATCAGTTTTGCTTTTTTATACGGATTTTTCTCCCGTCCCGCAATTTCATCCGCAAGCGCGACAATCCGCTCGTCCGCGCTCGGCACAAGCTCATCTGGCCTCATTGCGATTGAATACAGACTGCGGTCGGTCTCTTTGTACGCCGAAACCCTGTCCGCTTTCACCTCGGAGCGAATCTCGTAAACCGGAATAATGAAAGTCTGCGAGAAAACGCTTTTTGACGCATCATTTTTGCTTTTTGCAACCTGATGAATAAGATTGTTCTGGTAGCCGGTAAAAAGTGGCGGCGGAACAACCTCCGTCATCTCGTACTGCTGCTGCGAGACACTTACAGAAGGCAAGGGGCAACGCAGCGTGATTACTGTGGCGTTTGACACGCTCACATCGGCAATAT
The DNA here is from genome assembly GCA_022510865.1 of Treponema sp. Classification (GTDB taxonomy): domain Bacteria; phylum Spirochaetota; class Spirochaetia; order Treponematales; family Treponemataceae; genus Treponema_D. The sequence goes on from JAFLSQ010000001.1 coordinate 5,755, forward strand.
CGGCGGAATACTGCACCAGAAAGATTTTTTTGTTCGTGTAGCTTTTTGTGCCCACATCCTGGCTGACAATCAGATTTTTTGGCTCGGATTTTTCTTTCCTGTTGTCTACCAGAACAACGCCGCTGTACGCGCCGTCCGGAACGTGCAGTCGAATCTCTGTGTCTGACCAGGAAATGTAATCGTAATCATTCTCGCTTGCGGCAATCATATTTTCTGTGAGCACCGGAATGTTTGATAAATCCCCGCTCTCAATCAGATTGTTGTAGTTCGCGGTAAAATACACTTTTGACTGATTCCGGCTGTCCCCAAAGTTGCTGCCGTTAATCACAAGAACATCGCCAACAGAGACCCGCTCCGCAGACAAATAACTGATTACGGGCTTGGTCGCAGAAAAATCGGCATTGGTAACGACAGGCACTGGAATATCAGTCTCGTTCGCAAAAATTGCGGGCGCGGAACGCGCATCGCGCGTTCCGACAATCACAAGGCCGTCACGCACAGAGGCAGGCAGGACAATCCGGATGAGGTTGTCGCTCCAAAAAAGATACGAGCTTGCCGTAAGACGACTGCCCGCAATCTCCACATAACTCATATCGCGCTCATTGCCAAAATTCTTCCCGCTGATTAAAATCACATCGCCCGGCGAGCCTACAGGCGGAACAACAGAGTCAATCTGCGGCACAGCCTTGCTTTTCACGGAAAAGAGAAAAAACAAACCGATTACAATCGCCAAAATCGCAATGCCAGTCGCCCATCGCAAAAGCGGGGAACGGCGAAAAGAATAACTTATTTTTCCAGACGAATTCACTCGTTTTTACCCGATACCACCGCTCTGGGAACGTTAATTTCCGCAAAAACAGGAAAATCGCCCATTCCCGGAACAGTGATTCTTATAGAAATCGTGTCTTCTTTGAAGTCGGGGCGCAGAACGTTAATTTCGCGCAAATTATCAGAAAGTACCTGATTATTTATGGTCTGACCTCGGGAAGAATTCACTGTCTCGTGTATATTACCAGAAACTACGACATTTTTTCCACTGTCAAATGAAACATTGTTCGCGCTCGCGGAAAAAGAAACAATTGGCGATGAGACCGGCCCGGCACCGGCGGATGCAACAACGTTCCCGGCAGCAGAATCAGTTTTATTCGCGCGAACCGGAATGAGCAGCGCGAGCAAAGCAGCCGCGGCAGCGGCAATCGGAATGTAAAAACCAGGCCGCGCATAACGTTTCTCTGCGGATTTTTTTGCGTTTTTGGAATAGGACATTTTAAGCATAAGACGCTCATAACTGCCCTCAAGAAAATGCTCATCAGGAGTGATTGCTTTGGAATCCGCGGTCAAAGAAACGTGCAGCGAGCGGATAATCTCAAGCTGTTTTTTGCAGTCAGGACAATTCTGGACATGAGCCTCGTACTGCTTCGCGTAAACTTCCGGCAATTCATTGTCCAAATAGACAGAGTGAATATCTTTAGTCGGGCAAAAAGACATTATCTTCTCCTATTATTTTAACAAGCTGCTCACGCGCCCTGAAAATCCTAACTTTCACATTGCCTTCTGTAATGCCCAGCACACGGCCAATTTCCTTGTAATTCAAGCCGGCATACTCGCGGAGCATAAGCACATCCTGTAGGTTTTGCGGCAGTTTTTTCAAGGCATCTCTTGCTTTTAAAATCGACTCCTGCTTCAATAAATCAGTCTCACCTGATTCCGATTTTCTGGCATCGCTGTACAAAACCTTCTCGTAGGCTTTTTTCTCGCGATTCCTGCGCTTCACATAATTCAGGGAAGCGTTTTTGACCACCCGAATCAGCCAATATTTGGCATCATTCAATGAGGGAAAAACAAGAGATTTCTCATTGGCCTTTATAAGCGAATCATGCGCCAAATCCTCTGCGGCTTCCTCGTCATTCACAACACGGTATGCGATTTTAAAAAGCATCTGCATTGACGCATCGTAAATTTTCTTAAAATCCGCGGGATTGCCGGCATTCAGCGCCACATCATCCAACTTTCCCTCATCTGCTTTTGTAAACACGTCAACTCCAAAAAGGTTACAAAAAATTCACGATTTATGAGCGTTTCCACGCAGGACCGTTCGGCGTATCAATAATAATAACACCACGGGAAGCCAGCTGGTTACGAATCTCATCTGCCCGCGCAAAGTCTTTTGATTTTTTTGCGGCGGTGCGCTCCGCAACAAGCGCGTCAATCTCAGGGGCCTCCGGGTCATCAGCGTGAGCGTTCGCGGATGCAAGCGCATCATCCCCGGATTTTTCCGCGATATTCAAAGCCGATTGCTCAGCCAGAACGTCAAATCCATTTTTTATTACGTCAAGGCTAAGAACATCGTCCATTTTTAAAATTGAGGCAAGGCAGACGCTCGCCTTCTCGCCGGATTTTCCGCCCGCCTCTTTCTGCATTGCTGCCATTGCGACCGGCGTGGCAAGGTCATTCTCAAGACCCGCCCGGAATTTCGCGAAATTCTCCGTGTTTGCGTCAACGCCAGCAAGAATATCGGTGAAATTTTCTTTTGTGAGGCCAAGGCCTTCCTCGTCGTTCGCGCGGGCAATCAGTTTTGCGATTCGTCCGTTCAGCGCCGAGCGTCCGTTTTTCGCGCTCTCCATCGCTTCAAGTGAGAAAATCAGCTGCTTTCTGTAATGCCCGCCCAGAAGGAAAAACCTGTAGTCAAGCGGAGCGAATCCCTTGTCTTTGAGCGAGAAGCCTTTCTCGGCGGGAAGCGTGGTCTGCAAGGTGATGAAGTGCCCGCTTGATTTGCTCATCTTGCCGCCCTCAAGAATCAGAAATTCGTTGTGAAGCCAGTAATTAACCCACGGGCCTTTCGCACGCACCTCGTCTGAGAAACTGCCCTCGCTCTGCGCAATCTCATTCGTGTGATGGACGGGAACGTGGTCGATTCCGCCGGTGTGGATGTCAAAATGCTTGCCAAGATATTTCATGCTCATCGCCGAGCACTCGATGTGCCAGCCTGGGTATCCGCGCCCCCACGGACTGTCCCACGTCATCGCCTGATTCTCAAATTTGCTCTTGGTGAACCAAAGCACGAAGTCGCCGGGATTGCGCTTGTTCTCGTCAACGACAACGACGTTCCGCCTGCCTTTGCCCGCGACGAGTTTGTCAAGGTCAAGATTCGCGAGCTTTCCGTAATCGGGGAAAGTCGAAATGTCAAAATAAAGATTTCCGCCCGCCATGTACGTGTGACCGTTCGCCTCGATTTTCTGAATCAGCTCAATCATCTCGCCGATGTGCTCGGTCGCCTTGCAAATCACGTCCGGCCTGCGGATGTTGAGCGCGTCGATGTCCTTCATAAAAGCGTCCGTGTAGAACTGCGCCACTTCCAGAACGCTCTGATGACGCTCCTCGGCGGATTTTTTCATCTTGTCCTCGCCGTCATCGCCGTCTCCGGTGAGGTGGCCGACATCGGTTATGTTCATCACGTGCTTGATGTCGTAGCCCAGCATGGTGAGCGTCTTGTCCAGCACATCCAGAAAAACGTACGCCCGCAGATTCCCGATGTGCGCATAATTGTAGACAGTCGGCCCGCACCCGTAAAAACCGACGTGACCTTCTGTAATCGGTTTGAAATCCTGAATTTTGTGCCCCATCGTGTTATACAGTTTAAGTGCCATTTTTCACCCCTTGACAAACAATTATGCGGATGGGAAAACATGCCACTTCCGGCAGAAAAATCCCCATTTTCGGTATTATACATTTTTCGGCCTGATTTAACAATCACTGCAAAGTTGGCCATCACACTTCCAAAGTTCAGATATTCGCACTATAATAAAATCATGCTGAGTTTTCTTGCGTCATCTTTAAGGCTGGCACACATTCCGTTCACGCAGAATGAGCCGCTCGCGCCAAAATCCACATTCAGGGTGGGCGGCACAGCAAAACTGTTCGTAAGTCCGCAAAATCCGCAGGAACTGTGCGATGTGATTTCTGCCGTGCGCGCTGCACAAGTCAACTACTTTATTCTTGGCGGCGGAAGCAACCTTGTTTTTCCGGATGGCGAATATAACGGCGTGATTGTCTCGACAAAGGACATCAATCAGATTTTTTTTGACGCTGATGCAAATCCGCAGGACGGAGAGGCTCTTGTCACCTGCCAGTGCGGAGTTCCGATGGCAACGCTCGTTGATTTTTGCGCGAAAAAAAATCTTTCCGGCATGGAGCAGTTCGCGGGATTGCCAGGCAGCGTTGGCGGAGCCGTTTTTATGAACGCCCGATGTTTTGACCGTTCCGTGAGCGACATAATTTTTTCCACAAAGCATCTGGAATTTCAGGGCAAGAATCCGGTGCAGCGCGAGCGGCTTTTCTCTGCGCAGGAATGGGATTACAAACGCTCGCCGTTCCAGTCAGAGCAATCAGAGGAATCGCCAAAAATTGTGCTTGAGGCAACATTCCGCCTTGCGCAAAAAACGCAGGAAAATCACGCGGATATTCTTGCTGAGTGCAAAAAATACATTTCTGAGCGCGTGGAAAAAGGGCACTTTAAATATCCGAGCGCGGGAAGCGTGTTCAAGAACAACCGTGCGTTCGGCGCGCCAAGCGGCAAACTGATTGACGAGTGCGGATTAAAAGGCCTGCAAATCGGCGGAGCGCAGATTGCGCCTTTTCACGGGAATTTCATTGTCAACACGGGGAACGCCACCGCCAGAGACATACGCGCTCTTGTAGAAAAAGCGCAGTCATCGGTAAAAGAGAAATTCGGCTTTGATTTAGAGCCGGAAATCGTTTTTGTTTAAGCGGATTGCAAAACTGTGCCAAAATCAAAAATCATACTCATCTGCGCGGCGGGCGTTTTATTGACAAACAGAAAATGAGATTTTATACTTGTTCTTATGCTGCAGCTACAAATCATAAACTTCCGCGAAGGCTCGTACCTTACAGTCGAAGGCAAAGCCGACAGTGATTTTTTTTACATTATTCAAAAAGGTTCCGTAAAATGCTCAAAATCCAACGGTGCGCGTGAAGTTTCTGTGAATTACGGCCCCGGCGATTTTGTGGGCGTTGTCTCGTGCATGTCCGGCCAGCTCCAGATTGAGTCCGCGCTCGCCATCACGGATGTAGTTGCAATTTCGGTGAAAAAAGAGCAGTACCCGGAGCTGATAGCGCAGAACACGCCGATAGCCCTGAAAATCATAAAATCGTTTGCGAACAGAACCCGCACAATGAATCAGATGCTAACGCGGGCAACACATAATTCGGTCGTCACCGATGATAAATCGCAGATTTTTAAAGTCGCGCAGTATTATGAAAAAACGAACCGCAGGAACATCGCGGTTTTTGCATATTATCAGTATCTGAAGACCCGGCCTGTTGGCGAGACGGCCGAATTCGCGAAACAACGCTTTGTCGCACTTAAACCACAGACAAAAGCAGTTTATTACGAGCCTACGGACGAGGCAAGCCGGGAATATCCCAAAGACACGATGATTTTTGCTGAGGCGCAGAGCGGCTCTGATATGTTCATAATTCAAAGCGGCGAGGTCTCAATCACAAAAGTTGTGAACGGCGAGGAAGTGACGCTTGCCGTGCTCCAAAAAGGCGATATGTTCGGCGAGATGGCGCTCATAGAGAACAAGCCGCGCTCCGCGAACGCAATTGCGCATGGCGACTGCATACTGATGGTCATCAACCGCTCGAATTTCAATCAGATGGTCGCAACGCAGCCACAGCTGATTGCAAAACTGACGACTACGCTTGCAGAACGGCTCTGGTCAATGTACCGCCAGCTTGACAATGCGTCCCTCACCGAGCCGCTTGAAAAAATGGTGGATATTCTTGCGTTGCAGGCCGAAAAGCAGAAAATCGGGGTGAATTCATCGAACAACACAATGCAGACGGACTTGACACCCAAAGACCTTGCGAATATGTGCGGATTGCCGAGCAATCTTCATGCGAAAGCAATTTACGAATTCCAGCAGCTCACAGATTATCGCGGGGAAAACGGCAAGATTTTTGTGAAGGACGTGCAGGATCTCATCAAACAGGCCGCCTTTTACAGAAAAAATAATGCAAAGTAATTTTTCTTCCGATACATAAATATGTTCCGCAGAAAAAATCTTGTTTTTTTATTCTCGCTGATTTTTTTGCCTCCGCTTTTTTCCGATGATTTGCCAGGTGGCTACAAGTCAATCCATCTTGGCATGAGCCTTGAGGAGACAAAGGACGCGCTTGTAAAAGACCCAGATTTTGGCTATCACGGCGACCCGGATGTCTCGCTGCTTCCCGGAACAAACCGTGAGCTAATCGAAACGGACGCGCAGTCCGGGCACGGCTCGAATTTTCTCGGGCGCTGCTATTTTCAGTTTTTTCAGGACGAGCTTTACATCATCACAATCAACATAAATCAGTCGCGCATGGATTATTATTCCGTTTTCACGACGCTTACGGAAAAATACGGCGAGCCATCCGATTTTGACCCGAATTCCGCAACGTGGCGGGACGACAACGTGACAATGAGCCTTGAACGCCCGCTGACCCTAAAATACATTGCCAACGAGACCTACAAAAACACCCAGAACTATTCCAATGTGCCGCTCTCGCCAACTGAGATGACGCGCGAAATGTTTCTGGATGAACTGTGAGGCGTTCCATGAAAATTCAGACAAAGCAGAACAAATCAGATTTTGAGGAAGCCGGATTCGCCTGCAAAATCGGGCAAGCGGGCAATCGGTTCTGGCGGAAATCTCAAAAAAAATCAGGCACGCAATTTTCAAGGCCGATTTTCAGAGCCTTTTTTCTTGCATTTCTGTTTGTGATTTTTTCTGCCGAACTTTCCGCGGCAACAAAAAAACTGCCCGTGAAAACGCTGTCAATCATCAAAGCTGATGGCTCTGCGCTCCCGGTGGACTGCGAGATTGCGAAAAAACCGGATGACCGCGCGCGCGGCTTTATGGGGCGCAAGAAAATTCCCGACGGCACCGGCATGATTTTTGTTTTTGAGCAGGATCAAATCCTCTCGTTCTGGATGAAAAACACTCCGCACCCGCTCTCAATCGCTTATATTGATTCGGCGGGAAAAATCCGGGATATTTTTGATATGCAGCCGTTCAGTCTTGCGTCCGTCCAGAGCACATCATCCGTGCGGTATGCGCTTGAAGTTCCGCAAGGATGGTTCAGAAAAAACGGCGTTTCTGTCGGCGACACGGTCATGCTATCATTCTGATTTTTCCAATTTCAGCAGTTCGTGCGCGGCAATTTTATCTTTTGGGTCGTATTCCAGAACAGTCGTGAAATAATTGCGGGCCGCAGTTTTATCGCCCTGCGCCAAAGCAAGATAGCCCAAATTTGAGATGATTTTCGTGCTTTCCGGCTCAAGTTCAAATGCCTTAAGCAGGCTCGTCCTTGCCTCATCAAACTTTTTTTCCTGAACAAGGCAAAGAGCCAGCTCATTGTACGTGTCCGCATTTGAATCGCCGCCAAATTTCAAGGCTTCGTTGAACGCCTGGGCCGCGTCCGCATATCGCTCAAGCCGCCGCAATCCCCAGCCGAGCATGAACCAAGCATTCCAGACTTTCGGATTGCTCTCCAGAAAATTCCTGATTTCTGCAAGACCTTTCTCTTCCTGACCGGCGGAAATCAAATCATACGCTTTCTGAAATACCTCATCATCCATATTCTGATTCGTGATGTTATTTATGATTTCCTGCGCCCGCTCTTTTTTGTAGACTCCGTTCTCGCCCATCTCATCGTCGGTGACATCGCAAGTGAGCGCAAGATAGGTCTCGAACGCATCTTTTGCCTCGCGGTAACTGTGCTTTTTCATAAAATAAAAGCCCGCGTTGAAAAACGCATCTGGAAGCGGCGGCTCGGCGTTCATGGCCTCGCGGTAATAGTCCAAGGCATCGGAATCATAAGCGTCCGCATCCTCAATAAGATTGGAAGCCCTGTAAGAATCCGCGCGCTGGTCAAGGAAAAGCGCCATATTCAAAATCACGGCCTCGTCATCAGGATCCAGTCCGAGCAAAGCCAGAAAAATCTCCTCGGCAAGGTCAAAATCCTCGTTTTTGGTTTTTAAAATCGCAGCCTCGCACAGCTCTTTTTTTATGTCCGGCCTCACCTGCGTTATAATCGAGCGGTAATAATCCAGATGCGCGTTTTTTTTATCATACGCAAGAACGGTCAGAATGCCCGCCAGAATCTGCTCCGGCGTGATTTCCTCGGGATTAAAACTGCCGGGCGCGTCATCCACTTTTTTTTGCACAGGAAGTTTGATTGTCGTGTCGATTTTAAAAGCGGTGTCGGATGCAATAAAATTCTCCGGAATCCCGATGTAATAAATCGACTCCAACGGATTTGAAGCGCTCATGATTTTTTACCTTGCAGCATTTGCGTCAGCCTAGCCCAACGGCTGTGACGGCTGCTTTGTCTGAGAAGCCTGAATTTCTGCGGCGCGGTTCTCGTCCGCACGCTGCTTCATTCCCGCACGAATCTCGGCTTTCTTTGCATCCGCCTCTGCCGCCGCCTTTTCCTGGGCAGCCTGATTGGTAAGCTGTTTCTCAATCAGTTTTTTCTGATATGACGTGATATAACTGTTGATGTGGAATTTATACGACATGGGGATGTCATCCGCCGAAAACTCAATATGAGCCACAACCACATCCTTTCTGCCTTCCAGAAACTCAGCCTTGCGGACAACGCCCGGCAAAGAAAGTTTCTCGTTTGTGTCGGTGAAAAAAAGCCGCAAATCCACAGATTTGTTCTCAAGGAATTTCGGAATGCCCACCAGCATGATTCTGGCTCCGCCAAAAGAAATGTCTTTCATCACGCATTTTCTGGGCACACCGCCAATAAAAATGTACGATTCCTCTTTTGGAATTCCAAGCTGACGCATCGAATTCTCATTCAAAGCGATGCGCTCCTCTTTTCTGTTCTTGAAATTCTCGTTCACCTCGATGAATTCGCCAAGACGCAGGATAAGCTCATCCGAAGGCCTCTGCGTAAAACCAAGCGTGACAATTGCAAGGTCATTTGACGCAGGATACGGCTTGACCTCCACAACCGTGCAGTTCACAAAAAACTGCACAGGCTCGCCGTCATTGCCAAAAAAACAATAGCGCACAGAAATCGGCACACTTCTGTTCTTGTTGATTGCCTGATAAACCCCGCTGCTAGTTCCCACGAACACTGTCACCTGCTGCAAAGACGTAGAGTTAATAATGCAAGGCCACTGTCCATCATTACACTTCAAATAAATCTGTCTGGGGTCAACCTTCAGCGACTTCAAGTTTGCTTTTGTAAAAACTATTTCCTTATCACGAAAATAATCATAATAATGATTCACGCGATGACTTGCAGCAACATCCATAAATTATAGTTTATACCAAGGTCGCAGATAAATCAATAAAAATCGTAAGGCAAAAAGCATTTCTGGAACACGAAAACCGCGTCCAATTCCATGCGGATTTTAACACCTCGCCTAGAATTCCAGATGTCCGCTTTCACGCAAAAATCGTCCGGGCGCAGAATCCCGCAAAAAAATCGGACAAAAAAAACGACGCCACCGAATGATGACGTCGTTGTATTCTGAAAATCAGAAGTTACTCTGCGGCAGTCTCCGCCGCTGGCTCTTCTGCCGGAGCCTCAGCAGACTCAGCCGGTGCGGAAGCCTCCGCCGCAGCTGATTTTGCCACGCGGGCCTCTGTCCTTGCCTTGTTTTTCAAAACGGCATTGCAAATCTTGCAAATTTTCACAGTCTCGCCATTGATTTCTTTTTCCCACAGAACTTTTACAGCATCTTTGCCGCAAATCGCGCAAGTTCCGCGTCCGTGAGCGGGCAACGTCCTGATTCCAGATCCACGATGGTTCTTAGACATATCAAACTCCTCTGTAAATTATTCAGCGGAAGCTTCTTCTTTCTTTTCAGAAGCATCTTTCTTTGAAGCGGCCTTCTTTGCCTTCGGTTCAGCAGAAGAATCCTTTGGCGCAGCCTTTTTTGCCTTCGGAGCGGCCGCCTTCTTTGCAGCAGGTTTCTCCTCATCGGCAGAAGTGTCTTCAAGCTTATAATCTACCAGCTCAAGAATTACCACATCCGCGGCATCACCCTGACGGTATCCCAATTTAAGAACGCGGGTATATCCACCGTTGCGTTCTTTCATGCGCGGTCCAATCTCCGTAAAGAGTTTGTTCAGAATCCTCGCATCCTGAATAAATTTTGCGGCCTCGCGGCGATTGTGCACACTATCCACTTTTGCCCTTGTGATGAGCTTCTCAGCCGATTTTCTTACCTCAAGAGCCTTAGATTTTGTTGTGGTAATACGCTCATATCTAAAAAGCGATGTTACCATATTGCGTGACATAGCACGACGATGCGCTGATGTACGTGAAAGCGGATTAAAACCATTTCTATGATTCATCTGTTTCTTCCTTCTGCTTAGTTATATTTGCAGCATTCTTCAGATGACTGTAGTCTGTCATGCCAAGAGTAAGATCCCATTCCTGGAGCTTCTCTTTAATTTCCTGCAAACTTTTCTTTCCAAAGTTTCTGGTTTTGGCGATGTCTTCCTCAGTCTTTTTTGTCAATTCGCCGATTGTACGAATATTTGCATTCTTCAAACAATTTGATGAACGAACCGAAAGTTCCAATTCCTCAACTGGCGTATTCAGAAGAGTCTGAATACTCTTGTCGCCCTCGTCACCTTCATCCGAGCCTAAAACATCCTTGTCATTGAAGTTCACAAACACTGCAAAATGCTCTTTTGCAATCTTTGCGGCCTCGCCCAAGGCATTGTCCGGAGAAATTGTTCCGTCAGTCCAAATCTCAAGAACCAGTTTGTCATAGTCATTTCTCTGAGCGACGCGACAAGGCTCAATGGAATATTTTACTTTCGGAACAGGAGTGAAAATGGCATCCATAGGAATTGTACCAACAACTTCAATGTAATGTTCATTTGTCTCAGCCGGCACGTATCCGCGCCCAAGGTCAACCTGAATCTCAATGTCCAGGTGCGCCCCATCCATCATCGTAAAGACAGTCGCATCTTTAGTCATGATTTCAAGCTGTCCTTCTTTTGCAAAGTCATCACTCTTTACAACGCCCGGTCCCTTGAATTCATACTGGATTGTATCCTGCTCCACGTCATCAGGCAGCCTCAAACGAATCATTTTCAAAGAATTGATGATTTCCAGCGTGTCCTCAGCAACATTCGGAATCGCATCAAATTCACTGGAAATTATGTGTGACATTCCATTCTCATCGTATGATGTAATACGGATTGATGTAATTGCATACCCCTGGATTGATGACAGCAGAACCCTTCGCAGGGTGTTTCCCACTGTCGTGCCAAAACCAGTCTCAAACGGATACGCAATGAACTTTCCGTAATTCGGATTTGTGCTAACGTGTTCAAATGTAATGCCTTTAGGTCGCTTAAAACCTTTGAGCAAATTTTTCCGAGCCATCTGAACTCCTTGTTATTATTTAGAATAATATTCAACAATAAGATTTTCTTTTACCGCGTAGTCAATGTCTGACCGAGCAGGCAAAGAGACAACCTTTCCAGTGAAATTTTCTGCATCAGATTCAAGCCAGCCAGGAACAACTTTGTCTCCGTTCGCAAGAACAAGAGTTTTTATTCCAGAAGAGCGGCTTGCCTCTTTCAGAGCAATCACATCACCAACTTTTATCAAGTATGATGGAATATCGACCTTCTTACCGTTCACAGTAATATGACCATGACTGACCATCTGCCTTGCCTGCTGGCGTGTTTTTGCGAATCCAAGGCGATAAACTACGTTGTCCAAACGTGACTCAAGCAGCTGAAGCAGAACCTCACCGGTTACTCCGGGCTTCTTTGTTGCCATCACATAGTATTTTCTGAACTGCTTCTCCAGAATTCCATAAATGAAGCGGACTTTCTGCTTTTCGGTCAACTGAAGACCATACTCAGACTTTTTTGTCCTTCTTACTTCTTTCTGGTGTCTTTTTGATTCCTTCGTATATCCCATTACAACAGGATTTATACCCAAGGCTTTGCATCTCTTTAACAGAGGCTGTGTGCTTTTACCCATAACGTATTCTCCTTAGATTTACATGCGTCGAGTCTTACGAGGACGACAGCCATTGTGAGGAATTGGAGTAACATCAGAGATAGATTTTACTCGCAAGCCCGCAGCACCAATTGAACGGATTGCGTTCTCGCGCCCCATTCCAGGTCCCTTTACAAATACGTGAACTTCACGCAAACCATAACTCGCGGCTTTCTGAAGCGCGCTTTCAGCCACAGACTGAGCGGCAAATGGAGTTGATTTTTTTGCTCCACGGAAACCCAGTCCGCCTGACGATGCCCATGCAAGAGCATTGCCCTTCAAATCCGTTACAGTTACGATAGTGTTATTGAACGTAGCCTGAATGTACACATTCCCTTCGTATACGCTCTTTTTTTCCTTTCGTTTTTTAGCGACAGCCATTACTTATCCTCCGCCTATGCCTTCTTCTTATTAGCCACAGTCTTCTTTTTACCCTTGCGAGTACGTGCATTGGTACGAGTTCTCTGACCGCGCACCGGAAGACCCCTCTTGTGACGAAGACCACGATAGCATCCGATATCCATCAGACGCTTAAGATTAAGACCGATTTCTGAGCGAAGTCGTCCTTCTGTCTTGTAATTCGCATCGATGATTTCACGGATTTTCGCCAACTCTTCCTGAGAAAGATCGTTTGCCATCTTCATAGGACTAATTTTGGCTTCTTCGCAGATTTTCTGTGCGGTTGCACGACCGATACCAAAAATATAAGTTAATGCGATGCCAACTTGTTTGTTTGGGATATCAACTCCCGCAATTCGAGCCATCTGTTTCTCCTTAGCCCTGTCTCTGCTTATGTTTTGGATTTACACAAATAATACGGATAATTCCGTTTCTTTTGATAACCTTACATTTATCACAGATAGGTTTTACACTAGTTCGTACTTTCATAAAAGCCCCCATGAGAATATTCTACCGAATTATAGACACCTCGCAATGAGAGCAATTCGGTAGGAGATAATATATCACATATTCCCAGCTCTTTTCTACTGCTAATTCACGAAAATTTATCAAATTATAAACTTCGTGACCTGATTTTGCCCTTCTTCGTAAGACCATCGTGATGGTGCATCTTCAGAAGCGCCTCAACCTGGCTCATTGTGTCCAGATCCACACCAATCATAATGATGAGTGAGGTTCCGCCCATAAGCTGGCTTATTGACTGCGGAAATCCAAACAATTTCTGCACGATTGTCGGGATAATCGCAATAAGCGCAAGGAACAACGCACCAGGTAATATAAGCCTGTTTAATATTTTTGTCAGATATTCTTCTGTTTTATCTGTTCGCACACCCGGAATGGAGCCGCCGTTTTCACGGATGTTCTTTGCAATCTCTGTGGGGTTCAGTGTTACCTGTGTGTAGAAGTATGCAAAGAAGATAATAAGAACAACCAACAATATATTGTACCATAAACCATTGGGAGTAAGAACCCGCGCGACCGAGCTTATCCATCTTGCGGAATTCTGACCCTGTGCAAATGTCTGAGCAACTGTCAGTGGCAACGTGAGGATAGAAGAAGCGAAGATGAGAGGGATTACGTTGGAAGAATTGACTTTGAACGGAATATATGTGCTCTGTCCGCCGTACATTTTTCTTCCCACCACGCGCTTTGCGTAGTGAACCGGAATCTTTCTCTGCCCGGACTCCTCATAAATCACCAAGGCAATGATTGCTATGAACATTATGACAACCAAGATGACAAATACAAGCTGAACCTCGCCAGTGCCCACTTTCTGAGCCAACTCAACGATGGCATTAGGCAAGCGAGCCACAATACCTGCAAAAATCATCATGGAGACACCGTTTCCAATACCACGCGCTGTAATCTGATCACCGAGCCAAACGGTAATCATCGCTCCGGTTGTGACTGTCAGCATGAAAAGCGCCCGGAAAGCCGCTTTGTTCTCAAGGACAATACAACCAGGAATGCTGTTAGCATAAACAGACATACCCCAGGCCTGAATGATACAGACGACGATTGTTCCTACACGAGTGTACTGAGCAATCTTTCTTTGTCCGCCATCCTCCTGGGACAGTCTTTTTAGCGATGGGAAAATGATCACAGCAAGCTGCATAATAATCTGCATAGAAATGAAGGGCATGACTCCCAGCATGAACACCGAGAAGTTTGAGAATGCCCCTCCAACGAAGAAGTCCATGTAACTAGCAAACGCATTGTTGTTCTGTGCAGCTAAATCGTCAAAGTATTTAATAAGCACGTTCGCATCAATTCCTGGAACTGTGAGCACACTTCCCAGACGGAAAACGGCCAGAATCAGGAATGTAAAGAACAAACGCTCCCTTATTTCTTTTACTTTAAACATATTTACAATTGGATTGCCTGCCATGTTCTACTCCGCCCTACTCTGCTTTCTCTGACGTTTTTACAGTTCCGCCGGCTTTTTCAATCTTGGCTTTGGCAGATTCAGAAACCTTGTTCACATCAACAGTCAGTTTCTTTGTAATCTCACCATCACCAAGGATTTTCACAAGCACATCGGCTTTCTTAGAGATGAAGCCTTTTGCGGCAAGCGACGCTCTGTCAACGGTATCGCCATCATTGAATTTTGTCTCAAGCTGGCTCACGTTCACGCAAACATACTCTTTCTTAAAAGGATAGTTTGAGAATCCCCGTCTTGCAATGCGCCTGTAAAGAGGCATCTGACCTCCCTCAAATCCAACATAAGGAACTGAGCTTCCAGTGCGTGACTGCTGACCTTTATTACCCTTGCCGGCTGTCGTGCCCAATCCAGAAGATGAGCCGCGTCCGACACGCTTCGGTTTTTTATTAGCACCCCGAGGAGCACTCAGAATCGGATTGTACTCTGCCATTTTAAATCTCCTCAACTTTTACCAAATGAGCGACCGCCGCAACCATTCCGCGAACAGACTCGTTGTCCGGAAGGATATTGGAAGAAGAAATCTTCCCAAGTCCCAGACTTCTGACTGTCGCGACCTTGGCCGGCTTCTGTCCGATTACACTTCTAATTAACGTAACTTTCAACTGTTTTGTCTTAGCCATCATTAACCCCACAATTCATCCAGAGTTTTACCTCTGTTGGCGGCAACTTTCTTTGCGTCCATAAGCTTTGAGATTGCATCGAACGTCGCACGAACAACGTTGATTGCGGAGTTAGACCCCAAAGACTTGGACTGAACGTTTGTTGCGCCCGCCGCATCCATAATCGCACGAACTGTACCACCGGCAATAATACCAGTACCGGAACAAGCCGGCTTAAGGAGCACTTCCGAGCTCTTGTATTTACCGATTATCTCATGCGGCAATGTACCGTTTTTCATCGGAACGACCACAAGATTTCTCTTTGCGCGATCAATACTTTTTTTGATAGCCTCAGACACATCGTTGGCTTTGCCAAGTCCATATCCAACGCGCCCTTTTCCATCACCCACAACTGTAAGCGCAGAGAAAGACATTCGGCGTCCGCCCTTCACAGTCTTGCATGTCCTGTTAAGCGTAACGAGCTTCTCAACAAACTCTTTCTCTCTTGGCTCTTTATCAAAGTTTTTCTGATGTTCCATAATAACTCCTAGAATTCGATACCAGCTTTACGGGCACCATCAGCGAAAGCTTTCACAACCCCATGGTACAAGTAACCATTTCTGTCAAAAACGACTTTGGCGATTTTTTTCTCCTTAAGTCGCTCTCCAAAAGCCTCACCAAGTTTTGCGGCACCCTCCACAGTCGGACGGATTGTCGAAAACTCTTTTTCCAAAGTTGAGATTGAAGCTAAGGTTCTGCCCACAGTATCATCAACCACCTGAACCGAAAGATTCCTGTTAGAACGAGTGATTGTCATCCTCGGTCTCTCAGGAGTTCCTGAAACAGTCTTTCTGATATGAATTTTTCTGTGCAGGCGTCTTCTGTCTTTATCGTTCATTTTTTTCAACATATAGCTTCACCTTATTTAACACCAGTCTTACCGACTTTACGTCTGATAACTTCTGTCTCATAGCGAATTCCCTTTCCTTTATATGGCTCGGGTTTGCGCAACTTACGAATCTGAGAACTGAATTCTCCAACCAACTGCTTGTCGATGCCTGAAACTGTAAGCTTTCCGTCAGGAGTCGCAACAACCGTAATTCCATCCGGAATGATTGCAATATAATCACTTGAGTAGCCCAAGTTCATCACAAGCTCTTTGCCTTTTACTTCCGCACGATAACCGACACCAGTGATTACGAGAGTCTTGGAAAATCCCTCTGAGACACCCTTAACCATGTTGTTGATGAGGCTTCTGTAAAGTCCGTGATAAGCGTTTGTCTGCTTAGCATCGTCCTTTGCCGTAAGAATCACCTCTGATCCCTCAACCTTGATGTCAATCTCATTGTGATATGACTGCTTAAGCTCTCCTTTCGGACCTTTTACAGTCACAACACCATCAGCGACCGTCACATTCACACCTGCCGGAACAGCGACAGGAAGTTTACCTACTTTAGACATACTTTCTGCCTCCTATTACCAGATTGTGCAAACCAATTCGCCGCCGACCATCTTTTCTTTTGCTTTCTTTCCGGTTGTGACACCAGCAGAAGTAGAAACGATGATTGTGCCGTAGCCGTTATAAACGCGCGGCAAATCTTTATAGCCAGAATATACACGGCGACCCGGTGTAGAAATCTTCTTGACACCATGAATTACCGGATTATTCTCATCATCATACTTCAAGAAAATACGAAGCGTGTTTTTTCCGTCTTCCTGAACTTTTTTGAAATTCTTGATGTATCCCTCTGTCTTCATAATCTTGACGATTTCAAGCTTGAGCTTTGAAGCGGGAACATCGACTTTCTCGTGGCGGGCCATAGCCGCATTACGAACCTTTGTGAGCATATCTGCTACTGGATCTGATGCACTCATTTCTATCTCCTACCAACTGGATTTTGTCACGCCAGGAAGCTGACCTTCACTTGCCAATTTGCGGAAGCAGATTCGACACATCTTGAACTTTCGCAAATATCCTCGTGGACGTCCGCAAATCTGACAGCGGTTATACTGTCTTGTCTCATATTTAGGTTTGCGGGCTGCTTTAATTATCATTGATTTCTTTGCCATACTTCACCTACTTGCGGAAAGGCATATTGAACTTAGTAAGAAGTGCCTTTGCCTCAGCGTCGGTTTGTGCACTTGTTACAAAAGTGATATTCATACCTGCAACTTTCACAATTTTGTCAAAGTCGATTTCCGGGAATATCAGCTGCTCAGTAACACCAACAGAGAAATTTCCGTGACCATCAAAACCAGTCGCCTTGATTCCGCGGAAATCCTTAATACGCGGGAATGCGATATTGATGAGCCTGTCAAGGAACTCATACATAATATCGCCGCGCAATGTCACCATTGCTCCTATCTCATTGCCCTCACGCAGCTTGAAGTTAGCGATACTCTTTTTTGCCTTTGTTTTAACAGCCTTCTGACCTGTAATCTGAGTTAAGTCAGCAACTGCGGCATCAAGGAGTTTCTTATTTGTGAGAGCTTCACCAACACCCATGCTTACAACAATCTTCTTAATTGCAGGAATCTGCATAGGAGTTGTGTAATTGAACTCTTTTGTAAGAGCCGGTGCGATTTCGTCTTTATAGACTTTCTTAAGCCGAGGTACGTAATTTTCCATTACAGAACATCTCCACATTTACGGCAAACGCGAAGTTTCTTGTCGCCGTCGAATTTGTAACCGATTCTTGTAGCACCGCATTTTTTGCACACGATAGCCACGTTTGAAACATTAAGAGGAGCCTCAATCTCGACAATACCGCCTTGATCCTGCTGACTCTTTTTTTTCATCGCTTTTTTGACAATGTTCACGCCAGATACAACAACAGCGTCCTTTTTATGAAGCACACTGATGATTTCTCCGCGCTTTCCTTTGTCCTTGCCGGCAATCACCTGCACATTGTCGCCCTTGCGGATTTTGAACTTCTTTCTTTCCATTCCAACTTCTCCTTAAAGAACCTCTGGAGCAAGAGATACGATTTTCATAAAGTCCATATCACGAAGCTCACGAGCCACAGGTCCGAAGATGCGCTTTCCTTTCGGATTCTTGTTGTCGTCAACAATAACGCAAGCGTTATCATCAAAACGAATGTAAGTTCCGTCCGGACGGCGGTATTCCTTTGCCTGGCGCACAATCACCGCTCTCTCAATCGTTCCTTTTTTGATTGTTGAGGTAGGGATTGCATCCTTAATCGCAACAACCACAATGTCGCCGATACCGGCATATCTGCGGTGTGAGCCGCCGATAACCTTGATACACTGAGCAATTTTTGCTCCAGAGTTATCAGCAACTTTCATACAAGTCTGCATCTGAATCATAATTCTTAACTCCTTCGCTTATCTCGCTCTCTCAACAATCTCTGCAAGACGCCAGCATTTGTGCTTGCTGAGCGGCCTGCATTCAACAATCCGAACTGTATCACCGATATGGGCATCATTATTCTCATCATGCGCCATATACTTCTTAGTTCTTGTAACATACTTCTTATAAAGCCTGTCCATCTTTTTCGTCGTGATTGTCACAACAACGGTTTTGTCCATCTTGTCGCTGGTGACAAGACCAACGAACGAACGCTTAGACGGCTTTGCAGTCTGAACAGTTTTCTCTTCCACGGTTCAGCTCCTATTTATTTTCTCCGGCAAGTTCTTTCTGCCGGATGAACGTATTCAGACGCGCGATTTCACGGCGCATTGTACGTTTTTGCAGTGGGTTGTCTACATGAGAAATAACCATTTTGAAACGGAAATCCATGTACTCTCTTTTAAGCTCATCACGTTTTGCAACTAGTTCTTTGTAAGACAGTTCTTTATCGTTCTTTTTCTTTGAATCAGCCATCTTATTCCTCCTAGTCCTGTGTCGGCTTATAGGCGATTTTTGTTTTTACTGGCAGTTTGTGCCCCGCAAGCTCAAGCGCTCTGTGCGCAAGCTTGAGATCCACACCGTCAATCTCAAACAAAATCATACCGGGTTTGATAACGGCAGCCCAGTGATCCGGAGCACCTTTACCTTTACCCATTCGAACTTCTGCCGGTTTCTTTGTAATCGGCTTGTCCGGGAAAACGCGAATCCACACTTTTCCCTTTCGCTCAAGCTTACGATTGATAGCAACACGGGCAGCCTCAATCACACGTGCATCAAGCCATGTCGGCTCCATAGCAACAAGCGCAATCTGACCAAAGTCAATATAATTGTCTCGCGTAGCGTTGCCTTTCTCATGGCCACGCTGAACCTTACGGTGAATTACTCTTTTTGGACTAAGTGGCATTTTCTAACTCCTTGCCTTTCTAGCAGGTTCAGACCCCTCAGCCTTATCCTGTGAAGTACCCTGACGTGCAGGCCGTCTCGGTTTTTTCACAAGCTGACCAGCATCCTCATTATTATCAACGCCATAATTCATGCCGTTGTACACCCACACCTTAATACCGATTTTTCCGTATGTAGTCAAAGCCTCATAAGTTCCATAATCGATATCAGCCCGGAATGTATGAAGAGGCACCCGACCTTCCTTGTGCTCTTCTGTGCGGCTCATATCTGCGCCACCAAGACGACCACTGAGGCGAACCTTTACACCCTGTGCACCGGCGCGCATCGCATTGCTCACCGCCTGCTTCATAGCCTTGCGGAATGAGCCACGGCCAACAAGCTGCCGCCCGATGTTCTGCGCAATCAGACTAGCGTTCAAATCAGCTCTCTTAATCTCTTTTATCTTAATCTGAACTTTCTTTGTCAGCTGTTTCTGAATGTCAGCGGTAATCTTTTCGATTGACGCGCCTTTCACGCCGATAATCACACCTGGCCGGGCAGTATGAATGACGATTGTGACACGCTGTGGATGGCGCACAATCTCAATCTCTGCTATATCGGCATTCTTGCATTCCGGAAGCTCAGAAATCATCTTTCTGATTTTGATGTCTTCAAGAACCAGATCCGCATACTCACGCGGGTCTGCATACCAGCGTGACTGCCATGTTTTGTTCACGCCTAAGCGCAAACCAATCGGATTAACTTTCTGTCCCACTTTATTCCCCCGCCTTCTCGTCAACGATGACGGTAATATGACACATACGCTTCACAAGCTGGTCTGCACGGCCACGCGCACGGAACCAAACTCTTTTCAGTCTTGGACCTTCGTCAATCCTGATTTCCTTGACGTACAGCATATCCTCATCCAGCTTGCTGTTGGCATACAGAGCGTTTGCCGCGGCTGACTTCAAAGTTGAGCTGATCAACCTTGCGCCTTTCTGCGGCATATTTGCCAGAATAGCCACCGCTTCAGTATAGGACTTCTGATTGATTACGCGAGCAACCGGACGAACCTTTGTTGGTGACGCAATCAGGAATTTTGTAGTGGCTACATAACCTTTTTTCTCAGCCATAATATCCACCTGCATTATTTGCCTTTTCCGGCAGTTTTATCTGAACCACCATGGCCATGATATGTACGAGTCGGAGCGAATTCGCCGAGTTTGTGACCGACGAGGTTCTCTGTAATGTACACAGGAATCCATGATTTACCGTTATACACAGAGATAGTGTTTCCGACCATCTCCGGGATTATTGTTGAGCAGCGAGAATATGTTTTAATCATCTTCTTGTCTGCCTCTTTGTTCATTGCCTGAACCTTTTTGTAAAGCGATTTCTCTACAAAAGGTCCTTTTTTAACAGATCTTGACACGATTATCTCCTCTGCAACTATTTCTTCTTACGACGGCTAACAATAAACTTGCTAGAAGTCTTTCTTTTGTTGCGTGTCTGGTAACCTTTACAAGGCTGTCCCCACGGAGTGACAGGGTTGCGACCCTTACCAGCACCTTCACCACCACCAAGCGGATGATCAACAGGGTTCATAGCCATACCGCGAACTGTCGGACGAACGCCCATCCAGCGTCTATGACCTGCCTTACCAAGCTTAACGTTCATGTGCTCCTCATTTCCCACAACACCGATTGTAGCGTAGCACTTTCCGTTAATCTTTCTCATTTCACTTGAAGGTAAGCGAACGATAACATAATCACCTTCGCGACCTGTAATCATTGCGCTCGCACCAGCGGAGCGAACAAGCTGACCGCCCTGCCCCAATGTAAGCTCAATGTTATGAACAGTGAAACCAACTGGAATTGCGTTCAAAGGAAGCGCATTTCCAACTGTCGGAGCCGCAGTATCGCCGGACATAATTTTCTGTCCCACCTGCAACCCCTTAGGAGCGATGATATAACGTTTATCACCGTCCGCATAAAAAACCAAAGCGATGTTCGCACTCCTGTTCGGATCATACTCGATGGTCTTTACAGTTCCAGGAATGCCGTGCTTATCACGCTTAAAATCTATATCACGATAGCGTCTCTTGTGTCCGCCACCTTTGTGACGCACAGAAATCCGGCCGCCAGCACCGCGTCCGGCATGAGATTTGCGACCTGACACCAAAGTTTTCTCGGGTCTATCGGTTGTCAGTTCATCGCGACGCAAGTCTACACGTCCGCGTGTACCTGCTGTTATTGGCTTATATACTTTCAGAGCCATTTTCTATCCCCTTAATCTCTACCAGTCTCAGACACCTTCAAAGGCTGCGATTGTCTCGCCTTCGGCGATGCGCACAATAGCCTTTTTATAAGATGCCGTGCGACCGGGTCTACCACGAAGTCGTTTCACTTTGCCAAGCACGTTAACCGTCGTGCAACCAATCACTTTTACCTTAAACAGGCGTGTCACCGCCTCTTTAATCTGAGTTTTTGTCGCATCCGGATGAACAACAAACACGTATTTGTTCTGCTCGCGCAACATATTGGCCTTTTCCGAAACAACAGGCTTAATAAGAATATCTTCGTAATTCATTATTTAGCCTCCTTATTTTCTGCATAAAAATCCGACAGATTTTTTGCCGCAGTCTCAAGAACAATTACCTTGCGTCCATAAAACAAGTCATGGGCATTAAGACGATTGTACGACAGGAAAGTCAGGTTAGGAATATTCCTAGCCGCCTGCTTGATTTTCGCATCATCATCTTTCAAGATAAGGACAGTCCTCTCACCTTTTACAAAATTATTGAGGATTGCCACCAAGTCCTTTGTTTTACCGCTCTCAACAGTAAAATCCTCTACGACAGTAAGCCTGTCACCCTGAGCGTGAAGGCTCAGAATTGTTTTCATGGCAAGTCGCTTTTCCTTTTTAGGAATGTAGTAACTGAAATCCCTGGGTTTCGGTCCGAAAATCGTACCACCACCTACCATAATCGGGGACTTCTTATCACCACGACGCGCATTACCGGTACCCTTCTGTTTGTACGGCTTAGCATTTGAGCCGTGCACTTCCGCACGAGTCTTTGTGCAGGCAGTACCAACACGCTTATTCGCCAATTCATTTGTTATTGCGTAATAAATTACAGCATCATTTGCTGGAAGACCGAATACTTTATCATCAAGATTTATAGTACGCAGCTCTTTTCCGGATGTTGAATACACTTTCTTTTCCATATCCTATCTCCTGATTACTTCTTTACTGCGGACTTAACGATGAGAGTACAGTTCTTGTTTCCAGGAACGGCACCACAAACCATGATTACTTTAAGTTCCGGGTCAACCTTAACGATTTTCAAGTTCTGAATTGTGACGCGCTTGAAACCCATGTGACCTGGGAGCTTAATGTTCTTAAAACTGTGTCCTGGTGTCGTACATGCTCCTGTACCACCCGGCTCACGATGGAATTTTGAACCATGAGTAGCGCGGCCACCATGAAATCCCCATCTTTTCATAACGCCCTGAAATCCTTTACCTTTTGATGTGGCAGTTACGTCCAAGAAACGAGTGCCATCAAAAAGCTCAAGGCCAATGACATCTCCAATGTTCACGTCTTTCTCAAAGTTTCTGAATTCCTTCAGATGACGTTTTGGAGAAACATTCTCGGGAAACTGTCCGGCATAGGGCTTGTTCACTCTGGACGGTTTCATGTCATCCAGACCAAGCACAACCGCATCATAACCGCAGTTTTCCTTAGTTTTTTTAGCAACGACCACATTAGGCTCGACCTGGATTACGGTTACTGGTGTCAGATTTCCGCTTTCGTCGAATATCTGTGTCATGCCAACTTTTTTTGCAATCAGACCTTTCATTCTGATATCTCCTTTCAGGATTCTGCGACTCAACGTTCGCAAAACTCCTATATTTTTCAGGCCGCCATCCCAAATCCAGAGGGACCGTACCCATTATTTCCGCAGAAATTACTGTGTAATAACTACGTCCACACCGGCAGGAAGCTCAAGCTTCATCAGTGAATCCATAACATCCTGTGAAGGATTGATTATGTCGATAAGGCGTTTGTGAGTGCGCATCTCAAACTGCTCACGAGACTTTTTGTTTACGTGAGGTGAACGCAACACTGTCACCTTGTTGATTCTTGTAGGAAGAGGGACAGGACCAGAAACCTTCGCTCCCGCCTTCTGTACAGTCTGCACGATGGCTTTAGCACTCTGATCGATCAGTTCAACATCAAAAGCACGAAGTCGAACACGAATCTTTCCATTAGCCATTTAATTTACTCCTTTTCACAACAAAAGGACTGATGAGAAATCAGCCCCTTTGTTTGAAAAAATTAACTATTCAATGATTTTTACAACCTGTCCGGAAGCGATTGTGTGACCGCCCTCGCGGATAGCAAGCTTAAGTCCCTCATCCATAGCGATTGGGTGGATAAGCTCACCGACAACTTTCACGTTGTCGCCCGGCTTCACCATGTCTGTGCCAGCAGGAAGCTCGATTGTACCGGTAATATCTGTAGTTCTGAAGTAGAACTGCGGACGATATCCAGAGAAGAACGGAGAGTGACGTCCGCCCTCTTCCTTTGAAAGAACGTAAATCTGAGCCTCGAATTTTGTGTGAGGTGTGATTGATTTCGGCGCGGCAAGAACCTGTCCGCGAACAACGTCTTTCTTCTCAATACCGCGAAGAAGGATACCAACGTTATCACCAGCCATACCCTGATCAAGAGTTTTCTGGAACATCTCGATGCCAGTTACGGTTGTGTCAGCAGTCGGGCGGATTCCAACAATCTGGACAGCATCGTTCATATTAACGACACCGCGCTCAATCTTTCCTGTTACTACAGTACCGCGGCCAGAAATTGTGAAGATGTCCTCAATCGGCATAAGGAACGGCTTGTCAGCATCGCGAACCGGATCATCAAACCATGTGTCCATAGCGGTGAGAAGCTCCTCGATGCAAGCAGTGTTCTCCGGAGTGGGGTCGTTCAGAGCTTTGAAAGCAGAACCTTTGATAATCGGAGTATTCTCATCGAAGCCATACTCTTTGAGAGTGTCCTTGATTTCCTCCTCAACGAGCATCAGCATCTCCTCATCGCCGTCAAGCATATCAACTTTGTTAAGGAATACGATAATCTTGGGAACGCCTACCTGACGGGCAAGGAGCAAGTGCTCGCGTGTCTGAGGCATAACTGAATCCGGAGCAGAAACAACAAGGATAGAACCATCCATCTGAGCCGCACCAGTAATCATGTTCTTGATGTAGTCAGCGTGACCCGGACAGTCGATGTGAGCGTAGTGCCTCTTGTCTGACTGATACTCCAAATGACGAGTATTGATTGTAATACCGCGCTCCTTCTCCTCCGGCGCGTTGTCGATTTCGTCATATTTGAGCGCCTTATCACCATACTTGCTCGCGCAATATGACGTGATAGCAGCTGAAAGTGTAGTCTTACCATGATCTACGTGACCGATGGTACCAACGTTCATGTGAGGTTTAGTTCTAACGAACTTCTCCTTTGCCATGTTCTTCTCCTTGCCGGAACATTTTTCATCCGGCACTGTTATTTTTATGTGTTGCACTTTAAGCCAGAATGAAATGCGCCTTGACTAAGACGCTCTCATTCGCAGACACACTATTCAATAATTGATGATAATGAGGATTTGAAACGGATTAGAAGCCTTTATTCGCTGCGCACCATATTTTCGGAGCGCACAACCCGATTCCACCAATCATTATCCTGATTCAGACAACTGGTCTGGATTTTTCGAGCATGGTCTTAAAAAGAAAGACCGGCAGAAACCCAAAAATCAGTTGTATATAATTAACGCCAACGACGATAATTAACCAAAAATTGAGCCGTGTTTCCTGAAAGCCCGAAGGCTGACTTTACGGAACACCAGATTTTCATCTGTCTGACTCTCAAAGAACCGCCTGCCGACTGACCGACAAGCCCTATCTTTATACAATTTTTAAAAATAAAATTCAATACCAAACGCAATGAATTTTATCAAAAAAAACGGGAGATACAGAAATCCTGCACCTCCCATCCTGAGTTATGAAATCATCTCAAAAACTACCATCGGTAGTGGGCAAAAGCCTTGTTCGCCTCCGCCATCTTATGCACATCCTCACGTTTTTTGTAGGCTGTGCCGGTGTTGTTATAAGCATCCAAAAGCTCAGAAGCCAGCGTGTCAGCCATTCCATGACCGTTCCGCTTTCTTGCCGCATCAATAATCCATCGCATTGCAAGAGCTTCCCGGCGTGACTCGCGGATTTCCATCGGAACCTGATATGTAGCGCCACCAACACGGCGGGATTTTACCTCCACCATCGGCTTTACATTGTCCAGCGCCTTGAGCAGGACTTCCAGAGGGTCTTTCTCTGTCTTGTCCTTGAGTTTGTCCATCGCCTCATAAATAATCTTCTGGCAAGTCTGTTTTTTTCCGTCAAGCATCATGCGGCAGACAAATTTTGAGACAACCTTGCTGTTATATTTTGCATCCGGCAATATCGGACGATCGACTGATTTTTTATGTCTTCCCATCTTAATCCTCCGCTATGCCTTTGGTCTCTTGGCACCATATTTTGAGCGACCGCGCTTGCGATCCTCAACACCAAGAGTATCTTTTGTACCACGGATGATGTGATAGCGCACACCAGGCAAATCTTTTACACGGCCGCCTCGCACCAGAACGACTGAGTGCTCCTGCAAGTTGTGCCCAATGCCCGGAATATAAGCGTTTACTTCAGTTCCATTTGACAGACGAACGCGGGCAATCTTTCTGAGTGCCGAATTCGGCTTTTTAGGTGTCTGAGTCATTACACGCGTACAAACTCCGCGTTTCTGCGGGCAAGATTCAAGTGCGGGAGCTTTTGTCCTGTTTGCGGCAGACTTACGACCCTGACGAATTAATTGATTTATTGTAGGCATCGCCTATTCTCCTATTTTTGCTCCGGTCAGCACCCCGGAAGAATTTACAAACCCTCAAAATGGGATAGGTTTAACGATTATATTAAATTCAAAAAATGAATTCAATACGAATTTCCAGAATTTCAGCGAAATCCCGCAGAATTATGGAATTCGCTCCATAAATCCGCAGGATTTCAGATTTTGCGATGATAAATCACTGCAAAACCTTAGTCATTGTCATCACTTTCGTAACTTACAGACTCTTCAAGCTGATATTCCTGCTCCTGCTCCATGCGGCGGCGGTCAAGAATCTCATTCATCTGAAGCTCCAGATCCTTGTCGCTGTCATCAAAGAGTTTTATATCCTTATAATTTCTTATGCCAGTTCCGGCAGGAATCATGTGACCGATTGCGACGTTCTCCTTGATTCCATGCAGGCCGTCCGTAGCACCAGAAATTGCGGCGTTCGTAAGAACGCGGGTCGTCTCCTGGAACGATGCGGCAGAAATGAACGAGTCCACGCCAAGAGACGCTTTTGTGATGCCCTGGAACATCGGGCGGCCAATGGCAGGCTGTCCGCCTTCGGCAATCACACGGCTGTTCTCCTCATGGAACTTGTACTTATCCACCTGCTGACCAAAAATGAACTTGGTGTCGCCGACAGAGACAATCTCCACTTTGCGGAGCATCTGACGCACAATGATTCCAATGTGCTTGTCATTGATGTCAACGCCCTGCGCCCGGTAAACTGCCTGAATCTCATCCATAACGTAATTCTGCAATGCGTTCTCGCCAAGAATGGCAAGAATATCCTGCGGATTTGGCGAGCCGGCGCAAAGCTGCTCTCCGGCCTCAACCTTGTCGCCATCGCGGACAATCATTCGTTTTGTCATTGGAACAAGATGCTCGAATGTTTTTCCGAATTCATCTTTCACAATAACAACGCGCTTGCCTTTTTTGATGTCCTTGAACTCAACGGTTCCGGAAATCTGCGCGAGCACACACGGATTTTTAGGACGACGCGCCTCAATAAGCTCGGTGACGCGCGGAATACCGCCGGTAATATCGTTTGTCTTGACTGCTTCTTTCGGCAGCTTGGCAAGCGTGGTTCCCGCCTCAACAGGACTTTTATCCTCCACAAGAAGAAGTGCGCCCGCCGGCAGGTAATAGTTGCCCTGCGGATTTCCCGCCTCGTCCGTAATCACAATTCGCGGCTGCTTGACATCAAGGTGCAAGTCCGTGATGTACTTTTCCGTAGAGCCGGTCTGCACATCAACGCGCTCTTCCAAAGTAGAGCCTACGATAATATCCTCAAAGTGGACATAACCAGTGCTTTCCGCAATGATAGGCTCAGAGAACGGGTCAAACTCGCCGATTGGCTCGCCTTTTTTCACCAAATCACCTGATTTGCGGTAAATGAGTGAGCCGTTCGCAATCTCGATTTTCTGCTCGCGGCTTGTAAGATAAAGCACGCCATCCACAATGCGGATTTTGCCTGTCACGGCGGCGTTCACGTCTTTTCCGTTGTGCCTGATGATTGCAGTGCCGCGCTCAACAGAACGGCCGTCCTCAATCAGCACCTCGTCTCCGCTCTCAATCTTCACCTGATCCAAAATACGGATTACAGTCATAAATCCCTTGCGGGTAAAAAGCCATTTTCCGTCTTTTGTCTCTACGTGCGTACCCTCAATGTCTTTCATAAAAGCATCGAATTTCAGCACGATGTGGTTATCATCTGTGGACATCTCTGCCGCACCGCCCGAATGGAACGTTCGCAGAGTAAGCTGTGTACCCGGCTGACCGATTGACTGCGCCGCGATGATTCCGACGGCCTCGCCAATCTCAACAATTTTGTTGCGGGCAAGATTCTTGCCGTAGCATTTGACGCAGATTCCGTGCTTTGCCTCGCAGGTCAAAACAGTCCTTACTTTGACTTTCTCAACCTCGGCATCCTCAATCTTCTGCGCCATTGCCTCATCAATGTACTGGTTCACGTCACAAATCAGCTCGCCTGTAATCGGATGGACAACCCGTTCGATTGTGTAATGACCGACAATCCTGTCTTTAAGGTAGACTTTTGTCTCATCACCGTCTTTGATTGCGGCATAATCAATACCGTTGATTGTCTGGCAATCCTCTTCGTTGATTACGACATCCTGCGCAACATCAACAAGGCGGCGTGTCATATAACCCGCGTCCGCAGTTTTAAGAGCCGTGTCAGACAAACCTTTTCGCGCAGCGTTCGTGGAAATGAAGTATTCGATGACCGAAAGACCTTCCTTGAAGTTCGCGCGAATCGGAAGCTCGATGATGTCTCCGTTCGGCTTGGTCATCAGTCCGCGCATTACCGCAAGCTGAGAAATCTGACCACGTGAGCCTCGCGCACCGGATTTTGCCATCATATAGATTGTGTTGAAGCCATCCTTGTCTTTCTCAAGGTTCTCCATCATTATATTCGTAAGTTTGTCATTCGTTCGCGCCCAGATGTTACAGACTCGGTTGTAACGCTCCTCCGCTGTGATAACGCCCTTTGAATACTGATTGATGATGTCCTCAACCTCTTTGTTCGCTTTCTCGACCATGTTCTTCTTTTCGTCAGGAACAAGGATGTCATCCATGCAGAGCGTCGCACCGTAGAATGTCGCGTTTTTGTAACCAACATCTTTGATTGCATCGTGCATCTGGATTGTAAGCCACGAGCCTTTTGTGTGATAGACGTGCTCAATCATCTTTTTAAGGGATTTATCGAACATCTGCCGGTTCACATACTCAACGCCCTCCGGCATTGCCTCGTTGAAGGCAAGTCGTCCGGCTGAGGTCTCAATCAAATCTCCGGCTTTAAATGACTGATTTCCCTGCACGAAGTTTTCATCGCCCTTGACTTTCAGAGCGGCCGCATCAAACGAATCTTTCGGCGCGGGCACTTTTACAAGAGCCTGCCATTCGATTGTGCCAAGTTCCGCCGCCATGCGAACCTCGTCAGTCGTACTGAAACGCTTGCCTGTTCCTTTTGCGTTCGGTTTGATTGCCGTCATGTAGTAAATGCCAAGCACCATATCCTGAGAAGGCGCGACGATTGTGTTGCCGTTCGCCGGGTCAAGCAGGTTGCGCGCGGAAAGCATGAGATTCCAGCATTCCATCTGCGCGGCCTGCGTGAGCGGCACGTGGATAGCCATCTGGTCGCCGTCAAAGTCCGCGTTGAACGCCTTGCACGCGAGCGGGTGCAGTTTGAGAGCCTTGCCCTCCACCAGAACCGGCTCAAACGCCTGAATTCCAAGGCGGTGCAGCGTGGGCGCACGATTGAGCATGACCGGATGCTCGCGCACAACCTCATCCAGAATCTGATAGACTTCCGGAGACTCAGACTCAACGAGCATCTTCGCCTTTTTGATGTTGAAAACAACGTCCCGGTCAACCAGTTTTTTCATAAGG
Organism: Treponema sp.; assembly: GCA_022510865.1. Taxonomy (GTDB): domain Bacteria; phylum Spirochaetota; class Spirochaetia; order Treponematales; family Treponemataceae; genus Treponema_D. The sequence continues at coordinate 35,414 of JAFLSQ010000001.1, forward strand.
AACGGCTTGAACAATTCCAAAGCCATTTTTGTCGGAAGTCCGCACTGCCAGAGTTTCAGCTCAGGACCAACAACGATTACAGAACGGCCGGAATAATCCACACGTTTTCCAAGCAAATTCAGGCGGAATCGTCCCTGCTTGCCCTTGAGCAAATCAGAGATTGACTTGAGCGGACGATTTGACGCGCCTTTTACCGCACGTTTGCGTTTTGTGTTGTCAAACAGAGCGTCAACCGCCTCCTGCAACATTCGCTTCTCATTGCGGATGATGATGTCCGGGGCCGAGAGCTGCTGCAATCTTTTCAGACGATTATTCCTGTTGATTACCCGGCGGTAAAGGTCGTTCAGGTCGCTTGTGGCAAAACGTCCGCCGTCCAGCTGAACCATGGGACGCAGTTCCGGCGGAATCACCGGAATCACGTCAAGAATCATCCATGAGACTTTGTTCCCAGAAGAGCGGAAATTCTCAACAATCTCAATGCGGCGCAGAAGCCTCTTGTCTGATTTCGCGCCTTTCTCAATCATTTTTGCGCGAAGTTCTGAGGCAAGGGCATCCAAATCCAGACGCTCAAGCATCGTTTTGATTGCCTCGGCTCCCATGTCAGCGGTGAACGCCGTTCCGGAATAATGCTCCAACGCCTCCTGATACTCTTCCTCGGTAAGAAGCTGGCCTTTTTTCAAGTCGGTCTCGCCCGCGTCAATCACAATGTATTTTTCATAGTACAAAACTGAGCGGAGGGCCGCAACCTGCAAATCAAGGAGGAGTCCCATGCGGCTTGGCACGGAACGGTAATACCAGATGTGGCTCACCGGCGCGGCAAGCTCGATGTGACCTGTTCGCTCGCGGCGAACGCGGAAATGAGTCACCTCAACACCACAACGGTCGCAAATCAATCCTTTATAGCGGATTGACTTGAATTTTCCGCAGTAGCATTCCCACTCTTTTGTAGTACCAAAAATTCTCTCGCAGAACAGACCGTCTTTCTCCGGGCGGAGAGTCCTGTAATTGATGGTCTCAGGCTTTTTTACCTCGCCATAAGACCATGACCTGATGACTTCCGGAGAAGCCAGTTTTATTTTCAGGCTGTCAAAATCCTGTACATCACGCATTTACGTCCTCCTTGTCAAAACCGGAAGCATTTTTATCAATCAATTCCTGATCACGCTCGGTAAGAGCAATCTGCTTGCCCTTAGCGTCATAAATCGTGAAATCGAGTGCCAGACCGCGCATTTCCTGAACCAGAACGTTGAATGACTCAGGAATTCCGATTGGCGATGACGGGTCGCCTTTTACGATGGACTCATAAATCTTTGTGCGGCCGTTCATATCATCAGATTTGATTGTCATCATCTCTTGCAGACAGTTCGCCGCGCCATACGCCTCAAGCGCCCACACTTCCATCTCACCAAGACGCTGACCGCCGAACTGCGCCTTTCCGCCGAGCGGCTGCTGCGTAACCAGCGAGTACGGGCCGGTTGAGCGCGCGTGCATTTTGTCATCAACAAGGTGATGAAGTTTCATAAAGTAAATCACGCCAACAAAAATCGGATTCACGAACGGCTCGCCGGTGCGTCCGTCGTGGACAATCTGCTTGCAGTCCCGGGGCAATCCCGCTTCCTCAAGTTTGTCGGCAATCATTTTCTGAGACGGCGACTGGAAAACCGGCGCCTCAAAGAACTGATTAAGATACTTGCCCGCAATTCCAAGCTCCGACTCCATAATCTGCCCGATGTTCATTCGTGACGGAACACCAAGCGGATTCAGGCACACGTCAAGCGGAGTGCCGTCCTCAAGGTACGGCATATCCTCAATCGGAAGAATTCGCGCGACGACACCTTTGTTTCCGTGACGGCCGGCCATTTTATCGCCCTCGCGGAGCTTTCGCTTGTTCGCTATGAGGACTTTCACAACTTTGTCAACGCCAGGCATGAGGTCATCACCTTCTGCACGGCTCATCTGCTGAATGTCGATTACAACGCCTTCAATTCCGTGAGGAACGCGCAGTGAAGAATCGCGCACTTCCTTCGCTTTCTCACCAAAAATCGAATTCAAAAGTTTGAATTCGGGCGTGGTCTCCGTCTCGGACTTTGGCGTGACTTTTCCGACCAGAATATCGCCGGAGCGGACTTTCGCACCAATCCGGATAATTCCATCCGAATCCAGATTCGCAACCGCTTTTTCCGCAGTGTTCGGAATATCACGGGTGATTCGCTCCGGACCAAGTTTTGTCTCGCGAATCTCAATCTGGAATTCCTTAATATGGATGGATGTGTACATATCCTCGCGGACAACCCGCTGACTGATGAGCACGGCATCCTCGTAATTGTAGCCGTTCCAAGGAACGAATCCTACAAGAATGTTTCTTCCAAGCGCAAGCTCCCCGTTGAATGTGGAAGGACCGTCGGCAAGAATATCGCCAGCCTTAACTTTGTCGCCCACAAAAACTGTCGGACGCTGATGGTTACACGTGTCGTTGTTCGTCCGCTGGTATTTGAGCAGCTGATATTCGTCCTCAACATCAGAGCCATTGACTTTAACCCTGATGTACTGGCTGGAAACATAAGAGACAACACCGTCCCGCCTTGCCTTCACAAGCACACCTGAGTCATAGGCGCACTTTCGCTCCATTCCGGTTCCAACGTGCGGCGGCTCCGGGAAAAGAAGCGGTACTGCCTGCCTCTGCATGTTGCAGCCCATGAGCGCGCGGTTCGCATCGTCATGCTCAAGGAACGGAATCATTGACGCGGAGACAGAAATTACCTGACGCGGCGACACATCGATGTACTGGACATCTTTCGGGTAACGCTGCGTGTAGTTTCCGCGGTTGCGGCAGGAAATGGTCTCTGTCGGGAATGAGCCGTCCTCTTTGATTCCCTCAACAACCTGACCGATGTAATATTTATCCTCATCCATTGCAGAAAGATACTCAATCTGATCTGTGGCCTTTCCGTCCACAACTTTGCGGTACGGAGCCTCAAGGAATCCGTAGTCGCTGATTCTTGTGTACATCGCAAGCGAGACAATCAATCCGATGTTCGGACCTTCCGGCGTTTCAATCGGGCACATTCGGCCGTAATGCGAATAATGCACATCACGCACTTCGAATCCCGCGCGGTCGCGCGAAAGTCCGCCCGGACCAAGCGCGTTCAGGCGGCGTTTGTGCGTAAGCTCGGCAAGCGGATTGATTTGATCCATGAATTGCGAAAGCTGAGACGAGCCAAAAAATTCTTTGATTGCGGCCACAATCGGTTTGATGGAAATCAAATCCTGCGGTTTCATCGTGTCTGTCTCTTTCATGCTCATGCGCTCTTTCGCAATTCGCTCCATACGCGCAAAAGCGGACTTAAGCTGGTTTGTCATCAGCTCGCCAACAGAACGGATGCGGCGATTTCCCAGATGGTCAATATCATCAATCTGCTCATCACCAATGTAGACTTTGATAAGGAATTTCATCGTATTGATAATGTCATCTTTTATCAAAGTGAAGTCTTTCACATCATCCTTGTAGTCAAACTTTTTGTTCAGCTTGTAGCGGCCGACGCGCCCCAAATCATAGCGGCGCTCAGAGAAGAAAAGCGAGCCTAAATCTTTTTCGGCCTGCTCGACGGTCATAGGCTCGCCGGGCTGCAATATTGCGTAGACGGCAGCAAGGCAATCCTCTTTGGTAGGCTCGTTGTCCACGGAGCCTTCCTTGACATATTTAACTTCCTCGCGCTCAAAACAGTTGATAATCATCTGGGAGTCAAGGGAATTGTTGGCCTCGTCCTTGTTCTGCGGATTTTCCCGCGTGTCAAAACGGATTACGCAGATATTCTCGATGTTGTTCGCAACAAGGTCGTCAACATCATGCGGATGCAGTTTTGTTCCCGCGTTGAAAAGCCGCTTTTCCTCGCCATTCTCATCTTTAATGATTACGGCTGATGCCAGAACTTTGTCCACAAGAGCATCGCCCTTCTCCACTTTGATGTCCTCAACATCATAAAAACAGCGGATTATCTCTTCTCGGGTCGTGTAGCCAAGAGCGCGCAGGAAAATCGTCCCAAGAATTTTCTTTTTGCGGTCAATTTTCGCAAAAATCAGCTCTTTTTTCTGGTCAATCTCAAATTCAAGCCAAGAGCCGCGGTACGGAATGATTCGGCTTGAATAGATGCCTTTGTCGTGGCAGAAAATTACGCCGGGCGAGCGGTGAATCTGCGAGACCACAACACGCTCCGCGCCGTTAATGATGAAAGTTCCGCGCTCTGTCATCAGCGGAATGTCACCCATATAAATATCTTTCTGGAGGATTGCCCCAGTCTGAAGGAAATTCAAGTTGATTCGAGCCTTGAGCGGAACGGCATAAGTCTGACCTTTCTGCTTGCACTCAATCTCAGAAAATTTAAGGTTGTCCCAATCCAACTCATAGAATTCATATTCTAGCGACATATCGCCGTTCGGACTTTCTATCGGAAATGTCGAGTTGAAGACATCCTGCAATCCCTGGTCTGAAAGCGGCGCACCTTCTTTGATTTTGTCCGCCTGAAGAAAACTTTCATAAGATGATGTCTGGATTGCTATAAGGTTCGGAACATCCATTGCTGCCTGGATGTTTTTTCCATAATACTGACGGTTGATTGTTCGAGTTTTTGCGAACATCAGTTCCCCCTGTCTTTGTAGATTCAGACTGTTTTCTGCTACATACTAGAAACTCTGTACAGCACAGAAAAGTCTGATTTTTTGCCTGAATACGACTAAAGGGGATACCCGACACGAATGCGCCGGACATCCCCTGAAATACAGCCAGTTTACGCTGACTTATTTTTTGCTGGCCTTACCACCAGCCTCCTCAATCTTCTTGATGAACTCGTCTGCATCGGCTTTGCTCACGCCCTCTTTAAGAGTCTTGGGCGCACCCTCAACAAGAGCCTTAGCCTCACCAAGTCCAAGCCCTGTGATTTCGCGAACAGCCTTGATTACAGGAATCTTCTTTGCCGCGTCAAAAGAATCAAGAGTCACAGTGAACTCTGTCTGCTCCTCTGCCGCCGCTGCACCGCCAGCCGCTGCTCCAGGAGCCGCCGCAACTGCCACTGCCGCTGTTACACCGAATTTCTCTTCCATTGCTTTTACAAGTTCTGAAACCTCCAGAACTGACATAGATGCGATTGCATCCAAAATCTGATCGTTTGTGAGAGCTGCCATATTGTCTTCTCCACTAAATTAGTTTATCTCCACCTTGCGGAAACCCGCCCCGGTGGCAGCAGATTTAGCTCAACTGAGCCGTACTGCATTCAGCACCGACAGTCGACAGCTATGAAGCCTGACGATGCTTTTACTTGTTGTTTCAGAAAGCGTTCTAGTTCGCGCCTTCCGCGGATTTTTTATCCGCATACGCCTGCAAAGTCGCCGCAAGTTTCTGCACAGGGCCGTTCATCGCAGACATAAGCATAGCATAAAGCTGCTTCTTTCCAGGAACCTTTGAGTAAGCCTCAATTTTGGCCGCATCATAAGACTCCTTGTTGATGCTCGCGCCTTTTACAGAAAGCGCGGGAACTTCCTGCGCAAAATCATAGAGGATTTTTGCCACCTCGTTTGAATCTTCATTGACCATGGCAATAACTGTCGGCCCTGAAAGATACTCAGCGACATTCTCAACTTTGATGGCATCAAAAGCGATTCGCGCAAAATTGTTTTTCACAACTTTAAGAACCGCATTCTTCTCACGGAGTTTATCACGCAGAGCGGTAATCTGCTCCACGGTAAGCCCGCGGTAATCAGCAAAAATAAAATCATTATACTCAGAAAAGATTTTTTTTGCGTTCTCGATAGCCTCTGTTTTTGCAGGCTGAACTTTCTTTGCTATAACTGCCATCACTCACCTTCCTTGTAGTCAACCCAGACACCAGGTCCCATAGATGAACTAACAGAAACGGATCTCACAAAACCCGCACCGGCCGAGCCAGTCGGTTTTTTGCGGGAAATCTCTGAAAGCAAAGTCCTGATGTTCTCCACAACTTTGTCGGCATCCATAGAGCACTTGCCCACCGCGATGTGCACAATGCCGGTTTTGTCCGCGCGATATTCAGTGCGGCCTTTTTTAAGCTCAGCGACTGCCTGCGCGACGTTCGGCGTTACAGTTCCGGTTTTTGGGTTAGGCATAAGACCTTTGCGACCAAGAACCATACCAAGACGACCAACGTCCTTCATCATGTCCGGTGTTGCGACCGCAACATCAAAATCAAGCCAGCCATCCTTAACTTTCTCGATATACTCCTCGCCCGCAAACGCCGCGCCAGCATCCAGAGCCTCTTTCACCTTGTCGCCCTTGCAGAAAACAAGAACTTTTTTCTCGCCCTTGAACTGATGCGGGAAAACAAGCGTGTCGCGCACAGTGGTGTTTTTCTCAAGACGAAGCGACACGTGGGCTTCCACAGTCTCATCGAACTTGGCGAATTTCATATCCTGAACCATTTTGCAGGCGGATGTCACATCATACTTTTTTGAGAGGTCATATTTTGCGACCGCTGCATTGTATTTTTTTCCGTGTTTCATATTACTGCTCCACCTCTACACCCATACTGCGTGCAGTACCGGCAATAATTTTCTTCGCCGCCTCAAGGTCATTCGCATTGATGTCCGGCATTTTTGTCTTCGCAATCTCCTCCAAATCTTTCTTTGAAAGAGTCGCAACTTTGTCGCGGAGCGGATTTCCCGAGCCTTTCTCCAGCTTGCAGGCCTTCTTAATCAGAACAGCCGCAGGCGGAGTCTTAAGAATGAATGTGTAGGATTTGTCCTGATAAACCGTGATTACCACGGGGATGACAAGACCTTTTTCCATAGTTTTTGTTCGGTCATTGAATTCCTGAACAAACTTTGGAGCAGAAACGCCGTGAGGTCCAAGCGCAGGTCCAATCGGAGGAGCCGGTGTAGCCGCCCCCGCAGGACACTGCAATTTAATCACGGCAGTAACTTTTTTTGTCGCCATTTTGTTTCTCCCAATATTGGTGTGATAGCGTCACTTTGACGCTGTCTAACGAGGAGCCTATGTCCAACGGACTTGCGCCTCTCCCAAAAACAGGATTAAACGGCCTGCATTTGGGATGCAGACCCCTGATTTTGCATGTATAAAACCTAGGCTTTCTCAGCTTGAAGAAAGTTCACCTCAACAGGCGTGGGCCGTCCGAAAATCTGAACCTCCACAGAAAGTTTCTCCCTTTCCAGATTGATTTCCTTGATTGTCCCGGTGAACGAGGCAAACGCCCCCTCCGTAATTTTGATGACATCGCCCACATTGAATGACTGGCGGACGTGAACCTGCTTCTCACCTTTTATGACCCCGGATTTTTGCAACAGATTCTTAGCCTCATCATTTGTGATTGGAATAGGCCTCTGATTGCGGTTTATGCAGCCTACAAAACCGGTCACTCCCTGAATGCGGTAAAGCTGTGAGCAAGTATTTTTCCAGCCAAGCTCAGGCAAATCCATCTCCAGCATAATATATCCGGGCAGGAATTTATTCGAGCGGATTTTCTTTTTCCCGTCCTTAATCTCCACAAGCTCCTCAACAGGAACACGCACATCCAGAACCACATTCTGGTCAATTTCATTTTTTTCCAGAAGAGACTTTATTGTGCGCTCGATTTTTCCTTCATAACCAGTGTATGTGTGAAGAATGTACCAGTTTCTAGACATTTTTCCGTCCTATCTCATCACCAAGCGGAACAGCTGCGTGAAACCAAGATCAAGAAGACCAAGCACCACGGCCACAACAAAAGTAGAGATAATCACAACTTTGATTGATGAAAAAACGTCCTCTTTTGTAGGCCACACTACTTTTTTAAGTTCTGCTTTGCTTTCTTTGAAGAATTGAAACACTTTAGCCATAACACATTCCCTTAAAAATCAGGGCAGGCAGGATTTGAACCCACGACAGGCGGTTTTGGAGACCGCTGCTCTACCAGCTGAACTACTGCCCTATATATTTAAACCGGCTCACGCCGACCAAATACCAGATTTATTTTGCCTTTGTCTCTTTGTGCAAAATACTTTTTTTACAAAACGGGCAATACTTGTTCTTCTCCAGTTTGCCGGTGATGTTCTTGCGATTCTTATAAGTTGTGTAATTCTTTCTCTTACACTCTGTACACTGCAACGCGATAATCTCTACAGCACCCTTTTTCTTGCTTCCCATTTTATATAACTCCTAAAAATCTTCAATATTTCCGAACAGCCCAAGTGCGGAATCGGACCGCAGACCTCCACATTACCGATGTGGTGCTCTACCAACTGAGCTACTGGGGCAAAGTGAAATCCGCACTTCATTATAGAAACATGCGTTTTAGAACTATAATTTAAGATAAAAATCTTGTCAATAAATTCGCAAATGAATTCCCCAAATTCATCTGAATTTGCAGGATTTTATCAGCAAGTTTATCAGACTTTAATAGATATTAAACCGCATGTGTGATATTATTTCAATTAAAACTTGCAGAGGTGCAAAATGAACATCGATATGCTGATTGACGGAATTCTCGATTCTTACGACCGCTACGGATTCATAAACCGCTCCGGCAACTTCCCGAACCGGCAGAATGTTGTGGAGGTTTTGTCGGATATCCAGCTGCTTGTTTTTCCGGGTTTCAGGATTGCAGAGAAAATCGAGTCATCAAACATCAGATATATCACGGGACGCAGAGTCAACAACATCATCGCAAAACTCACGGGCGAAATTCAGAAGGCGCTCATTTATATCAAAGGCCATGACGATTGCCGTGACCCGAACGATGATGTTACGCAATCGCACTGCTTCAAACTTGCGGAAAAAACAGCGTTCGCGCTCATAGAGGAAATTCCGGAAATCCGCAGGCTGATTCAGCTGGACATCATCGCGGCGTTCAGCGGAGACCCGGCGGCAAAAAGCAACGAGGAAGTCATTCTGTCTTATCCCGGGCTTGAGGCGGTTCTTGTGTACAGGATTGCCCACTTTCTCTGCAAAAACGGCGTGCCAATCATCCCGAGGATTATGAGCGAGCATGTGCACGGAAAAACCGGCATTGACATCCACCCGGGCGCAAAAATCGGCGAGTCGTTTTTCATTGACCACGGGACCGGCGTTGTAATCGGCGAGACCTGCGTAATCGGCAACAACGTGAAGATTTATCAGGGCGTGACTTTGGGCGCGCTCAGCGTTGAGAAAAATATGCAGAACAAAAAACGCCACCCCACAATCGAGGATGATGTGACAATCTACGCGAACGCGACGATTCTTGGCGGCGAGACGGTGATTGGCAGGGGCAGCATTGTGGGCGGAAACACATGGGTCACAAAATCAATCCCGGAGAACACGACGTTCACGCAGGAAAAATAATTTTCTGATGATTTTCACCCGGATTTTCTGGACACAAATCGGTTAAAAAAAAGCAGGCTTTCCAACCAGTAACACTAAAAGGAAAACCTGCCGTCCAGCATAGCCAGACATCGGAGAGAGTTTATCAGCTTAATTACAAGCTTATATCACTATACTACTAGAAATAAAATCTGTCAACGGTTATCATAAAAAGAAGTTATCCAACCCGCACAAGGATTTTTTATGGCAAAAAAAAGCGGCTCAATCATGTACAAATGCTCAAACTGCGGATATTCTCAGCCCAGATGGTTAGGACGGTGCCCCGAATGCGGAGAATGGAACACCTTGGAAGAGATAATCATCGATAAAAACGCGGTGACGGCGGCAGGACGCGGAAGCGAGCAGGCGCAGAAACAAAAGCCTGTTCTGCTTGGCACGGTCAAGGCGCAGCAGAATTCCCGCATCTCAACCGGAATCGCGGAGTTTGACCGGGTGATTGGCGGCGGCGCGACAAAACGCTCGGCAATCCTCCTTGGCGGCGAGCCTGGAATTGGAAAATCAACTTTGCTTTTGCAGACTGTGGCGGGTGTCTCCAAAAACGCGGGAGCAAATCAAAATGTGCTTTATGTGAGCGGCGAGGAATCGGCGGCGCAAATCAAAGAGCGGGCGGACAGGCTCAATTTGGACTGCTCGAACGTGCAGATTCTATGCACAGCGCGGCTTGAGGATTGTCTTGACGCGCTCGATTCTTTAAATCCGGTTTTCGTAATCATCGATTCAATTCAGACAATTTATTCGGCACAGGCTGGAATAATCCCCGGGACGGTGAATCAGCTCAAATATTGCGCGAACGAATTTATTGCATGGGTAAAAGAGCGGGATTCCGTGCTGATTATGACGGCGCACGTAACGAAAGAAGGCGCGATTGCAGGCCCAAAATCTCTGGAGCACATGGTTGATACTGTGATTTCTTTTGAGCACAACAGCGATGACGTGCGTTTTCTGCACGCCCAGAAAAACAGGTTCGGCTCTGTGGATGAAATCGGAATTTTCAGCATGACAGAGAAAGGCCTTGCGCCAGTTTCCGACCCGTCATCGCTTTTTCTCACACGGCGGGATAATCAGAGGCCAGCCGGAGTCGCGTGCACGCCGGTTTTTGAGGGAAGCCGGGTCTTTCTTGTTGAGATTCAGGCCCTGACCGTGCCGGCAAAGGCAAGCACATCCCGGATTTACAGCGAGAAAATCGATTCGGCGCGGGTGGCTCGGATTGCGGCGGTGATTGAGAAGCGGTGCGGGCTTGTTTTTTCTGATCAGGACATTTATGTGAATGTTGCGGGCGGAATAAGGCTTGCGGAAAGCTCGATTGACGCGGCCCTGGCTGCGGCACTTTATTCCGCGCGGACAGACCTTTCTGTGGACGCGAACACCGCAGTTTTCGGAGAGCTGAGCCTTGCCGGTGAAATCAGGGCGGTGGGGAAGGCGCGGCAGCGCATAAAAGCCGCCGAGAATTTGGGCTTCACGAACGTAATCACGCCGGATGACGACGATGGAATGACAAAAGTCGGCGATATAAAATCACTTGTGAACGCGCTTTTCAAAAAATAGCGGACTTTTTGAGCACACTGTATCAAAACGCGCATAAAAACTGTGATTTTTTGACACAATCTTTTAAAAATGCGGATGATTCTGCGCGTTTTGTTCACATAACGTACTTTTCAATTTTTTGGAAAACATCGCGTTGCGGGAAATTTCTGGGGATTATTCGGGCTTAAAATCGGCAAGGCAAAAAAATCCCGAGAAAAAGTAATAAAAATCGCAAAAAAAGCAGAAAAATCCGAAAGTTGGCACGAAACTTGCTTTAAGTATGGTGTAAGCCATGGCGCTTACGAAATAAAAATAAAAGAGGTAATACTATGAACGAACTTTCAATTTTCAACACGCTTTTTGACGATGTTTTTGGAGGTAACACCTCTGCGGCGGTTATGCGACGTACTGGTTTTACCGCGCCAAAAGTTGACGTAATTGAGGAAGACAATGCTTATACATTGGAGATGGAGCTTCCCGGAAGAAGCGAGAACGACATCAACATTGAGCTTGACCACGACAATCTGACAATCGCGTCCAAAGAAGAGGATGTGAAAGAGGAGAAAGAGGTCAAAAACGAAAAGAAGGCGAAGAAATACCTTCTGAATGAGAGACGCTGCACAAGCTTCACGCGCCGCTTCTCTCTTCCGCAGGATGTGGATGCTGATTCAATCGCCGCGTCCTTCAAAAACGGAATCCTCACGGTTTCCATGAAGAAAAAGGCGATTGCCGCGCCCAAACAGATTGCGGTGATTGCAGGCTAAAAGCGGGATTTTCCGGCTGAGCCGAAAAAAAGCGGGTGCTTTGAAAAAGTGCCCGCTTTTTTATTCAAAACTTTGATTTATTCATCTTTAAGCATTTTGCCAAAGTGCACAAGATAATCCGCGAACGAGGCATAGCTGCAAATCACGCAGATGATAAAAAGCACGAACGAAGCGGTTTTAAGTCCGCCAAAAAAATCAGGGAGATTATCCGTGCGGACCAGCAGCTCAAGGAAAACCGCGTAAAATTCCGCGACAACATACATCACAGTCTTGAATTTTCCGCCTTTCCGCGCCGCCACTGCCACGCCTTTTTTTGCGGCGACCATCCGCAGAAAATTCTGGGAAAATTCGCGGATAAAAATGAGCATGAGAATCACAAGCGGCATATATGAGATTTCGGGATTAAAAGACTTGATGAAGCAGATGAATGATGTGAGATGCAGGACGACATCGGCGAACGGGTCGAACATTTTGCCAAAATCGCTGACTTCGTTGCGTTTGCGCGCAAAGTGGCCGTCAAGATAATCAGTGAATTCTGCGAAAGCAAGGCACGGAATTGCTATGTACATTGAGAGCGCGGCGAATTTTCCCGACCAAATTGGAATAAAATAAAGCAGGAAAAAAAACGGGGCAAAAAGCACGCGCGTGAGAGTGAATTTATTTGAAAGTCTCATAACTCGTTAAAGTATCTAAAATCTGGGGAGAAAAGTCAATAGAAAGCGATTGCCATACCAGAACGGCGGATTTAAAATCCCTTGAAATCATGGACGATGCTCACGGCGGATTTTATATCATAACCCCGCATTTCCTGTTTGATGATTTGCAGCGCGCGCTCAACCACATCCGGGGAATCTGAGACTCCGTGCAGGATTACGGTGTTGTCCTCGATTGTCACGTGCATATACTCAATGTTCAGGTGATAATCAAAAGTCAGTTTGTTCAGGACGCGCTGAGCCTCAAGAAGCCGGTCAATCATCCTGCCTCCGTCCTCCTCCTGCTTTACGGTCACTTTCTCCTCAACAAGGCCGGCAATCAGATTTGCGGCAACCTCAAGCTCCATGCGGGCTGTGTTCAGAACCATGTGGAACATCGCGTCGTCATTTATGTTCACGTTGTAAAAACTGCTGTGAAAACCGGCGCGGTTCATGTCGCTCTCCTGAATGCGCTGGATTGCCTGCTTTTCCGTCCAGCCGAATTCCGCGCGCAGACGGCCGATGCGGGTGCGCTCGTCGGCAATGAGGCGGACAGAAATGCAGTTCGGCACGCCCTGAAGAACCGCCCATGCTCCGCGCCCAATGATAATCACGTTTTTTTGCTCAGCGGCCTCCAGAATGGCGTACTGCGCATAGCACAGATAATCGTCACGGTCGCGGGCAAGCGAGGCAAAAAACCCGGGCTTGCGCTCATCATATTTTGAGAGTTTTTCGCGGGGAAAGCCAAGCTCAACAATCCGCGCCTCAATCTCTTTGCGGGTGACAAATTTGTACCCCATCCGTTTTGCAAGGATTTCAGCAACCTCATCGCCATGAGCCGCCACCTGTCTTGAAATTGCAATTATTGCCATAACGTAACCTCTGATTTATAATAAAACTGGATTTTGATTCTGTCAAAATTTTAGGCGGGAAATATGAGAAACTATTTTACACAAGATGATGAGAAACTCAAATGGGATGATGGCGAGACCCGGACTTTGCTGAGCACGGTCGTATGCGACATAACATCGCGGCACAGCACATCCGCGCTCGGAGTAAGCGGGGATTACATCATTATGAACGCGCCGGACTGGGTTATCGTCATCCCGGAAAAAGAAGAGACCTTTCTGATGGTCAAGCAGTGGCGTCACGGAATAAAAGCCCTTAGCGTGGAATTTCCCGGCGGAGTCGTGGACAAGGGCGAAGAGCCGGAGGCGGCCGCAAAACGCGAGCTTGAGGAAGAGACCGGATGCAAGGCCGGCAAACTGATAAAACTTGGCGAGCTGAGTCCGAACCCGGCTTTGTTCGACAATCACGTGCACATTTTTCTTGCGCAGGAACTGCAATCCACTGGAACACTGCATCTGGACGAGGACGAATTCATAAACTGCATGGAACTTTCAAAGCAGGAAGTTTTTGATGGGATTGGCACGCAACAGTTCCCGCACGCAATGATGTCCACCGCCATGATGTTCTATGTAAGATACAAAAAAAACTGCGGAAAATAAAGCATTTTATTTTCCGCAGTGCAAATCAGGAATTTCGGAGCCGGCAGAAAAATCCGCAGTTATGCAATTTTATTTGCTGTACGGCTCGTAGGTTTTCTTCGGATCGTATGTGCCGCTTCGTCGCTCGCCAGTGATGCTCGGAATCTGCATTTTCATTCCCGGATGAATCACGTTTGGATTTTCCGGATTTCTCATCTCGGATTTGTTCGCCTGATACAAATTTTCCCACAGCAGCGGATTATTGTAGACGTAGGGACGCGCGGAAATGTTCCAGAAACAGTCGTTTGATTCTGCCCATGGCCGCACTATGTAGAATTCCGGAAGCGGAGTCACCTCATTCACGCCGTCCAGCGCATCAATCACCGCTTTCGCATACTCGTTCGCACTGGGATAATCCTCGTTGGAGAAAGAATTCTCGGCATTCGTCAGATTTTCTTTCGCGGTCGTGTATGCCATCGGGAAGTTTGTCTGCGCGTCGGCCTCCTCTGCCCACGCAATTTTCTGTTTGGCAATCGTGATGTTGTCCTCCGCCTCTTTGCGGGCCATCATCATCTCGATGTACGCTTTTGAAAGCGCGGCGTTCTCCTCGGCCTTTTTGGAATACTCCACCGCATCATCATACTGACCGGCATCCAGCGCAATCTCTGCCTTGCGGGTGTACTCGCCCGCAAGTTTATGGTAAGTGTTGTTTTTATAACTGGCCGCAAAAACCGACGCCGAAACCAAAGCCCCGGCAAAAATCACAAACAACTTTTTCATATTTTTTCCTCCTCGGTCACAACTTCACCGGCAGCATTCTCATCCGAATTTTCTTCCTGCACCTCAGGCTCAATGAACTCACCCTGATTGCCCGGCCTTTCCGCGTTCTCCACCACGGATTCCTCGGGCAAACCGAAGCCGTCATTATCATCGCTTGGAAATTTGTCCGCAAAAACGTCGTCCTCAAGCTCTTCCAGCGTAACATCCTCTTCGGCAAGAGCCTCCTCCGCGTCATCGGAAGGTTCCGCCGCATCCGCAAACTGATTTTCAGACTCGTCCGGTAAAATCAGAACGTCCTCAACCTCGTCCGTCTCATCGGCGACAGTCTCCTCTGTCTCGGCGGGCGCGGCAAGGTCATCAGCATCCGGCTCAACTGCGGATTCCTCTGCAACGGGCGCGCTCTCAGCCTCGGAGGACTCAATCACTGTCTCGTACTGGTCATCAATATCCGCGGCAATCTCAACCTCGGCATCTTCGGGGGACTCATAATCGTCAGCCTCCAGAAGAACCGTATCCTCGCTCTCAATTCCGTCCAGATTTTCGCCTGTGAGCGGGGATTCCCTGTCGGCACGGGCCGCAAAGTCCTCGCTTTCCTGAACACGCTTTTTTGCCTCGTCAATCGCGGTCTGCGCAGTGGAGCGTCTTGCCGAGACTTCCTCGAACAAAGCGGTGAAATCCTCACGGGCAGAAATATAAAGCTCACGCGCACGTTTAGGATTCTGCATCTCATAGAGCGTGTCGCCGTTCTGGAAAGATTCCGCCGCAACTTTGTAACGTTCTTTCTGCGACACGGCCGCTTTCACGCTGTCCGCATTTTTCTTTGCGGCATAGGCGAACGAGCGCTCTTCCTTGGCAAGTTTTTTATATGTGACAATCAGCACCGAATTGAAGCCGCTGTACGCTTTTTGCGCAGAATCAAAAATGTTCTTGCTAAGCGGAGCATCGCTGTCCAAAGCGGCAAGCACTTTTTCAAGAGCCGCTGATGCCTCGTCATAGTCTTTCTGATCATAGCGGGCAAAGTCATTCTCATCGACTTCTTTTTTTGCAGCCTGCGCCTTCAAAAGATTTGAAATCAGCTCATAACGTGCGATTATATCATCGGCGTTCTGTTTTACAGTGCCGTCTGCCTTGCACTGCTCCAGATAGTCATCGGATTTTTTCAGCAGGTCGGGGGCAAGCTCGTCCGCGCCAGCTTCCACGGCCGCGTTCCGTGCATTCTCAATTTTTTTAAGAAGCGCGGACTGCTCATCCAAATCCTCGGTCTCATCATCACTGGCAGGCTCATCATCGTCAAAAATCTCGGCGAACTGCTCATCCTGCTCATCCTCAACAACGGGTGCCTCAAGAACCGGCTCTTCCGGTTCGGGCGTTGAGCCACAGGAAATGAAAAACAAGGCTGTTGAAATTGACAGAACAGACAAAAATACTCTCTTCATACACACCTCTCGATTTATAAATAGGAATATTTTACTATATTTTTTACAGCGACACAACGATAATATTAACAATCAAACAAAATATCGGCAGTTCTGGGGAAAAACTCACAGATTTTGCCATAAAGGAGAGAAAAATGGCGGATGATTTTTCTTTTTCGATTGAAAAAAGCATCGGAACTGTGAGCGAAGGAAAAGGCGGATGGAATTTGGAGCTGAATCTTGTGTCATGGGGCGGCCGCCCTGCAAAATATGATTTAAGAAGCTGGTCGCCGGATCATCAGAAGATGGGCAAAGGCTCTACGTTCACAAAAGAGGAGCTGGTCAGCCTTAGAAATCTGCTGAATACTCTGGAATTGTAGACTGAATCTGCGCTCCTTTTTTTATGATAATCTCATAAAGCATTTTCTGCAACAGAATGTCCTCCAGCTGCGAGCCGCCGCTTCTGATTTCCATGTCTGTGGATGCGAGAACCGCAAGTACCGCAGTTGCCTGCCCCACAGTCCACACACGGGCCGCGCTGCGGTACTGTTTCTGGAGCATTACGCCGTGAACCGCAGAGTCGCCCTCGTTGTGCCAACGCACAAGATTTCTGAAACACGACGCAAGGCCCGCAATAATCATCACAGAAGAATTTTCTTTTGAAAGCCTGATTCGCTGGAGAACCGAAAGCCCTTTCTCAAAACGATTCTCGGCATTTTCGGTGCTGTCGGCAATCTGCGCGAAAAGCGAGAACGCGTTCTCCTCCCGGTTGTGAGTGAGGACAGATTCCACATCCGCCTCGGTAATCTCATGCTCCTTCGGAAAGCAGATGAAAAACCGCGAGCATTCGTCCTTAAGAGCCTGTGTGTTGTTCTCGACAAGGTCCAGAATCAGCTCGGCGGCATTCCGCTGGATTTTATAGCCGTTTTTCTGAAAAAATGACTGCACCCATGGCAGTTTTTTTTCCTCGAACATCGTCCAGAATTTTTTGCGGTTCTGTGACGAGACAAGTTTCTCAAGCTTTGAGTCAACTGAAATATCGTCAGAGACAAGGATGAGCGTGGATTCCGGAGCCGGGTCGCCAAGCCAGTCGGCAATCATCTGAATATCGTCCTTTTTTTTGATTAGCTCGGCGTTTTTGCAGACAACCAGAACGCCGTCAGAAAAAAGCGTGCCGCTCTGCAAAATCGTCATCACCTGACTTAGCGGAGTCTCCAGAAGATAAAAAACGTGCTCGTCCACAGCCCCAAGTTTCTTTTTAACGGCATTTTTTATGCTGTCCACCGCATCGTTGCGCTCGCCGAATTCAGGGCCTGTGTACAAGTAAACGGGCTTAAAATCGGCCATCAGTATGTGCGGACAATGTTGGACAGAATCCCGACGATTCTTACATCCGTGCAGTAAATGGCAGAGAACGCAGGATTCTCTGGCTGCAATCTCACGCGCTCGGCCTCTTTGTAATAGCGTTTGAGCGTGATGGCGTTATCTATCACCGCGACAATAATCTGACCGTCAACCGCTGTGCTCGCCTGCTCCACAACCGCAAGGTCGCCGTCAAGAATTCCGGCGTTCACCATGCTCTCACCGCGGACACGGAGCGCAAAATAACTTTTTCCGGGGCGCACGAACGGCTCGGTAAGATTCACATAGCCGTCAAGATTCTCCTCGCAGAGAAGCGGACGGCCTGCCGCCACCGTGCCGAGCATGGGAACGCGCCCAACGTACAGCTGCGGGTCTTTTTCTCTTGCGCCTGCAAGCACTCTCAGCGAGCGGGCTTTTTTCTCACGCTGGGAAAGATAACCCTTTTTTTGCAGGGCCGCAATATGATCCTGAATTGCGCGCAGTGAAATGCCAAAATGCTCGCTCAAGTCCCGGACTGTAGGCGGATAGGAATTCTCGTCCGTGTAATCCACAATATAATCCAGAACCTGCTGCTGTCTTTCTGTTATTCCTTTCATAAAATCTACCTCCTGTTGCGGTTGATATAATGCGAAATGAAACACGACACCGTGATTTTTACGGCGCGGGTCTCAATCCTCCTCAAAACGATTGCAGAACAGCTCCTCGATTGCAGAGGCTGCCTCTGACTCATCAGAGCCTTCTGTCACAAGCGTAAGCTGAGTGTTGTAACACGCGCCCATTGCAATCACACCCATGATTGACTTTGCGTTCACGGTCGCGCCGTCTTTTGTCAGGCTCACATCGCTCTCAAACTTGTTCGCAGTTTGTGCGATGATTGCGGCCGGCCGCGCATGGATTCCGGCTCTGTTCTGTACAGTCAAAATCTTCTCAACCATTTTCACATTTCCTTGGCATCCTGTGCCGTAAAATTTTCAGTAAGAATCATCATCGTTATATGCATTCTGAGCATCATCAGAAGACTCAATCCACTTAAGGACATTCTGATTGAAATCCTTGGCGGAATTATAACCCATGTTTTTAAGACGCTCGTTCATGGCGGCGGCTTCTATGATAATCGGGAGGTTGCGCCCCGGACGGACAGGAATCTCAATCAGCGGGATATTCACACCCAGAAACTCCATGTATTTTTGCTCCGTGCCAAGACGGTCATAGGCTTTGGCGGAATTCCAGTCCTCCAGCTGGACGATGAGCTGAACCTCTTTCTGGTCGCGGATTGCGCCCACCCCGTACAGCGACGATATGTTGATGATGCCAAGACCGCGCACTTCCATGTGATGGCTGATTATTGTGTTCGCGCCGCGCCCCAAAAGCATATTTCCGTTCACGCACCGAACATCGATTATATCATCCGCAACAAGACGATGGCCGCGCTGCACAAGCTCAAGGGCGGTCTCGCTTTTTCCAACGCCTGAATGCCCGCTCAGAAGAATGCCGATTCCGTAAACCTCCACAAGAACGCCGTGCAAAGTCTGATGCGGCGCAAAAGTGTTCGAGAAAATTCGCGTGAGGCGGTTTGTGAATTCCGCCGACCCAAGGCTTGTCTGCAAAACCGGGCAGCAAGCATTCTCCGCCATCACACGGAATTCATCCGGAGGCTCCATACTGTACGTGAACACGCAGCACGGAACCTGCCCGCCAAAAAAAGTCTTGAGGCTGTCCATCGATTTTTCTTTGTGAAGTTTGTTCAAGAAGGCTGTCTCACCGCGCCCAAAAACCTGAATCCTGCTGCTCTCAAAAACATCGTAGAAACCAGAGAGCGCAAGCCCCGGCCTGTTAATCTCGGGAATTGTGATTGCCCGCGGCAGTCCGCGCTGACCGGCGATGCACCGCAGCTCCAGCGCATCGTGACCGGACAATTCCAAGTTGAGCAAATCCAAAACGGTGAATTTCTTTTTTGCCATACGTCTAGTATACGCACAATAAGATATTTTTTCAACCGGACCGCCCGCTTCCCGTGATTTTTAACCGCCATCCTGCCAGACCACATAAAATGCCGCCGCAACCGCACCGTTCGAATTTAACGACCGTTTAAATCAAACAGGTGCGGGCCGGGGAATCCGCGGGACGGTTTTACAATCGCACTGAAAATCATCTTTCATAAAAATTCTGTTTTGACTTTATGGAATTTTGGGGTAAAATGAAATCATAACAAACAGGAGGATGCAATGAAAAAATCTTTATCATTGTTGATTGTCGCGGCCGTGGCTTTTGCCTCATTGTTCGCGGCACCAAAGAAATCGCAGTCTAAGCAGCCTGTCGAGCTTGAATACGGAACCGACTACACGATTGAATCAACTTGGTACGGCGAGGAATATTTCCTCATCGACCTCACATCAATTCACTTCAACAAGGGCGCAGTGAACACAAATCACGCGGTTATTCTCAGAATTGTGCCCCGCGAGCTAATCACAAAAAATTCTGTGATTGAAGTCGAGTACAAGATGGACAAATATGACCCGTCAAAATCGGCGCAGGTTTGCATTCAGCCCGCAACTGTGGAAAACACCGGCGCGGCGGACTACTCAAAGCAGGATTATCCCATCATCTACAACCAGTTCGAGCCGTCCCAGACAGGCGTTTTCCAGGTTCAGACAAACACACTGCTGAATTCTTCCGTGAAAGACACGGTAGACGGTTTCCGCATCGTCAACAACGCGGGCACTTACAACGAGTTCACGTGGCAGGACGACTGGGGTTTCACAATCACAAAAGTAACAATCAGGCCGAAAAAATAAATTCGGTAGACTGATTTTCAGCCCCGGCGTTCGCAAGGCGGATTCCGGGGCTTTTCTTTTCCACCCCGATTTTTTCTGCTATAATTCTGGCATGATTTCCCTTTCCTGGACGGATTTCCCGGAGCCTTCTGATGAGCCAGGCCTTGCCCGCGCCTCAAATCTTTTTCCTCCGCTCTTTGATTGCCATGCTTTCATTGAGGGCGATAATTATCCCGTCCTGCAAAAATTGCAGGAGAATTTTGCGCAGAAAATCAGTTTCATTTACATTGATCCGCCGTACAACACAGGAAACTCCTTCACTTATTCCGATGATTTTTCTGTCCGTGGCGCGGGAAAAAATCACGCGGACGCAGACAAGCATTCTGCGTGGCTCAGTTTTATGAGCCGCCGTCTGCGCCTTGCCCGCAATCTTCTTGCGGCAGACGGCTGCATTTTCATCGCAATAGACCAGGGCGAGCTTTATCCGCTCAAACTTCTGTGCGACCAGATTTTTGGCGAGGACAATTTTGTGAATGATTTTATGTGGCTTCACGGCAAAGGAAAAAAAGACCGCTGGTCGCGCACGTTGCAGCAGCACACGCTGTGCTATGCGAAAAACAAAAGTCAGCTGCCTCCGTTCCGCGAGAGTGAGCGCGCAAGATGGGCAAAAACAAACCCGGACGATGATTCACGCGGCAACTGGTTTTCCGGAAGCATATCGTTCACAGAAAAGCGGTCAAATCCAAATCACAGGAATTTTTATTCGGTCACTGCCCCGGACGGCAGAATCTGGACGCGGCAGTGGTTTGTTCCAAAGCATGAGATGGACGCGCTGATTGCCAACGGCCGCATTTATTTTGGCAAACCTCCCCGGTTCGGAAAAGTTCCGCGCGTAAAAATTTTCAATGAGACAGAGACCGAGGTGATTCCCCGCAACATAATCCAGAAAATTGATTCAACCAGAAGCGCGCAAAATCATCTGGATAAAATTCTTGGCGTAAAGGGCGCGTTTGAAAATCCCAAGCCTGTTCCGCTGATTGCCCACTTTTTAAAAATTTGCAGGCTTCCTGAATCCGCCGTGATTCTTGATTTTTTTGCGGGGAGCGGCACAACTTTTGAGGCCGTCTGCGCGGTGAACAAAGAGGACGGCGGACAGCGACGCTGCATTCTTGTGCAGAAAAATGAGCCGTGCAAAAGCAGCGCATCAAAATCCGCAGGATTTAAAACCATCTCGGATTTGTGCTACGCGCGCTGCCAGAAAACTGCGGCGGAATACGGCACAAAAATCTCAAGGCACGCACTTGTTGTTCCGCATGAATTGCCTAGCTGAAAAGTCTCCTGCATTCAAGATAAAAGCGTTTCTCATCGGCTTCGCCCATAGAAAAACTTTTTCTGGGAAGCGGGCCGCGCACCGTGATTGTCTCAAAAAAACTGTCCTTTGCAATCGGAGGAAGCAGGATTCCCACGGCGTTGTCGCGCGAGCCAAGCCTCAGCACCTCATCGCTTCCGTGGATATAATCGATTTCGGGCGCGGGACCGTCAGAAAAATCGCCCTGCAAAAATGCGTCAATTTCCGGCTGCAAATGAGATACCGCAAGGCCATCGATTTTTGTCCGCAGCAGGACGTACTTCTGCGATTCCCCGGTTTTGTACGTAAAACCAAAATCCGTGCGGGAAGATTTCACAAGATTCTCCAGCTCCGCGGATGACTGAACCTGGCTTGCAGTTCCGCCCAATTTTTGCGCAAGATGATTTATGAGCGTCTCGGCGGATGCATTGAAAATCACGCGGTGAATCGGCTCAAAAGTCAGGCCATCATCATAAATGCTCACAATCTCAACAAGCGCGTAGCGAACCGGGCAGTCCGTAAGCTCTTCTGCGGATTTTTTCTGCTGCGCCTTGAATTCATCCCAGACCGCCTTTGCGGTTGCCAGCGAATGATTGCCGTCGCCCACCGCAAAAAGAAAAACAGAGCCGTCATCCGCCTGATTTTCCTGCGCGATTTTTGCGACCGCATCCGCTACAGAATCAAGCGCGGTATCGTCCTCAACCGCCCACCCTGTGATGTGCCCGCCATTGCACATCAGCTCGCCGTTGTAAAGCGGACTGTTGTTTTTTACAAGCGAGCCAGTCCGTCCAACAAGCAGATTATTTTTGTCATTCACAAGAAGCATTATGTGCGGAAGTTCCAGCGGCGCGCCCCTGCGGATTTCCATCCTTGGCGGAATGCGCTCAACAATCGTTGCCTCGGTAGCGCGGATGTTCGCGCGGGAAAACGGCTTCCACTCGTAAGTCTCCAAATCAATCTGGGCGACAAGCCCTTTTCTTGTGCGCCCGAACGCGGTTTTTCGCTCCAAGTAAACCATGCACTTGCGCGGCGCGTCAAAAATGCCCGAATCCGGGTGGCAATCGGGGAGACCGCCAAGATAATCGGCCATAGTCCTGCGAATCTCTGCGATTTTTCTGGCTTTGTCCGGCGAATTCAGGTAAACTTCCGGCAAAATCAAATTCAAGGTTGACGGCTTTCCGGCGGCGCACGCCTCGGCACGGCTCCAGTAATCCGCGTCCTGCGTGTACTGGTCGCACGCAATCACCGGCCAAGTGCCCACATCAATATTTTTTGGCAAAAGGATTTCAGGCACGCCAATCCCAAAAGAATTCAGTTTTTTCTCGCAATGATTTTTCATAAGCCAAGTATACAGGCAAGACGGAATTTGTGCTACAATAAAACTGTGGCAAACAGAATAAGTCAGACAGCCTCGCAAACTCAGTCGCAGCGTCAGCGGATTTCCCAGCGTCAGATTCAGGCGCTGCAATTCCTTACGATGAGCACGGTTGACCTGCGTGACGCGATTTACAAAGAAGTGAGCGCGAATCCTGCGCTGGAAATTGTGCGGGACAATCGCAATTCCGGCGAATTCCAGTATTCCGCAAAAGGCGCGTCGAATCAGATGCTGGAGAACAACGCGGACAGAAACGAGTCGCTGCAACATCATCTTATGCATCAGCTGAATTCCATGAGCCTTTCTGATGATGAGAGGATGCTCTGCCAGAAACTCATTTATAATCTGGATGAGAACGGATGTTACGGCTCGCTTCTTGCCCCCGAGACGCTGATTGACAGGACGCGCCCCCTGCAAAATCAGAGAATGCTGGCGCACTGCATTGATATGATTCAGCGGATGGATCCGGTGGGAACTTGCTGCCGCACGCTGGAAGAGAGCCTTTTTGTCCAGGCGCAGTTGAGCAATCAGGCGGATGACCTCACCCTTTTTATTCTGGACGGTCACATTGAGATGCTGAACCCGCCGGAGCCTCAGCGCATTCTGAAAAAACTTGCGGATTTTAAAACCGAGTGGCATAAAAAAGCGTTCGCCCCGGAAATCGCGCTGGACAAAATCACGCTTTCTCTGGATGCGGTGGAAAAATCACTGCGTCTCATCCTGAGCCTGAACCCGCGTCCTGCGCAGGGATATTCCGTGGACTCCCGCTCGGAATACGAGAAACCCGATGTGATTCTGAGCGTTGAGCGGCAGGACGGCCGGCTTGCATCCGATGAGATATGGCGCGGACTTGTTGGCGGCGATGATTCCTGCCATTTTCAGATAAAATACGCTTCCGGCGCGCTTCCAGAACTGCGCCTTGCCCCCGATTTTTCTTTTGATAAAGAGAATTACGCGCGCGCAAAGGCGTTCATTGAAAATCTTGCGTACCGCGAGAACACCCTTGTCCTGCAATGCTGCTATATTGTGAAAGCCCAGCGGAATTTCTTTCTGCACGGCCCCGGCAACCTGAATGTGCTCACACGGCGCGCTCTGGCGCAGTCGCTCGGGCTGCACGAGTCCACGGTTTCCAGAATGTCTGCGCGGAACAACAGCAAGTACATCCAGACAGAATACGGACTTTTTCCCACAAGTTATTTTTTCAGTTCGGGCGTGTCGGCGGCGGACGGTGCGGAAAAAGTCTCGGCAGAAAAAATCAAAAAAAAGATGGCGGATTTGCTCGCCTCAAACCCGGATTTATCTGACCTGGATTTGACGCAGCATCTCAACGGCGAGGGCATAAAAATAGCGCGGCGCACTGTGGCAAAATACCGCGCTCAAATTGGAATAAAAAACTCGTACTCGCGCAAAAATCCGTCAGGATTTTAAATCCGCTAGGATTTCTCCTGAATCTTGTCTTTCTCCTTTTTGATTTTGTTGTCGAGCACGTCCATCATTTTGTTCAGCGCGGCTCCAAAATCGTAATCCTCGCCGGTCACGTGAGCCTGCATCCCCCACTTAAAATTCACGGTGGTATCAAAAGAATACGCCTTATCGTGCTTAATCTTCATCAGAAGGTCAACAATCAAATCATCGGCATAAGAAATCCGCTTGAGTTTGGTATCTATCATATCCGTCTGCTTCTGATCGAGCGTGAAGCCCACAGCGTTGATTGATGGTGTCATAATTTTCTCCTTGGTTTGATTCTGGCAAACCGCCCTCATCAAAATATACCACGCAATCTGCTAAAAAACAAATTTATATTTCAGCGGATTTTTAAACCTGCCCCGTAAAACCCACGCGGATTCCATGGCCCGCACCGTTTGATTTAAACGGTGGTTAGATTCGAACGGTGCGGTTGCGACGGCACTTTTTATGCCTGCGGGCGTGTCGTGAAAAACCAGTGGAAAACATCGGCAAACGATGAAAATCCTTGGAAAAAAACGCAGAAAAGTAATCGAAAATCTTTGAAGTTTTTATTTTACAAGTGCGCAAACAGGGGTTATAATTAAAATCAGTCGATGTGAAAAAACCACCGTTTTTTTTACATCATAACTCAGGAGGAATTATGAAAAAAATCTTAACTGCAATTTCTATGATTGCGGTGCTGGCAACAGCGGCGGTCGCAGAAACTTTCGTTTTTGATGTTACCGCAAGCTCGCAGGGGAAAAAAATTGCCGTTCCTTACAACTCGTATGGTCCCAACTATCAGGCAAATGCTAATTTTACTCCGCTTGTCAAGGGCAAGAAACCAAAGAAGGGCGACACGGTTGAAATCTACGCCAAAGGAACATCAGACATTGACCTTCCGTACATTCGCGTCGATTTGGTTGACACAAGTGCAGCCGCAAATTACTGGACGGTTCTGACACCGGACAGTCAGAAAGAACAGCTTGGCGTGACGGGAATTAAAGCGGGAACACCGTTTGAAATTCACATGACTTACACATTGGACAAAGATGTTAAGGGTGCGATTGAATTCATCATGGCTTATGATGACGGCGACCGCGCGGCGGAATTCGGCAAAGTGAATAAAGCTGCCACTCTCACATTCGAGCAGGTTGTAAAATCAAGCGATTTCTCAAAAGTCAAGACGCGCAAACCAAAGACAATCAAAGTGAATGTAACAGACGCAATCAAACTGATTGAGATGACTCCCGCAATGGACAATGGGCAGATAGTCTGGTATCAGGCAATCTTCTCTATCACAGAGCTGTTCAAGGATGACCTGCCGATTAAAGGCGACAAGATTACCCTCACATACAAGGGAACCGCAGACATCGCCATTCCGGAGCTGAAACTCACACTTGTTGAGAACACAGCGGCTGTCGGCTGGTGGCGTGACCTTGTTGCAGATGATTTTGATTCAAAATTCTACACTTGGGCAAAGGACATTGAGCCTGGCAAAGTGTTCAACGCAAGTGTCACAATTCCAATCAATGTTTCTGTTGAGGAAGGAATTTCCATTCAGATGTTCTATGAGCCGTTTGAAGGCTCGAAAGGAACTTTCATTAAGTTCGCAAAATAAATCAGCTGAATAGACAGCAAAAAGGCTGCCCGAATGGGCAGCCTTTTTATTTCCCGCCGATTTCAGCACGTGATTTTCAGACCGCAGTCTGCAATCAGCAGGGCTTGCAAAAACTGGCTTAAAATCCAGAACTAGTGATGGAACAACCGGATGCCGTTGAAGCACATGACCATGCCGTAACTGTCCGCCGACTGAATCACAAGGTCGTCGCGCACAGAGCCTCCCGGCTGGGCAATCACCGTCACGCCGGATTTGTGCGCGCGGTCAATGTTGTCGCCGAACGGGAAAAAAGCGTCACTGCCAAGGGCAACATCCGTGTTTTTTGAAATCCACGCGGCTTTCTGGTCGCGGGTGAAGACATCCGGGCGCACCTTAAAAATCTTCTGCCACTTGCCGTCCGCAAGCACATCATCATATTCCTCGCCAATGTACACGTCAATGGCGTTGTCGCGGTCGGCGCGTTTGATTCCGTCCACAAACTGCAATCCGAGCACCTGCGGACTCTGGCGCAGCCACCAGTTGTCGGCCTTCTGCCCCGCAAGGCGCGTGCAGTGGACGCGGCTCTGCTGCCCAGCCCCAATGCCGATTGCCTGCCCGTCTTTCACAAAGCACACAGAATTTGACTGCGTGTATTTGAGCACAATCAGCGAGATGATGAGATTGCGCTTGTCGTCCGAAGAGAGCGTCTTATTTTTTGTGACGATGTTCGACAGTGCCGATTTCTCATCGATTTTTAAAAAATTGTGCCCCTGCTCGAATGTCACGCCAAAAACCTGCTTGCGCTCCAAGTCAGCGGGAACATAATCCGCATCAATCTGAATGACGCAGTAATTTCCACCTTTTTTCGCCTTCAAAATCTCAAGCGCTTTCTGCGAATAGCCCGGCGCAATAATTCCGTCCGAGACTTCTTTTTTAATCAAAAGCGCGGTGGACTCATCGCACTCATCGCTCAAAGAAATGAAGTCGCCGAACGAGCTCATTCTGTCCGCACCGCGCGCACGCGCATACGCGCAGGCAAGGGCGGTAAGCTCCACGCCGTCAGTAAAATAAATCTGCTTTAAAGTTTCGCTTAAAGGAACGCCGACGGCCGCACCCGCGGGACTGACGTGCTTAAAACTTGTGGCGGCAGGAAGCCCGGTCGCCTCTTTAAGCTCTTTCACAAGCTGCCAGCCGTTCAGCGCGTCCAGAAGATTGATGTACCCCGGCCGTCCGTTCAAAACGGTGATGGGAAGCTCGCCGTTTTCCATAAAAACCCGAGCCGGCTTCTGATTCGGGTTGCATCCGTATTTCAATTCAAGTTCTTTCATATCAACATAGTAATGCAAATCAGGATTTTTGGGTAGAGGCGCAGAATTTTTGACTGGCGATTGCCTGCCTGATTTTCAGCCCCGCTTTTTCCCGCTGATGACAACCGCCTGTGATTTTTGAGCCACGCGCGCTTACATCACAAAAAATCGCCAGAGCGCAGTCCGCAGGAGTTTATCACTGGTTGATTGTTCCCGGAGTTCCCGTGCTGTCTGGCGGACTGGTGTTTTTATCCAGCTGCTGGAAAATCCGTTTGGCAATGGCACTTATGGTGTAGATTATGAATTCCGGGCCGATGAACGCGCCCACTGCGAGCGTCACACGATTCCAGAAAATTATTGCGATTTCCAGAGCCACAAGGACGACAAGAAAAATTGTCCTGCCAAAGTACTGGACGCAAATCCCGAGCGAGTTTTTTATCATGTTTTTGAGGGTGTTGTCGTAGCGGGCAATCAGCGGATAAGCGTACAAATTTGTGGCAATCACAATCGCGGTGAAAAAAATCGCGCCAAGAATCGCGATAAAGCCAATGCCGTCCGCTTTTGCGACAACCTGCCAGATTAAAAATGCGGCGTAAACGCACGGTGCGGTAATCAGCCACATGAAAGTGCCCTGACGGAAATTCGCGCGGAACGCCTTGACGAACATCCGGGCAACATAGCCTTCTTCCTCGTCAACCATTTTGAGCGTGACGGAGAAAGCCGCGCAGGTTGCCGCGCCCACGGTAAAAACCGGCAGGCTGAATACGAGCCAGAGAATGTTCAGCACGAGCACGTCCATCGCGCGGTTCATAAACCGCCAGAACCCGCCGTTGATATTGAAAAGTCCCATGCAGAAAATCTATCAGAATTTAAAATAAAAAAACAGGCGGAAAGCAAGTTTCCGCCTGTTCTGCAAGAAAAATCGCTGGTTTAGTTTGTAGCGGCTCTTTCTGCGGCTGCGCGTTTCTGCGCCTGCTCTGCGTAGAACGCCTCAAGGTCATCCCAACCGTAGGCTTTGCAATCAGAAATCATTTTTGCAACGATTCTGTCGTAGTCCGCGTCAGAGGTTGCGTAAATCGCATTCCAAGAAGAAGTTTTGATTGCCTCGCAGACCTGTGTTTTCTTCATGTCAAGCTCGGTTGGAACCGGCTGGGCTGAATACAGTGTTCCGGGTGCAAGCTGATAGTTAAACTTCTGGAGGTATGCGTCCGGATTCGCCGCGCCTGCCCATTCGCGCCAAGATTTCTCAATCGCGTACTGCGCGTCTTTTAGCTCTGAGGGCCAGAAGTAGCGGTTGTAAGTCTCGCCGTCTGTAAGCGGGTTTGTGGCATCAACAGACCAAGTGATGTTGTTAATCTTGAATGAGCCGTCCATGAACGTTCCTTTGTACGGGGCGGGCATCTCGGTGTTGTTCTGGTCAGCCATCGCACGTTTTCCGAAGTCTGTCAGATACTGTTTTTTGCCCTTGATTTCCCAAGCAACGCCTTCCGGACCATACTGTGTGGTCAAGAAACCTTCCGGTGTGCAGAACCAGTTGATGATTGCCATGCAAAGCTCAGGATAAGCGGTTTTTGCGCCGATAGACCAGATTCGCTCTGCGCCGTAAACGTTCTGTCCGTAAACAAGCGGACGAGCATCTTTCGGGGCAACCGGATACATCGCTTTTCCCTGAGAGACATGAGTATCAGAATTGTATGTTCCGGAGCCCATCCAGTTAAAGATGTTCCAGAACGCGGTTCCGTTCTGATAATCCTCAGACATTCCGTTGTATTTCTGTGTCAAAGAATCCGGGTCAACCAATCCCATCTGGAAAAGTTTGTTGTAGAATTTAAGACAAGCAAGGTACGGGCCATTCTCTTCCAGCGCACCGTGGAATTTTCCAGTTGACGGATCATAAAGACCGGTGTAGAACTCATCATAGCCGTAGTAGGCGGTCGCAAGTGCTTTGACGAACATGACCATATCGCCATCCCAGTCGTTGAACATAGAGACGCCGTAGGTTGTGTTGCCGTTGTCATCCTTGGGGCAGATTTCTTTCATCTGCGCAAGAACATCGGCCAAATCATCAAGAGTGTTGATTTCGGGTGTGCCCAGCTGCTCATACAAATCAAAACGCAAATCCCAGGTGTAGAAGAACTGCTGCAAATCTTTTGGGGTTGTTGACACTCCGTGACCAAAACCGTGGAGCTTGTTGTCCGGGGAGACAAGGAACTTGTTTTTCTGCAATGCGAGCTTCATGTGCGCGTTGATGTAAGGACCGTAATTCGCAAGAAGATTGTCTTCCTCCCAGTCAAGCAGATAGCCGGCTCTGACCGCATTCTGATACTGCTCGCCGTCACTTCCCCAAATCACGAGGTCGCCAAGGTTCTCAGATTCCATGCGGGTCTGGTATGCGCCGCCAACATCCGGGATGATGTTCAGACGCACGTTGAATTTCTCCAGCATAATATCCGCGAACCAACCGGTTTGCAGTCCTGAATAATTCGCGAGCTGTGAGAATACATCCAGAGTGACTGTGTTCTCCGGGCGCACACTTGCAGCCGCATCCTGCTTCTTTCCGCTACAGCCTGAAAAACAGACTGCCGCAACTGTCAGTCCCGCGACCGCCAGCATTTTTGAACGTTTCATTTTTCTTCGTTCCTCCTGTTTAAGGCCGCAATGCGACCTTGATTCTATAGCAAGCAAAGCAATCGGGTTTGCACCGCAAACATCGATTTTTGGCTTTCCATATTCGATTTTAACCCTTGACCGCGCCCAGCATCAGACCTTTTACAAAATATTTCTGCATGAACGGATAAACGCACAGAATCGGGATGGCGGTGACCATCGCGACTGTATACTGAATTGATTTTGTGTTCAGCATTTCCTGACGCTGCGCCTCTGTAAGTCCGGTTGTCGCCGTGCCCATTGAAGCCGCAAGGTTCGATGACTGGTTCAGGTAAATGTACAGACGTTCCTGCAAAGTCTTGAGCTTCGGCGCACCGGACATCAAAATCAGGGAGTCCTGGAACGAATTCCAGTGGCCGACAGCGCACCAAATGGCGATGGTCGCCAGAATCGGTTTGGAAAGCGGCCAGATAATCTTGACGAAAATCGTCATATAAGACGCGCCGTCAATCTGCGCGCTCTCCTCCAGCTCCGCCGGAATTGACTCGATGTAGGTTTTTACCATGATGATATTATAGACGCTCACGATTCCAGGAATGATGTACGCAAGGAATGTGTTCGTAAGTCCGAGCATCTGCATTGTGGTGAACCATGGAATCAGACCCGCGCTGAAATACATCGTCACAATCATAAAGCGATAGCAGAACTTGCGATGCCACAGCTCATTTTTTGTGACAAGATAGCCCACAAATCCCGATGCGGCAGTGCTCACAACTGTTCCAATCAGCGTTCTTGCCACCGTAACAATGAACGACGCGCCCAAGTCATGCACATCACGCAATGCAATGTAATTGCGCAGATGAATTCCTCGCGGATAGAAGTTTATCAATCCCTTTGCGACAAGGCCGTTGTCCGAGATTGTGTTTATGAAAAGATAATAAAACGGGAACACGCAGATGAGCGTGAACAGCCAGAAAAACAGATAGTTCAAAAAACTGAAAATTATGTCGTTTACGCCGTGTTTCTCTACCATGAAAATCCTCCTAGAAAATGCTTGAGCCGCGCACTATCTTTGAAATGCGGTTCGTCACGAACAGCAGCACGACGCTCACCAGAGACTTGAACATACTCACAACCGTAGAGAACGGGATGTTGCTGCTTGAGCCTGCCTCAAACGTCAGCTGATAGACGTACAAATCCAGAACCTCAATTGGGCCTTTGTTCGTCGGATTTTTGAACACAAGATACTGATCCATTCCGTTGCTCAGAATGTTCGAGATTGAGAGAATCAGCAGGACGATGTACGTAGGAATCAGCTCCGGCAGCGTGATGTGCCAGATTTTCTGGAACCTGCCCGCGCCGTCAACTGTGGCGGCCTCATACAGCTGCTGATCAATTCCGGAAATGGCCGCGATGTACATAATCGCGCTCCAACCAAGACCCTTCCACATTCCCCACATAAGCATTTTGAGCCAGATAAAGCTGTCGCCCATCAGCATATTTTTTCCCTGCGACCAAAATCCGCCATTAACCATCAGGCTGGATATGAAGCCCTCAGTTCCGAAAATACAGAACGCAATGGCATACACAAGAACCCAGGAAATAAAATTCGGGACTGTCGTGAGAGTCTGGATTACCCGCCTTGCCTTGGAATTTTTGATTTCTGCCAGGAACACCGCAAAAACCATCGGACACCAGCTGGTCAGAATGCCAAGGCCGCTCATCGCAAGTGTGTTTCTGAGGACGCGCAGAATATCCGCACGGGTCGCCGCATTATTGAACGGCATTTTGAACCATTTGAAGCCGGCCCAGCGATCCATGTTCAACGCCTCGCCCGCCTGATAATCAAAGAATGCGTAACGCCATCCCCAGAGCGGAAGATAACTGAAAATGAACACAAGGATGAGGAACGGCAGGAGCATCAAAAACAGCTGGAACGGTGCCTCAATCTTGCACTTCTCGTCTTTTTCCGGCGCAGGAGTTTTTACGAACGAGACGAGCGTAAAGCAGAAAATTGCCAGAGACAGGACGATGAACCAGATTGACCCGGACGGCTCAATCACATCAAGTTTGTCAACGTTCGGGCTTGCCGCGAACAAAGAGTACGCCCTCTGCAATCCGAACATACTCAGAAAAAGAACCGCGCTTCCGCCGAACAGCGTGAAATGCGCGTAGCGTTTAAGCCGATTGTTTCCAACAGACATACACGCGCCCACACCGCAGGCAATAGCGCCAAGACAGGCGAGCAGGCTGGACGCGAACGCAAGGTTCACGTAAGAATACGGAAGAAATCCGCGAACCAAAAGCCGCTGCATATTCTGCGTGTAAGTGCCGTATGAGAATCCCGAGGTAAAAAGCGAGACATTGCGGCTGATATTCGTGGAAATTCGCGCGGGGTTCACGCCCGGAATAAAAAGCAGGATAAAAATCAGAAGGGAAATCACGCGGAGCGCAACCTGGAACGGACGCTCTGAAAAAGACGACTGCGCGGATGAATCAGTTTTTTCTGTCACAACAAAATACATCGTCATGGCAAAAGCAATCACGCTGAGCACAACAAAAATCGGAATGCCGCGCGGGGAAATCGCATTCTGCGCGAGCGCGTCCGAAGCAAGCGCGAACCTTGAGTGCGCCACGCCAAAGTTAATCATGCTGAGGCAGACGAGCGCAGAGCCTGCAAGGACGATTATCTGCCCGATTCTGCGGACTTTATTCGTGCCGCACACAAAAAACACGCCGAGCACACAAATCAGCACCGCCACAAAAGTAATGATGCTCGCGAGCCGGGCATATTCCAGCGCGGACGCAACTTCCGGATGCGCGGACTTAAAAGACTGCCAGACTACGGAATACTTTTTTGCGTGGATATTCTCGGCAGCCTCGGATTGGGACTCACCCCCCCCCTCCCCCACCTCACCGGCGGCGGCAATCATGCTCGCGATTGAAGCGTAATAATCATCATAATCAGCGCCATCACTCAGAGAAAGCCCGGAAGATTTTTCATCCTCCGCCTTCTGCCCTGTGGCTGTCACAACTCCGCTTGTAAAACTTTTGAAATAAAAAGCGGATTTCAAAAGCGGAGTGCTCGCGCTGATGTCCTTGGAAATTCGAGCGGGGTTAATCCTGCCAAAAAAAAGAAGCACAACAAGAAGGATTACCGCGCCCCTGGCCGCATATTCAAAGGCCGTCTCCAGAATCTTTTTATAGTCAGTGATTTTCATACCAATCTTTATTTTATCACAAAATTCTGTAAAAACAATGATAATTTTAAACTTATCATTAAAACACGCGCCGGGCATTTAAATCCTGATTTTTATTGCGATTTTTATGACCGTCCGCACCGCAAAATCCCCCGGACTGAATCCGATGCAAAACGGGAGACCGCAGAAAAATCGGTTGGCAAGAAAAATCACTCTGCGTAATTCTTGAACATTGTCTTGAGGTTGTCCGCAATGAAAGTCGCGTTGCTCATGTGCACCGGGCGGTTTGCCAGAACTATGACAGAAAGTCCGCTGTCAAAATCATAATAATTGTAGGAATTAAAGACGTTTGTGCTTCCCGCGTGGAACATCGCCTTGTTTTTGACGTAAACGCCGTAACCGTAAGAGTCCGTGGCAATCATCTGGCGCAGAGATTTTTTGCTGACGATTTTTCCGCCCGCAAAAAGCACGTTCCATTTGAACAAATCTGTGACGCTGGAATTAACATCACCGCAGCCGAGCGCAAGGCTTGCGGGAATGCTGTAATATCGGCCGTAGCGGTCATAGCCTTTTGTGTCGGTCTGCTGAAAACGCAGATTTGAGTGAGCCATCCCCGCTTTTTTAAAAATATTTTTCTGAATGTACTCCTCGTAGGGCAATCCGCTTGCCTGCTCCACAATTTTTGCGAGCAGATAATAATTTGTGTTGCAGTAAAAATACGTGCTGTTCGGCGGAGCCAAAAGAGGCGCGTCATAAAGATAAGTGAGCACGATTTCATCATCCAGAGGCTTGTTCTCAAGCTGATTTCTCTCAATCTGCCGGTAAATGCTGATTGGAAAAAACTCGTCCGCCTCGTTTATGTGGTCTGTCAGCCCGGAGCGCATCTTGAGCAGCATTTCCACAGTAATCTGATTGCCGTGCTCGTAATCCGGGAAAAACCGCGAGATTGGGTCAGAGACAGAAATCTTTTTTTGCTGAACCAGCTGCATGATTGCGGCGGCGGTCATCTGCTTGGAAATTGAGCCTGCCTCAAAAGTTGCGTTCAGAAAAATCACGCGGGATTTATCATCATTCGGGTCACAGCGGCCGAATCCCTTTGCGAAAATGATTTCCCTGCCTTTGCCCACAAGCACCGCGCCCTGAAAATGCAAATCTTGCAGATATGCGTCCGCGGCAAGAGTGAAGTCGCTGTAATGCGGATTTATAATCTGAGTGGCATCCCAGTCTTTTGATTTAAAACTGGCGCATCCCGCAAAAGAAACGAACAGGAAAACGGACGCGAGCTGAAAAAGAAATCTGTGCAAAGATTCAGTTTTCATATCACCTCCGTATAAAAATCCCCCGGAATTTATTTGTTCTTGTTGATTATGCGCGTCTCGCACTTTCCGGTGGCAATGTCAATGTAGCGCACAAAAAGCGCGACTTTGTTGTCCGCGTCAAGCGCGCCCCAGATTTCATTGGTCAGGGCGTCAATGTCGCCGCGCAAAGAAAGCTTCACCGGCTCGCCCTCAAAACTTGGCGGCGGATTGCCGTCCTCCATGTAGGTGTGGATGTAATGACCCTCGCCGTCCTGCGG
Source organism: Treponema sp. (assembly GCA_022510865.1). GTDB lineage: Bacteria > Spirochaetota > Spirochaetia > Treponematales > Treponemataceae > Treponema_D. Next base: position 70,053 of record JAFLSQ010000001.1, read on the forward strand.
ATTATCATAACTGAACGTGAAGCGCAACGTGTTCTGGGGATTCCCGCAGTCGCTTTTGAGCACAGAAAGCGCGTACCCGAATTTTCCGCCGTCAGTCTCCAGAAGTGATGAGATGCGCGGAGTGTAAAGCGGAGCGTCATGCTCGAATTTTCGCGAGCGCAGAGACTGCTCAAAAGTGAGACCGTTTTTCAATCCCTCAAAAATTGTGTCGGTCTGGTCGCCGTTCGTGACAATCGTCCTCAGCGAGCCGCCTTCCCCAAGCGTTCGCACCGCCGCGTAGATTGTCAGGCTTATGTCGCCCGCAATCTTGCTCTCATCAAAAGGTTTTGTGCGGATTACCTCGCGGCCGTCCTCAACATCCGTGACAAAAATGCGGTTCCGGCTTCCCGCGCTGCGCCCCATCGTCCAGTACGCGGACACAGCGGATTTCCCGTCCTCTGATTTTCCCGCTATGATTCCGCGCCCGGGGTAACTTGTGCGCGAAAGCTCGTCTTTTACAGTCAGAATTGTCATAATCATCTCCTGGCAAGATTATTTTGCCGCCCTTGTTTTCTCAACAGCCTCGTGCTGCTCCTCAAGAATCTCCATCACGCGGTCCACGGTTTTCTGCTTGGGGTCTGGCTCGTCATCTGGCAGCGCGGACAGCACCTCATCGCGGAAATTCTTGCATTTGATGACCGGACTTGCCGTGAGCGTCACAACATCAGGGTCCAGAATATCAGCAAGCATATCCTCAGGATTATTCGGATTGATTTTGAGCGCATTCCCGTTTATTGAGACCAGAATCATATTGTCGAACAGGCGCAGGTAGCTGTCAATCTCGCGAAGCCCGCGTTTTGTCTCGGGCTGCCCCGGCCGGTAGCGCGTTCCGCTCGGGAACACAAGGATAATCTGCCCACGTTTTTTGCAGCTGTCCATTGCGCGCATGGCAGCAAAATTGATTTTGCGCGCTTTCTGCTCCTCCGCCGCCTTCTCCTCGTCAGAAATAAGTTTGTCCTCGGCGGCATTGAGCGAGCGCGTAGGATAGATGACCACGCGCGTGAAGCCTTCTGTGAACGCGCGCACGCCCGCGCTCGCCTCATTCAGTTTCATGCCAGCCACCGCCACAATCCGGGATGAGAAATCCTTTGCCCAGTCCTCGCCCTGCTTCTCCAGAAGATAGAGGATTGCCGGAAGGTCAAGATTGGAATAATGCTCCATCAAAATCAGTCCGTTCTTGCCCTCTTTCACGACCGACTCATAAAATCGCTTGAAATTCTCAATGTTGTTCAGCCCGGAGCCGCTCTTGAAATTCTCATCCAGAACTTTATACATATATTTGCGCGACTCAAGGTTGGCCTCTTCGTAAACCTTCGTCTCGTCAATTTTTGCGGCCGCGTGGGAGATTTTTGTCATCTCCGCGAACAGGCTGCCATATTTTCCCCTTAAAGTATTTTCCATTTCGTAGCCCTTAACACAATGTAGTTCAGTAATTATATGCTATTTCGTGGATTTTGTACATTGTCTGATGAGAAGCACGGATTGCCCTGCCAGATTTCCAAACTGATTTTAAAACCTTGAATAAAACCCCACGGGAAGCCGGGCAATCGCCAAAAAGCGGGATTTTTGCCTGATTTTCCGTTTACTATCGGCTTTTTCTGCCTTATACTGGTTTTCATGGACACAAGAAAAGTATTTTTAAAAGCCGCCCCGTGCGCTCTGGATTTGGGAGACGGCAGCGAGCGCGGACTTTACGTGAATCAGGATTATATCCTGCAAAAAATGAGGAAAATCCACCGGGGAATCAGCCTCATGTACACATACTATCCGAACGACAAAACCTGGCCCGTCAGGGCTAGCGTGGCATGTCCGCAGGAAACGCCGAGCGGAGCGTGGGACTATCCGTATGAGGATTATTTTCCTTACCGCGGAGGGCGTGAGGGCCGCCGTGATGACGAGCCGTTCAATTTTATGCGAGAAATCCGGCGGCACGGAATGGATGTTGTGCTCACGCTCACAATCGACCCGGAGCTTAAGGAAGAGGATTTGATTCCCATCGCGCAGGATTTGCGTCCGTTCGGCCGTGTGCTTCTGCGCGTGAACCACGAGTGCACCGGCACATGGTTCTGCTTCAACAAACGGGCAAGCTATCAGCAGCTCGCGGATTTTTTTGTGCTTGTCTGCAAGGTCATGCACGAGCACGCTCCCAACGTCAAAATGATTCTCTGCGCCGGAATGTTCGACAAGGCATCCGGAAAAATTGAGATGGAGGACGTTTTTCTGGAGGCGCACAAAGCCGCGGACATCTGGTCTGGGGATAATTATCTTTCACTGCACTGGGGCTGGCCGGTTGACGTTGCCACAAAAGAGACAAAAAACTACGCCTGCTATGATGTCGATGAGGTTTACGACAAGGCAAAGGCAACAGTCCGCCGACTGCGCGAGATTACCGGGCAGGACAAACCGTTCGTCCTTTCTGAACTGAACGGCGACGGCGATGTAACCGGCGCGTATGAGCAGGCCAACATGATGCGCCACTTCATGGAGCGTCTTGAAAAAGATGACGAGAAATGGCTCTCCGCGTTTACGCTGTATCAGTTCCGTGATGATGGCAGACTCGGTCTTGAAATCACAGACCCGAACAACAAAGACGTGGGGATTGAGCAGCCGCTTTTTGCGACTTACCGCAAACAGCTGCACAAGCCGTTTTTCTCGCAGAAAATTGAGGATGCGGGCGCGCTTGCTTTCCCGGCAAAACTGCGCTGGAGCAGCTCCGAGGATGCGGAAGGCGTTGAGACCGAAGTCAAAGTGCAGAAAAATCCGCATTATGCAGAGCTTTATTTTGAAGGCGATTTGCAGAGCCTGAACCTTATGATTGAATTCGGCGGGTACTGGTTTTACAAAGCCCCCGGCGTAAAGTGCGTGGATTTGATGAGCTATTTCTTTGAGAATCCGCTTGCGGACAGCCAGAGCAAATCCATGAAACTGCGGATTTTCGCGCCTCCTGCGGACGGCATGAACCATCCGTCAGACAACAGCGACCCGTTCACCGCGCCAGACGGCCAGTGGATGCACGACTCGTTCACCACAATCCCGGCCATGCCAAAAATCCGCATAGAATATGAGCCTGTGACGCTCGCAAAGCATTACGACTGATTTTCTGCGCCTGCGGGACTGCACCAATCCCGCAGGGCATCGGCCAGCATGACTGCCATCTTTTCGTGAGTTCTCGCGGAAGGATGCCAGTTCGCGCCGATTCCGTCACGCTCATCCTGCATTGGAAAGCGGATTGTCTTGACGAGAACGTTTTTAAAATCCCCGTTGAACTGCGCGGCCGCCTCCTCCACAGAATCGCACAAATCCTGCCCCATTGCGCCAAGGCAGCAGCAGATTTTCGCCTTTGGCGAGCGGCGGTGGATTGCCTCCAGAAACTGGCGCAAACCGCTCACAAAAGCCTTGCGGCGGCCCTCAACTTTGCGCACATAGCTCATGTCGTTTGTGCCAAGGTGGACAATCACAATATCCGGGGAAAACCTTGATTCATCCCAGACTTCCGGCTCAAGCCCGCGGCGCAGCGACAAAGATTTGTCTGTGTAAGGCCAGACGGACGGCATCACAACGGTTGTGTCCGGCTCCTCAACGGTCTCCTCCACGTATTTTGAGATAATCCCGATGCCGCTCCAGCTTACAAGATGAAAATCCGCGCCAAGTTTTTTTGCGGTCAGAAATCCGTAGGCTTTGTCCGCACGCTCCTGTTTTGTGGTGAACGGATCCTCGGCGCGCTCGCCCTCAATTCCGTAACCGCAGGTGATTGAATCCCCGATTATCTCGATTTTAGGCGGATTTACGCCCGTCCCGATTTTTCCGCCGGAACAATCGCAGGAATTTTTCTTGGGATTGTTCCGCGTTCCGTCAATCTCAAGCAGTTTTAATCCCGCGCAGCCAAAATTCACCTCGCTAAGTTTCAGCACGCGGATAATCACGGTTTTCTCATCAGCAGACTCAAAAAGCGTGCATTCTGTCTCTTTTTGCGTGAGGATGAAGCGGGCAGAAATATCATCGGGAAAATCGTTCCACAAAGAGCGCGCGGTGTAACGCTCCGCGGCAGAACCATCAGGGATTTCTGAGACATAAACCCCGAGCACACATTTTGTCGTGTCATCAAAAAGTTCCGGGTCACTTTGGATTGTAGCCACGGCTTTTTTGCCGGTCATGCAGAACTCAAAACCTGAAGCAGAATAATCAAAATAGCGGATGCCGTCTATGTCCGCGAACCGGCCGTACCAAGTCAAATCATCAGTTTTTAAAATCATATTTCACCTCTTTTTTTGCGATTTTTGAGCGGCAACCTGTAAACTTTGGAGTTTCGCCCCTTTGTCCAGATTGCGCGGCGTTCGGCGGGGATTGATTCCAGCGAGTCCGGCAGAAAACCAAGTTTCTCGAACCAGTCGGCCGCCTGTGTTGTCATAATGAAAACGGATTTTGCGTCGGCGTCATCCGCACGTTTTAAAAGAAAATCCACGAGTTTTGGCCCGATTCCCATGTGCGCGAACGACTCGTCAACCGCAACCGCCGCAATCTCTGCCTGGCCGTCATCATACAAGCGGAGCGCGGCACAAGCATGAACTCCGCCGTCAAGCTCGTACACGACAAAATCCTCAATGTGCGCGGATAAATCTGCCTCGGTGCGCAAAAGAAGCTTTCCGCTCGCGATGAAAGGACGCATTACTGCAAGGACAGCAGGAATATCCGTCTGATTCATCCCGCGGATTTTCCCGTAATTGCTTGTGTAAATCATTGTGCCCGAGCCAAGGTCGCTGAAAATCTCACAGGGCAGAACACCGTCCAGCGCGCCGTCTACAATGTGAGCGCGGGTCACACCTTTGCGGCACGCCTCCTGCGCGGCTTTAAGCAGCATGGCGATTGAGAAGCGGACGTCTTCATCAGACGCATCCGGATTTTTGGACACGTTCGCGGCAAGAAACAAATCCACCTCCTCAAGATTCATTGCGGGAACCTCGCCGGTCTCTGACAGCGAGAATTCAGCCGGAATATCATACCTTGATGTGCTGATTTGCCCGTCGAACATCACGAAAAAAAGTTTGTCCGCGCCAAGGCTCACCGCAACCTGCTGCGCCAGCGACACTGAGGATATATTGTAGGGATGGCCCACCGTGTTCCAGCCAATGCACGGAAAAACCGGGATAAAACCATCGTCCAGAACCGTGCGGATTGCAGATGTCTCCAGCCGCTCAATCTCGCCGGCGGTGCCAAAATCAAATCCGCCGAGAATGCCCTTTGCCCTTGCCCGGACCCAGTTCCCGATAATCGCCGTTATGCCGTTCGCGGCAAGGCTTGTCATAATCGCATTTGAGACATCGAAGGCCGCCATTTTAATCAGCGGCATAGCGTCCTCGTCGGTCACGCGGATATTATCCTTGTAATGCCACTCAATTTGCTTGCCGGAAAGAACCTCGTCGATGCGGCTGCGCGCGCCCGGAACAATCACGACTTTAAGCCCCGCCTCGTGAAGCAGAGCGATGTCCCGGATGTGCGATGAATAAAGCGCAGAACCGATTGTCCTGTCATCCAGATAGATGACGGATACGGCGTTCCTGAATTTTTGCAGGTAGCGGATTACATTCCTGATATTTTCCGGAGAATTCATGCTTTACAGTATAACAGAAGAGAAGATGTCGCGATAGTCCTGTATTGTCGCGGCATGAACTATTCTTGCGCGGAGCGCGGCACCGTTCTCTATTCCTTTTGAATATGCGGAAAAACGTTTGCGCATCTCAAGGCACGCATGATTTTCGCTCGTCTCGCCGGCAAGCCGCTCCAGCTCCATGAAACCGGTCTTTATGCGTTCCCGCGCAGGAACAGGCTCATATTTCCCGGTGGTGAGCAGGGAAGTCGTGTCACGGAAAATAAAAGGATTGCCCATCGCACCCCGCGCGAACATCACGCCGTCAACTTTTGTGTGCTCCAGCATTCTGCGCGCGTCATCCGGCTTGAAAAGGTCTCCGCTTCCGAACACAGGCACGCGCCCGGAAACTTCCTCCACAAGCGCTGCCATAATATCCCAGTCGGAATGGCCCTCATAGCCTTGGGCACGTGTGCGCGGATGAATTGTGATTGCGCTCGCGCCCGCATCCAATGCCGCCTGCGCAGCCTCCCGCCATGTAATCTGTTTCTGCTCCCATCCAGAGCGGACTTTCACGGTGACAGGAATTCCGCCCGAGGCAGGGCTTCCGCCGCACGCGCCTACAACGGCAGAGACAACTTTGTGCAGCCTGTCCGGGTCACGTGTGAGCGCGGCGCCCGCTCCAGTGCGGACAATTTTTGGAACCGGGCAACCGCAGTTGATGTCTATAACCTCGCAGCCAACGTTCTCAATCACAATGCGGGCAGCGCGGGCCATCACATCCGGTTCTCCGCCAAAAATCTGGACGGCATACGCAGTCTCATTGAAAGCGCGCCGCATAAGCGTCAGAGTTTTCTGATTGTTGCGAACCAGAGCCTCCGCGCTCACCATCTCTGTGTAAGTGAAGCACGCACCGTTCTCCACACAAACCGAGCGGAACGCCGCATCGCTGTAACCCGCCACCGGCGCAAGAAAAATATTGCCTTTTAGCCCGATATTCCCGATTTTTACCGGATGATAAAGCCCAGAATCCAACGCAGAAAATCCTACTCCGGAAGATTGAACGCCTTGCAGCTGTTTTTCCAAAGCTGGTCGGCAAGGGCTTCCAAATCAGTCTCAAGCATTTCCGCAAGAAAACGCGCCGTGGAAGGCAGATACGCCGGCTTAGTCCGCTTTTTATCACGGAATTCCGCGGGAATCATGAACGGACTTTCAGTCTCTATCAGAATTCTGTCTGTGGGGATGTTCATGACCGTCTCGTGCAGATTACGGGCGTTGCGGTACGTCAGGTTGCCCGCAAAACTGAACCAGATATTTTTATCAAGGCATTTTTTTGCGAACGCCGCATCCTCGGAGTAGCAGTGAAGGATTGCGCCGCGGTCAGGCATCCGCTCAGAGAGGATGTCATACACATCCTTTCCGGCATCACGGTTATGGATTATCACAGGAAGATTGTGTTTCTGCGCAATCTCCAGCTGAGTGATGAAAAGCTCAATCTGCGAGCGTTTGTCACCGAACTGCTTGAAGTAATCCAATCCGATTTCTCCGACTGCAACCACGTTCGGGAGCGCAAGGCTTTTCTCAAGCACAGAAATCCAGTCCGGCCCTGGATTCGTCACCTCGGAAGGCGCGACTCCAGCCGCATGATACACCCCGGACATCGACTTTAAATTAGGATAAACCTTGTTAAAATCATAAAGGCTGTTATTCATGCTTATGATTCTCTGCACACCGGCCTGCTTAGCCTGCTGCACCACGCGCAATTGCTCAATAGGGTCATCGTATATAAGCCCGATGTGGGCGTGAGTATCAAAAAACTTCATGGCTTTTCTCCAAAAAGGTGTTTATGTAAAGATTAGTTCCACTTCTACCGAATATAAAGATAGCACAGGATTGTCAATCCGTCAAATTTTTGTGTCTCAATTCGCTTTTCCGGCAGTTTGACACAAAAATGAATACCGTGTTATAATCGATGGGAACGGCTATGTCCAGAACGTCAAATTCTTTTAAAAAAATTGAGAAGCAGTTCGCGTCAAATGTGACCCACGGGGTCGGGCATTTTTTCCGGCTTGTGGGAAGTCTTTTTGTCCGGATTTTTAAAGTCTTTGACAGCAAGCTCACGATTATGGTCGTGCCGCACTCGCAGAGCAAAGTAATCAATTTTCAGACGAATGTTTTCGCGCTCGCGCTGGGCGTGCTTCTGGCGGTGGGCGTGGTTATATCATTCTTTTTTTACAACACGCGCTCGCTTTCCGCAAGCAGGGAGATTTCTCTGCTTGAAGAGCAGAACCGCTCCACTCTGGCAAGCCTTGACGCGCTGCGTGATGAGAACGCGAATCTTTTTCAGGCGGCAAAACGCTTCCAGACATCGCTTTCGCAGAGCCTGTCCCTTCTTGGGATTGACCAGGTTAAACGCTCGTCAGCAATGTCATCCAACAGCGACCTTTCCGCATTGTTCACCTCAACCGAGCTTGCGCAGGGAACTTCAAGGGAAGTTGCAGATATAAAAGAGCTTGCGACTTATCTGGAGGACGCGGTTCAGCCAATCGAACAGATTGGAAAAATGCTCAAAACCCAGCAGAATCTTTTTACAGAAATTCCGAGCATCTGCCCGGTAAAAAATCCGAATTATCACATCTCAATGGCGTTCGGCCCGGCGGTGCATCCGCTTTACGGCAACTGGTACATCCACAAAGGAATGGATTTCTCTACCTGGCGTTCCGGCGACCCGGTCATGGCAACGGCATCCGGTCAGGTTGTCTCAGTGGGATTTGATAACAATTTCGGGAATTTCATCATCATCAAGCATAATCACGGAATATACACGCGCTACGCGCACCTCAACTCGTTCCGGGTGAGGAACGGCCAGTACGTTGAGCAGAGCGAGGTAATCGGCACAATCGGAAACACAGGAATTTCTACCGGACCGCATCTGCATTACGAGGTTCACATCGGCTCTGACGTAGTTGACCCGGCAAAATACATCAACATCAATTTATCAAAATAGGTTGCTATGGCTTTACGAATTGACGACATCTCAATCGATACGGTGATAGGCAGAGGCTCCGCAATTTCGGGCAATTTGCGCGTGAACGGATTTGTGCGCGTGGACGGCGACATTGACGGCAACCTTGAGACGGACGGCAACGTGATTGTCGGCGAGAATGCGAGAATCCGCGGGGATGTCAAGGCAAAGTCCATCATAATCGGCGGGATAATTCTTGGGAACGTCACGGCTCCGGAAGGCGTGAGGGTGCTCACAAAATCGGTTGTGGTAGGCGATGTCATTTCCAGCAAAGTGACCATAGACGATAACTCGCATTTTCGCGGGCACTGCATCTCAATCAAAGAGAAAGAGCGGTTCATGGCAAAATCGGACGAGTATCTGCAATCACGCGCCATAAAAGACAAGGTTTTACTTTAATGGCAGAAGTCGATTCTCTTGGCACGAATTTTTATTACGCCGGCACTCAGAGCGCGACAAACGAGGCTCTCAAAAAAAATCAGAAGAATGAGCGCACTTCCTCCGCACGAAAACTAAAATTCTCCGAGCTTTTGAAATCTGAGGCGGGCGAAAATCAGACAGAGATTATCATGCGCGGACTGCCTCCTGAAATTTCCGGAATGTCTGTGGATGACGCGGCGATTTTCTTGAAGGATGCGGTGGATAACGCCGGAAACGACCTTTCTGAATCGCTGACAAAAGAGAACATCGAGAAGTTCAAGACTTCTGTGCGGCAGTTCGTGACGTTCGTGGTCAGCAATAATTTTGAGGTGACAGCGCGGCGAAAAAAGAACCGCATGGGCAAAGACATGATTGTTCCGTCGCGCACGAATTTTTTCTCAAACTACACGCTCCCGCCCCACCGCATTGACCCAAAATATCAGATTCAGATTATAAATGCAAAACTTGATGAGTTCACGCGGGCCACGCTTGAAAATCAGATTGACAACCTTAAGATTCTGGCGCAGGCAAATGAGATAAAAGGCCTCATAATTGACTTGATGAGTTCTTGATTCGTGAGGTATACTAAAAGGAAATGAGTGATATTTTTGAAACCGATATAGATGACAGCACCGACTCCCTTGATTCCCTTGAGGACAACGATGGCGGCTCTTCTGAAGGCGAGGACATTGTTGTAGACTCGCCGCTCTATCATCTTAAACTTCGATATTCCTGCGAGACTTTGTATGCCAAGGTCTCCGACAAACTTAAACTTTCTTCCGGCGATTACGTCATCTGCCCAACACGTTACGGCAAGGACATGGCTTTTGTCCTGGGCGTAACAAAGAAGCCGATGGGAATCAAAAAAAACGATATTGTGGCTGTTGAGCGCAAGGCCACTGACGACGACCTTAAAAAACTGCGCGAGATTGAGCAGCGGGAAGAAGAGGCTTTTCCCGTGTTCAAGGAAAAAGTCGAGGCTCACAAACTGGATATGAAACTTGTGCAGGTGCACTTTTTGTTTGAGGAGCAGAAAGCCCTGTTCTTTTTCAGCTCAGACAACCGTGTGGATTTTCGCGAGCTGGTCAAAGACCTTGTTTCCGTCTTCAAAATGCGCATCGAGCTGCGGCAAATCGGGGTGCGCGATGAGTCACGCATAACAGGCGGGCTTGGTGTCTGCGGAAGGCCGTTCTGCTGTCACGCCGTCTCTGACAAACTGCGCCCGGTCTCAATCAAAATGGCAAAAGACCAGAACCTCTCGCTTAACTCAATGAAGATTTCCGGGCAATGCGGACGATTGCTCTGCTGCCTTTCCTACGAATACGACTGGTACAACGAGATGCGCAAGAAACTCCCGAATGAAGGCATCCGCATACGGTATGACGGCACTGAATTCCGACTAACGGAGGTCAATCCGCTCACATCAATGGTGAAAATGTCCGGAGAGGACGGCCGGCTTCTGGAAGTGAACGCAAAACGCTTTTACAAAGAAAACAACCACTGGAAAATCGACTAGAGCAATCACTTGAAATCTTGCGGATTTATGATAAAATCACAATATTATGATTTATATTAAGCGATGGACAGATTTTTACGAGGAACTTTTTCCGGCAGACCCGGTTCAGGACGATTTTTTTGACTCTCTCCTGGCAAACGCGCAGTCCGCTCAGCCCGCAAAATTTTTGAGCGTGGAGTGCGGGCCAGGCAATCTTTCTATGAAACTTGGCAAAAAATATGATGTGACGGTCACAGACCAGTTCGCGGAATTCACAAAGATTGTCAACGAGAAAATTGTGAGTCAGGGCACAAAAATCAACGTGTTCAATCTGAATCCTGTGGACATTTCGCGTTTCCTGCCAAAAAATCATTATGATGTGATTGCCTGCCTGAACTATCGCCTTATTTTTCTTAAAGACCGCGGGCTTGCAAAAAAATTCATGCTGGACGCGTACATGATGCTCGCGGACGGCGGCTTTCTGGTTCTGGATTTAATCAATTTCTCAAAATACGATTTTTCTGCCACAAAAATAGATTTGCCGGAGCGCAGGTGCGAGCGCGCGACGCTCTACTCATCGCTCATAAAAAACACGGAGACCGCGAACTATAAATTGTTCCAGCACATTGTCACCGCTGAGGGCACAATGATTGAGGAAGTCAAGGATGAGGTCGTCACGCCAATCAGTCTGGAGACGTTCAAAACCGCCGCGGACGAGATGGGCTTCACCTCAATCGAATTTTTCAGCGATTATAATAAAATGCCGTACTCGCTGGAATCAGACAGGATTATCTGCTTGTTGAAAAAATAGCCGACTTTCACTAGAATAATCTGCATGAAAGCGACAAAAACAATCATCTCTACGCTGCGCGACGCGCCGAATGACGCGGTTATTGCAAGCCATCAGCTTATGATGCGCGCGGGGCTTATCAGAAAACTTGGAAACGGACTTTACGGCTATATGCCTTTCGGATTGCGCTCTTTTATGAAAGTCCAGAAGATTATCCGCGAGGAACTTGATGAGGCGGGGCTTCTGGAAATAAAATCCACGGTGATTCAGCCGGCAAGCCTGTGGCGCGAGTCCGGGCGCTGGGCTCAGGCATCCGGGGAAATGCTCTGCGCACAGAACCGCCAGGGGCAGGATATGATTGTCTCGCCTACCGCCGAGGAAGCGTTCACCGCGCTTGTGCGTGACGGGCTTTCGTCTTACAAGCAGCTGCCTTTCACGCTTTACCAGATTAACACAAAATACCGCGATGAGATTCGCCCGCGTTACGGCGTTATGCGCGGCCGCGAATTCACGATGATGGACGCATACTCGTTCGACAAAAATCAGGCGGATTTGGACGCGTCCTATAAAAACATCTCGGAGGCATATCACAAGATTTTCAAGCGGATGGGCCTGACTACAATCACCGTGAAAGCAGACACAGGCATGATGGGCGGCTCCGGCTCAGAGGAATTCATGGTTGAAAGCGAAGTTGGCGATGACACGCTCCTGCTCTGCCCGGACTGCGGTTACGCCGCGAACGTGGAGAAAGCATCGTGCCTGAATGATATTCCGCTGGACTCAAATGGGAATCCGCAGAAAAAAACAGACCTTGCAATCGAGGAAGTTGCCACTCCGAACGTCCTGAGCATTGCGGATATGGAGACCTTTTTTGGCGAGAAGCCCACAACTTTCCTCAAAGCACTGATTTACAAAGTCTACAACTGCGCAATCGACCTTTCAAAAACGGAATTCTATAAAAATGCGCAGACCGTCACATCAGGCGGCGCGACTTACATCCCGGAAACTTTCTTCTGCGTGCTCATCCGCGGAGACCTTGACGTGAACGAGGCAAAACTTGCCTCCGAGCTTAAGGCAAGCGGCGTAGAGCTTGCCTGCGATGAAGATGTGCTCAAATATTCCGGCGCATCACACGGATTTGTCGGGCCGGTCGGCATAAAAATCCCGATTCTGGCAGATAAATCCACTTTAGAGATGCACGACTGCATTGCCGGCGCGGGCAAAACAGGCTTCCACATCAAGCACGTTGAGCCGGGCCGCGATTTCACCGCGTTTATGACCGCCGATGTGCGCACCTGCAAAGCGGACGACAAATGCCCCGACTGCGGCGGAACATTCTACACGCGCAAAGGCAACGAGCTTGGGCACATTTTCGCGCTTGGCGACAAATACACAAAACCGATGAACGTCACTTACCTTGACGAGAACGGCAAGCCGGTCATTCCGCTGATGGGCTGCTACGGAATCGGGGTGGACCGCACGCTCGCGAGCATCATCGAAAATCATCACGATGAGAAGGGGATTATCTGGCCCATGTCGGTCGCTCCATATCAGGTTGTGGTGATTCCCGTGGCCTACAAAGACAAAATGAAGGATGTCGCGGACAAAATTTACGGCGAGCTGACTGCCGCTGGCGTTGAGGTTCTGCTTGATGACCGCAACGAGCGTCCCGGCGTAAAATTCACTGACTCGGAGCTGATTGGCTATCCAATCCGTATTGTGGTGGGTGATAAAAATCTTCCGAACGTGGAGCTTAAAATCAGAAGTGAGGCGGAGACCCTGCTTGTTCCGGCGGATGAAGCCTCGGCAAAAGCCGCAGAAATCGTTCGTGACGCGGTTGCCAGACTGAACGCCTGACCATCACGATTGTGACGCTTTTAGTTCGCGCCGCAATTATCTTAAACCGTGCGCCTCCGTTTTCCCCGGATTCGCGCGGAAATCAGACGGATTTTCTGCCTGATTTTTATGGGAGACTCCAAATGAGAAAAATCACAATTTTTGCCGTTGCCGCGTTTTTTGCGCTGGCTCCGCTTGCCGCAATGCCGGGCTTTCAATCGTTTTTGCCTGATATTTCCGGCGAGTACGTGTATTACAGGGACAACACTTTTATCCGCGAGTCTTACGTCGGGCTGCTTTACTATGACGCGGGCACGGTTCAAATCAGATATTACGCGCCGCAGGACAGTGAGAATTTTCTGCCGGAAAAAGACATCGCAATCCTCATCACGGTGAACCCGGATTCGCCGCACTGGGATATGACCGGCGAGCGCATAATTTCCGCAATTATGCCCGGAACTGAGGACATGGACATTGTGAATTATCTGCATGATTTTCTGTACGAATTTTCTGCCCGCAGAATCAAGGCCGGGGAAATCACAGAGAAAAGCAAGAGCATTGTGCAGGATTACGAGCAGTTCGGCGGGCAGGTCACAGTGATTTTTGACTGCCGCATCCCGATGTTCAATATCCGTGGCATTGAGGCCGCCGGGAAAAAACCGCTTGAATGCGTGACAATCGGGCAGCTTCGGGACAGTTTTGACAAATCGTTTGATGATTTCAAGGGCTTTCCTAAAAATCAGGGGAACGAGAAAAAATCAAAAAGTGCGAAAATCAAAAAATCCAAGGCAAAAGATGTGAAGTGCGAGTACGCGAATCAGTCGGTCACGCTTGATTCGGACTGGATTCACCCGATGGAGAACGTCTGGATGCTCGGCGACGACTCGATTGTGACGCTCGGCATAATTCCCGCTTTTGATGAAGAGAACGCCGCACGCAACAATTTTTTTGTTCAGCGGAGGATTCTTGAGAGCGCGCAGAATTCTTACACGGATTTTTCTTCGCTTGATATTCAGGACAAAAATTCTGTGAAAATAACCGCACGCATTTTTCAAGCCGAGACCGGGAAATCAGTTTTCAGCACAAAAATCATCTCAAAAAAGCAGGATTCCAGCGATTTTGACTACTTCTCAATCTCCACGTTTGAGAAACCTTGGACAGAGAACAAGTCGTACTATCAGAAAATCATAAAATCTTACTCGAACTAGGAACGCGATTAAAATGAGGCGCGGGAAAGCGGGGAGCCAATCCAAACGCCCTCGCCCAGATAATCCTGCGTTTTGCCCTCAATCATAAACTGGACGCTGCTCACCGTGGAAAACGCGGTGGCGGTGTAGACAATCTGCTCCAGCTGATGAATCTGACCGTCAATTCCGACGCTGTTGAAAAGGAACTCTTCTGTGAAATTCAGGTATGCAACTCCGTTCTGAACTCTCGCGGTCAAAAGGCGGGTGCCGGCCGGAATGAGGGTCATGCAGTTTCTTTCCGCAGATTTTGTGGTGTCCGGCCCTTTCAGAAGCAGATTGATTGCGGTTGTGAGCGGCGAGTCATTTTTTGGAACTGAGCGGCGCACGATTTTCCGCACAACGCTGCCGTCGCCGTCTATGAGCACAAAGCACAGCTCAAGTTCGGTTGTCGCAGATGGTTTTGCCTCTGATTTTTTCTCCTCGGTCTTTTTTGGCTCGGTTTTCTGCGGCGCAGGCTTTTTCTGGTCAAGATGCTCCGGCTTGGGCTCGGATGGTGTCGGTACGCGTTGCGCAGGTTGTTCCGGCTGCTCGGGCGGAACGGTTATAAAATCGTCCGTCTCTTCTTTTTGTGGCACAGGCTGGACGCTCTCTATGCGGATTGTCACGTCCTCTTTTAAAGGAAGCTCGCCCTGCTCCTTCTGCTCCACCTCGTGATTCTCAATGAACTGAGGCGTTGTTCCCACGACTTTCTCAAAAAAAGCCGTCTCTTTCAGATTGGTTTTTATCTGGTCGCGCTTCACAATAAAAGTAATCAGGATAATCAGCAGACCAAGAGCAACACAGGCCGCAGCGAGCAATGTATTTTTAGATTTCTTTTTTTTCTGTTTCTGTGCCATACTCCGATTATCGGCAGAACGGGCGGTCGGGTTAATAAAATACAGCGGATTTCAATGCCTTCCCGCGGATTGCCCGCTGTGCGTCCAAACTTCCAATTCGGACTTGCGTCCGAATTAGACCCGCTCTGGGCAAGCCGGCCTGATTTGCAAATTATGCTTTCGCCAGATACTCGTTTATTCCGGCGGCGGCTTTTCTTCCTTCGCCCATCGGTATTGGCCGCTGCGCGCCCAAACTTCGCATTCGGACTTTCGTCCGAATGCGACCCGCTCTGGGCAAGCCTGCTTGATTTGCAAATTATGCTTTCGCCAGATACTCGTTTATTCCAGACGCAGCTTTTCTCCCCTCGCCCATCGCTAGAATAACGGTGGCGGCACCAAGAACTATGTCGCCGCCGGCCCAGACTTTCGCGTGGTGAGTGGCTTGTTTTTCGTCCACCAGAATGTGACCGCGTTTGTCAGCGTCAAGCCCCGGGGTTGTGCTCACCAACAGCGGATTTGAGCCGTTACCAAGCGCGACAATCACAGCATCGCAGGGAACATCGTGCTCGCTGCCTGGAATTGGCACAGGACTGCGCCGGCCGCTCTCATCTGGCTCGCCAAGCTCGTAGCTCAGACAGCGGACTGCGCAGACTTTGCCCTCATCATCGCCCAGAACTTCCACCGGATTCTCAAGGAAGCGGAAGTTCACGCCTTCTTCCTCGGCATGACCAATCTCTTCAAGACGGGCTGGCATCTCATTCCTTGTGCGGCGGTAAACCACGTCCACCGTCTCCGCGCCAAGCCGGAATGCCATGCGGGCCGCGTCCATCGCAACATTTCCCGCGCCGCAAACGACCACGTGCTTCGCATCATAAATTGGTGTGGCGGCATGTTCCTTGTCGTAGCCTTTCATAAGATTCGCGCGGGTAAGGTATTCATTCGCGCTGAAAACTCCGATTAAATTCTCGCCCGGAACGTTCAGGAATTTCGGAAGCCCCGCGCCAGTTCCTACAAACGCCGCGTCAAAGCCTTTTTCATCCAGAAGCTGGTCAAGCGTGTCCGTGCGACCAACAAGAAAATTCGTCTCGAATTTCACGCCGATTTTCTGGAGATTCTCAATCTCATCCTGCACTATCTTTTTGGGCAGCCTGAATTCCGGGATTCCGTACATCATCACGCCGCCGCATTTATGAAAAGCCTCAAAAACCGTCACCTCGTGACCGGCACGCGCACAGTCGGCGGCAACAGTAAGTCCGGCAGGGCCAGAGCCAATCACCGCGACTTTTTTTCCGGTTGCGGGCGCGACAGTCGGCATCGTCACCTGATTGTTCTCGCGCTCCCAGTCTGCCACAAAACGCTCCAGCCTTCCGATTGACACTGCTTTCTCGGGATTTTTCCACACTTTTCCAACGGTGCATTTTCCCTGGCACTGTTTTTCCTGCGGGCAGACACGACCACAAATCGCAGGCAGAAGGCTCGTTTTTTTGATGATGTCAACCGATGCCTTGAAGTTACCGTCCGCAATCTCTTTGATGAACCCCGGAATGTCAATGTTCACGGGGCAGCCGTCCATGCAGAACGGTTTTGCGCATTGCAGGCAGCGGTTCGCCTCAACAACCGCCTGCTCCGCAGAAAAACCGAGCGCAACCTCGGCCATCTCGCGGGCGCGTGTTTTAGGCTCGCGGGCAGGCATCTCCATCTGCGGGATTGCATTACGTTCCTTTGCGGTGAGCGTTCCGTTCGCCTTTATCAAATCCTGTATTTTTTTGTATTCTTCTGTCACGTTGATTGCCATCTGATTATGCTCCTAACCCAATCTTGCACCTGTGAAAATCTTCCTGCTCCCGGGATTTGAATGACTTCATCCGCATCATCATATTGTCCCAGTCCACGTCATGCGCGTTGAATTCCGGGCCGTCAACGCAGACAAATTTTGTCTCGCCGCCAACGCTCACGCGGCAGCCGCCGCACATTCCCGTTCCGTCAATCATAATCGTGTTGAGCGAGACAGTCGTCTTGATTCCGTATTCCTTTGTGGTAAGCGCACAGAATTTCATCATAATCGGCGGACCGATTGCAATGACCTCGGCGGGCGGGCACTGGCTCTCGCACATTTCTTTTACCGGCACGGTTGAGACACCTTTGCGGCCGGCAGAGCCATCGTCCGTCATAATAATCACTTCATCGGCGATGGCCTTCATCTCATCAACATAGATGAGCAAATCTTTAGTGCGCGCGCAGATTACCATAATCACTTTGTTGCCTATGGCTTTGTGCGCCTGCACAATCGGATAGCACGGCGCAACCCCGAAGCCACCGCCAACAACCAGAACAGGGCGGTCATATTTTTCAATTTTTGAGGGATTGCCAAGCGGCCCAAGAACAGCAGGCAGCGAATCGCCCTCGCTCATCAGAGAAAGTTTGTATGTGGACGCGCCAACTGCCTGGAAGACAAGGGCAATCCATCCCTCGCTGGCATTCGCGTCCGCAATTGTGAGCGGAATGCGCTCGCCAAAATCCAAATCCACCTGGACAATCACAAACTGCCCGGCCTTGCGGTTTCTGGCAATCTCTGGCGCAGACACCTTCATGTAAAAAACGCCGGCAGAAAGCTGCTTTTTCTCAAGAATCTTAAACATTTTTGCCTCTCATAAAATAAACGTGCAAGTGGTTTATTTTACAATATGACGGCGTTTAGGTCAAATGCGCGGATTCTCTGACGGCCTAGAATCCCATTGCGAACACCAGATATGCGCCGAATCCCGAGCCAAGCCAGCTTTTTGTAAAACTCACAGACTGCATCGAAACGCCCGCGTCAATTTCAAGCAGACGCAGATTCAGGACAACTCCAAGCTGATTGATGAAAACCTGCCTCGTGTATTCTGTTGAAATTGAGAATTTCAGCATATTGATGAAATTCACCGTCAGCCCAAGATAATACTGCCAGTAAAACTGCATTGAGTTATCGGTCATAAACGGATGGAAAATGCCGAATCCTGCGCCAGCACGCAAATCAAGCAGGTTGCGCATAGGCAGAAAATCAACATAACCCATAAGTGTAAGCGGTCTGTTGATTTTGAACTTCGCGCCGGACTCGCTCACCAATTCCGGGTCAGAAGAATCAAAAGCAAAATTATCCAAATCTTCCAGAGAAATTGTCGTTCCGCCTTTCATTTCCATTGACGCATGATAATCAAGCGTTGCGGGAACAATCGGCATTCGCGTGTCGGCAGAGAAAGTCAGATGCTTGAAAAGCGGCAGGGAAAATCCCATTGCAAGGTCAACGCCAAGGCCTTTCATCACGGAGCTGGAATCAAAATCCTCCAAATTGTCAAAAGCGAACGGCGTGTAAAGATTGAAAACCGCGTCCATTGTCATTTCGATTGAATCGCTTTTGTTCTCCACAAAAAGACCGCCTTTCCCGGAGACGCTTAGTATAGGAGCAAAAACGCCCGGCCGCACATAAAAGCTGAATCTGTTGAATTTCAAGCCGACGTTCGTCTCTGCGTAGGCGAACAAATCTATTTTTGGCGAGATGCTGATGTCCAGCTCATCGCCAACTTTCAGACCGCTGCCAAGCATTTTCAGAAGGCCGTCGCCCATCCCGATGTTCGCATAAGCGTCAAGGCCTGCAATCAGCCCAACTTTCACGCTTGGAAGATTCAGGTTCAGCTGAATTTCCGGATTCATCGTCATCAGGAAAGTAAGTCCGTCCTCCGCAACGCCTGCGGCAAGGGAATTCAGGTCAATCACTGCCTCCTCTTTCATCAGGTCGTCCAGCGCAAAGCAGTTGTTCGAGAAAGCGAACGGCACAGTGATTTTGTACTCAAAATACCGCTCATCAAAAAAATTGCGCGCGAACAATGTTGAGAAAACAAGAGAAATGATGATTAGAAACGTCGATTTCTTTTTCATAATGCGCCTCCCATTAGATTTGGATAAACTTCAATCTCGCCGCCGGTTTTCACCCCGATAATTACATCCGCATCAAAGTCCAGAACCCTTGGGATTTTGACCATGCCTTTCGGGAAAGCCAAGGACAGCCCCATTGACGCGCCAGAGGACATTGCGCTCATCATTTCATCCAAATCCAATGGAGAGATTTGGAATTCTGATTGCTCGCCAATGTCTTTTATAGGAATTTTGATTTGTGCCTTGCCGAATTCCAGAATTATGTCCAGAGTTCCGTTAGGGTTGTCCGGCTCAATGTCAAACGGCAACGCCTTGGGCGTAAGCTTGATGTAGCCGCCGTCCATAGTATCAAAAATCGGATTTGAGGATTCGCCGGAATCTGCGGGCGCGCCGTCATCGGACTCACCGCCTCCTATAATCTCCATTGTAGATTTCTTGTCGAGCCGGAAATTCATCTGGAAATCTATATACATATAAACGCTGACATCAACTGGCTTGCCGCTGGATATAAGCGACGTTGGCAAAGTGATTTCTTTTAACTCAACTTGCATATAAAGGTCTGCGTCTTCACCAGCGGAATAGTTCAGGACACCGGCCAAATCCGATTTTACCACATTATCGTCGTCAAGCGCATCAGCAATGCTCATTGTCAGAACGTCTTTTTCATCATCGCCTTCTTTGATTTTTTCAGTCTTAAGCCCCGGATTTTCCATAAAGCCAAATAAACCAGGCTCAATTTCATCGCCAGTATCGGTGTTGCCTTCTCCCAGAATAAAATGATGTTTTGACAGCTCACTGCCTTCATCTTTTTTTCCATAAAAAAGCGAGATTGCACCGCTGATTTTTGCCTGCTTCCATCCAGACCCATCACCTTCCGGAATCTGTGCAAAAAGATAAATTGGAACTGTCCTGAATTTTAGGTTCTTGCCAAAATCGCCGCCCAAAGCGTCAAACGCAGAGTCCATGATTGACGACATATTGAAGCCAAGAGAAAATTTGTCCTTATAATTTATAGGTATCGTCAACTCGTCTGGCAACCCCAAATTGCCAAAACCGTCTGGAGCAGAAAAAGTCTCGGTGGGAGAGTCAGCATTATTATTTTCAATATTAAAATCAAAAACGCTTTTTCCTATCAGAATCTGTTTCAGATTCGCATGTCTTTTGCCAGGAAAATAATCGTGCACTACCCAGTCTTCGCCATCAAGACTTTCGCTGATTGTCTTTGCCAAATCAAAATCACTAAGTAAACCGCCCGATGCCATTGATTCGGTCAGGCTATCGCCAAGTCCAAGCTCGTAAGTCGCGTCTGTTTTTACTGAAACTTTCTGAGGAATCTGCCAGTCACAGCCTGCAAAAAAAAGCGAGGTCAAAAGAATCGCTGCAATCGGCATAAAATTTTTTTTCATACGACACCCCCTTGCATTATCGGCATTATACCATGAATACTTTAGTAAAATCAAAAAATTTATTTTTGATTGAAAAACGCGGCAAACGGATTGTAACTCATTCCGTCATCACTGCCGGAATTTCCACGGTTGCGCCCGCGCTGCTCACGGCCCTGAGTCTGCGCGGCGGAATTTCCGTTGGAACCGCTTTTTTTCACAACCACAACGCGGCGGCCCGAACCGCTGTTTTTGGGAGCGTCACGGCGGGCGGGGCTTTTCTGCCCTGTTCCGGCGCGGCTTGCCGCATCACTTTTCAAAGAAAGCGCGATTCTGCGACGGTCCTTGTCCAACTCAATTATTGTGAACTCGTGCACGTCTCCCACTTTCACAACGTCCATCGGATTCTCAACAAAATTGTCAGAAAGCTCGCTCAGATGAACAAGCCCGGTCTCGTGCAACCCAATATCCACAAAAGCACCAAAATCCACCACATTTTTGATTTTTCCGGTGACTTTCATGCCTTCCTTCAAATCCTCAAATTGCAGAACGCCTTTCTGCATAATCGGGGCAGGATAGCCGTCACGCGGGTCGCGGTTGGGTTTCTGCAGCTCCTCAACGATGTCTCGCACCGTGGTCTCGCCAATACCGTATTTTTCCGCCAGATTCTTTATGAAATCCGCGGGGATTTTCTCCTTCTTCTGGATGTAAGGCAGAACCTCACGCGCCGCCTCGTAATTTTCCGGATGAACCCATGTGTTGTCCAGCGGATCAGAACTTTCCGCAATCTTAAGGAAACCGGCGCACTGCTCAAAAGCCTTTGGCCCAAGCCCGGGAACGTTTTTCAAATCCTCACGGCTTGTGATTTTTCCGTTCTGGTCGCGGTACGCCACGATTTTTTTCGCGGTCGTGCTGTTTATTCCGGAGACATACTTCAAAAGCGAGTAACTCGCGGTGTTCAGGTTCACGCCCACGTTGTTCACAACCGAGCCGACAACCTCATCAAGCTGCTCGGCAAGTTTTTTCTGATTAACGTCATGCTGATAAAGTCCCACACCGATTGCTTTGGGGTCAATTTTCACAAATTCGCTGAGCGGGTCCTGAAGCCTGCGTCCCATGCTGATTGCTCCGCGCACCGTCAAATCCAAATCAGGGAATTCCTCACGCGCAATATCGCTCGCGGAATAAACGGACGCGCCCGACTCATCCACAACCGTGTAGACAACATCGTTGTAATTATCCCCGATTACTTTGCTCACAATCGCCTGGACTTCCTGACTGCCCGTTCCGTTGCCCACCGCCACAACCTGAATATCATACTTGTCTATGGCATCGTTAATCATTTTGTACGAGCCGTCCGGGTCTGTCACCTGGAAAAACTTAAAATAGCCAAGATATTTGCCCGTCTCGTCAAGGGCGGCGCATTTTGTTCCCGTGCGGATTCCGGGGTCAACGCCAAGCACACGGCTTCCCTTAATCGGCTGGGTCATCAGAAGATTTCTGAGATTCTCGCTGAAAATCCCGATTCCGTGCTCGTCTGCCTCGTCCGTCTCATCGCTGCGAATCTCGCGCACAACGGCAGGGCTAAGAAGTCGCACAACTCCGTCCTCAATCGCATCTTTAAGATAATGATTGTGAATATCGGCCCGGCGCTGCAAATCCGCCACGGCAGAATCCACATCAACTTCTATTGTGACTTCAAGAGCCTCCTCGCGCTCTCCGCGGTTAATCGCAAGAATGCGGTGCGGCTTCACCTGATTGAGCGGCTCGCTGTAATCCCAGTACATTTTATAAGTGGACGTGTTCTCTGCGACGGCGGCATCCTGTCCTTCCGGCACGATTCCTTTTGTGCGGATTGTCCCGGTGCGCATATAAAGGTCATGGATTGCCCGGCGGTTGTCCGATTCCTGAGAGACCCTCTCCGCGATGATGTCGTTCGCGCCCGCAAGGGCATCCGCAGTTGTCTCAACGTTCAGGGCAGGGTCATCATTATCAGTTTTGATGTATTTCTCTGCCTCTTTCTCCACGGCAGCGTCATCGTTAGCGGCAAGAATAAAATCCGCGAGCGGCTCAAGCCCTTTCTCTGCGGCAAGCATTCCGCGCGTCTTTTTCTTTTTCTTGAACGGTGCCCAGAGGTCTTCCAGAGCAGTCAGCGTTGCGGCAGACATAACCGCGTTGTAAAGGGTTTCGGTCAGTTTTCCCTGCGCAAAAATGCCTTTCACGATGTCAAGGCGGCGGTCCTCCAGATTGTGATAAGATTTATAAAGATGGTCGCAGTCGCGCACCTGAACCTCATCAAGATTGTCATGCTTTTCCTTGCGGTAACGGCTTATAAACGGGATTGTGCAGCCTTCTTCCACCAGAGAGATGACCGCGCTCACCTGCTGCACGCGGATGCTCAGCTCCTCCGCGATTTTTTTCATAATGTCAACTTCGTTAACCGAAAGAGCGTCAATAGATTCCTGTGTAAATTCCATAGTTGTATCACTGCGCAGGGCAGTTTCCTTTTTTAGTGTTGTGATATTCTAGTGAAAACTTCGGGAATTGGGAATAGGCTGGAAGCATCGCAGTCAAAATCATCAGAAGATTTTTGGGCATGGCGATTGCCACCTGAATCTCGTTGAAAATCTCACCGTAAACCACTAGAATATCAGCATAAAATCAAAATAAGACGGAGTTCTTCATGGCAAACACAAATATCCCCGAGCTTTTTGGAAGCCTGGTTTTCAATCAGACTGTTATGAGAGAGACGCTGCCCGCGGCAACCTACAAAGCGCTCAAGCACACTATGGAAGAAGGAACTCCGCTGGATTTGGATGCCGCGAATCAGATTGCAGAGGCCATGAAAAACTGGGCGGTCTCAAAAGGCGCGACCCATTATTCGCACTGGTTCCAGCCGCTCACGGGCATAACCGCAGAAAAGCACGACTCATTCCTTGCCCCCGAGGATGAGGGCAAAGTGATTATGAGCTTCAGCGGAAAAGAGCTGATTAAGGGCGAGCCGGACGCATCATCATTCCCGAACGGCGGGAACCGCTCCACTTTTGAGGCGCGCGGATACACCGTCTGGGACCCCACGTCATATCCGTTTGTGAAAGACCACACGCTCTGCATTCCCACGGCGTTCTGCTCTTACAACGGCGAGGCTCTGGACAAAAAAACGCCGCTCCTGCGCTCAATGGAGGCGATTAACGAGCAGGGGCTTAGAATCCTGAGGCTTTTCGGCAACAAGGCAAAGCACGTCACAACAACGATGGGCCCGGAGCAGGAATATTTTCTGATTGACGAGAAACTTTACCAGAAGCGCAAGGATTTGAAGATGTGCGGACGGACGCTTTTTGGCGCGCGCCCGGTAAAAGGTCAGGAGATGGATGACCAGTACTTTGCCGCAATCAAGCCGCGCGTAATCGAATACATGGAGGACTTGAACAACGAGCTTTGGAAACTTGGAGTTTACTGCAAGACCGAGCACAACGAGGTTGCGCCAGCCCAGCACGAGATGGCCCCGATTTTCACGACCAGCAACCTTGCCGCCGACCAGAATCAGCTGACAATGGAAATAATGAAAAAAGTGGCGCGCCGTCACGGACTTCTCTGCCTGCTCCACGAAAAACCGTTCGCGGGCGTGAACGGCAGCGGCAAGCACAACAACTGGTCAATTGCGACAGACCTTGGCGAGAACCTTTTCAGTCCGGGAAAAACACCGCTTGACAACGCGCAGTTCCTGCTTTTTCTGACCGCTGTGATAAAGGCCGTGGACGAGAATCAGGATTTGCTGCGCTATTCCGTTGCGAGCGCGGGCAACGACCACCGGCTTGGCGCGAACGAGGCTCCGCCGGCAATCATCTCAATTTATGTTGGTGATGAGCTGGACGCGGTTCTGCGGGCAATCAAGGACGGCACCGATTATGACGGAAAATCCGGGGGAAAAATGACAATCGGGGTGGATGTGCTGCCATCAATCCCAAAAGATTCGACTGACCGCAACCGCACCTCTCCGTTCGCATTCACCGGAAACCGCTTTGAATTCCGCTCGGTGGGAAGCGCACTGTCAATCAGCGGGCCGAACACAATACTGAATTCAATTCTTGCGGACAGCCTGCGGGCGTTCGCGGACGAGCTGGAAAAATCCCAGAATTTTGAGGCTGACTTGCACGCGCTAATCAGGCGGGAAATCACGGAGCACTGGCGCATCCTCTTCAACGGCAACGGCTATGGCGCAGAGTGGATTGAGGAGGCAGAGCGTCGCGGCCTCAAAAATTACCGCACAACGCCCAAGGCCGTTGAGCATTATCTGGATGAGAAAAACATCGCGCTTTTCACAAGGCTTGGAATCTACACAAAAGAGGAGATGAAAAGCCATCACGACATCAAACTGGAAAAATACTGTCAGGTAATCAACATTGAGGCGAACACAATGCTTGAGATGGTGCACAAGGACATCATCCCCGCAGCCTTTAAATATCTGAATGTGCTTGCGGACACGGAGTTCAAAATGCAGCGCGTGTTCCATCTTTGCGATGCCGGTCTCAAACTGATGGAAAAACTGAACACTCTTGTGAACGAACTTTCCAACAAATCGGCGGAACTGGCGCAGAAGCACGAGCAGACGAAAAAAATCGAAAATCTGATGGAGCGCGCCCACTCTTACGCAAAAATTGTTCTGCCCGCGATGGATGACGTGCGCGCCACCGCCGACCAGATTGAGATGCTGCTGGGCGAGGAGTACAAGCCGTTCCCCAGCTACGAAGATTTGCTTTACAGCGTGCAGTGATTTGATGATGAAAGTGTCTGTTCAAAAATTACTGCCGCAACTTTCTTTCACAAAATCATCCGGGGAGGCAATCCGCAGGAGCTACGGCATTGCACCGGAAGACGAGATTATCATGGCAATCTGGGTCACAAGCCGCAAAAATCCTGTTTTTAAACGCAGCGGATTTATCATCACAAAAAACGGATTGTCATGGAAACACCCCGCAGCAGCAGAAATGGGCGAAAATTCGTACGGTATAAAAGAAGTCCTGGCACGAAGCAGCGGTTTTATTGCAAAAAATGACGTGATTTTTCAGGGAATTTCCGTGAATTCCGCGGATGAGCCTGACAATCAGGATGGAAAAAACGAAATTCAACTGAAAACGCAGGAAACGCTCTACAAATTCTTTTTTGAGAATTCGGCTTCAAAAACAGGGCTTTGCACATTGGAGCGGATTCTCACGGCGCATTTTTCCAACACACTTAATCCTGCGGATTTTGAGAAAGATGTCTGCAAGTACAGCCTTGAACTCACGCTGCTTTGCGTAAAAGATTTTCTGTGCCAAAAATGGATTCTGGCAAAAGAAAAATGTACCATGGCAAAAAGAAATTTTGCAGAAAACGCCACCGCCAGAAAAGAACGGCGTGAAAAAAGACGCGGGCAGAAAAATCAAGAGTTTTTGAAACGCAAGAAAAAGCCTGAAAAAAAGAGCACGGCTCAAAAAACCGAGAAAATTTACAAAGCTCTCGCAAAATTCGGGGCTTTTCTGCGTCACATCATAGATTTTTGTGCGGATTTCCTGCTGATTTTTGCAATCGTGATTTTTATTAAGCCGGATTTGCTCGACAATCGGCTGCAATTGTCAATACAAATCGGCAAGATGAAGCTTTGCGCCAACGCCACAGTTCTTATCATCGCCGCTTTTGTGTGGATTATCCTGAAAATCCTTATTTCGCTCACGTGCCGCAGAAACCGAAAAGCGCTCACATTCCTGCTGATTGCAATGCTCATTGCAAGTTCGCTCATCATCGCCGAGAAATTCATAGTTTTCGCAATTCTTATTTCCATGATTCTGCTCGCGCTTCAATTCTCAATGGGTTTCACCGGAAAAGTCGTTCTGGCAAAATCTGCATTGTTTGTGATTGCGGTCATTTGGGGTTATCTCTCACTGCATATACTCGTGAAGCCCGACATAATCCAACAGCTAGAAATTCTTGCCGATTGCCTGCGTTTCCCCGCAAAATGGTGGTAATAAATCTTCAGGATTTTGATTGGCTTTCCCGCCGCCAGATTGAGATGCTGTTGGACGAGGAACGCGGGATTTTGTATTCAAATCTGTTTTACTAGTTAAGTAATATTTATTACTAGTTAAAAAGTTCCAAGAATATCTAGGGAATGAGATAATCTGACGCATGGATGAAAAGGAGCTGAACATTCCTGCGTTATTCGGGAAAAATGTGCAGAAATACAGAAAAATGGCGGGGCTTACACAGGCGGAATTCTCCAAGCGGCTGGAAATCTCGCAAAAGCATCTTTCTATCATAGAGACTGGCTCACAATTCGCGTCCGCAAATCTGATTGCAAAAATTGCGACAGAGCTGAATGTTCCGCCGGCAGCTCTTTTTGGCGATGATTTGAATCAGGCTTATTTTGACAATCTTTACGCCCGCATTGCCTCCCACATGGAAAACAAAATGAACTGGCTTTACAATCAGCTTGCAAAAAACTGACGGGCTGTTCCAATCGTCACAAAATCTCCCGCAAAAGCATTTACAAATCCCGATTTTTCTGTCTATAATATTACCATAAAGATGGATTATTTTACCTATTTATTCAGAGGTAGTGTTATGAGAAAGTCTAACGTGCTGGCTTTGATTGCGGTTGCCGTGATTGGCGTTTCCTTTTCCGGATGCGCCACGCTGTCGGAGTTTGGTGATAAAATCGCGGGGGTTTTCAATGGGGACTCAAAATCACGAGGCAGCAGAAATGATGACAGAGTTCCAATAAAACCGGTGGCATCCGCTTTAAAAACTGCGGAGTCCTACGAAAAAGCGTACTCTTACCGCACAGACACTCCGAACAAGACGGTGCAGACGTTTATGCGGACAAAAAACGTTGACACCTTGCGCGGCACAAATCCGGATGAATATGTCAAGACTATCGTCGCAAAAATCAACGAGACCGCCACCAGCGATTTTGAGCGCGTCAAACTGGCGCACGACGCAATCTGCCTTTTGGTCAGTTATGACGCAAAGAATTTCTGGGCGAACACCGTTCCAGACCAAAGCTGGCAGACCGTGGTAAAGACAAAAACCGCCGTGTGCGAGGGCTATGCGAATCTGTTCCAGCGGTTCTGTTCGGAACTGAGGCTTTCCTCCCAGAAAGTCACGGGGTACGCCCGGGGAGTCGGCACGTCAATCGCAGATGAAAATCCGCGGGACTCAAACCACGCATGGAACATCGTCAAGATAGAAGACTGCTGGTATCTGGTTGACTGCACATGGGATTCCGGCTATATGTCGGGGGGAAATTCCGTGCAGTCCTACACCACCGACTGGCTTTTTTTGCGGCCGGAGCAATTCGCCTGCTCACACTTGCCAACAGACTCAAGGTACCAGCTGATTCAGCCGCCGCTTTCTCTGGAGAAATTTTCCGCTCTGCCAGATTTTAGACCAAAGCTTTTTGAGCTTGCGGGAGACAGCCTTGCTTCAATAAAGAAACAGAATTATGCCGATGACTCCTTTGAATTTGAATTCCGGGTGAAAGACGGCTACAGGCTCAGTTTCAATGTGAGCGGCGCGGACGGCAGGCAGGTTGACAACAGGACGCTCACGGAAAAAAACGGCGATGTCTTCGCCACACGCATGAACTTCCCTGAGGCGGGAACATATACCGTGAATGTCTTTTATTCCAAGGACGGCGCAAAAACCGGCAGGAGCTGCGGTCAGTTCCTTGTGACAGCCACAAAGGGAAACAACGTGACTTATCCTGCGATGTTTCAGGTTTCCGCACAGAACGTAAAAATCATCACGCCAAAGCAAAGCCCGCTCAAAGCAGGAGAAACGGTCAGATTTGAGATTCACGCGGAGGGCAGGGCCTTTGCCGCCGTAATCGTGGGCAAGAATTTCAACCAGCTGGAAAATGACGGGAACGGCAATTTTGTGGGGGACGTTGATATTCCCCCGGGAACAAAGAAAGTTTCCGTCGGGCTTTCTTCCAAACTTACCGGCAGCTACGAGACTCTGGCTGTGTACGAGGTGAAGTAATCATACATCCGCGATGTAACACCGTCCCACATACGCCTTTAACACACCGTTAAGTACGTCTTTAACAGTGTGTTAAAGGCGTACTTAACGGTGCATCAAAAGCCAAGTTAACGGTGCGTTAAAGAGCAACTTGATGGTGTGTTAAAGCCTAAGTTGATGGTGCATCACATTGCCGTGTTGGGGATAAAAACGTGCCCGTGTGATTGACGCTCACGTGTACACGTGAGCGCGGGCAACTTGCACTTGTGATTAGTTTTTTCTGCGCAGGTGCGCGGTCTCTGCATTTTTCCAGACCGCGCGCTCACATCAAGGCGGGAAGGGATTCTGTCAAGCCGCCGCAGTCTGCCTGTCATGTTTATTATATCACGTTGCCGCGCAATAAATCAACGGATATTATAAAAGGCTCACGGGCAGCGGTTTTTATCACAAGGCGTTGATAATCAAACCGAGCGTGAGCCATCCGCCTTTTTATCAGAGCCTGACGCTTTCTGCCGCGCCGGGTAGTCCGATGTCCCGGCGGAAAAACGCGCCTTCAAATCTCACAGCAGAGATTCCCTGATATGCTTTTGCCCATGCCTCCTGAAAAGTTGAGCCGAACGCGCTGGACGCGAGCACACGCCCGCCGCTTGTGAGCATATCGCCGCCGCGCCTGCCCGGAACCGCGCCCGCCACAAAAATCTTCGCGCCGCTGTCGTGCAAAATCTGTTCGTTAAAAGAAATCTCGCAGCCTTTCTTGTAATCTCCCGGATAGCCGCCGCTCACGACAACAGGCGCAACCTGATAGCCCTGCTTCCACTTCAAATCAAACTCTTTGAGAGAGCCGTTCAGAATCGCTGTGCAGAGAGCCGCAAAATCAAAATCCATGAGGGGCAGGACTGCCTGCGTCTCCGGGTCGCCAAGCCGCACGTTGTACTCCAGAAGTTTTGGCCCTGTTTTTGTGAGCATAACTCCAAAAAAGATAAAGCCGCGATAATCAAACTTTTCTTTTATAAAGCCGTTCAAAGTCGGCTCCAGAATGTCCTTGCTGAACTGCTCCATGATTGCAGGCGTGACATCATCCAGCGGGGATACCGCGCCCATTCCGCCTGTGTTCGGGCCTTTTGCGCCGTCATAAAGACGCTTGTGGTCGCGGGCAGGCAAAAACGATTTTATTACAGCATTTCCGCTCACCGCATATTCCGGGGCAACCGAGACCGCCGCAAGTACAGAAATCTCCACGCCCTCCAGATAATCCTCAATGACAAGTTTTTTTCCGGCATCACCGACACGGCCGCCGTCCATCAGTTCTGTGACCGCATTAACCGCCTCATCAACGGTGGCGGCGACGACAACGCCTTTTCCGGCCGCAAGTCCATCGGCTTTGACGACTACCGGCGCACCGTGCTCCCTTATGTACTGGATTGCAGCGTCTTTGTTCACGAATGTCTCGCTGGCGGCGCAGGCAACCCCGTATTTTCGCATAAAATTCTTTGATAAATCTTTGCTCGCCTCCAGCTGGGCGGCAACTTTCTTGGGACCAACGCATGGAATATCGGCTTTCCAGAATTCGTCCGCAAGACCATCCGCAAGAGGGTCTTCCGGCCCGATTACAGCCATGCGGCAGCCTTCATGTCTGGCAATCGCCACAAAAGGATTCTCGCCATCGGCAATATAATCGCAATTTTTGGGATTTATGTTCTGGCACTTCGCCTCCAGCGCGGTTCCGCCGTTGCCAGGCACAACAATAATTTTGTCTACAAGTGAACTCTGAGCCAATTTCCAGCAGATAGTGTGCTCACGTCCACCACTGCCAACAACAATCACATTCATATTGCGATTTTAAAAAAAAATCGGCGGATTGTAAATAGCCCGGCATCTGCCAGAAAATCGGTTCTAAGACGCTACAGGCTGTTCAGATGCTCCGCAGAGATTGCCTCCAGCTCCGCAATCGTAAAGCGCGAGAGAAGCTCTTTTGTGCTTGATATGAGTTTTGTGCTCATAGAAAGAGTTCTGATTCCCATGCCGGCAAGAACCATCACGCTGTCCTGCCGTCCTGCCATCTCGCCGCAGATGCTCACCGGCACTCCGTGATTTTTTCCGTTCTGCATGGTCATCTGAATCAGGCGCAGCACAGAGAGGCTGAACTCGTCGTAAAGCGATGACACGTGCTGATTCTCGCGGTCCACCCCGAGCGTGTACTGCGTCAGGTCGTTTGTGCCAAGGCTGAAAAAATCGCTGACACCGGCAAGGCAATCAGAAATGACTGCGGCGGCGGCGGTCTCAACCATAATTCCAACCGGAGTATCGGGATTATATGGGATTTTCTCGGAATCAAACTCCGCAAGAACCTCCTCAATCAGGCGGCGGCAGCCTTTCACCTGCTCAACCGTGGAAATCAGCGGGAACATAATCTGCAAATTGCCGTAGACGCTCGCGCGGTACAAAGCGCGCAGCTGAGTTTTCAGCACATTGGGATAGGCAAGGCTAAGGCGCACGGCACGCAGTCCCATCAGCGGATTTTTCTCGTCCAGAAGCGGAATATCAACGGAATTTATGAGCTTGTCTCCGCCCGCGTCCAGCGTCCGGATTGTCACGGGCTTGCCGTCCATTATCTGGAGGACTTTTTTGTATGCCTCGAACTGGGTCTGCTCGGTGAAAGAGCGGGCGGCGGCGTTCAGCGAGACACCGCTGTGCGACATATAAAAAAATTCCGTGCGAAAAAGCCCGATTCCGTCCGCGCCCTCCGCAAGCGCAAGCTCCGCTTCCTCCGGCGTTCCGATGTTCGCAAAAAGCTTGAATTCCACGCCGTCTTTTGTGACGGCAGGCTTGCCCAGAAATTCCCGCAGCTGAATTTTGCGCTGCTGTTCCGCAAGGATTTTCGACTTGTACTCGCCGATTGTGTGCCTGTCCGGGTTCACAAGAATTTCCGCGGCTTTGCCGTCAACAATCACAGTCTCACCGTTGTGCACTTTCTTGATGATGTTCTCAAGCCCTACAACCGTTGGAATGCCGTAATTCCGCGCAAGAATCACCACGTGCGATGATACCCCGCCTTCTGTGAGCGCAAGCCCGGCAATCTTCCGCTTTGACAGCACGATTGTATCTGCGGAACTGAGTGAATTCGCAAGGATGACAGAGCCATCGGGAACGCGGTTAATATCAAACGGATGAATATCAAGCATCTCGTCAAGGACGCGCCCAAAAATATCAGTGATGTCTTTTGCCCGCTCCGAAAGATAGTAATTTCCCGCCTGGCGCAGACGCGAGGCATATTCCTCCGCCTTCATCTCAACGGTGTACTCAATGTTGAAAAGCTCTTCCTCGTAAAAAGCCTGCACCTCTTTGGAAAAAACAGGATCGTCCAGCATCAGAATGTAAGTCTCAAAAACCTCGCGCTGAGCCTTGTCGCGCTCATCAGTTTTTGAGAGAGTCTCCAGATGCGATGAAAGTTCCAGAGTGACGGACTGCACCGCCGCCTGAAAACGCGCCCATCCTTGATTAACCTCGTCAATTTTGATTCTGT
Source organism: Treponema sp. (assembly GCA_022510865.1). Taxonomy (GTDB): domain Bacteria; phylum Spirochaetota; class Spirochaetia; order Treponematales; family Treponemataceae; genus Treponema_D. Next base: position 102,119 of record JAFLSQ010000001.1, read on the forward strand.
GCCGTGGAATCGCACGTTTTACAGGCTCGGGAATCACAAACGCAGTCCCGATTCCAACTCCATCCGCCGCCGGTAATCCAAGAAAAACTTCCATACTGCTAGAATTATACAGCATTTTCGGCTATATTTAAAGCATGGAAGTTGTACCTATTTTTCAGCTGCCTTCTCAGGCCGCCTTTTTGATTTTCATCATGTTCAGCGTCATTGGCTGGTGCTCCGAAGTCCTGTATGTAGGAATTTTCCATGAGCACAAGTTTGTGAACCGCGGATTTCTGCACGGGCCGCTCTGCCCGGTCTATGGTTTTGGCGGAGTTGTGATTCTTCTTCTGCCAAAAGATTTGTACTCAACCTGGGTGCCGCTGTTTTTCGCCTCCATGATTTTGTGCACAATCGTTGAGTATTTTGTAAGCTGGCTCATGGAAAAAATGTTCCACGCCCGCTGGTGGGATTACTCGCACTACAAACTGAACATCAACGGACGTGTCTGCGCACTGAATTCCGTGCTCTTCGGATTTCTGGGGCTTGGAATCATCCGCTTTGTCTATCCGCAGATAATCCGGCTTCTGAACTGGATGGGCAGTTTTGCAATCGCCGCATCCGCACACATAATCGCGGCTCTGCTCACAGTTGACGTGATAGTAACCGTGAAAAGGCTTGTGGATTTCAACACCACGATGGAGAAGCTCAAGAATTTTGGCGAGAGCCTGAGCGACCACTACGGCCACGAGGAATGGTTCCGCGGAACTTCCGTGTACGAGATGGCAAGCTCGGTGAAAGAGCACGCGCAGGTTGAGTGGGAGAAATTCAGCCAGAGCGTCCTTGAGAGAATCGAGCAGCTGATGGAAAAACGTCACCGCAACGTTGAGAGTTTCATCAACCGCTTCCCGACAATGAAGAGCATCCACTATCAAAAAGAAATGGACGAGCTTAAGAGCAGGATGAAAGCGCGTGGCGTAAAATCCCAGGTAAAAAAATGACAGTTGATTCGGTGCGCCCGCTGTTTGATAAGTCAACGCTTCCCGCAGACTCGGCAAAAATCATCGAGAATTTTGATGAGATTTTGCAGAAAGTGCGCCCGCTAAACAGCCGCCAGCTGCACCAACTGCCCGACAACATCAAAAGTCTTTCACATCAGCTTACCGACGAGCGCGCATCGCGCAGGCTTGGTTACATGAACGACACGGTTCAGTTAATCTCGTATGTGCGCTACTACACGTGGTGGAATCTTGTGCGCCTCACGCGATTGCTCAGCAATCTGCCGGAAGAAAGTTTTCCCTCGGAAAGTCAGGGCAAAGAAATCAGCGCGAAAACTGATGACAAGACGGAGGCCGGGAAATCCGCTCAAATAATCTGCCTTGATTTGGGAAGCGGGCCGCTCACCGTTGTCACCGCGCTCTGGCTTGCCCGCCCAGAACTGCGCGGGCTTCCGCTCGCATGGTACTGCCTGGATGTCTCGGCGGGCAGCATGGTTCTTGGCGAGGACATTTTTCTTTCTGTGGTGGCACGAACCGGCGGAGAGCCGTGGAAAATCACAAAGGTGAAAGGCAGTTTTGGCACGAACATCCGCCAGAAAGCCGATTTTGTGACTTGCGCGAATATGCTCAATGAACTTGACCAAGTTTCTGATATGCCGCCCGAATTCCAATCAAAAAAATATTTCTCGCAGTTCTGCGCGTACAGCGCGCAGAACGCAAAATTCCTGCTGGTTGAGCCGGGAGTTCCAAAATCAAGCAGAACTTTGTCTTTGCTCCGCGAGCGTTTCATAAAAAATGGCAGTGAGATTGCCGCGCCGTGCCCGCATTCAGGCGGCTGCCCAATGAGCGGCTTCAAGGCGTACACCGGAAGCAAGCACAAATGGTGCAACTTTGCGTTCTCAACGGAGGACGCGCCCGCCGGTCTGCAAAAACTTTCTGAGCGGGCAAAACTGCCAAAAGAGCGGGCAACTTTGTCATTTTTGTCTGTGATTCCCAAAAAAGCCGATAAATCAGGCAAAAATAATCATAAAACGGATTTCTCATGCAGAATCGCGTCCGATGAATTCCGGTTGCCGCGCGGAAAATCAGGATTTTACGCCTGCTCGGAGCTGGGGCTGACGCTGCTGCAAACCGCCGCGCAGGGAAAATATCACTCCGGGGACTTGGTGACGGTTCTGAAATCCGGGGAAAACGGTGAAGCAAAAAAAATCAGAGGAAGCAAGGGCGATTATTTTGCCGGAAATTACGCGCAACAAAACCGGGCAAAAAAAACACCGGAATCTTCGGGCGGGCAAAAACGCGACGAAAAGTCCGGTGCGGTTGTAATTGAGATTTGACGTGCGCTTCGCGCACATCCCAAGTTATCTGCCGGTGAAATAGCCAAGGCAGGCGACAATCCATCCGCAAATCACAAGATAAAATCCCACCGCGATGTTTTTCAGCAGGCTTTTTCCAATGAATTTTGCGACATAGCCGCCGGTCGAAAAGCCGAGTACAAGAATCACGCCGCCAGCAACACTTGCAAGCAGGAAAATCAGTTTGAGGCTTTTGAGCTGCGGCACGAACTGCGATATAATTCCCGCAACTGCGCCGCAGAAAATCAGAATTGCGCCGATGGAGACGAATGACGACTCGCCAAAATCAATGAGCTTGAAGCCGTTCGCGCCGATTCCAAGAAACTTTGATTTTATTATCGGGCAGCAAAACCCGATCACCGTGATTGCCATCCCGCAACAATACAAATAATTTAAAAGACCCATTTTCTTTGCCATTTTTTCCTCCTGTAGCAGAAAATTCAGTGTCATAAAATCGATGTCCGCGAAAATCTGGCGGGCAATCCGCAAATCTGATTATCACACGAAAATCTGGGCAAAATCACGGCAGAGCATCTGAGCGGCAAGCCGCCCCGAATTCACCGCGATTGGAAGGCCGCCGGGCATAAGCACACGCAGTCCCGCAAAATAAAGTCCGCTGATTCCCGCGACTGTCTGCGGATAGTTCTGCATTTTTCCGCCCTTCTGCCAGACGCTCATCCAGCTGCCTTTGTACGAGCCGCAATAACGCTCGTAAGTGCAGGGCGTAGCCACATCGGTGACTTCAATGTTGCCCTTGATTTCCGGAATGAATTTCTCAAGCTGATTTACAAACTGTGCCAGAAGCGCGTCTTTTTTCTGACGGTAAGTGCCGTCCTCCTTCGCAGCCTTCCAAAAATCATAACTCTCACCAAGTAAAAGGCAGGTGAGGACAGTGCAGCCGTCCGGCGCATGACCTTCATATCCCGAATAATTATTTATGCGGAATTCCGTGACTTTCAGCCCGCCAAATTCAAAAGGAGTGTCCAGCGGGAACACGCATCCGTAAGGCAGGCGCGATAAATCGGCTTTGATTCCAAGGCACACAAAAACATTCTGCTCGCCAATGACATTGCCGCGCATTTTTTCTGCCCAGGCGCAGTCAAGCGGAGGGTCAAAAAGCGAGTCAATCGCGGCTCGGGCATCCTGCGTGACAATCACCGCATCCGCCTGCAAAAATCCGTCGTTGGTCTGCACGCCTTTTGTAACGCCGTCCTCAATCTGGATTTTTAAAACCTTGGTCTTGAACTGGATTTTCCCGCCCAAGTCCAAGAAAGTCTGCTCCATATTTTTTGCCATCCGCACGGAGCCGCCCGCGGGGTAGCCGCAGTCACCGCTCGCAAACGAGCCGAGCGTGTACACAAATGAGAGCGCATTGTAGCGGTAGCCAATCACCACTTTTAAAAGATGACGGATATTTTTGTTCCTGAATTTTCCCACATATTCCTCGTAGCTCTGGTTCACGAGCCGGGGAAAGCGAAGCGCGGCGGGCAGCATTTTTATAAACGCCAGAATGCTCTGCCTCGCAGGATTTTTGCACGCACAGCCGCGCACATCAAAAATCGGCATGAAAAACCGGGAGAAGGCTTTGACATCGCGGTAAAGGCGGTTAATCATCCTTTTGTCCTCTGGCGCGAACGCAAGGAACTCCTCTTTCATTTTCTGCGGATTGCGGTGAAGGCTCAGTTTTTTGTCGCCGTCAAAAATTGTGTAGAGGACATCGCGGGTGTCAATCGGATTGTTCTGCTGCAACGCGCCTACAGTTTTCCAGACTTTGTTCAGCGGGAGTTTTGGGCTTGAGCCTGTGAGCCAGTGCATTCCGCCCTCAAAATAATAGCCTTTTCTGCTCCATGCGGTCGAAAGTCCGCCAGAAATATTGTGCTGCTCCAGAATTGTCACATCAAACCCGGAGCGGGCCGCGTAAATCGCCGCAGAAAGCCCCGATATTCCCGCCCCCACAACAACAACTTTTTTCTTATCCATAGATTTTTAGGGTCTCCAGTCACCGGTAAACGTTATGAACGTCAGAAGCGCGGTGGCAAAAGAGATTACTGTGGTCAGCATGGGGATGAGCCAGCCGTTCCGCGGAGAATTCCTCTGCGCATAAATTATGGCTTCCGGCGGAATTGCGGATTTTTTGGATAGTTTCCTGCCGTCCTTGTCTGTAATCTTCACGATTTTAAAAAGTGCCTGGTCATAATCAAAACCCATCGCAAGGTTCACGTAATAGTTCCAGTCTCTGTCCGGCAAGTAGGAATATCGCCCGGGGCTGACAACGCCGCCCGTCACCGTCACATAATACTGCATATACGGAATTACAAGCCTGTCATTCGGACGCAGCTCTATATCATCCGGGGTGGCAAGTCCCTCAACAGGATGCAGAAAAAGCTCCAGATTGATTTCCGTGCGCTCGCTTGTTACGTTGCCGTCCTCGTCAATTTTTGTGCGCAGAAGATACGCGCCGGATAAATCAGCAGAATTCACGAACATCAGCGGATTATCAAGCACAATCCCGCGGCAAGTGATGCCCTCGCTGAACGCAATTTTCAGAATTCCCGTGGAATTCGGGCCGGTTGTGACGGTGCCGTTCGCCTCGCCCGCAGAGCCGCTCTTGCTCTCATAATCATAATTTCTATTAACCGCGCCTTCCACATAAAACACCGCGCCAAAATTTCTTGCGGACGGAACATGAACTTTGTCGTAGTTCGCAAGCTGGATTTTCCCCTCCAAATCCGCCTCTTTATACTGTGTGTCAACGTACATCACCGGGCCGCCCACAAAATGAGACAGCGTAAGCGAGTCTTTGTTCGCGTAGCGGTCAAATCCATCGGCATAGCCCATAATCAGTTCTTTCAGGTCTTCTTCGGGCAAAATCTCGTAAGTTCCGGGCCTGCGAACAGAGCCGGTTATGGCGATGCTCCTGTCAATTCTTGGCACAATGATTGTATCGCCGGGCCGCAGATACGGATTCTGGTCGCGATCACCATATCGGGTGTAGCGGTAAAAATCATACTGCTTTTCTGTGCCGTCCTCAGAAATCACGGTGACAAAACGCCTTGAGGAATATGATGTGTAAAAACCGTCCACGATGTCAGCAACGCGCTGCAATGCCCAAGTGGAGACTGTGGCAGCAGAAGTGACCTCGCCGCGCACAAAAACGTGATATTCAGACGGGTTCGAGAGGAACAGCTGAACTGCGGCGGCCGGAAAATTACTTGCAATCAGAGTCTCTACTCTGTTCTTGAATTCCTGTAGAGTAAGACCGCGCGCGTTTATAATTCCAAGGTTGGCAATCCGGACGCGGTAGGAACTGTCCACGGCAAGCGACATTGACGAGCCGTCATAAACAAGGGAATAAATATCGCCGGCAGTCACAAGGTACTCGTTGTTAGCCATTGCAATTTGGGCGCGTTTTACGTTGTCTGTGGAAGTGTATGCGGCATCATCCGCGAATGCCGCAAAAATTGCAAGAAAGGCAACGGCAAAGGCTGTAAGTGATTTTTTTCCGGCATTTATCATCTTGCGCCATCCTTGCTGCCCGGGCTGAGTTTCTGCATCACTTCCGGGTCATTCCTCATGTTCTTGATTGCATTGATAAGGAACGCAAGGAATATGGACATGAAAAACGCCGCAAAAGTCACGATAATGCAGAGCTTTCCGCGGCTTGGCCCTGATTTTATGTCCGGCACTGTGGGCCGCTCCAGAATCTGGAAAATGGGAGTCTCACTGCCCATGTTCACTTTCAGAAGCTCCAATTGTGAGCGCAACTGAGTGTAAACCTCTTTCTGCGCCTCAAGCTCCAGCTCAATGCGCTGCTGCTCAACGGTGTCATTTTTTGTCCAGAAAGCGCGTCCCTGCGCAACTTTGTCCTGCATATCAGAAAGTCTTTTGGTAAGATTCAGAATTTCTGACCAGCAGACATCAATGTTTTTCTCAAGATTCTCTTTGCTGACCGTATTGCTGTCAACTCCAAGCTCATCCAGCTGATTTGCAATCCAGTCCGCAATGAAATTGACCACCGCCACCGCGTATTCCGGGTCAATGTCCTCAAAAGACATTGTGAGCACTCCGCTGTCCGAGTCATAGTCGGCAGAAACCTGCTTTGACAACGTCTTGCGCGTGTTCGCAATCGGGGATTTCTCAAAGTCGAATTTCTCATAAAGATTGAACCGCTCGGCAATGGCATCATAAAACGGATTTGAATCTGTAAGATAAAGAATGAGCGAGCTTGTGTTGCTTGTGCCGCCGCCGACAGCCACGCCCAACATACTCGCAATGGAACTGGCAGAACCAGAAAGCGAAGGACCGGAATTGTTTTTTGGATCCGCAATGAGCATATTCGCGGAGACTTTGTATTTGTTCGGCAAGAACGAATCCTCTGGCGGAAGTTTCAGGGAAATAACGCAGAGCACGACAACAACGACCATCGCAAGCCCTGTAATCCCGATTATAAGCCATTTAAATCGCAGGAGAACGGCAAACAAATCTATGAGGGAAATCTCATCATCTTTTTCTGTGCCGGCGCTCACAACTTCCTCAGACATAAAAACTCCGAATTTTAAAGTACAAATAAATATTAACATATTTAACGTCTTGAAATCAAGAAGATTTTATGCGATTATGAGCCTATGAAAGTGCTTCTGTTCACTGCCCTCTCTGTGATTCTCTCACTGATTTCTATGCCGCTCATAATCCTTGGCTGCAAAAAATTCAATTTGTATGATTATCACGATGAAAGAAAAATTCATTCGGGCAATATCTCACGGCTCGGCGGGCTTGGGATTGTCTTCTCGTTCCTTGTCTGCACCGTCCTCTATCTGATGACAGAGCGTTCCCTTGTAATGGCGGAGTATTTTCCAATCCTTGTCTCGGGCGCAATAATTTTTGTGTTCGCAATTGTGGATGACATTCTGAATCTTCCCGCAATCGTCAAACTGATTGTCCAGCTTGTGGCCGTGGTAATCGTGACTTTCAGCGGCTACCGCTTCAATCAGATTTTCGGATGGCAACTTCCGACTGTGGTTTCTATCATCATAACTTTTGGTTGGATTCTTGGCGTGACAAACGCCTACAATCTGATTGACGGCCTTGACGGTCTTTGCGGAACGCTCTCTTTCACCACAATCACGACGCTCGGCGTTCTGTATCTTCTTTCCGGCAACAAAGAGGCGGCAATGTGCTTCATTCTTTCCGGCGCAATCCTCGGATTTTTGTGCTTCAACTGGCCGCCCGCAAAACTTTTTATGGGAGACAACGGCGCGCAGTTTTTAGGTTTTATGATTGCCACGCTGCCGTTTTACACATCCTGCAAAGCATTTGAGTACAACAAATTCCTCATTATGATTGTCCTGACTTCTTTCGCGGTGTTCGACACAATCGCCGCAATCTGGAGACGTCTGCGCGACAAAAAACCAATAATGACCGGCGACCGCTCGCATCTGCATCACAAGCTCATCAACATGGGCTACTCAAAAAAAACAGCGCTGTATCTCATCGCGTTCATCCAGACTTTGCTGTGCCTGTCTGTTGTTGTGTCGTATTTTCTTGGGGCAGAAAAAGGAATGGCTCTGCTTCTGGAATCATTCTCGTTCATGGTTGTGTTTTTCAGCATAATTCACTACACAAACCGCAAAGTTATGCTGCGGACAAAAAATGAGGCCGCAGCGACGCCGGAATCATCGGTTTAGCCAAAAATCTCTTTTTTGTGGATTTGCCCAAGACTGTGGATGCGCTCTTGCAGGGATGCTGTTCCGCAGTCATTTTTTTTGATGTAATCCATCAAGTCAATTGTAAAGCGGTTCATAGAAAAATGCTGGAACACAAAAACGCTCTCCCATTCAGCAGAAAGCCCGCAGTCATTTTCGTATGATTTTCTGAGCGTGTCGCGGTAACGCTCAAAAATCCCGTTTTTTTTAAGCTCGCTGTAACCCACAAGCCAAAGTTCCGGGCGAACGCCGTCATCCTCAATCTGATTTTCCTGCCTGACCGCGCGGCACAACTGCGTGTGAAGACGCGCGGTCTGCTGTGCGCACCAGATTTGGCTTTCCTCCAGAAGCGCGGAAACCTCGCTGCCACCGGCCTTTGCAAGGGCGCGCAGTTGTGCGGTTTTTGCGGTGTGCACCGGAGTTTTATTCAGAATAATCACGTTGCGCCTGAAATCCACGCCAAGTTCCGGATTGCGCCGGAAGTATCCTTCCGCAAGCCTGCCTGCCTGCCCCACAAGATAGCGGTTGTTGCGCGCAAGCTGCTCTTCCTTGCCGGGATTATCACCGATTACAATCAGTTTGATGTCATCTTCCGGGCGAATATCATCCAGAGATTTGTTGTAGACCACGGGAGTCTCAAACGGATATTCGGGATTTTTATCCGCCTGCGAGATTTGCTGCTGCAAACTCCGCAAGTTGGGGACGCGCGCACTCCACTCGCCGACTTTTGCTTTGAAATCGTCTTTAAATCTGCAAAAAACAGTCCACTGCAAGTCCGTCATAAAATCGCTCCAAAAAATCAAAAAATGTAATTTATTCGCAACACACGCCGATATAATATAGTGTATTTTACAATAATTTCCACAGGGGGATTGGGGAATATGAAAAAAATTATTTCTTTGGCATTTGCGGCAGCGCTGGGATTGTCTGTGTTTGCGGCAGATATTTTTACTTATGTTCCGCTGAACAGCAATGTGAAGGCTTACACAAAAACCGAATATTCCATTGCCTCAAAATTCGGGAACTACTTCCGCACACCAAGTCTGAAAATCAAGCGTTCGTTTGAGAATGGCAACGAGATTGAGTCTGCGGAGATGACTCCCAAGGATGTTTTGCAGAACAAAATCTCATCTGTTTACGATGAGAGCGGGAAAATCCGCGAGCAAAGTTACATCAACAGCGAATCTGAGGTTGTCTGGAAAAACAGTTTCGTTTACAACGCAGAGGGGCTTAAAAGCGAGGTTTCGGAATTCAACGCGAAGGACGAGCTGAAGTCAAAGACCATCTTCACTTATGAGAAAGGAAACCTTGTTGACGAGACAATTTATGATGCGGAGGGCGCGATTGTCTGGAAAACGGTCTACAAATACAACGCGCTCGGCAAAAAAGACACCGTTTGCGAATATTCCGCGGACGGCAAACTGAGCAGCCAGGAAACTTACGCTTACGACAACAGCGACGCGAATGAAATCGACACAATCACAATTTATGATAAATTCGAGGGAACGCAGACGCAGAAAGTTTTCCGTTACAATGCAGAAAATCAGCTGAGCGAAATCACAACTTACAACAATGCGAATCAGATTTCAAACCGCGTGATTATAAAATATGATACGGATGGAAATGTCAGCCGCGTCTCTGAATACAATGTGGCCGAGAAATTCGGCACGACTGTGAACGAGCTGATTGGAATGGCCGAGTACAGCTACGAATTTTAATCAGCTGTAAAATCTGGTCTTTAAAACTGATGAGGCTGCGCTTCGCGCAGCCTCATTTTTTTAGTAGTTCTGTGGCTCAACCTGGAAATATGCCTGAGGATGCAGACAAACCGGGCAGACCTCCGGCGCGCTCGAGCCTACCACAATGTGACCGCAGTTCCTGCACTGCCAAATTGCATCGCCGTTTTTAGAGAACACAACTTTGTCCTCCACATTCTTAAGAAGACGGCGGTAACGCTCCTCGTGGTGCTTCTCAATCGCGGCAACACCCTCAAACTGCTTCGCAATCGCCTCAAAACCTTCCTCGCGGGCAGTTTTCGCAAAATCAGCGTACATATCAGTCCACTCAAAAAGCTCGCCCTCAGCGGCAGCCTTCAAGTTCTCTGCTGTTGAGCCAATTCCGCCCAAATGCTTGAACCAGAGTTTGGCGTGCTCTTTCTCATTGTCGGCAGTCTCCAAAAACAAAGCCGCAATCTGCTCATATCCCTCTTTTTTTGCCACGCTCGCAAAATAAGTGTATTTATTGCGTGCCTGTGATTCTCCAGCAAACGCAGTCTGGAGATTTTTTTCTGTCCTAGAGCCTTTAAGTTCCATAAAAATCCTCTTGTAAAAAAATTTGGCAGTCCGCGCAAGTGGCAGTCAGCCCCTCTAATATAATCGTTTTTTTTTGATTAGTAAACGACTTTTGATACTATTGCCGATTTTTAACCTGCACTTTCGCCCAAGCTCCCGGCAATTTTCCATGCGGATTTCCTGCCCGCGTCATCCGAGCAGTTTTCCGGCGGCCGCAGCGTAGCAGTCGTCAAAAGTCGCGCGGATAAGCGGACGCGCAACAATCACCTGGTTTGCGCCGTAAAAAAGCGCGGTCTGGACATCCAGTTTTGTGCGGATTCCGCCGTCCACCCAGATTTCCCCGCAGTACGGTCTGATTGATTTTGCGTGGTCGGCAAGAAAATCCGCCGTGCTGCCAAGCCGCGTCTCCACACGTCCGCCGTGATTTGAAATGTAAACCACATCCGGGTGAATCTGGCGAACAAGGTCAAGGTCGTCATCGGTGAAAACGCCTTTGAGCACAAAAGGCAGGGCCGTGTGCCTGCGGAATTCCTGGAGCATATAATCGGTTTTGCGCTCAAGATGCACAAGATTGCGCATGGTGAGAATGTTGTACGAATCAATGTCTATGCCGATGTGCGAGGCATTCTGGCGCACCCACTCAACGCGCTCAAAAAGTTTTTCCTGCGGATACGGTTTGAGAAAAAACGCGGCCTTGCAATCCCAGGATTTTTTTTCCGCTGATTTTAACGCCTGGCTCTCCGAATCAAGGTCCGAAAATCCGCGGAGACGCTGCACCGCATCCGCGCCAAGCCGCAGTTTCTCGTCAGGAAATCCGTCGCCAACACAAAGCGAGAATCCTGCGTCCAGTGCGTTGCGCAAGTACGGGTAATAAAAATCGGATTCGCGCTCATATCCGATGTTCTCAACCGCGCCTGTGACGGGCCCGCACCGGATTTGCTCCGCGCTCACGGGCACGGCCTCAAGCTCCGCAAGTTTTCCTTCGGAAGCGGCACGTTCGCGTAAGGCTGCCCAGCCCTCGCAGTTCAGCTGAAAATTCTTGTTCTCAAAAACGCCGCCAAGCCCCGGAAGCATCCCGATGCAGCCGTATCCGTCGCAGACTGCGCAGCGGTTGCATTTGAGGGCGTTGGCCGAAATTCCGCTAGTCGCCAAAGCAGATTCCCAGATTGCGGGCAGTTTTCAGCAAAGTGTCATCCTGCGGAACGGGTTTGACCCGCCCGGCGACAACAGAAAGCGGAGTGGCGACAATCTCGCCGCCTTTTGTCGCGACAAGATTTCCGAACCGGCCTTCGGCAAGAAAATCAGCGGCAGCGTCTCCAATCCTCGTGGCAAGAATTCTGTCGTAAGGCGACGGCTCGCCGCCTCTTTGAAGATAGCCCAGCACAGAAGTCCGGGTCTCAATTCCGGTCTCGGCCTCAATCTCTTTGGCAACGCGGAATCCAACGGAATGCGTCATGGCCTCACGCGCTTTTTTAAGCTCTTTTTTGCCAAGTTTCGCCTCGTTCAAATCCATCGCGCCCTCAGAGCAGGCAATGATGAAATATTCCTGCCCCTCCGATTTTTTTGCCTTCATATATTTCGCAATTTTTTTGATGTCATACGGAATTTCGGGAAGAAGAATCACGTCCGCGCGGGCAGCAAGCCCGGAATACAGGCCAAGCCATCCGACTTTATGACCCATAATCTCAACGACCATCGCCCTTCTGTGACTGCGTGCGGTCGTCCTGATTGCCTCGATTCCGTCTGTTGCAACATCAATCGCGGTGCGGAAGCCGAACGTCTCGTCCGTGCCAAAAATATCATTGTCGATTGTCTTCGGCAGTCCGATGACGTTGTAGCCTTCCTCAAACAAAAGCGATGCCGTCGTGTTCGTGCCGTTCCCGCCAAGGCACACAAGCGCGTCCAGTTTGTTGTCTTTGAAAGTTTTTCTGATTCCTTCAAGCGGAAGAAGCCCGGTATTTGGGTCAGGAACAGGATTTTTGAATGGCTTCACGCGGGAAGTTCCCAGCACCGAACCGCCCTGCGAGATGAGCGGCTGCAAATCAATCTCATCCATTTTAAAAGTGTCGCCGTCAATCAGACCGCGGTAACCGTTCCTGATTCCAATGAATTTCATGCCGTAATTATTTTTCCCGGAAATGCAGAGCGCGCGGATTGCCGCGTTCAGCCCGGGAGCGTCACCGCCGGAAGTCAGAATCCCGACAGTTTTTACAGAAGTCTTTGTTGTCGCCATGCTAAAAATTATAGCAAGAAAAAACTCATAACACAACGTTTTTCCGAGCAGTCAGCCGCAAAAGTAGCGCAAAGTCTCAGGCGGATTTTCTGACCGTCCCGGCAAGAAAATCCGCTGGAAGCGAATGAAAAAAACGGCAGCGTGGAAAAATCCGCAGGAAATCAGGGGGATTTTTTGACGGCCGCGCGAAAATCAGTTTTTTTGACGGCAAGGCGGGAAAATCGCACAGAATTTTTCTTTTGCGGCGGATTATTAACTCATTTCTGGCGATGTGCTAGAATGTTCCGGGGTGAATATGACGGACTTGGAAAAGGCGCGGGAATCTTTTGGCGGCGATTTGTACGCCACAAAAACAACCGGCATTCAAATTGACGAAGTTGGCGTGCAGTGCGCGAAATGCTCGCTCAAAATCACGGAGGCGCACCGCAACAGTTTTGGTGGCGTGATGGGCGGCGCAATCTTCACGTTGACGGATTATGCGTTCGCGGTTGCGTCGAATTTCAATCAGCAGCGGACGGTCTCTGTCACAAGTCAGATAAATTTTCTGGGGATGGCAAAAGGCGGGACGCTCACGGCGGAAGCGCGGCTGATTAAGGACGGCCACACAACCTGCCTGTATGAGATAAACATTGAGGACGATTTGCGCACAAAAATCGCGTTTGTGACAATCACCGGGATGAAAATACCGCCGAAAAAATCAGAGTCATAAAATCAGGATATTGACCTTGCCGCAGAAAATCATTATAATCTTGTACAAATGAGTCTGAAAATCATAGTTTTTGTGCTTTCTTTCTTCTCGTCTTTTGCCTTTTACTTTTACGGCAGGATTTGTGATTTCCGGAAAGCATAGAAATAAGAATACGGCTTACAAAGCGGTTCTATCTTTCCGGATAGGGCCGTTTTTTTTTTTTGCGCAGGAGGAAAAATGAGGATTGCGTACAGCGGGATTGAGGGCGCGTTCGCCAACATCGTAGCGCGCAGAATTTTCCCGGGGCAGGAGCTTGTTCCGTTCGCGGATTTTCATGCGGCTTATGAGGCGGCACAATCCGGCGGATGTGATTACGCTGTGCTTCCAATAGAAAATTCCTATGCCGGCGAGGTTGGTCAGGTCATGGATTTACTTTTTCACGGCGAGCTTTTTGTGAACGATGTCCACACGATGAACATTGTGCAGAATCTTCTTGGCGTGAAAGGCGCAAGCCTGCAATCCATAAAAAAAGTCATCAGCCATCCGCAGGCTTTGGAGCAGAGCGCGGATTTTCTGCAATCGCATGATTTTAAGACTGAAGAGGCGGTGAACACGGCACGCGCCGCAAAGCAGGTCGCAGAATTAAATGACGTTTCTGCGGCGGCGGTCGCAAGCGCGGAGACGGCGGAACTTTACGACCTTGAAATCATTGCCCGCGAGATAAACGGAAAAAGCGATAATTCCACGCGGTTCGCGGTGCTCTCAAAAAACGAGGGCAGCCTGACCTCATCGGAAAAAACGACTTTCATCCTGATGTTCTCGGTGAAAAATGAGGCGGGCGCGCTTGTGAAGGTTCTGAACAAACTTTGGGAATTCGGCTACAATATGAGCGTCATTCACAGCCGTCCGCTCAAAGGGCTTGCCTGGTCATATTATTTTTACATCGAGGCGGAAGGTGAGTACGGCACACCGGCATTCCATCAGATGATTTCTGAGATTAAATACAGATGCGACAAACTTAAACTTTTAGGAAGATTTTAAAAGAGGTGATTATATGAACATGGATTTTGAGCGAAAAATCGCAGTTCCGGCAGAGGTGAAGGAGCAGTTTCCGGTCACTGGCAAGGTCAGCAAAATCGTTGAGGAGAAACGGGCGGAGGTGAAGGCCGTTTTTGAGGGGCGGCTGGACAAAATGCTTCTGATTTTAGGGCCTTGCTCCGCAGACAACGAGGATGCCGTCCTTGATTATATGCGCCGCCTCATTCCGGTGCAGGAAAAAGTGAAGGACAAGATTCTGATGGTCCCGCGCATTTACACGAACAAGCCGCGGACAACTGGCGAAGGCTACAAAGGTATGCTCCATCAGCCTGACCCGAACGCCAAACCGGATTTATACAAAGGGATTGTCGCGTGCCGTCACATGCACATGAAGGCCGTTGAGGAGACCGGTTTTGTTTTTGCGGATGAAATGCTTTACCCCGAAAACTATCAGTATCTGGATGATATTCTTGGCTATGTCGCGGTGGGTGCGCGCTCCGTGGAAGACCAGCAGCACCGCCTCACTGCAAGCGGAATTGAAGTGCCGGTCGGCATGAAAAATCCCACAAGCGGCGACTACTCGGTGATGATGAACGCAATCATGGCGGCACAGCATTCGCACTCGTTCATTTACCGCGGCTGGGAAGTGCACTCAAATGGCAACGACCACTGCCACGCGATTCTGCGCGGCTCCACGAGCAAGCACGGAAACAGCCACCAGAACTATCACTACGAGGATTTGCTGCGCCTGTGCGACGCTTACGACGAGCGCGAGCTGAAAAATCCCGCGGTGATAATCGACACAAACCATTCGAATTCGAACAAAAATCCGTTTGAGCAGCCCCGCATCGTGATGGACGTGCTCAATTCCTGCAAGCACAGCGACCGCATCGCAAAACTCGTGAAAGGTTTTATGATTGAAAGCTACATCGAGGACGGCTGCCAGAAAATCGGCGAGGGCGTTTACGGCAAATCGATTACAGACCCGTGCCTTGGCTGGCAAAAAACCGAGCAGATGATTTTTGACATTGCGGAAAAATTGTAGAATGCCCAAAAAGCAGGCTCATCGCAAAAAAACGGAGCGCATCCCGGCGACTTTCTGGCTTGCGCTCCGTTTTCTCATGCTGATTTTCATGGCGTTCCCGTTTTTCTCATGCGCCGGAAAATCCGTGAAAGTTACGGACAGCTTCAACGCAATGAGCACTTACGTCACCGTTCAGTTTTTTTCATCATCAAAAGACGGAAAAAATTTGTGCACGGCCGCAAAAAATGAGATTCTGGACATCGAGCGCGTTTTTTCCACGACGCTCCCTCAGAGCGAGGTTTTTAAAATCAACCATGCGGCGGAAAACGACGTGCAAATCAGTCCGCAGGTAAAAAATCTTCTGGATTTTTCCGGGGAAATCCATCAGAAAACGGGCGGGCTTTTTAACCCCGCGCTTTATCCCGTGATTTTTGAGTGGGGATTCACGACGGAAAATTACAGCGTGCCGACTGCCGAGCGCATTTTTGAGCTGATGTCTCTGTGCGATTTTTCCACCCTTGAAGTCTCGCAGGATTGTGTCCTGCACAAAAAAGCCGGAACCCAGCTGGATTTTGGCGGGATTGCGAAGGGTTACGCCGGAGACGCGGCGCTGGACACGCTCGCGAGGATGGGCGCGACGGCCGCGCTCGTGAACCTTGGCGGGAACGTCCAGTTTTTCGGGAAAAAGCCGGATGGCTCGGCATGGACAATCGGCATAAAAAATCCGTGGACTGGCGAGCCTGCCTGCTCACTCAGAATGAGCGCGGAAGGCACGACGGCGGTTGTCACAAGCGGCGGCTATGAGCGTTATTTTACCGGCGACGACGGCAATCGTTATTCCCACATTTTTGACCCGCGCACTGGCCGCCCCGCCCAAACCGACCTGGAGAGCGTGACCGTTATCTGCGAGAAGGGCGTTTATGCGGACGCGCTGAGCACCGCGCTTTTTGTGATGGGAAAAACCGCCGCGATTGAATTCTGGCAAAAAACGATGGCAGAGGAATCCGCGCCAGAAAATCAGTTTGATTTTATTCTGATGACAAAAGACCGGAAAATTTTGTACACAGACGGCCTGAATCCCCGGCTGACACTCCTTTATGATTTTTCGGATGCGACGCTTATAACCGCACAGTGAAAGCATAGGAAACAAAGCGTGATGACGGAATTTTGCATAGTCGAATTTAAATATAGGAACAGCGTTTTCTACGCAATCTGGTGCACGGATGAGGACGACTATTTTTTTACGCAGGACGATGCGCTCGTTTGCTTTCCCACGTGGGAGGCTACGGAAAAATACTGCGCCGAAAAAAACTTCGGTGAGCCGGCTTTCGCCTCGTTTGATTTTGGCGGCATTGACCCGAAGAACTGCAATGACTATTTGAAAAAATGGAACACCATCGACGATTTGGCAAGGACGTTGAAGATCGGCTTTCTCGGAAACGAGAATTTCTGCACCGACCTGTACGTAAAATTCGTGTGCAGCGCAAACATTCCCGCGCTGAACACCTCCGGCAAAAATACCGTACCGCGTTAGACAAGGAGGAGCGGCGTTTGATTGGGCGCATATCAAAAGATATGATTAGGATACTTCTGCTCGCCTTCGTAAGCAGGAGTGCATGCGAAAATCCACGGAGCGAAGTGTGAGAGATGCCGTGAAAAATCTTCCCCATTTTTTCCGCGTTTCTTGCGCCCCTGTTTTGCGGAGTGCTTTTCCGCTCTTGCACCGTTAAGGAAGATTCCGTTTTCGGACGACTCGTACATCAAGGCAGATTTGCTCCAACACGATGCCGCCCTCCACACGAAAAAAGGAAAACGCGCACTCGGCGGCATCACAGAATGGCTAGATTCGGAAAAACACATATACTACAAATATAACAACACCGCCAGCGGAGGGTATTCTTGTACAGGAACGTCCAGTTCATAGAAACCTAACGAAAGAATTGCATTGGTCTTGAACTGACTGCCTTATGAACAGAACAGGAACTGACGGTTAGATTAAACTATTCATTTTTTTACAAGGAGCTTCCTCCTCATGTCAAAAAGATTTGCCATTTTATGAAAAGATTGATTTAAAGTTTCTGCAAACTCCGCAACATTGGCAGAAACGGTTACTACACAAAGAGAAGCACCTACCCCGATGTCCGCGTTATCTTCCGTCTAAAACCGCCAGAAAGCTGGTAGGGCAAAAAGTACTGGAGGATCATCAGGCAATGCCATAAATGACATAAGATCTAACTAATCAAAATCGTGATTATTAGATCAATCAATAAAGGAGTTCGATTAACATGGCAAAGCTCCAAAAAGCAAACCAGACAATATTTACGCAGCCCCATTGTCGGACGGAACATATACATTTGGAAAAAAACTGCATATGAGGAAGTTATTTAGACAACGTAAAATCGCACATTTTTCTCAAGACGACAGGCGTTTCGCTTCAAATAAAGCAGAGATGGACTTTCACCCACCATCCTAGATGGGATTCACTACTTTTCTACCCACAAAAACACCGTTTTATGCTATAATCAAATATCATTTATATACAGTAATTTGTGTATATCAGATTGTTGTAACTACAAAATGCAATTAAGTCTAGGAAGTATAAATATGACTTATAATTTGTTCATTAGCCATTCGTAGTCTTATTCAGATGAGTATTCAAGGTTAGCAAACCTCTTGAATAAAAAACCTGGGTTTTCTTGGAAAGATTACTCTGTTCCAAAAGATGACCCAATTCATAATGCTCCAACTACCGCCAAGCTGAGAGAGGCAATAGAAAATCAAATGCGTCCAGCAAGTTGTGTTTTGATTTTAGCAGGTGTTTATGCAACTTATAGCAAATGGATAAATATTGAAATTGATTTGGCAAATAAGATGGGAAAGAAAATTATTGCAATCGAACCTTTTGGCTCAGAAAGAACATCATTGGTTGTAAAAGAAGCGGCGGATGAGATTGTAGGTTGGAATACAGACGCCATTATTAATGCTATCAGTTCGTAGCAAGGAATGAAAAATCAAAGATTGATAGTCATTGCATACAATCAGTATGCAATGACTTGCAGAACATGCGATGAACGTAAGTCAATCTCAACACAGATTATGAGGTCGCCGAGTTTGCGCTTGTCGTAGTTTTTTGTTCCGCTGGTTGTCTCCTCAATCCAGCCGTCAATGCAAAGGTTCTGCCTTTTGCAGAAATTGCCGATTTCAAAACGCTGGTTTTCGGCCGTCTGCCTGCCGCTTGAAATGCGGATGCAGCCGTATGTCATGTTTCCTTCCTGAGTTCGTATAGTGCATGGCTCATGTGGATTATAGCAGAGGGTAATGTGCAGCAATCACGGCTTATGCGGGGAACGCACATTGCTTATGGCGTACTGCGCGGGAAGTTCGTCCTTTTCGGTGAGCGTGCAAAATCACGCGACATCGCCATCTTCCACCGCCGTGAACGCGTTCCCATTCCGCAAAGTCGTTGTCGCGCATTTTCTGCGCAAGGTGCGAACCCGCCCGCCACGAGCAATGCTCGGAAAGCGCAGCCGCCTTTTCCCAAAACTCATGGTCGCGCATCATCACAAAAATTTCTGTCATTCGGTCGCCTTTTTGATTTTTCTGCGGATTTTCCGTCCCAAATATCTTCGCACCTGGCTCTTGTATCGCGCGTAATCATCGCCGAACGCGGCGGCGCAGAATTCCTCCTCCTGCAAAATCTGGAGGTGAAGCATCACAATCACAAGAACCGTGCAGATGACCGTGGCGATGTTGCAGTACGCAAGGCAGATTCCCGCGTACATCAGGTCAAAGCCGAGGAACGCAGGGTTGCGGCTCACGCTGTAGATTCCTTGTGAGACGAATTCGGTCTTGTCCTCGCTCGGAATGCCCGCGCGCCAGCTGTCGCGCATCGTGAGGACGGCCGTAAAAAACACCGCGTCGCCAAGAAATCCCGCAATGATTCCTGCAATCCTGAAGCCGCTGCTAAGGAGCGAATTGTCCAGTGCGATTGAGATGACCTGCACCGGCACAATCAGAGCGGTCTCAACGGACAACAGCGTCTCAATCCTCCTGGTTTTCTGGCTTTTTCCGGCTGCCCCAAGCTGCCGTGTGCGGATTCCGCGCTTTTTCTGCGAGAGCATTTTGCAGAAATAGACCGCGTAAAAAATAATCAGAATTAAAAATGCGAGCAGGGTGAAAATCATGATGCGCCTCCGTCTTTTCGCAAACAGTATATCGAACAGGCGGAATTTGTGAAAGGTGCGCGGAGGTCAGGCAATCCGCCCAGTTTTGCAGTCGAGCATGATTTCGATGACTTTGTACGTGCCGGGCATAAACTCGCGGCAAGCCCCACAGGGCGCACCGGCCGAGCCGTTCGGCGCAGATTCCGAGCAAGGAGCAGGGGCAATGCACACTTTTCCCGATTTCAAGCGGATTGCCCGGCTTTCCCGATGTCCTCAGTTGCCCTCGGGTGCGGCTGGCGCGGGCAGTGCGGCGCGCTCGGACTTAAGCTTCTCGTAATAATTCGCGGTCGTCGCGTGCATGTACGGCACAACGTAAATCGCGGCAAGACCGAACGTGATGGAGACGAGCAAAAGCCACCAGAAAAAGCTCAGGCGCAGGACGAACAGCTCCCACTTGTGCCCCTTCATCATCTCCTTGGATTTTTTGATTGCCGCCATGCCGGAAATCCCCGGGTTGTCGGCGATGATGAAATAGGTCATGGAATACCGCAAATCCGCGATTAAGGCCGGCACGAAAAGAAGCAGGCTCCAGAGCAAGATGAAAATGTTCATCAGAAGTGATGCCACGAACGCCGAGCCGAACTGCTTGAAACCTTTGAAGCCGGTCTCGAATTTTCCGTCCTTTGTCCTCACCACCTCCAGAATGAACATGGCAGAGCCAAGGGCGAGCGGCCCCATCAGAACGAGCGGGCCGAACACAAGTATGCCCGAAACCATGCTGATAAGAGCGAGAATAACCGACAGCCCGAAGAACGTCGCGACATTCCCCTTGATTTGCTGCCTAGCCGCTGCCTTCAATTCCTTTCGACTGATTGCCATAAAATCCCCCATAAAGTTGCTGAAAATCTGCGTTTAATTATACATCGCACCCGCAAAAAATCAACGTCCACCGCAATGGTTCTGCGGCGGACGCAGGGTTCGTTGCGCTCCCCCTAGCATAAAATCGCGTTTTCTGATACACTCGCATTTCAGTATGGAAACTGAATATTGCTTTGGAAACGCGCTTCTCAAATCAATGGGTGTCCATGCTGTTTTTGCGTGGCGTTAGGGCGAGTTTCTTTTCTGGAACTCGCTTTTTTTGTGCATTAGGGATTGCAGGCGGAGTTGCGAATGGCGACAATCAAAGTGAAAGACTCGGTTATAAGAACTCTGAAAGTCAGCGGCACGGATTATATCTGCATAACCGACATCGCCCGGCAGAAAAATCCCGATGAGCCGAAGGACGTGGTGAAAAACTGGCTCCGCTCCAAAAACACGATTGAGTACCTGGGATTATGGGAAATGCTGAACAATCCCGGCTTCAAAGGGGGTCGAATTCGACCCCCTTTTGAGAGAAGCGGGGAGCAACGCCTTCACGATGAGTCCGAGCCGGTGGATTGCGACCACGAACGCGCTCGGCCTGATTTCCAAAAGCGGCGCGAACGGCGGCACTTACGCGCAGCGCGACATTGCCTTCAAATTCGCGAGCTGGGTTTCCGTTGAATTTGAGCTGTACCTGATAAAAGAATTTCAGCGGCTGAAAGAGGCGGAGCAAAAGCAGCTCGGCTGGAGCGCGAGACGCGAGCTTGCGAAAATCAACTACCATATCCATACGGACGCAATCCGGCAGAACCTCATTCCGCAGGAACTCACGTCCGCGCAGAAATCTTCTGTCTATGCCGATGAGGCGGATATGCTCAACGTCGCGATGTTCGGTCAGACTGCCAGGCAGTGGCGCGAGGCAAATCCCGGTGCAAAAGGGAACATTCGCGATTACGCCACCATGAACCAGCTGATTTGCCTCAGCAACATGGAAAACTTGAACGCCGTTTTTATCGGCGACGGCATTCCGCAGGGGGAGCGGCTTGAGAGACTGAACCGGATTGCCATTCAGCAGATGAAAATTCTGGAGAATGTCGGGGAGAGAAGATTGCTTGTGGAGCAGTAAGCCGGCAGCATTCTGCACACGGTCATTGCACTGACAAAGAAGTTTATTCGTTGCCGCCAACGGCGTATATGGTCAGTTGTACCACCACTTTTGTTTACTGAAGTCGCCGTCCGTGCAGTGAACTTCATAATTGCCATTACCAGTGCGAATAGTACTGCCACCACTATGAATAACACCCCTTTTTATTGCCTCCCACTGCTCTTTCGTGCCGTCGAACTGTACAACAAGATTATTACATCCTGTGAAAGTTTCCCCACCGATTTCCGTCACGTTTCTAAGGACAGAGACCGTCCTCAGCGATGTACAGTTTTTAAAGGCATAGGCATCGATGTACGTCACGGTTCTTGGAAGTGCAACGATTTCAAGCGACTTGTAACTCATAAAAGCACTTTCGCTGATTTTTTTATGCCTCTCGGGATTGTTACCATCTTAAGCCCGCTACCCTCAAACGCATTCTTGCCGATTTCCTTTACACCCTCCGCAATTATCACACTTTCAAGTGATTTGCAGTTCTTGAACGTACCCGCTCCGAGTGTCAGCACGTAAATAGATTTTCTCTTTCGCCCGGTGATTTCGATATGCTCAATCACCGTCTTGTGCCTGAACAGCCGCAACCAACCGCCCATGCGGACAGGTCAATTAAGACAGGTTTGCAAGAAACCGTCAAGTGCTCGCCGACGCATTGGCCGTGCAGTAACGAAGTATAAAATATATCTTGTTGCCGCAGGGATGGATGTTGTGCGGATTATAAATTCACCCCCCCGTCGCTACAACTAACATCTTTTACAGGGGAACTCCAGCACCAGTATCCACCGCGTGATATTTTTTTCCACTGCTCTACGGTGCCGGTAAAATTGATTGCGTTGAACGAGGAACAACTAGAGAACGCATAACCTCCTATCTTCTTCACACTGCTGGGTATCTCTATGCTTGTAAGCGATGTGCAACCAGAGAAAGCCCAATCACCGATGCTTTCCACATTATTCCCGAGCTTCACGCTTTTTAGCGATTTGCAATGCCAGAACGCAGAATCTTCGATGCTTTTCACGTTGCTACCTATCGTTATATTTTCAAGTGAACTGCCTTTGAAAACACCTCTCTCGATTTTTATCACAGTCGTGGGAATTGTGACGCTCTTAAGTGAAGAACAGTTTGCAAATGCCTCTCTCTCAATTACTGTCACACCCTCGGGAATCACGATGTTGCCGGGGATTTTGTCACGATAGTATCCAATCAGCTGTGTGCCTTGCAGCCTAAGATATGGTGGAATTTCTTCTGTCACACCAATAATACCATCTGTGCAGCGAATAGTTGAAAAAATCCATTTGCCTGAATCTGAAACTGCATTCCACTGCTCTTTCGTGCCGTCAAACTGGACGACAAGACTGACGCACCCCTTAAAAGCATTGCTTCCAATTGTTGTCACGCTTTTCGGAATTGAGATATTTCTGAGTAATGTGCAGCCTATGAATACCTCCTCGCTGATTGCCGTCACGCTTCTTGGAAGCGTGACGCTCTCAAGTAATTTGCAATCCTTAAAAGCACCTTTCCCGATTCCCTTTACGCCTTTCGGAATTGTTATGCTCGTAAGTGCCGTGCAACCACGGAATGCGCCTGTATAAGAACGTGTCTCTCCCCCTATTGTTGTCACGCCGTTTGGAATCGTAACGCTTGCAAGTGCCGTGCAGTCCTGGAACATTCCGCTTGGTATAGTTTCAACGCCTTCCTCAATCGTCACGCTCTCAAGCGACTTGCAATTCCAGAACACATCATAGCCCATGTTCTTTACGCTCCCGGGAATTGTTACTGTTTTTAACCCACTGCCACTGAATGCGCCCTCGCCGATATATGTAACGCTCTCGGGGATTGCAATGCTCGTAAGCGACGTACAGCCGTTGAATGCACCCTGTTTATCACTCCCACCTCTTATTACTGTCACACTGTTAGGAATTTCGATGCTTGCAAGCACCGTGCAGCCCTTAAACGCACTGGAACCGATTTCCTCAACGCCCTTCACAATTGTAACGTTTTTGAGTGATGTACAACCACTAAATGCCCCGTTGCCGATTTCCTTTACACTTCTAGGAATGTTTACGCTTGTAAGCGAAGTGCAGTTCGAAAAATTGATATACGTAACGCCTTCGGGAATCGTTATGCTTTCGAGCGATTTGCATCCGTTCAGACAAAGTGTTTTCACGCTATCAGGAATATTGATGTATGTAAGTGCCGTGCCACTGAACGCATACTCATCAATTTCTTCAACGCCTTCGGCAATTGTAACGCTTTTAAGCGACAAACAATCGCTGAAAGCACGGCTGCCTATTTTCGCCACGCCCTCCGCAATCATGGCACTTTTAAGCGATGAACAGCCAGAAAACGCATATTCGCCAATTTCCTTTACACTGCCAGGAATCTCGACGCTTTCAAGGTACATACACTGTTGGAACACGCCATAGTTTATTGCCGTAACGCCTACAGGAATCACTAGGTTGTCGGGCAAGTCCTCTTGCTTACAGCCAATTATTCTCGTACCATCCATCTCAAAATATGCAGGGAAATCCTGCGCGAACGCTCTGACCGCTAGTATCAGTGCCGCAAGCGCGGCAATGCATACTCGTTTTTTCTTCATAGTTTCACCTCTCTATATGGTTTTATAAAAAATGTTTTCGCCGCTACTCGGCGTTTTAGCCATAGTTGGTGTGTCACTCCGCTTGCAATGGGACAGAGACGCAGTAAAACAAAGCGGCGGCAGGGTGTAACAATCCTGTCGCCGTTCAAAGTGAGTTGTGCAGCTGTAAAGACAGTCTTGGCTAATGCGGAATACGAAATTTTGCGGCATGTCGCTGTGCGTATCAAGGTTTTTTCTTTAATCCGCAGAGTTTTCCTTTCATATCCGCATTGTAATATGGATGGCGTAGCTGGTCAAGGAGATGTTGTGGTAGTTTCAACAGGCGACTGGAAACTTTGTCGCCAATACAATCGCCAACATTTGGCAAAACAACTTCGGTGCGGTGGCAAAAGTCCTTGACGCAAGTTGCTCCGCGCTAAAAAAGCGTCTGTCGAAATCTTTTTGTATTTTGTCTTTCTCGTCATCTGTCAAAAACACATCATGCCCGAACTCCCCCTAGCATAAAATCGCATTTTCTGATACACTCGCATTTCAGTATGGAAACTGAATATTGCTTTGGAAACGCGCTTCTCAAATCAATGGGTGTCCATGCTGTTTTTGCGTGGCGTTAGGGCGAGTTTCTTTTCTGGAACTCGCTTTTTTTATGGGGGTTTTAGGGGGCTTGCCCCCTAGGAGAGGGGGTAGCGGAAGCCCGCATGGGCTGGAGCGAGGGGGAGGCTTCCCCCTCCCTGCTGTCGAAAGGCTGACGGCGGACTGACTTGAGTTTTATGTTTTTAAGGAGTTGAACCATGAAACGGACGGACATCAATAAGGTTATGATTATCGGCTCGGGGCCGATTGTGATTGGGCAGGCGTGCGAGTTTGACTATTCGGGGACGCAGGCGTGCAAGGCGCTGCGCGAGCAGGGCTACAAAATCGTGCTGGTGAACTCGAACCCGGCGACGATTATGACCGACCCGGTGATGGCGGACGCGACCTACATCGAGCCGCTGAACGTGGAGCGGCTCTCGCAGATTATCGAGAAGGAGCGGCCTGACGCGCTGCTGCCGAACCTGGGCGGGCAGACCGGCCTCAACATGGCGATGGAGCTGAACAAGGCGGGCGTGCTCGACAAGTACGGCGTGAAGGTCATCGGCGTGAACCTGGATGCGATTGAGCGCGGCGAGGACAGGGAGATTTTCAAGGAGACGATGAAGGGGCTTGGCATCGACACGCCGCGCAGCGGCATCTGCCACACCATCGAGGGCGCGGAGAAAATCGCCGAGGAAATCGGCTTCCCGCTCGTGGTGCGCCCCGCCTACACGATGGGCGGTCAGGGCGGCGGCTTCTGCTACAACGTGGAGGAGCTGCGTACAATCGTGGCGAACGGCCTTGACCTGAGCATGACGCACCAGTGTTTAATAGAAGAAAGCATCCTCGGATGGGAGGAGCTTGAGGTCGAGGTGGTGCGCGACAGCAAGAACCAGATGATTGCAATCTGCTTCATCGAGAACATCGATGCGGTGGGCGTGCACACGGGCGACAGCTTCTGCTCCGCGCCGTTCATGACGATTGACAAGGCTCTGGAGGAGAGGCTCAAGCGGGATGCGTTCAAAATCGTGGAGTCAATCGGCGTGATTGGCGGCACGAACGTGCAGTTCGCGCACAATCCCAAGACCGGCCGTGTGGTCATCATCGAGATAAACCCGCGCACGAGCCGCTCGTCCGCGCTCGCGTCGAAGGCGACCGGCTTCCCCATCGCGCTCATCTCGGCAAAGCTTGCGAGCGGCATGACGCTCGACGAGATTCCCTACTGGCGCGACGGCACGCTGGAGAAGTACACGCCGGGCGGCGCTCCCGACGGCGATTATGTCGTCCTCAAATTCGCGCGCTGGGCGTTCGAGAAATTCCGCGGCGTTGAGGACTCGCTCGGCACGTCGATGAAGGCGGTGGGCGAGGTCATGTCAATCGGAAAGACGTTCAAGGAGACCTTCCAGAAAGCAATCCGGGGGCTTGAGAACGGACGGGCTGGCCTCGGCTTCGCAAAGGACTTCAACCGCAGGACGGCGGACGAGCTGTGCGAGATGCTCAGGACGGCAAGCAGCGAGCGCTACTTCCAGCTCTACGAGGCAATCCGCAAGGGCGTTCCGCTGGAGCGGCTGCACGAAATCACGTTCGTAAAGGAGTATTTCTTGCAGCAGATGAAGGAGCTGGTGGACCTGGAGGAGGAGATGCTCAAGAATCCGGGAAGAGTCCCAGCGGACGACCTTTTGATTCAGGCGAAGAAGGACGGATTCAGTGACAAGTACCTGAGCCGCATCCTCAAAGTGAGCGAGAAGGACATCCGCGCGAGGCGCAACGCGCTTGGAAGCCGGGAGGCGTGGCTTGCCGTGCCGGTGAGCGGCGTTGAGAACGCTAACTACTATTACTCCACCTACAACGCCCCCGACACGTCCAAGGCGAGCGGCAACAAGAAGAAAATCATGATTCTGGGCGGCGGCCCCAACCGCATCGGGCAGGGCATCGAGTTCGACTACTGCTGCTGCCACGCCGCCATGCAGCTCAAAGAAATGGGCTACGAGACCATCATCGTCAACTGCAACCCCGAGACCGTCTCCACCGACTACGACACCTCGGACAAGCTCTACTTCGAGCCGGTCACGACCGAGGACGTGCTCCAGATTTACGAGAAGGAGCGGCCGCTGGGCGTCATCGTGCAGTTCGGCGGGCAGACCCCGCTCAACATCGCGCGCGAGTTGCAGGAGAACGGCGTGAACATCCTCGGCACCTCAATCGACTCGATTGACATCGCCGAGGACCGTGACCTCTTCCGCCACATGATGGAGAAGCTTGAGATTCCGATGCCGGAGAGCGGCATGGCAATCAACTTTGACGAGGCGAAGGCCTGCGCGGAGAGAATCGGCTACCCGATTATGATTCGGCCGTCGTTCGTGCTGGGCGGGCGCGGCATGGAGGTGATTTACGACGAGGCGACGCTGCGCGAGTACGTGGACAAGGCCGTGGGAGTCACGCCGGACCGTCCGCTCCTGATTGACCGCTTCCTGAACCACGCCATGGAGTGCGAGGCCGACGCCATTTCCGACGGCACCACGCCTTTGTCCCTGCCGTGATGGAGCACGTCGAGCTGGCTGGCGTCCACTCCGGCGACTCCGCCTGCATCATTCCTTCCGTGCACATCAGCCCCGAGAACGTGAAGACCATCAAGGAATACACCCGCAAGATCGCCGAGGAGATGCACGTCAAGGGCCTGATGAACATGCAGTACGCCATCGAGAACGGCAAGGTCTACGTGATTGAGGCGAACCCGAGAGCGAGCCGCACCGTGCCGCTCGTGAGCAAGGTGTGCGACACGCAGATGGCACGGCTTGCCACGCGCATGATGCTCGGCGAGCCGCTTGAGTCGCTCGGACTGAAGGACAAGACGATTCCCTACTTCGGCGCAAAGGAGGCGGTCCTGCCGTGGAGCCGCTTCCCCGGCGTTGACCCGATTCTCGGCCCGGAGATGCGCTCGACGGGCGAGGTGCTTGGTCTTGCGGAGAGCTTCCCGCTCGCCTTCTACAAGGCGCAGGAGGCCGCCGGCAGCGAGCTTCCCCACGCCCCCGCCGCCTGGGAGAACAAGAAGGTGCTGATTTCCCTGAGCAACAAGGAGGGGCAGAAGGAGCAGGTGCTCGCAATCGGACGGACGCTCGCGGACCTTGGCTTCACGCTCATCGGGACGAAGGGCACGGCCGATTTCTACGCCGCGAACGGCATCAGGTGCCAGACCGTGAACAAAATCGGCGCGGGCCGCCCGGACGTAATCGACCTGATTATGAACAAGGAGGTCTGCCTGGTCATCAACACGCCCAAGGCCAAGCGCAACTACGCCGAGGACCGCAAGACAATCCGCAAGGCCTGCCTCAAGTACAAGGTGAGCTACATCACCACGCTCGCCGGCGCGACCGCCGCCGTCAAGGGCATAGAGAGCGTGAAGAACGGCACCGGCGGCGAGGGCGGCGTGTGCTCGTTGCAGGAGTACCACGGGATGATTAGGTAGGAGGGGAGCAAAAGATTATTAATCAGCTTGACGAGTTATCAAGCTGATTTTTTTTACTTGTTTGAATTTTATAAAATCGAATCCAAGAACTCTGCCAACTTTTTTTGTTGTTCTTTTGTCATTTTGTTCCAGCGTTTTAGAATATCAATTTGCTCTTGTGAAATTGTTTCTGAGAAACATCTGTCGTCTAAAAAAAACTGAGAAAGTGTGATACCGAACGCCATACAAATGTGTTCAAGCGAAGGAATAGAAGGAACAAGATTCTTTCTGTACCATGACGATATTGTGGACTGCGGCAATTCGGAGCGTTCTGCCAACTCATATTCACTCCAGCCTTTTTCGAGCCTCATCTCGGTTATTTTTTTAAGAATATCCATAAAGTGCCGTCTTACGATTATGCGTTATTTATACTTCAAAACTTCGTTGATTTTTAATAAGATATATCGTATAATAAATAACGAATATTCAACCAATCCTCCATATTGGAAGCGTAAGGATAAAGGAGATGAAAATGAAAAGAATCTTAAAACCTATGTTAACTCCATTATATTTAATTATGGTCTTAATTTGTTTTATAGCTTGTTCAAAAAGCGGGAGTGTCAGTATATCTGAAGCGGAAGCCTCTGCTTTTGTTCAGGCATGTAAAGATGGCGATTATGGATATGTAGAAAAGATGCTGAAGCTGAACAGAGCATTTACAGAAGCAAAGAATGCCAGAGGTGAGACAGGGCTAATGCATGCAGCACGAAAAGGGCATAAGGATATTGTGAGTATCCTTATTAAAAAAGGTATCTATTATAAATACTAGGGACAAAGATGGTTATACTGCATTGATATGGGCAGCTGATGCAGGTAATAGCGACATGATGGAATTACTTATAAAAAAGGGTGCTGATATAAATATGTTATATGATAATAGGACATTATTAATAGCGGCAGCAATAGATGGGCAAAAAGAAATGGCAGAATTAATAATAAGAAACGGTGCTGACGTGAATGTAAAAAACGATTATGGCAGGACTGCTTTAGATTATGCTACAGCATTTGGGCATAAAGATATAGCGGATTTATTAATAAAAAACGGTGCAGAACAGTAAATTAGATTTATTGAAAACGGCTTAGTTCTTAACTAGTTATTGTATATCCACTCGCACTCTTTCAAGTGTAACACGCAGACAGCGCGCCACCAATCGGAAAGACGCTCGCAGACCTTGGCTTCACGCTCATCGGAACGAAAGGCTCTGCCGATTACTACGCTGCGAACGGCATCAGGTGCCAGACCGTGAACAAAATCGGCGCGCACTCAGTTCGCACTGGAGTAGCTCTCTGCGCAAAAATGGGATTCTCACGGAACGCTCTGCCGTCACATTGCCGTGACAGCCGCACGGTCATTATCTTCCCTCCGCATCTCCCCACGCGCGCGCTTTTCTGCTACACTTGTCCCATGGACTACACGCGACGGCCGCTCGCCGTTTTCTTCGCCTATTACCGGCCGCACCTTGCGCTGTTCGCAGCAGACATGCTGTGCGCCGTGCTCATCGCCGCGATTGACGTGGCGTTCCCGATGTTCTCGCGCTATGCTCTGGACACGCTCATCCCGAACGGCAACCTGCGGCTCTTCATCATCCTCGTGGCAGCCCTCCTCGCGGGCTTCGGCCTGCGCTGGCTGTGCAACTGGTTCGTGAACTACTGGGGCCACGTCTTCGGCAACAGGATTGAGCAGGACATGCGGCGCGACGTGTTCGACCGCCTTGAGAGCCTGCCCTTCAGCTTCTACGACACGCACCGCACGGGGAAAATCATGGCGCGGGCGACCACCGACCTCTTCGAGATTACCGAGCTTGCCCACCACGGCCCGGAGGACTTCCTGATTGCCGTCCTCACGATTCTCGGCTCATTCTTTCTTCTATTAAAAATCCGCTGGGAGCTTGCCGTCATCGTCATCATCGCGCTGCCCGTGATGATTTTCATCGTCATCGCCTCCAGAAGGAGCCTCTCGCGCACGTCGGTCAAGGTGAAGGAGCGCACCGCCGAGGTGAACGCGAGCCTT
This sequence comes from Treponema sp., assembly GCA_022510865.1. Lineage (GTDB taxonomy): Bacteria > Spirochaetota > Spirochaetia > Treponematales > Treponemataceae > Treponema_D. Next base: position 132,289 of record JAFLSQ010000001.1, read on the forward strand.
GAGTCCAGCATCTCGGGAATCCGGGTGACCAAGGGATTTGCCAACGAGGACTTCGAGCGCGAGCGCTTCGCCATCCGCAATCAGGAGTACAGCCGGGCGAAGCAAATCCGCTTCCGCTTCATGGCGTTTTTCCACTCGAACATCGAGCTGTGCAACAACCTGCTCTCGCTGATTGTCCTTGCCGTCGGCGGCTTTCTCATCATGCGCGGCAGGATGACGCTGCCCGACCTCGTGGCAGCGAACCTCTTCGTGGCGAGCTTCACCGCCCCGGTGCGGAAGCTCACGAACTTTGTCGAACAGTTCACCACCGGCATGGCGGGATTCCAGCGATTCCTTGAGATTATGCGCGCCGGCACGGAGCCTGCGGACAGCGCGGACGCGGTGGAGATTCTCTCGGCGCGAGGGAACATCAGCTTTAGGGACGTGGACTTCTCGTACACGGCGGATTTCCCGGTGCTGCGCGGCGTGAGCCTTGAGGTGCGCCCGGGGGAGAAGTTCGCGCTCGTGGGGGCGAGCGGCGGCGGCAAGTCCACGCTCTGCAACCTGATTCCGCGCTTCTACGAGATTACCGGCGGCGAGATTCTGCTTGACGGCATCGACATCAGGAGAATCAAGAAGTCCTCGCTGAGGGCGCAAATCGGCATCGTGCAGCAGGACGTCTTCCTGTTCGCGGGGACAATCCGGGAGAACATCGCCTACGGAAAGCCCGGCGCGAGCGACGATGAGATTGAGGCGGCGGCACGGCGCGCGGAAATCCACGAGGACATCATGCTCATGCCGAACGGATACGACAGCGTGGTGGGCGAGCGGGGAATCAAGCTGAGCGGCGGGCAGAAGCAGCGCGTCTCAATCGCAAGGTGCTTCCTCAAGAATCCCCCGATTCTGATTCTTGACGAGGCGACCAGCGCGCTCGACACCGCCACCGAGATAAAAATCCAGCGCTCGTTCGACGAGCTTTCAAAGGGCCGCACCACGCTCGTAATCGCGCACAGGCTTTCCACGATTAAGAACGCCGACAAAATCGCCGTCGTAACCGACCACGGCATCGCCGAGCAGGGCACGCACGACGAGCTGATGGCGCGGCGCGGGGAGTACTATCGCTTGCAGTCGGCGCAGTTCGGGGAGTGAGGAAAATCAGGCCGGAGGATGCTCCGCTCGCACATAAGGTCGGCGGTACGCTACTTCAACAAGTGGGGTTGGTTCTTTGATGCGGAGCGCAGGGCGATGAACAGGAAGATATTGGCAGAGATAAAGGAGATGAACAGGACGAAAGGCATACTGGGGGATTAAAATGAAGTAGCAGTCGCTCTGCTCTCAAAACAAATCGCTGTGCGTTCCTGTCCGCACGAGGTACAGGTCAGTCTCCGTCTGCTTATACATCAGAAGCCAGTCGTTCTGGATATGGCATTCCCGGAAGCCCGTGAGATTTCCGCTAAGCTCGTGGTCGCGGTTTTTCGGCGGGAGTTTCTCCGGGATTCGGAGCGTGAGCACGACCTCTTTCAGCCGGGCGATGTCATAGCCGCGCTTTATCATCAGACGGTAGTCTTTCTCAAAGCGTTTGGTGCTGTGCAGGGCGAGCATCACGCCTCCAGCCCTGCGAAGAATGCGTCCGCATCGTCCGTGCCTTTCTCGCCTGAGGCAATCTGCCCGCGCACCTCGTCCGCAGCCGCAAGCGTCTCCGCGTTCGGCTGTGGCAACGCGACCTCAAACGGAAGCCCGCCGCGCAGCAGTGACTGCCTGAAAAACATATTCACCGCGTCAGAGATGTTTATCCCCAGAGACTCGAAAAGCCTGGCGCATTTCTCTTTGGTGTCCGTCTCCGTCTTGATTTGTACGATTGCTGTCCTCATATCACAAATATATGACGTTGTAATGATGTTGTCAAGGAGATATGCATGACCTTCACCGTGCTCCAATCCGTCTACAAGAAAGACAGCCCCGAGTTCCTCGCGCAGTCGCTGCAATCAATCGCGGAAAGCACGCGCGCACCTTCGTGATAGACCTTTTGTCCCGGGCAATCACAGGCTTAAGCCATCCCTTTTGCATGGAGCACTTTTTGTCAGCCTGACGGAAAGATTCTGTAAGCCTTGCAGAATAATGCTCTCAGGCTTGCAGGATTATGTTCTCAGCCTGTCAGCATAATCATTTAAGCCTTACAGGATTATCCTGCAAGGCTGTCAGGAAAATCTTTTAAGCCTTACAGCATGATCCTGTGTGTATGGCAGGATTATCTCCTTTTACACGTGCTTCTTCTGTTTCATGCCGTTGAAAATCCTTTCCCGCGCCTCACCGCCCGACCAGCTTTGCGAACGAGTTTGCGTTCAGAATCGTGGTGGAGACGAACTCGCCGCCGCGGAAGTTGGCCCAGTTGTTCATCACGCACGGCGCGCTCTTGGCCTTCTCCAGCGAGTCGATTCTGATGAAGTTGATTGCGATGCCGTTCTCCGCCGCGTAATCCGAAAGCTCTGCGACCTCGTGCTCGGCGTAGGGGCATTCCGGGGTGTAGAAGATGGTGAAATCCTTCTGGCTGATTCTCATCGCCCTCGCGCTGTCGGAGAATCTCGGAGGCTCGCCGCCGTCGAAAGTCAGGGCAAGAAGCTCGTAGTC
>JAFLSQ010000010.1 GCA_022510865.1 Treponema sp.
AGCGAGCGGATGCGAGGACTGGAGGCAGAGACGAGCGGGCAGCTCGCTGAGATCGGTCGGCTGCGGGAGCGTTGCGGGAGCGAGCTTGCGGGGCTTGAGGCGGAGCTGCGCGAGCGCACGGAGCAGTACGCGCGTGATTTGCAGAAATACCACGCAGACATCGCGGCGGTGCTCAGCAAGAACGACAACAACTACGAGAGCCTTACGCAAAAGTTCGAGGGGGACCTGGAGCGGTTCCGAGAGCGATACACGAGCGAGTTCGAGGGAGCAGTGGCGGCGAGCGGAGAGCGGATGGAGAGCTTCCGGCGAGAGCTTGAGGGGGAGCACCGGCGGCTTCTGGAAGAGTTCGGCGAGCGAGTAGCCGGAGCGCGGGAGGAGAGCGAGCGTCGAATAGCGCAGTGGAGCAGCGAGAGCGGCGAGCAGATAGAGCGGATGGCCAGCGAGAGCGGGGCGCGTATAGAGGAGTGCGGAGCGGAGACGCGGCGGCTGATAGAGGAGCTGAGCGAGCGGACGGAGGCGCGGATCGAGGAGGTGCGCAGCGGGGCGAGCGAGCGGATGCGAGGGCTTGAGGCAGAGACAAGCGGGCAGCTCGCAGAGATCGGGCGGCTGCGTGAGCGTTGCGGGAGCGAGCTCGCAGGGCTGGAGGCGGAGCTGCGCGAGCGCACTGAGCAGTACGCGCGTGATTTGCAGAAATACCACGCTGACATCGCGGCGGTGCTCAGCAAGAACGACAACAACTACGATAGCCTTACGCAGAAGTTCGAGGGAGACCTGGAGCGGTTCCGAGAGCGATACACGAGCGAGTTCGAGGGGGCTGTGGCGGCGAGCGGGGAGCGGATGGAGAGCTTCCGGCGGGAGCTTGAGGAGGAGCACCGGCGGCTTCTGGAGGAGTTCGGCGAGCGAGTGGCAGGAGCGCGAGAGGAGAGCGAGCGTCGGATAGCGCAGTGGAGCAGCGAGAGCGGCGAGCAGATAGAGCGTATGGCGAGCGAGAGCGGAGCGCGGATAGAGGAGTGCGGGGCTGAGACGCGGCGGCTGATAGAGGAGCTGAGCGAGCGGACAGAGGCGCGGATCGAGGAGGTGCGCAGCGGAGCGAGCGAGCGGATGCGAGGACTGGAGGCAGAGACGAGCGGGCAGCTCGCTGAGATCGGTCGGCTGCGGGAGCGTTGCGGCAGCGAGCTTGCTGGACTTGAGGCGGAGCTGCGCGAGCGCACGGAGCAGTACTCACAGCGCTCACATCAACTTCACGATGAGATTGCGAGTATGCAGACAAATCTTGAGGAGACAATCAAGAAACTGTCCGCAGAGGCCGCGCAATCCGTGCGTCAGACGGAGGATTCCGTCCGGAACATCAAAGAGCAGTGCGAGGACGCGTCCAAAAAAGTTGAGAGGCTTCAGCCTGATTTGGAGGATAAAATTCTGCGGATTACGGAGGCTCTGGAATCGGCGCAGCACGAAACTCAGAAAAAAATTGATGCGTTCCAGAGCGAGGCGAACAGTCAGATTGATATGCTTTCAAGAAATGTGGCGGATGCAATCAGGCGGGCAATCGCAGAGGGCGAGGAGCGGCACGTGAATATTCTTGAGGACGTGGACTCCCAGCTTGGCGTTTATAAAAAAGAGATTGAGTATAAGCTTTCGCAGATTCAGTTCTCGCAGTCCGATGTTGACAACCTGGAGAACAGCCTGCGCGGTGCGATGCGCGAGGTGCAGAACCGCGTTCTTGGCGATTTTGAGAATTTTGTCGCGATTCAGCAGCAACAGCACGATGATTTCAGCAATCAAATCAGGGAGGAGTCTGATAATCTTACGAAAAAAGTCAATGAAATCAGCAGTTCCTGGGATGATCTTAAGGCGGCCGCGACCGGCAGCATGAGCAGCAAACTTAAGGAATTCGAGGTGGTGTTCAATCAGACGCTTGCGACGCACACAGACCAGATTGATTCTGATATTGCGGACTGGAAGCACGACCTTGACTCAAAGCTTTCTGCGCTCATGAACAATTATGAGGATGCCCGCCGCGAAGTTGAGAAAAATTACAGCGAGCAGCTGAGGGCAAACGTGGAGATGTTGCAGACAAAGGCCGGCGAGCATCAGGCGAAGATAACCGCCTCAATCAATCAGACGCAGACCGAGATGCAGGACAGCATCCGCGAGATTCAGGAGGTCATCAGCGGATTTAAAAACGAGACCAACGCCTCAATCATCAATATCTCGCAGAATTCCGAGAGCGAGCTGAAACAGGAGATTGAGCGCAGCCTTGCCATGATTCAGGCGAATCTGGAGAAAGTTCAGAACGAACTTCTGGAGGATGTGCGGAATTTTGAGGAGACTGTCCATGCGCGGCAGGAAACCGGCACCTCATCAATTGATGCGGCGCTTTCTGAATTCAACACATGGAAGCAGCAGATTAAAGACCAGATGGAGGATTCCAAGACTGTCTTCAAAGGTGATTTGGAGACGTTCCGCCACGCAACGCAGTCAAAAATTGATGATATTGGCCAGCGTCTTGTTCAGAACATGAACGAGTACGAGGAGAGCGTCATCAAGCAGCAGGACGAGCTTGCGGCTAAAATTGCTGATTTGAATAACCGGGCAGAGAAATCAGTTAAGTCTTATGAGACGCGCTCCGACGAGATTCTGTCGCACTTTGGCACAATGTACGACCAGATGCTCAGTACAACTGAGCAGAAGCTCCGCGTGCAGAATGACGAGGCGACATCAACGCTTGACGCGCTGCGCAGGGAAATCCAGGAGGCTGAGGACATCGGCAAGGCAAAAGTTGAATCGCTGCTCAAAGAGATTCATAACGCGGAGGAGAGCAACAAGGCGAATCAGTCAAAAATGGTTCTGAAAATGCAGGATGATGCTAACGCGCTCCAGACGCACATTTCTGAGATTTCTAGGGAGTTGCAGGACATAAAATCAAACATTCAGATTTATGACAAGGCCGATAAGATGAAGCGGCAGCTTGAGGACAACATCCAGAATCTGAACAGTATGTTCAATAAAGTGGACACTTATTCTCAGAATGCGGCAAAATTCAACGCGCAGTACAACGACCTGCTCAAAATCAACGATGATATTGCGAATCAGCTGAAAAACTTCGAGAATCAGAAAATCAAGGTGATGAGTCTGGAAGGTCAGTTCAGCAAAATGATTGATATTTCAAATTCAATAGAAGAGCGTATGCAGTCGCTGAGCACGACAAAGGACGATTTGCAGAGCATGGAAGTGACCGTGCGCAATTATAATGACAAGTTGCAGTACATCACCGAGCAGTACGAGCGTCTTGCCAAGAAAGACGAGGTGATAAACCGAATCAAAGCCGATGTTGACACCCAGTTTGACAAGCTCAAGAATCTGGAGACCCTGCTCATAAACTGCGACCGTCAGGCTGAGTCGCTGCCAAAAGAAATCAAGGATGTTCAGGATAAGGTCAATAAGATTCTGGATAACGGGCCTAAAATCTCTGAGGCAGTCGGGCGGCTTGATAAGCTTGACCTGCTGATTTCGGACACGGAGAAGAAAATCACGACTCTGGAATCGCTTGACAGCGGATTTAAGCAGACCGAGATGAATTTGCAGGCGCTTTCGCGTGATGTGGACAACAAATACCGCGTCCTCCATGATATGACAAAACAGGATTTGAAGACCCATAACGTTCCGCAAGGTTATACGAATCCCAGACAAAGGGATGCAGTCCGTCAGCTGAAGATGCAGGGCTGGTCAATCCCGGAGATTGCGGCCCGGCTTGAAATGACGGAGAATGAGGTGGATTTGATTCTTCAGATTCCAAGGGACTAGGACTGGGCGGAAAATCAGCGGGAAAGGAGGCAGACGCATGCCGCCTCCACCGCTTCGCTTGTGCCCACTGGCGGAAGTTTTTCCCCGGTCTTTGCCTTGACAAAAACGCGCGAATTCTCTATGCCAAGAATCTGGGCAACTGAATCTATGACTTCCTGCCTTTTTGGAAGGAATTTTGGCCGCTCAAGTTTGATAACGCAGTCGATGTTCTCGATTTTCCAGTGCGCCGCGTTTATATCTGCCATGACGGTGCGGAGCAAATCCGCAGAGTCCGCGTCTTTCCATTTCATGTCCTCGGGCGGAAAATACGAGCCTATGTCACCAAGCCCGGCCGCACCAAGAATCGCGTCGGTGATGGCGTGAAGAAGAACGTCTCCGTCTGAATGACCGTCCTCGCCGCGCTCAAAATCAAAAGTCACGCCGCCAAGAATGAGTTTGCGCCCGGGAACAAGGCGGTGCAAATCATAACCAAGCCCCACTTTTAGCATAAACGCTCCAAGTCTGCGGGGTAAGTGATTTTTATGTTCGATGGCTCGCCCGGAACGACTTTTACAGGCCCGTAGAATTCTGCCCAGATTTCGGTGTCATCGGTGAAATCGCGGGAATTTTTCTGCGAAAGCTCGCTGTGTGCCTGATACAAAGGAAGAAAATCAAAACCTTGCGGGGTCTGCACCGCGCAAAGCGAGTTGCGCGCAAGATGCCGCACAATAAATCCGTCTGCGTCCACTTCTTTTTGCGTGTCTGTTGGCGTGATGCCCGGGACGGCCGCCTTGTGCTCAGCGGTTGCTTCCGCAACAATGCGTACAAGTTTCTGCGAGACAAAAGGCCGTGCCCCGTCGTGAATCAGAACATAGTTTGTGTCCGGGCAGATTTTTTTTACCGCGCGCAGCCCCTCAAAAACCGAGGCCTGCCTTGTTGTTCCGCCCGCGACAATCTGAAGCGGAGTCGCGCCAATCGCCGCGCAAAAATCTTTGTCTGAAAAAAGGGCGTTCCTCGCGTCGTTCTCGCCGCCCGGAGGGCAGGTCACAACCATCGCCGCAAGCTCCATGCCGGTGCACTGCGCAGTTAAAAAAACAGTGGCACAGGCAGAAAGCACCGTGCCGCTTTTGTACGGAAGATATTCTTTTTTGATTCCCGCGCCAAGCCTTGTTGATGAGCCGGCCGCGGTTATAATCACTGCGAGTTTAGAACGAGTCATCTTCATCAAAATCGTCATCCGCGCCCATATCATCGGCGGAATCAGAATCGTCCGAGTCATCATCATCGGATTTTGAGGTGATGTCGTCCATCAGGCCGTCGTCCTCATCGTCCTCCATCTGAATGACGTGCTTGATTTTCTGGATTGAGCCGGACGGCTCCAGTTTTATGTGGATTGTCTCGGCGATTTCTTTGGCGGATTTTCCGAGCGCGAAAGAAATCTCGTCCTCAAGAAGTTTCCGTGCGGAATCATAAAGTTTGCGCTCCAGAATCGGCAGTTCTTTCACCTTGCTGCGGTTGTAAAGGCAGCGCACAATCGTGGCGATGTCCATAATCGTGCCTTTTTTGAGCAAATCAAGGTTCATCTGGTAGCGGAGTTTCCAGTCAGAAGTTATAGGCTCAAAATCATCAGAAAGCAGATTCAGCGCCGCCTCCGCTTCTTCGGCAGAGACAATCTGGCGGATTCCAAGCTCCTCTGTTTTTTCCACGGGCACCATTACAATCATGTCTGATGCCTCAATGTAGATTTTATAGTAAGGAACGGTTGCGTCCTTGAACTGCTTTTCAAAAACTTCCCGCACAATGCCAACACCCTGACTTGGGTAAACAACTTTCTGATCAATCGCGAACTTGAATGTAGTTTCCATATTTCTTTTATTATACACAAAAATGCAGAAAATTTCAAATTGGGCAAAAAAATTAGTTTTGAGGCTTCGCAAACATTGACATTCCTTGCTATTATTTACTTTTTCTTGTATATTCTAATGACACTATGAATACGACAGAACAGAATATCGAGACAAACACGAATGAGATTGCAGAGGACGCGCCTGAGGCCGTTACTTTTGAGGATTTGGGCCTTGACGAATACACACTGAAAGCCGTCGCAAAAAAAGGATTTGTAACACCTTCGCCGATTCAGGTGCTGGCAATCCCAAGATTGCTCACCGGAGACACAAACCTCATTGCCCGCGCGCGCACAGGAACCGGAAAAACCGCCGCGTTCGGTCTTCCAATCATCCAGAATGTGCGTGGAAAATCTGACCACGTTGAGGCTCTGATTCTTGAGCCTACCCGCGAGCTTGCAATGCAGACCTGCACCGAAATGCAGTCCTTTGCCACCGAGGAATATCCGCGGACGACCGTGCTTTACGGCGGCGCATCCTACACAAATCAGATAAAGGATTTGAAGCGCGGATGCGAGATTGTCGTTGGAACACCGGGGCGCATTCAGGATCACATTGAGCGCAAGACGCTGGACATCAGCAAAATCAAATATTTTATCCTTGATGAGGGCGATGAGATGCTTGACATGGGCTTCATCGATGACATCGAGGAGATTTTCCGCCACGCAAATCCGGACTGCCGGATTCTGCTTTTCAGCGCGACCATGCCCGCTCCAATCCTCAAAATTGCCGGGGATTTTATGGGCGAGTACGACATCATTGAGGAAGAGCGCGTGATTGACGAGGCCCTTCTGATTGACCAGAAATACTGGGTCGTGAAAGAGAGCGAGAAAATCGAGGCGCTTGTCAGGCTGATTGATATTTCCCCTGATTTTTACGGCCTTGTCTTCACAATGACAAAATCTGACGCAGACCGCGTGACCCGCGAGCTTGATTTGCGCGGTTACGAGGCAGCCGCGCTCCACGGCGACATAATGCAGAATCAGCGGGAGAAAGTGCTTGAGCGTTTCAGGATGAAAAAGACGCGGATTCTTGTTGCCACCGATGTTGCGGCGCGCGGAATTGATATTTCCGGGCTGAGCCACGTTGTGAATTATTCGCTTCCGTTTGATACGGCAACTTACGTCCACAGAATCGGGCGAACCGGCCGCGCGGGAACTACCGGAATTGCGGTCACTTTTGTGCGTCCGGAAGAAAGGCGCAAACTCGGATTTTTGACCCAGAAAATCAAAAAAGCGACAAAAAGCGATTTTGAGGAGGGCACAATCCCGAGCGTTGACGAGGTGCTTTCCGTAAAAAATCTGCGGGTGATGAATGAGCTTAAGGAAAAACTTTTCATTGAAATCACGCCAAAAAAATCAAAACCGGAGCATGATGAAAGCGTCGCGGACGCGCAGAATTCGGATGAGAATCTTGATGCCAAAGCCGATGATTCTGCCGCGGCTTGTGATGCACAGGCGGATGATAATATCACAGCAGAAAAAGCAGCTGATTTTGAGGACGTAGCCGCGCAGAATGATGCGAACTCCGCTGACTGGGAAAACGTTGCGGAAGACAAAGAAAATGCATCCGAGGCAGAGGAGAATTTTGACGAGGAGACCGCCGAAAAAATCATCAAACTGCGCCAGGAGCTTCTTGTGCCGGTTTTCAGGAATCTTGCGGCCTCGTTGTGCGAGAATCAGGATCCGCAGGAGGTTCTTGCCGGCGTGCTTTCTGTGATGTACGGCAAGCAGCTTTCTGCAAAACATTACGGCAAAATCAACACGAAAGATTCCGCTCCGCGCGGAGACCAGACGAGGATTTTTGTCTCGCTTGGAAAACGTGACGGATTCCGTGCCAAAGAAATTGCGGATTATTTCAGCGATTTGCTTCACATTCCGGAGCGCATGATTGATGACATTGACGTTGCGCAGCAGTTCTCTTTGCTGAGCCTGCCTGTCGCATCTGCGCGCAAGGCAATCGAAATGTCAAAGTCTGACAGATCGCTTCCGCACATGCACGTGGATGATAAAGACGGCGGCCGTGGTTCCAGAAGGGGCGGCCGGGAAAATCGGTTTGATGATTTTTCGCGGCGCGGAGGACGTGGGCGGGACGGTCGTTCCCGGGGCGGTTTCCGCCAGGAGTCGCGACTTGGCTCAGAGAGATTTGCCCGCGAGGGCCGTGCAAAAGGTGCGCGTCCGAACGTCCACAATCAGACGGAGCGAAACTCGTCGCGAAAAACTGGTGGCCGTCAGGCTGAGCGTTTCTAGTGAATTCATGGCAGAGCAGGGCAACGCCCTGCTCTGAGTTTTATAATCCGCTGGCAAGTTTTTTGACCAGCCTCTGAAAATCGCCCTTTAAAAATCATTTTCAATCCTCGCGTTTTTTGCCGATATTATTAAAATGAAAAAGACGATTTTATTCATCTGCATGATAACAAGCTGCCTCGGCGTTTTTGCGGAGGTTTACAAGGAAAAGGCAACCGTGTCTTTTTATGCCGACGGATTTCACGGCAAGAAAACTTCGAGCGGCGAGACTTTCAATATGTATGATCTCACTTGCGCGAACAAGACGCTTCCGTTCGGCACGCTGCTGAAAGTCACGAACCTGGCGAACGGAAAAAGCGTGACAGTCCGCGTGAACGACCGCGGTCCTTTTGTCGCAGACCGCGAGCTTGACCTTTCAAAAGGCGCGGCGCAGAAACTTGGGATGATAAATGCCGGGACCGCGCAGACCAGAATTGAGATTATAAAAAGAGGGCCGGACACTCAGCTCAGCAGGATTACCGCCCAGAAAGCGATGCAGATTGTCGCGCAGAAATCGGGCGGCAAAAATCAGCCGAAAACCGCTTCCGCGGGCCAGACGAAAAAGCCAGAGCAATCCGCAAAAAAATATCCTGCGGGAACAAGGTGGGATCTTCAGGTGGGCGCGTTCTCAACGAAGGAAAGCGCGAATGAGCTTGCGCAGCGGCTTTTGAAATCGGGATTTAAAAACGTTGTATTCCAGAAAACGAGCAGCGTCTACAGAGTTGTCATAAAAGATGTGGCGGCGGAAAAAGTTGAGAGCACGAGAAGCCAGCTTGTGCGCGGCGGATTTTCTGACCCGGTTGTGAGGCAGAGGAAATCGTAGGAAATCCGAAAGAAAATTTGATTTTTACATCTTATACGTTATAATAAACACAGCGTATTGGAGAAAAATCATGGAAGATATTTTGGACCCGGAAATTGCGGCGCTTTTGGGAAAAGAGGGCGATAAATCAGACGGACTTGAGGACTTTGCAATCGAGGAATTCACCCCGAATTTGATTCCTTCAAACCGGAAATCGCTTTTTTCCAAATCTGTTGACGAGGTTGTGCACGGCGTGAAATCCCGCTCAATTCATGAGGTGGATTTGAACCGCAAAGGGTTTGAAAAAATTGAGAAACCGCTTGAGGACACGCCATCGCAGATTTTCAATGACCCAAAATATTATAAAATCGCGCTCACTGGCGAGAACCAGTCCGCGCAGCGTGTCCATCAGCTTTTGTCAAAATATCTGACGTGCCAGGACCCAAAAGACCGGGCGGTTTTCCGCCAGCAGATTGTCACTGCGTACTGGGAGCTTCTGCGCGGCATGACCGGAAAAATGGGGCAGCCGTCCGTGCCGATGCCAAAACGGATGATGGTGCGTTACGGCGTGATTCTCCCGTCGCTTTTCAAGCAGGAGACAAAGGATTTTTTCTCTAAAATTGTGGTTGAGAACAACACCGAAGAGCCTGTCATGTACATGGACGAATGGTTCAAGGAGATTGCCAGCGGCCGGATGACGAATTCCGCGACTGATGAGAAAAAACAGAAAGCCGCGAACATGACACCTGATCAGGCGGCGATGGCGGAACAATCACGGCTGATGCAGCTGCAATCCAAAAATTCCGGGCGAATGCAGAGCGCGGAGAATATGCTCGGAATGAAAGAGAACGAGCGCGAGATGCTTGAGAATGAGCTGAATCAGAACATCGCGAGTCTGTGCGAGCATCAGGTTGTTCCCGGTTTTGAGCCGCACAAAGAGGCTTACACGGAGGCGCAGAGAAAACTTTTTGCGACAATCACGGATTTGCTCCGCAGGCTCTCCAAAAATGACAAGGAGCTTGCGAAGACTCTGAACGAGTTCATCGAGTCAAAGAACACTTACGACAATGTTCAGGATAAAATTTCTGTTGATGGCGGAGTGACGCTCGGCGCGAACGACACGGAGGCCGTGAAAATCGAGTTTGAGACAGTCCGTCAGATGGCAAAAATGACGATAGGACGGCGGGGAAATCAGTTTCCCATTTTTTCCCGCGAATTCTATCATTGCACGGAGCGCGGAACCGGAACCCGCGAGAATGTCCTTGAGGTTCTCAGGTGGATTGAGTCCATTGACCCGGGCGTGTTCCACAGAATCCACAAGAATGTTCCAAACAGAATTGTGCCGTATGTGCTTCTTGTTCCGACTTACGGCGACCGTGGATTTTGCTGGGAGCCGTTCGACCGCTACAACCGTGTCACGAGCCGCGGGCGGATTGTAGTGCCGATGTACCCCAAAGACCTCACAATCGCAGTTCTGACCGCTGTGGCCGATTTGCGCTGGCAGGTGGCCAAAGAAAAAGCATCGTATTATTGGATGGAAGAGGGCATCACCGGGCAGTATTATCAGCATTACGAGCAGCAGAAATTGAAGGGTGATTTAAAAGAATTTTTCATCGAGGATTATATTCTCTGGATGACAAAAGAATCCACCGGCGTGCAAAGGCTTGATAAGGATGTCCGCGGAATTTTCTGGCGCAATATGCCTTACCCAAAAGAGCTTAAAGAGGATTTGCGCAAACGTTCCCTTGTTTACGACGAGCTGTGCAAGAAAGACGCGAACCGCGAGATGAGCGACGGATATTGATTCCGCATGATTTTAGTCCGCGCGTGGCTGGTGGCAGTTGCTGCATCCAACAACGTGCACGTGCTTTTTTCCCTTGCTTTTATTAAACAACCTTGATGTAAGCGACTGCTCCGCGCCCACAGTTTTGTGGCACACGGGACATATTCTTTTTAAGCCAGGCTCGCACACAGGATAGCAGTGGGGGCATCCCATCACAACCATGAGCTGGTCAGGAACGTTCATCGGGCGGTAGACTTTTGAGATGATGTTTTCGCCGACAAACAGCGCGGAGCCGCAAAGCGGGCACTTTACCGCCTGAACCGCGCGGCCCGGTCTCTTTTTTGGCGCGGCTTTCCCGCTGAATTTTCTTGCATACCAGACAATCAGTGCGATAATCACGCAGACCGCCGCACCCATCAGCAAATAATCCATAAGATGATTATATCACAATTGCGGGACAGGGTAAAAAAATCCCGGAAAAAATGCAAAAAAATCGTTTTTTTTCTGATTTTTTCCTAAACATTTTTTGCCAGCAGTCGAGAATAAAGTAAAGGGTGGTGGAAACCCGTGAGATGAACCACGTTGTGGTTAAAAGTCCACCATGTGTTTTATCTATAACCAAACTATAAGGAGATTATTATGGTTATCAATCACAATATGAGCGCGCTGTTCGCTCAGCGTTCCCAGGGAATTCAGGATCTCAATGCCCAGAAGAGTATGGAAAAACTTTCCTCTGGCTTGAAAATCAACCGTGCTGGTGATGACGCGTCAGGACTTGCCGTGTCAGAGAAGATGAGAGCGCAGATTCGCGGTTTGAATCAGGCTTCTACAAACGCACAGAACGGAATTTCCTTCATCCAGACAACTGAGGGATATCTTCAGGAGACGACAGATATTATCCACAGAATCCGACAGCTTGCGATCCAGTCTTCAAACGGTATCTATTCATCTGAGGACCGCATGATGATTCAGGTTGAGGTCTCATCACTCATCGCTGAAGTTGACCGCATTGCTTCTACCGCCCAGTTCAACGGTATGAATATGCTCACAGGACGATTTGCCCGCCCGACAGGCGAGAATGTGGTGACCGGCTCTATGTGGTTCCACATCGGTGCGAACATGGATCAGAGAACCCAGGTTTACATCGGAACAATGTCTGCGGCCGCACTTGGTCTGCGCAATGTTGGCGATGAGTCAATCATGACTCTTGAGACTCCGGATGAGGCTAACCGCGCAATCGGAACTCTTGATGAGGCTCTGATGAAAATCAACAAGCAGCGTGCTGACCTTGGTGCGTACCAGAACCGCCTTGAAGAGACAGTCAAAGGTCTTGACATCGGTGCGGAGAACCTCCAGGCTTCAGAGTCTCGCATCCGTGACACAGACATGGCTTCCGAAATGGTCGAGTTCACAAAAGACCAGGTTCTCAGCCAGGCAGGAACTGCTATGCTTGCCCAGGCGAACCAGACAAGCCAGAATGTTCTCAGCCTGCTGAGATAGTCATGGTAGCCTGAAAGCGAAGGCTTTCGGATATAAAAACGCCGTCCTTTTGGACGGCGTTTTTGTTTTAAACAAAATAATAAACTAAAAAAGATTAGCCGAGAGTGATTCCGCCCTGTTCTGTGATTGTGATGATGGACTTGCAGTTAGTGCAGCGGAATCGTCCTGCCCTTGTTGCCTGAACGATTTTTCCGCAAGACGGACAAGTGAGCGCTTTCGGGAAAATCTGCGTGGGAGCAACCTCGCTGTGAGTGTAATATTCCAGTGCCTCTTCCACAGTTGCCTTGATGTTGAAGAATTGTGAGAACCCAAGAATCTGGAACACTTCAGAAACTTTCTCCTGCACGGCGGACAGCACAATATCACCGCCCTTTACTTTCACCATTTTAAGCAGGATTGTGAAAGAACCAAGCCCGGTTGATGATACGTAAGAAAGCCCGCCGCAATCAAACAGCAGGTTGTAATAGCCCGCGCCAATCACTTTTGTGAGCTGTTTCTGAAAAAAAGAAGAATTGTATGTATCAATATAGCCTTCCAAGCAGACCATGCAGCCGCTCGAAACTCCCGGAATCTGTTTCAATGTAATTTTAAGGGAATCATCTTTGTCGTTGTCAAAGCCTGATACAATCGAATTGTTCGAGTCCACTATTGCAAACACCTCTTAAAATATTTTTCTCAATTATCATATTTTATCATAAAAAAAATCAACTGTAAAGAAAAATATTGCTATTTCAGAAAAAGCGGATTGCCCGGCGCGGACTTAAAACGATGATCTGCCCCTGAAACTCAAGGCGAGCGTCCGTTTGTCGATGTACTCCAAGTCGCCGCCAACAGGAATGCCGGTCGCAAGCCGCGTGACTTTCACCGCATCGCCAAGCCCCAGCTCGCTGATGACCTTGTTCACATAAAGCGCGGTGGTGTCGCCCTCAACAGTCGGATTTGTCGCGACAATCACTTCTGTGATGTTTCCCGCTCGGATTCTCTCCAAAAGCGGATGCAGGTTCAGCTGCGCGGGGCCAATTCCTTCCAGCGGTTTGATAAGCGCGCCAAGAACATGGTACACGCCCCTGTACTCGCCGTACCCTTCGATTGTGGACACATCCTGCGGCTGCTCAACGACGCAGATTGAGGACTTGTCCCGCAGAGCGTCCGAGCAGATTGGGCACGGGTCGGTCTCTGTCCACGCGCCGCACACTGAGCACGGTCTTATGCGCTCGTGCAGCGCGCCAAGATTCTGTGCGAATCTGCGGGCATAGGAGGCATCCTGCTTTAAAAGCCAGTTGACCATCCGCACCGCGCTTTTTTTCCCGATTCCGGGCAGCCGCGCAAAATCTCCGGCAAGCTCATCAAAAGCATTCATCTTAAAGCCCCAGTTTTGACAGGTCAAAATCTGCGAAAGATGACGATTTTATTTTTTCCTGCACGTTTTCCATGGCGTTGTTGTGGGCGGCCACAATCAAATCCTGCAACATCTGCACATCCCGGTTGTCCACGCAGATTGGGTCAATTTTTATGCCGACCATCTCGAATTTTCCGTTCAAAGTGACCGTGACCATGCGGCCTCCGGCATCGCCATCCGCCGTGATTCCTGCGATTTCGCGCTGCAATTTTTCTGCGTGCTCTTTAATCACCTGGGAATTTTTCAGCAAATCAAAAGGATTCATATCCCCTCCGTTTTTATAAATTAGTGCTTTCCAGCAACAATCGTTCCATTGAACATATTCATGATGATGTCCACCTGCACCGGAATTTTCACGTCCTCTGACGCGGCATCTTTTTTCTGATTCTCAATGCTGACGGAAAATTCCATTTTCTTTCCGCAGACTTTTGAGATTTCCTCGGCAATCACGTTCTGCTTGCGTTTTATAAGCTCCAGACTGTATGAGTCTGGAACGGTGGTCTCAACACGGTCATCAAGGATTTTCCAGATTCCGGTGGTCTCCAAAGTGGTGGCAGCAAATCCGTCAGAAACAGAGAGCGCGGCCGTCACACCGCCACGCAACTGCGCGATGGAAATCTGCCTGCCGTCCGAGGTCGTGAGCATCTCGTCAAGCTGGACTGGCGCGCGCGGCTCTGCTGCCCCGGAAGAAAAATGCGCGTAATCCTGCTCGGCGCGGCTCGCAAGGTCTGAATCAGACGGATTATCATACTCTTCGTCTGATGAGAAATCCGGGTCGGTGAAATCATCATCCGGATTTTCTGTGTAGCCCGAGTCCGATTCCGGCACGATGACCACAGGCACGTTCTTTGCTTCCGCTGATTGTTCAGGCGGCAGTGGACCGCCATCATAAAAAGGGGACGCGCTCTCCTTCGGAATGCTCTCCGGCTGTCCGCCTGGCTCAGGCAAAGTTCCGCTGTCATTATCCGGCATTCCGTTGAGCATGGAAAGCCTCGGAAGCTCCGGGGGAATTTGTGTCTGACTTCCCTGAGAATTCTGCGCAGGGCGGGCAATCGGCGTGGTTTGCGATGTGCCTGCATTTGTTTGCGCGGCGTGATTTTCTGACCCAGGCGAGCTGTCAAGCAGACTTTGGGCTGCATCAATCGCCTTTTTTATCTCTGCGGTGGAGACGTACTGGCTGAGCCAGCAAAGACGGCTGAACGCCAGCTCAAGCTCGTAGCGCGGGGAAAGTGAGTAGCGTATATCGCGGTAAAGTTGCAGGAAAATTGAGAGGGCGCGCTCAATCTGCACACAATTCCATGCGCCAAGCACTGCGCTGCTGAATCGTTCGGGCGCGTTCCCGAGCAGCGCTTCTTTTTTTACCCCGGATTTTATGAGCATGAGACTGCGCAAAAAATCCGCACAGTTTGCGATTAACTGTTCGATTGAGATGCCGGACTGGAAAAAATCATCCAGCATGGAAATCACTTTTTCGGGATTGCCTGACGCGCACGCCTCGAACACGGAATTCAGCCGCTCAATGCCCACAAGCCCAAGTTTGTCCCGGATTTTCTCGTAGGTCATCTCGCCGTCACTGAACGCGACAACCTGGTCAAAAAGTGTGTATGCGTCGCGCATTGAGCCTGTGGACTCGCGCGCAATCCAGAACAAGGCCTCGTCATCGGCTTTTATTCCAAGTTCGGTGGCGGCTTCCGCAAGGCACTGCTTGATTTTATCAACTGGCACAAGGCGGAAGTTGAACTGCTGGCAGCGGGATTTTATTGTCGCGGGAACTTTCTGCAGCTCCGTGGTGGCAAAAATGAAAATAACATACGGAGGCGGCTCTTCAATCGTCTTTAAAAGCGCGTTGAAGGCCGATGTTGAGAGCATGTGGACTTCATCGATGATGTAAATTTTATATTTTGAATTTCCCGGCGGAAAAAGAACCTCGTCCTTAATCTGGCGGATATTCTCGACGCTTGTGTTTGACGCGCCGTCAATCTCAATCACATCCAGCGAGGAGCCTTTTGTGATTTCCTGGCAGTTCGGGCAGTTACCGCACGGAACATCCGTGGGGCCGCTCTGGCAGTTCAGTGCTTTTGCAAGAATTCTTGCGGTGGAAGTTTTTCCGCACCCGCGCGGACCGGAAAACAAGTATGCGTGGGCGACTTTTCCTGATTTTATGGAATTTTTCAGTGTCTGCGCAACGAATTCCTGACCAATCAGATGGTCAAACTGCTGCGGCCTGCGGCGTGTCGCTGTAACTTCATAAGACATATTTATGATTATAAAGTTTAAACCGATTTTTAGGAAGTGGAAAAATGCACTTGCCCACACTTCGCTATGTAATTATAATCAAAGAATGAAATTTTACGGAGAACTGCTGGTTTTCGTCCTTCTGTTCATCACGAATTTCCGGGTGTTTTTTGTGCGGCAGGCACGGCACGACCCGCTTGTTGTGCTCGCGCCCGTAACATTCATAATCGCTGCGCTGCAAATTTTTGCGTTCGGGATTGATGCCTTCACCGTTTTTGCCCTTATCATCGCGATTTTAGTGCTTCTCTCAAATTTTCACGCGATTTTCCGCTATTCGGAGAATCTTTACATTGACCACTACAGCCCGCTGATGATGTTCTGGGCGGTATTGACATCCCTGCTTTCTGCGGCCGGCATAGCGGCAATAATCATTTTTGCGCCTCTAGAGATGAGCGGCAAGACTCTGGGTGTGAGCGAGACGCAGACCCGCCTCAAAGGAAATTTTCGCACGGGATTCTTGCCTGCCGGGGCATATTCGCGTTCGGACGCATTTTTGTACGAATTCGCGCCGGAGCAATCCGCAGAGACAGACCGCAATTATAATCCTGATGAAAGGACTGTGATTTTTATCCCGGACAAACGCGGTGACACGGAGCATTACAAGCCGTACTTGCAGCTGCTCGCGCAGAAAGGCTTCACAGTCTATTCCGCGGATTTTTTTGCCGATGACTGCCGCTGGCTTCATTCCGCGGAGGACATGAGAATTTTGCGCAGAACCGCAATGGTGACAAGAAGCGAGCTTAATCCGGCATTTTTCGACGCGCAGAGAGAATTCTACAATTACAACATCTCGCAGGAAATTTCCGTGCTGCTTTCGTTGCTTGCGGAAAAATACGGGGATGAGAAATCGTATTATTTTGTGTGCGATGCCATGGGCAGCACCGCAATCCGTGATTTGGCGATAAAACAAAAATCAAAAGTGCGGGGATATTTTTTCCTGAGCGATGTGCGCGAATACAAAACTTCCGGCTATGGATTTATCAAGCAGACCGACCCGCTGCTGGCGTTTTTCAAGAAACTTGACCGCGACGACGCGTTCACCGAGGCAAAGCTTCTGGCAGAAAAGACCAATGAAATCTTCCTGCCGGAAACGGCGAGTAATCAGAATGCTGATGGCGATGACGGGGAGGAGAATCCGGATGACGATTAAAGACCTGCACGATTTTTTTAACTCATTTCTAAAAATTGAGGATTTTCCCGCTGACCCGTCCATGAACGGAATCCAGATTCAGAACAGTGCGCCGGACACCAAACCTATAGAAAAAGTTGCGTTCGCGGTGGATGCCTGTGAGCAGACCGCGCTTCTTGCGGCAGAGAGCGGGGCTTCCGCGCTTGTGGTTCATCACGGGCTTTTCTGGGGGCATTGCCAGACACTCACAGGCTCGCACTTCAGGCGGGTCTCCGCATTTTTGAAAAACGACCTTGCGTTGCTCGCGTATCACATTCCGCTGGACGCGAACAATCCTTGCGGAAACAATTTTTCGCTTGCCGCAAAACTGGGGCTTTCTGACACGGAGCGTTTCGGGACGTGGCACGGCATGACAATCGGGGTGAAAGGCGTTCTGCCTTCCTTGCTTTCGGCGGATGAGCTTAAAGACCGGGTCGCAGAAATCACAAAGGCGGATTGCAGGGCTTTTTGTTTTGGCAGGGAGAAAATCCGGACGGTGGGGATAATTTCTGGCGGTGCGGGCGAGGACGTGAATCAGGCTGTGGAGCAGAATTTGGACGCGTATATCACAGGCGAATTCGCGCACGAGCAGTATCATTTTGCGCGGGAGTCAGAAATCAACGTGATTGCCGGCGGTCACTACGGAACTGAGATTCTGGGCGTGATGCAGCTCAAAGAGAAAGTTGAGCGGGAGCTTGGCCTCCAGACAATTTTTATTGATGTTCCGACAAACCTCTGAGACAGGCTTTAAATAATCCGCATAAATCGGTATATTCTTTATTTATGGATAAAAAAGATTTTGGAAAAAAACTGCTTCCGTTCGTCCTGAGTTTTGCCGTGATTATTCTGGATCAGGTCACAAAAATCTTGATTGTGAAAAACATTCAGTACGGGACAATCGGCGCGCAGTTTTTCGGCGATTTTCTGCGCATAGTTCATATTTCAAACAAGGGCGTGGCGTTCAGCGTGGGCGCAACCTGGTCGCAGACAATCAGGCAGCTGCTTTTCTCACTGCTGCCGCTCGTTGTGATTGGGATTGTGATTGCCGTGTATTTCCGCAACGACGATTTTTCCGCGTTGCAAAGGTGGGCAATCGCCGGGATTGTGGGCGGCGGTCTTGGAAATCTGATTGACCGATGGTTCAGAAAAGAGGGCGTGGTCGATTTCATCGATGTGAAATTTTTCGGGATTTTCGGGCTGGAACGCTGGCCAACTTTTAACGTGGCGGATTCTGCTGTCGTGGTCTGCGGACTGCTTCTGATAATCTCGTTCGCGGCCGCGCTCAAGGAGAAAAAATAAATGCAGGATTTGGACGAAGAGAGCCGGGAAATCAGGAAAAAACAGCAGATTGAGTACAGGAACAGGCGCAAAGTTTCGACAATTTTTATGTTTGTCGCAACACTTTTTGAGATTCTGGAGACGCTGCTTCTGATGCTCGCGCTTTTCGCGCTGGACGCTCTGATTATGCTCAGGCTGTTCAATCCGGAAAATCAGAGCGTGCAGATTGCCTTCCAGGTCTCGATTGTGGTGATTTTTATCGGCGGGCTTGTAGGCGGATTTTTGATTTATAAAAATATTGTGCGCTGGGTAATCAAAAAGTTCAGTCTGGAAAAAGTCCTGCTTGATGATGTTGTGCGCCACTACATCAAACCTTCGCAAGATGAGATGGAGCAGCAGCTCAGAAGATAATCAGGAATTCAGGAGGACAGGATGATTGGAATTGTGGGCGCGATGGACAGCGAGGTTGACGGTATTTTTGCGGCCATGACCTCAAAAGAGAAAGTGAGCGTCAACAATCTTGTTTTTTACAAAGGCAGGCTTTTTGAGAAAGACGCTGTGATTGTGAAGTGCGGTGTCGGGAAGGTGAACGCGGCTCTTTGCGCCCAGCTCATGATTTTGAAATTCGGGGTCAAGAAAATCATCAACACGGGGATTGCGGGCGCGGTCGGCAGCGGCCTTAAAATTTATGATTTTGTTGTCTCCACAAGCGCAGTCTACCACGATTGTGACGTGCAGTTTTTCGGCTACAAGGCGGGGCAGGTTCCGGGAATGCCGGAGACTTTTTCTGCGGACGAGGCGATGGTCAGAGCTGCGCTCGGCGCATTTGAGCGGACTTCGCTGGCAGAGAATCACAGAATTGTCAGCGGACTGATTGCTTCCGGCGACCAGTTCATTGCGGGCAAAGAAAAAAAAGATTTCATCGACGCGACTTTTCATCCGCAGTGCGTGGAGATGGAAGGCTGCGCGATTGCCCACACATGCTTTGTGAGCAACGTGCCGTTCGTGATTATCAGATGTATGTCTGACACAGCGGATGATTCTGTGCGCGAGACTTACTCGGAGGACACCGCCGCAAAACTCAGCTGTGATTTTCTGATGGAAGTTGTGAAATCGCTTTAAAGGTTTGATTTATCGGTAAAAATGCAGGAGGCAAATTATGGAAAAAAAATACAATGTTGATTCGTTCAACCTTGACCACACAAAAGTGACCGCCCCGTTCGTGCGCCTTGCGGGAAAAAAAGTCGGGGAAAAAGGCGATGTCGTCACAAAATTCGATGTGCGATTTTGCCAGCCAAACAAGGAATTCATGTCAACCGGGGCAATCCACACTCTGGAGCACCTGATGGCGGAATACATCCGCGATGAGATGGAGGGTGTGATTGACCTCTCTCCAATGGGCTGCCGCACTGGTTTTTACTTCACACTTTTTGGCGAGCACTCAGAAGAGGAAATCGCTGGGCATCTTATGAAAGTTCTGGAGAAAGTCGCGATCTGGGACAAGCCGGTTCCCGCCACAACCGAGCAGGAATGCGGCAACTACCGCGACCACGACCTTGACGGCGCGAAACATTACGCGAAGCAGTGGTGCGACGGAATCAGAAGCAAAGGTCACAGCGCGTTCATCAGCTGATTTTAGGAGCACTTTGTGAATATTCTGAGTAAATTGAAAGAGACCGCCGTTTCCGTGATGCCCGTCATGGCAATCGTGCTGTTTCTTGGACTTACTTTTGTTCCGCTGGACAAAATTCTGCTTGCGCGTTTTGTGCTCGGAGGATTTTTTCTGATTCTCGGACTGACGATTTTCCTGCTCGGCGTGGATTTGGGCATTCAGCCGATGGGCGAGCGGTGCGGCGCGGAGCTTACAAAAAAACGCTCGCTCGCGCTTTTGCTGACCGTCGCGTTCATAATCGGGTTCATTGTGACCGCCGCTGAACCGGACATTCAGGTTTTTGGAGACCAGGTTCGCGGGATTTTCCCGTTCGTCAATAAAATCGCAATAACTTTTGTGATTGCAGCGGGCGTCGGGCTTTTCATCATGCTCGGATTGCTGCGCACAGTCCTGAATCTTTCAATAAAGTGGACTTTTTTTATCTCATACGCCATTCTTTTTGCAATTTCGTTCTCCGCGCCGGGAAGTTTCATCGGCATTGCGTTTGACTCAGGCGGCGCGACCACCGGCCCGATGACAGTTCCGTTCATAATGGCGCTCGGGCTTGGCGTGTCGTCCGTGCGTGATGATAATGACAACAGTTTCGGGCTTACGGGAATCTGCTCGGTGGGGCCGGTCATGGCAGTCCTCATCTATGCGATTGCGCTCCGCGCGAACGGCGCGTTCTCGGGCATTGCCTCAGAAATAATTGCGGAGACTTCCGATTCTGCGGCCGTTCCGGGGGCGGGCATTGCGTCCGCCGGAATATTCGCGCAGATTTTCGGACCGTTCAGGCGGGCAACAGGCTCAGTGTTCCGCGAGGCGCTCACATCAATCGCACCGCTTTTCGCACTGTTCATAGTTTTTCAAATCACACTTTTAAAAATGACAAAACGTCAGGTTCTCAGAATCATCATCGGATTTATCTACGCTTTTTTCGGGCTTACGGTTTTTTTAATCGGCGTGAACGGCGGATTCTCGCAGGCGGGCGCGGAACTTGGGAACAGGCTTGGCGCACTTGCGGTGAATAACGGCGGATTTTGGTACGTTCTTCTGATTGCGACGGGACTTGTCCTTGGCGCGATTATTGTGTGCGCGGAGCCGGCGGTGTGGGTTCTGAGCGAGCAGGTTGAGAGCGTGAGCGGCGGAACAATCAAGCGGAAGGCTCTGCTGGTCTTTCTTTCTGTCGGGACTGCAATCGCAATTGCGCTGGCAATCTGGCGGGCAATCTCCGGGTTCAACTTGAAGCTCATTCTGGTTCCGGGCTATGCAATCGCCATGTTTCTGATGATTTTCTGCCCGTCCCTTTTTTCAGGCATTGCCTTTGACTCGGGCGGGGTTGCGTCCGGGCCGCTCACATCGACGTTCGTGCTCTCGTTCACTTTGGGCGCGGCATCCAGCGGAAACGGCGGGAACGATTCTTTTGGTGTGATTGCCCTGGTCGCGATGATGCCGTTGATTGCAATCCAGCTGATGGGAATAATTTTTAAGATGAAGCAAAAAAAATCACAAATCGGGAGGAGCGGCGATGGGCTATAAACTTGTGGTCAGCATAGTCCCTCATGGGAGCGGGGAGCTGATAACGGACACCGCGAAGCAGGCGGGCGCGGCAGGCGGAACAATCGCCATGGGGCGCGGGACGGCCTCGAACGGGGTGCTCCAGCTGCTTGGTCTTGGCGACACTTCCAAGGACATTGTTTTTATCGTTCTGGAAAACGGGAAATATCCTGATGTAAAAAACGCGGTGACTGCGGCCTGCGAGCAGAAAAAGAATTTCGGGGTGTTTTTTGCCTTGACGGTGGGAGATTTCTGCAAGGCCGGTTGTGATGGAAAATCCGGGGTCGGGAAATCCGCGGATGATGGCAAAGATGGCGGAACTGAATCAGAAGGAGAGAAAAGTATGACATATCAGATGATAAACGTGATTGTGAACAAAGGTTACGCGGAGGACGCGATGGCTGCGGCAAGAAAAGCGGGCGCGGGCGGCGGCACGATAATCGGGGCGCGTGGAACTGCAAAAGAGGGTGATGCGGCGTTTTTCGGCATGAAAATCGTGCCGGAAAAAGAAATGCTCATAATTCTTGTTCCAAGCGACAAAAAATGCGATGTTCTTGGTGCAATCAGGGAGCTGCCGTGTTTTGCCGAGGCCGGAAGCGGAATAATTTTCTGCAACGAGGCTGAGGATTTTACCGTTCTGGGCAAAAAATAGCGGATTTTTCTTGCGGCCAGTTTTTGGATTGCTCGGCCGGAAAAATCATCAGAAACACTTGCATAATTATTCAAATGTCAGTATGATTTGAGCAGTTGTTCAGTTGAATGGCTGCTCAAATCATTTTTTGCGATGGCTTACGGAGCGTTGCGGAGGAGGCGCGGCAATATGGCGGAGAAAAAGGCGGAAATCTGCGATTGCGAGGTAATCCACAAGGAGGCGGTGCAGGCTGTGCGTGCGACGCTTCCTGACGATGAGATTATGTTCGAGCTTGCGGATTTTTACAAGATTTTCGGGGACACGACGCGCTCAAAAATCCTGTGTGCGCTGGACAAAAGTGCGCTTTGCGTCTGCGATATTTCCGCGCTGCTCGGGATGTCGGTGTCTGCGGTGTCTCACCAGCTGCGCACGCTCCGCGAGGCGAATCTTGTTGCGGCAAGGCGGCAGGGAAAAGTGGTTTATTACAGTCTTGCCGATGAGCACGTGAAAAGCATTCTGGAGTGCGGCCTTGAGCACATTCTGGAGCGCGCCGGGCGGAACAAGACTGAAAAATAAAAACAGGCGTTACAATCAGCGGGAAAATATCACGGCTGATTTTATTGCAGTTTCTGCGAAACTGCGCGTTTAGCCGTCCGCATGGCGGACGGTTGTAAGGAGGATTTTATGTCAAACGAGAAAGAGGACGACTGCTGCTGCAAGACCGGGCATGAGAATCACCATGAGCATTCTGATGGCGGATGTTCCTGCGGATGCGGTCACGAGCACGGCCATCACCACGATGGTGAGGAAAAGGAGCTGACTGTCGGCCTGCTGATTGTGTCGGCGGTTCTTTTTGTGCTTGGCCTTGTGATTGAGCATCTGCCCATGGAAAACTGGCTTGGGCAAATCCCGTACATCCAGACAATTCACCGGGCGGTATGCATGGTGCTTTATTTTGTGGCCTATATAATCACCGGGAAAAACATCATTATGAAGGCTGTGTCAAATCTTATTCACGGCGAGTTTATGGACGAGTCGTTTTTGATGTCAGTCTCATCAATCGGGGCGATTCTGCTGGGCAAATACGAGGAGGCGGTTGCCATCATGATTTTGTACCAGACCGGCGAGAAATTCGAGGATTATGCCGTGGACAAATCCCGCGATTCAATCGAAGAGATTGCCAAACTGCGCCCTGATCACGCTACGCTCAAACTTGGCGGTGAGACTCGCGAGGTAAGTCCTGATGATGTTGCGACCGATTCGGTAATCATTGTGAGGCCGGGCGAGCGCATCCCGATTGACGGCGTGATTGTTGACGGCGAGAGTTTCATCGACACTTCCGCGCTCACCGGCGAGAGCATTCCGCAGCGTGTGCGGGTTGGCGATGAGGTGCTTTCCGGATCAATCAATAATCAGGGGGTTCTGGAAATCCGCACTACACGGCAGGCAGGGGAATCCGCGCTGGCAAGAATTCTGGAGCTTGTGGAGAACGCAACGGAAAACAAGACAAAATCCGAGCAGTTTGTCACTCGCTTCGCAAGAATTTACACGCCGATTGTCGTTTACTCCGCGATTGCGCTGGCAATCATCCCGAGTCTTGTAATCGGATTTTCAAGCGGCAACTGGGGATGGCAGACGACCTGGAGCACCTGGGTTTACCGTGCGCTCATGTTCCTTGTGGTGAGCTGCCCGTGCGCTCTTGTGATTTCAATTCCGCTGTCATTTTGCGGCGGCATAACGGCGGCGGCAAGGCAGGGAATCCTCATAAAAGGCAGCGCGTACCTTGAGACGCTTGCGAAGACAAAAACGGCGGTCTTTGATAAAACCGGAACGCTCACAAAAGGAAATTTCGTGGTATCGCACATTCACGCGACAAATCCTGCGATTACAGAGACTGAGCTTCTTGCGCTTGCGACCCACACCGAGATGTTCTCCACGCATCCAATCTCAACTTCGCTCAAAAACGCGCACCACGATGATTGCTGCGACCAGGTGAAGCTGGAGAACGTTGAGGAAATCACCGGCAAGGGAATCAAGGCGGTTGTGAACGGCAAGATTGTTCTTGCGGGAAACACCAGGCTGATGAATCAGTTCGGCGTGAAATATGATGAATGCCCCGAGCATCAGGACGGCACTGTGATTCACGTTGCCTGCGAGGGCGTTTACAGCGGGCACATCGTAATCAGCGATGAGATAAAAGATGATTCGCAGAGCGCGGTGGAGGGCCTCAAAAAAATCGGCGTGGAGAACGTGGTCATGCTCACAGGCGACAACGAGCGGGCGGCGCATACCGTTGCCGCAAAACTCGGGCTTAAAAAAGCATACGGCCAGCTTCTGAGCGCGGACAAACTTACAAAAGTTGAGGAGCTTCTGGAGGATTTGAAAGGCAAGGACGGCAAGAAGCGCGGAACGCTGATTTTTGCGGGCGATGGAATAAATGACGCGCCTGTTCTTGCACGTGCGGATGCAGGAATCGCGATGGGCGGAATGGGAAGCGATGCCGCAATCGAGGCCGCGGACATAATCATCATGGAGGATAAGCCTTCAAAAATCGTTGACGGCATAAAACTCAGCAGGCGCACATTGCGCATTGTCTACGAGAACCTTTACGGCTCGCTGGGCATAAAAGCGGTGATACTTTCGCTCAGCGCGCTCGGGCTGTCAAGCATGTGGATGGCCGTGTTCGGAGATGTGGGCGTGACAATCCTTGCGGTGCTGAACTGCCTGCGGCTTCTTAAGAAAAAATAAAACTGAAAGCGTGCGCGGCGTATAGCCGCGCACGCTTCAAAAAATCCCGGATTCGCGCTAAAATATCGCAAATGAACCTTGAGAATATCGTGATTGTCCTTGACCATCCCGAGGAGGCGCGGAATATCGGAGCGGCCTGCCGGGCAATGGCGAACAATGACATCAGCACTCTGAGGATTGTCGGCAATAAATCCGATTACAATGCCGATGAAATCCAGCACATTCACGTTCTGGCAGTTCATGCCGGCGGGATTTTTGACCGTGTCCAGTTTTTCAATTCCATAACCGATGCAACCGCGGACTGCGCCATCTGCGCGGGCACAACAAGGCGGCGCGGAAAAAAACGCGGGAAACTCCTGCTGCCCGAAGAATTCGCGGATATTGCGGATGACATTACATCGCAGAATTCAGCAGAAAAATCGCATGATGATGAAGACCGTGCCGGGAAAATCACAAAAAGCGCGAAAGTCGCCGTTGTTTTTGGAAACGAGCGCACGGGCCTCACCGACGAACAGCTTGACCAGTGCAATATCGGCGTGACAATTCCATCATCGCAGGAATTCGGGTCACTGAATTTGAGCCACGCCGTCCAAATCATCTGCTATCATCTTTTCAGAAAATCGCTGGCGGCGCAGAAAATCACGGTGCGCGGCTACACGCCGCTTGCGCTGGAGCGAATCGACCGGCTTGTGACCGGCATCACGGATGATTTGCAGGAAATCGGATTTTTCAGAATGCCCGGCCGCGAGAACATGGAGAATTTCTGGCGGAGCGTCCTGAGCCGCGCGAGCCTTTCTGAGGGCGAGGCGCAGTATCTGGAAAAAATTTTCGCAAAAATCGCGGGATTATCAAACAAAAATCATCTGACGTGATATAATCCTGCTATGGGCTACAAACATCTTCTTTTTGACATGGACAACACGCTTTACCCCGCAAGTTCCGCAATGAACGACGGCATTACACGGCGAATGCTCGAATGTGTCGCTGATTTTTTTCACTGCACTTTTGAGCAGGCCGATGCTCTGCGCAGGGAGCGGATTGTCCACTTCTCAACTACGCTTGAATGGCTCAGAAGCGAGGGTATGAATGACGTGGAGGGCTTTCTTGCGCACGTGCACCCCGCGAACGAGACCGATGAGCTTTTGCCGCAGCCCGGCTTAAGGGATTTTCTTACCTCGTTGCCGCACCCAAAATCCATTCTGACAAACGCGCCCCACGAGCACGCCGACCGGGTTCTTGCAAAACTCGGGATTGCAGACCTTTTCGTGGCTGTCACCGATATCCGCGATGCGAATTTTAACGGCAAGCCATATCCCGACGCATACATCTCCGCTTTGAGAAAGGCCGGCTCAACGGTGGAGGACACGCTTTTTCTGGATGATATGCGGAAATACACTGATGGCTGGGAGGCACTTGGTGGCACTGCGGTTCTTATCGGGGAGGAGAACGGACGGCCGCTCGCACCGGACGCAAAGGCAATGAAATCGGCGCGGGAAATCAACAGTCTTGAAAAAAAAGGCAGAACAATTCGTCTTGGAAGTATTTACGAAATTAAGAAAATCTTGTAGAATACATATACTTTTTGGGGATATAGCTCAGTTGGTAGAGCATTTGGTTCGCAATCAAAGGGTCGTCGGTTCGAATCCGATTATCTCCACTTGTTATGAAACGCTTTCTCTGTGTCTGTTTAAGCTCCACAATTCAGCGCACAATCACTTTTGCAAATCTTGAATTCGCGCAGGTAAATCGCTCTGAAAAATACAGGCAGGATGCGTCCGGCAAAGCGATTAACAGTGCGCGGGTTTTAAATCAGCTGGAAAAAGGATGTGTGCAGGCGGTCTGCCCACTTGGAAAAGAAAATCAGGCGCAGTTCGTCTCGCTTGCAGAAAAAGACGGATTGCCCATCTGTTTTGTGACGATTCCCGGTGCGACGCGTGAATGCTGGACTTTGCTCAGCCGCGCGGACGGCACGACCACCGAGCTTGTCGTGAGCGAGCCTTCCTTGCCGGACGCGGACAAAAAAGAGGTGGAGAGCGCGGAAATCCGTCTGCTAAAAAAAATCGCGGACGCGCTTGATTCTGTGGACGCGGTTCTGCTTGCGGGAAGCCGCCCGGAGATTTGGTCAGAGAATCTTTATGCGACGATTGCCGGAATTTCCAAAGACAGCGGGAAAATCTTTCTGGCGGATTATATCGGCGCGGATTTGGAGCGCACGTTAAAATCCGCAGTGCCGGATGTCGTGAAAATAAATGATGAGGAATTCTGCCGGACTTTCTCGCTGGATTTTCCTTGCCCGGCCGAGGTGTTAAAATCGCATATTATAGAAAAAAGCAAGGTTTACAAAAATGCGTTCGTAATCACACGCGGATGCGATTCAACTTTTGCGGCAAGAGACGGCGTTTTTTTTGAGCAGCGCACGGAAAAAGTGAGCGCGGTGAACACGACTGCGTGCGGGGATAGTTTTAACGCGGGTTTTCTTTATGAATTCGTGCGCTCCGGCGATATGCAAAAATCGCTGGAAAAGGGAACCTGGTGCGCCGCGCGCAACGCCGAGCTGGAAGTTCCCGGCGGAATCAGGGAGTAAAATCCCGATTGCAAAAATCGCAATAATAATGGAAAATACGAGTATAATGCAAATAAAGAGAGGAAAATTATGATTGAAAAAAAACCTTTGGTAACTGATTTATACACCGCGGATCCTTCTGCGCATGTTTTTAACGGCAAAATCTACATCTATCCTTCGCACGATGAGGATCGCGATGTTGAGAACAACGACAATGGCGACCAGTACGATATGAAAGATTATCACGTTTATGAGATGCAGGACACGGAAACTTTTCCGCGTGACTGCGGCTGCGTCCTCAAACTGGAGGATGTGAAATGGGCAAGCAAGCAGCTTTGGGCGCCGGACTGCGTGGAAAAAGACGGAAAGTATTACTTTGTGTTTCCTGCCAGAGACAAAGAGGGAATGTTCCGGATTGGGATTGCAAAGGGCGATTCCCCGGCCGGCCCGTTCAAACCAGAGCCTGATTATGTGAAAGGCACGTATTCCATTGACCCGTGCATGTTCCCCGACACAGACGGAAAATATTATCTTACTTTCGGCGGAATTTGGGGCGGACAGCTTGACCAGTACCGCAACAACAAATGGAGCGCGGACAACAAAGAGCCAAAAGGCGATGAAGCGGCGTGCACGCCAAAAATCGCGCTGATGAAAGACAACATGACCGAGCTTGCGGAGGAAGTCCGAGACCTTGTGATTGTGGATGAGGGCGGCAATCCTCTTACCGGCGGAGATGAGGAGCGGCGATATTTTGAGGACCCCTGGCTGTTCAAAAAAGACGACACATATTATTTCACGTATTCAACAGGAACGACGCATCTTCTGTGCTATGCCACAAGCAAAAATGTCTATGGCCCGTATACATACGGCGGCGTGATTCTCACACCCGTCCTCGGCTGGACAACTCATCATTCCATCCTTGAGTACAACGGAAAATGGTATCTTTTCTACCACGACTGCGAGCTTTCAAAAGGAGTGAACCAGAAGCGCAACGTGAAATTCCGCGAGCTAAAATTCAACGACAAAGGCGGAATCATCACCATGAACGGGATGGACGGCCTGAGCCAGTAAGTCAGGCAGTTTTCAGTCGGCTGTTCCAGAAAAACCGGGGCAGCCGATTTTTATTCCCGCTTTTCCATCCTCCTGCCTATTTCAAAGTCGATGTAGGCTTTCAGCTCCTTTTTTATCTCCGCTTTCAGGTCGTTCTGCGGCGCGTCAAGTGCGAAAAGTTCGGCGGGCGTGATGTCAAAAAACTCGATAATCCGGTTCAGATTGTCCGCCCCAAGCCAGTTCTGCTTCGTCTCCGTCTTTGCGATGGTCTCCTTGCTCACGCCGATTGCCTCTGCCAGCTGCTCCTGATTTATATGGCGCGATGCCCGGAGCCGTTTCAAGTTTTTTGCGAGCGCGTCCCGAATGTCATTCATAGGGGAAAGATACGCAAAAAAATCCGCTTGTTCGATGTAATTAAAATGCGATAATCGTACTTAAACTTTACTTTAAAACGAATTTTGATTACACTTATTGAAGTTAAACATCAATTAAGATGTATTTATTCTTCATTAAGACAGGAGATTCGGATGGTTTTTAGGAAAGATTTTAAGGCTAGGTTATCATTCCTTGCGATTTTCGTACTGATTTTTATTGCGGCGGCGTGCAGGCAAGAGGCCCCGCGCTACATTGACATTGTGGATGAGCCTGAGCCGCCTGTGGACGAGCCTGAGATTGATTTTGCGCTTCCGGGGCTTACGGCGGTCGTCTACAACGGAAAGACGCTCGTTTCGTGGAAGCCGATGGAGGGGGATGTTTCATTCGATTCCGTGCTGATTTTGCGGGATGGGGCGGTTGTCGCAGAAGTTCCGGCAGAAAAATCCGGGTGCACGATTGCGGAGAACCGCGCAGGAGCAGAATACGCGCTTGCAGTGAGGGCGGGCGAGAAAATCTCTGAAAAAAGGATTGCCGTCACGTCCGTTGAACCGGGGCTTCCGGTGATTGAAGTGACGACGGTTGACGGCGAAGAGCCGACGTGCGGTTATCGTGCCGCGCCTCCGGGTGAGTCTGGTGCGGGCATCTGCGATGCGACGAAAGTTCCCGGACGGCTCGTGATGACAAGCGGCTCGGAAACTTGGTACGACAGCGGCGAGTACGATGAGGGCGCGAAAAAAGGGATGACTATCAAAATCCGCGGAAACACGAGCGCGTACTCTGCGAAAAAGCCTTACAAAATCAAGTTGCAGAAAGAGGCAAAGGCGGACTTGCTCGCAAAGCCGAACGGAAGGTCAGGCGGCAAGTTCGAGGAACGTGACTGGATTCTTTTGAAAGACGGCACATCGCTCAACACCTTCGTGGGGATGACCGTGGCGGACATCGCGGGCACGGACTGGACTCCCGAGTTCGCCTTCGTTAACCTCGTCGTGAACGACAACTACCGCGGCGTGTACCTGCTGATTGAGTCGATTAGTCAGAGCAAGGGCAGAATCAACGTGGACAAGGACACAGGTTACATCATTGAGCGCGACGCATACTGGTGGAACGAAGAGATGGAAGGCAATCCAATTTTTAAAACGAATTCAGACAAAGGTTTCACTTTCAAGTACCCAGACGAGGACGACATCACCAATGCGCAAATCGAATACATCAAAAATTACATGAACGACGTAGAGGCCGCCATTGCCGACGGTACTTACGGCGACTTTATTGAAACCGATACCTTCGCGCGCTGGCTGCTGATTCACGATTTGCTCGGCACGTGGGACAGTGGTGGCTCTAACATTTACATGACAAAATATGACAATACTCCTGATTCGAAAATCAGAATGTCCACGCCGTGGGATTTTGATTCGAACTACCGCATGGAAAAAGCGTGGGCGAACATCCACAATAGTACTCGTTATGGTTATTTTCCATCTTTGCTCACAAGCGAGAACACGGAGTTTTTGCGGTCGTACAAGGCGCAGTGGGCTGATGTAAAAGGAAGCGTCCAACGCGAACTGAGCGCGGAGCTTTCGGCGTTGCAAGCGCGTCATGGCGATGCAATAAACGCCTCACGCCGCCTTGACGCGGCCAGATGGGGCAGCACGTACACATCGGTGGAGGCCAACATCACCAGTGCGGAAAACTGGTTTGCCACGCGTATTCCGTGGCTTGAGACGAACATCGGGGCAATTCCTTTGTCAGATGAATGAGTTTTACTGCATGAAATATTCAGTTTCTTGGTGTGAAACAAACAGTTTTGCACCAAGAAACGCTCCGTTTTTCGTTGCAAAATGCTTTGTTCTGCGGCGCGTCGAGCGTGAAAAGTTCGGCGGGCGGATGTCAAAAACTCGATAATCCGGTTCAAATTGTCCGCATCGGGCAGTTTGATTTTGTGCTGGAATCCGCTTGAAAATCGTCCGCAAAAAAGTGCGATTTTTTATGTCGCAGACAGGCTTTCATTTAGTCCGCGCCTTGCAATCAGTTTTTCACGCGATTCATCGCTGTGTAATTGACTAAGGCATAGTTTTTCTGATATTATCTTACCGATTCGGGCCATTAGCTCAGTGGTTAGAGCAGAGGACTCATAATCCTTTGGTCCTTAGTTCAAGTCTAAGATGGCCCAGAGCCGCTCTGCTTCGCAGAGCGGCGTTTCTTTTCCTGTTATTTGTAGACTTCCCAAGTAGTTTTTACAAGAGTGTCCACATCGCTGAATTTTGGTTCCCAGCCGAGCAGTTCTTTTGCAAGTTTTGATGTTGCGTAGAGGCTCGCGGGGTCTCCGGGGCGGCGTGGCGCATCCTCGGCGGGAATAGGTTTTCCTGTGATTTTCCGGGCCGCGTCAATCAGCTCTTTTACTGTCGTTCCTTTTTCTGTGCCAAGGTTCAGCTTCAGGCTCTTGTGATTTTTTGCGATGTAATCAAGGGACATCACATGTGCGCGGGCAAGGTCTGTGACGTGGACATAATCGCGGATGCATGTGCCGTCACGTGTGTCATAATCCGTGCCAAAAACTTTAAGCTCCCGCTGTCCAAGGGCCGCCTCCATCACGCGCGGAAGAAGATTCTCTGGCTTCTGCTCCAGTCCGCGAATCTGGCCGTCGGGGTCATAGCCCGCAGCGTTGAAATATCGCAGAGCGGCAAATTTAAGGTCGCGAATCTGGTCGTACCAGTCCATGAATTCCTCGATTTTGAGTTTTGTGAATCCGTAGTAATTGATTGGTTTCTGCGGATGATTCTCGTCCATCGGCAGATATTCAGGCTCCCCGAACGTTGCGGCAGAAGATGAGAAAATCATGATTTTGCAGCCGTGCCTTACCGCCGCATTCATAATGTTCAGAGTGCCGGTTATGTTGTTCACCGAATATTTTTCTGGCGCGACCATTGACTCGCCCGCCGCCTTGAACGCGGCAAGGTGCACGAAGGCGTCAAAACCACGGGCAAAAGCATCGTCCAAATCACGCTCAATGAGGATGTTGCCGTAAATAAAATCATTTTCGGGAAAAAGATTGCAGCGAAGTCCGCTGGAAAGATTATCAAAAACCGTAACTTTATGTCCGGCTCTCATCATCTCTTTTACGACGTGGCTTCCAATGTAGCCTGCCCCGCCAATCACCAAAACTTTCATCACAAATCCTCCTTCATAAAAATTTATGCTCAGTTCATTTTATAAATTGCCAGCGCGATATATGGATTTTCCGTGCTTTTTGCGATGCGCACCCAGAACGAATCAAAAAGCGAGTAGCCCGCAGGAATTTGTTGCAAAGAAAGCGACTCCTCCGCCTGGTCAACGTTCATCCCAAAATCAGAGAGGATGATGATTTCTGCGCCTGCCAGCTCCGGAAGCAGTCTCTTAACTTGCTCAATGTCACCGTTCGAGGCAGGCTCAACCCAATCCGGGATTTCCTGACCAAAACCCATGTATTTCCAGTCATCAAAACGTAACTTTTTTTCGGCACGTTTTTTTTCATTGTGACTTGTGTCAGACGGCGTTGACGCGCAGCCAAAACTCAAGAGCAGGATTGCGGCAGGTAAAAGAACAGAAAAAATCTTTCTCATTGCTTCATTCTATCAGATAAAAACTCTTATGAGAAGATGGCGCGTTGTCATTGCTATTGTGATATTTTTGAGGTAAACTGCAATCGTATGAAAAAAACAGCGTTAATTCTTTCAGCGGCAGGTTTGATGATTTTTATGGCCTCCTGCACGACAATCAAATATATTCCTGAGGACAAGACTCCCGCGCAGATTATTCAGATGGGGCAGAACGCCGCGGCTTCATCATCGTATAGGTCTGCGATTTTCTGCTATGAGACCGCAATCCAGAGATTCGGGTCAAATCCATCGGTTCTGGCGGAGGCTCAGTATGAGATTGGCTATGTCTATCTTAAGCAGAAAAAATACGAGCAGTCTTACGATGCGTTCACAAGCCTTCTGGAATTGTATGACAGTTTCGGCGCGGCGCTTCCGCCGGCATACAAAAAGCTTGCGGAGATTGAGATAGAAAAAATCCCGGAGCGTTATAAAAAATAGCCGGATTTCCTAGTCTTTTGGCAGCAGAATCGAGCGGATTTTAATCCCTTTTTCTGCCGCCACACCCATCACAAAATCTTTTGAGTATTTTCCGCTTTTTCTTGGGGTTGGGTGCGGCTCCGCATCGCCAATCAGAATGACGAGTTTTGCCGCGTCTTTTCTCCAGACATAAAATTCGCAGGAAGCGTAAATTGCCTCGTAAACTGCCTCCGGAATATCGCCGCCTTCTTTTCCGTTAATTTTGATTGCGTTCAGATTTTTGTTGAAGCTGTCAAGATTTGTGGTGAAACTGTACATTTTCACCGGAAGCCCCTTGTAATAGAACGTGTCGCCGTAGTCGCGGTAAAAAAGCAGCCCGAACCGTGCGCCCTGCGCATCGCGGAATTTTTCTTTGACCAGCGGATTCAAGTCGGTTTTCAGCTTCTCGATGTCATTTTTCATGCTGCCGGTCGCGTCAATCGCGAAAACAACGTCAAGGTTCGATTTATCGTCAATCTCGTCCAGAATAGCGCAAATATCATCAGGAAGATTTTCCGGGCCTTTTGAGTAAATCATTTTCTCGGAGATTTCCTTGAATTTGTCGCTGGCAATCGGGTTGTAATCATCCGTGAGGATTGTCTCCACTTCCTCTGGCTCGGGCTTCTCGTCGCTTGCCTCAGGTAAATCCTCCTTGGGTGGGGGGACTTCCCGCGGTTTTTCTTCTGATGGCTCTGGCTTTGGTTTTTGGGCAGCCGGCCGTGGCTTGCGGCGCGCGCGCCGCAAATCAAACATGAACGGGCTGTCCATGAATTCGCCGGAATAATCGGCGTAGGGCTTTGAGAACGAGCGGATGTTGATGAAAGTGCCTTTTCCCACCGTGGCCTCACCGTAGCGGCTCCATGGGTAGCCGTAGACAATCACTTCGGGGATGTAGATGTGGAACGCCGGGCCAAAAAAATCGGTGTTCTCAACGGTTGAGTCGATGAGGCTGTAACGCGCGGTCTGGGAAATCAGAGGTTTGCCATCAAGATAGCGGATTTCATCGCCGTTTATGGGATTGTACTCCTTGGCGCGGTATGCGAAGCTGTCGTTCACGCCGTTCGGGTCTTTTGAGGTCTCTGTGAGCAGAATTGACTGCACATCCGGAAGTTTGCGCACATAAAGATGGTAGCCGCCTTTCTGCGCGTCTGGCTCCGGAATTATGCGCACGTTCTCCGCCGTAATCCGCAGTTTCTGCTGGGCCGGGGTGTACACCGTGAACTGAGATTCGCCCGCGCTCTGGGCAAAACAAAATGATGCAAAACAACAAAGCAAAACCATGCCTACTTTTTTTCTTGAAATTTTCACTTGAATCATCCTTTTTTTCGTGAGTGCCGCTTAAATTATCGACTGGACAAATCAAAAAATTGATTTATAATATTAAACATATATAAATTTTGGATTTCATAATGACTATCTCTGCTGATGAAAATCAAACAAAAAACGGGCAATTTGAGAAAGTTGACATAAGCGCGTTTTTGGGCACTCAGAAAAAAAGCGAATTCTCCCCGGAAGAAAAAGTCGAGACCTTCACAAAAAAGCAGCTGGAGCTTCTGAACCAGATTCTTCCCGTCATTTCCAGCAATGATAAGGAGCATTTTGAGATTTACATCAACAGGATTGCGGACATGGAGTCCATGGCGGCCTCAATCGCGCGGTTTCCGTCTCTTTTGGAGCGGCAGGAGCTTGCGGGCGGAACAAGGACGCGGGCAAGCCTCATAGAATCGCTGATTACCCACCAGGATGACGGCGACCGGATTCTGCGGCTTCCGTCAAAGGCTGTTCTTGGGAAAAGTCTGCTCGTCGCCAAAATTCATACGCTCTCTGACCTTGCGAAATTCGCAAAGCATCTTGGCAAGGAGCACGACGCGCTTTCACGTGCGCTGGACACCGAGACAAATTTCTCGATGTTCTCCTTGCTTGCGGAGGATGTCTACCTGAATCTTATTTCGGACGGCTCGCAACCAATTGAATTCCGCCGTGAGTGGGCGCTCTCGCTCCTGCTTTTGTGGGAGCACTGGAACGATCAGGCAAGTGAGAACATCGCACCGGTTCTGCAATCCGTATGGATGGCCCGCCGCCGTCTTGCCCCCGCGTTCGGCACAATGATGGGCACAAGCGAGCTTCTGATGATTTCCATGCAGATGGACGACCAGTGGATAAATTTCATAAAACAGAAAATGGGCGAGGACGGAGTTTCGCAGGCGATGGAGGAATTCCTGTTCGGCATTTCCACGGAGCAGATTCAGAATTTGCGGACGATATTGAGAACCCAGGGAATTCCAGCAATCGGCCGAGATGAGGTGTCAAAATTTCTTGGGGAGCATGTCAAGGCAGACGCAGGTCTTGATTATCGTGACTTTTACTCAATGTACACCGTCCGCCGGGATAATGCTCGCGCCCGCGCAAGAATGAGGCTGGAAGGTCCGCACAAAACTCTGGAGGATTACTTCATTCAGTTTGTGACCGCGCTTGACAAGGAGAAACAGAACAATGACACTTTCGCAAAATCCTGATGATATAAAACAGAAAAGAAAACCTTATCATTTTGGCGAGAAACTGCGGGAAGTCCGAGAGCACAAAGGCTACACACTGAAAGTCGTTGCGCAGCGTGCCGGCGTGAGCGAGAGCCTTGTCTCGCAGATTGAGCGCAACCACGTGTCTCCCGCAATAGACACGCTGCTCGCGCTTGCGGATGTTCTTGACATCAACCTTGAATTTCTTTTTGAGGAATATAAGCGGGAACGCCCCGTCACAATCATCAGGAATAATGAGAGGCCTTCAATCCACGAGGACGAGGTGATTTATCAGGAGCTGCCGCGTCCAACTCCGTCTTCCACGGACAATGACATTGAGACTTATGCTGTGAAAATCCCGCATGGAGCGCACACTCACAGAGGCTCTTACGGTCACATTGGCTATGAGATGGGGATAATCACGAAGGGCAAGGCAAAACTTGTCTATGACAGCAAGGAATATTTTTTGGAGACCGGGGACAGCGTGTCATATTCCGCGGGCGCGCCTCACGTGATTGAGAATGTGGGCGACACGGATTTGGAGGCAATCTGGGTTGTCACTCCCGCGCAGCGTTTTGTAAAATAATCCAAGGAATTCCGCGTAAAACTTGTTCAGATAAGCCTTTTTTTGTATAATCTGACAAAGTGATTTAAAAAACTTCGCCTGCAAAATCAATTAAAAAATCCAATGGAGGAAGCCATGTCCGAGACAAAAGATGAGCAGAGCCTGCTCAAAAGATTTGAGAAACTTGCCGTTCTGAATGACCCGATTGACCCCGCTCTTTATAAAAAATACGATGTCAAACGCGGACTTCGTAATGATAACGGCACCGGCGTTCTTGTGGGACTGACTCACATTGGGGATGTTGTCGGTTATGAGATAAAGGACGGTCAGAAAATCGCAGTGCCTGGTCGCCTTGTTTACCGTGGCTACAATGTTGAGGAGCTGATTGCCGACGCGGAGCAGAACAAGCAGTTTGGCTATGAGCAGTGCGCGTATCTTCTTTTGTTCGGCGAGCTTCCCACAAAAGACAAGCTGGATAAATTCAATCATTATCTTGGGAAATACCGGGTTCTTCCGAACAACTTTGTTGAGGATATGATTATGAAAGCGCCGTCCGCAAACGTGATGAACAAAATTGCGCGCGGAGTGCTTGCAAGCTACTCCTATGATGATGACCCGGAGAACAGGCACATCGGGAATATTGTGAAGCAGTGCGTCCAGCTCATCGCGAGATTTTCCACGCTCGCGGCTTATGGCTATCAGGCGAAAAGACGCTACTACGACAACAAAAGTATGTTCGTCCACAATCCAAAGCCGGAGCTGTCAACATCAGAGAATTTTCTGCGCCTGATTCGCTCGAACAAGCATTACACTCGTCTGGAGGCAGAAATTCTTGACCTTGCGCTGATTCTTCATGCGGAGCACGGAGGCGGAAACAACTCATCGCTCACGGTGCACGTTGTGTCATCCGCAGACACAGACACATACTCTGCGATTGCCGCTGCAATCGGCTCGCTCAAAGGAAGCCGTCACGGTGGCGCGAACATCCGCGTCGCAGAGATGATGGATGACATCAAGGCGAATGTGAGTGACTGGAGCAGCGAGAAAGAGGTCTCCGAGTACATCAGGAAAATCGCGATGAAACAGGCGTTCGACCGCTCCGGGCTTGTTTACGGAATGGGGCACGCCGTCTACACTATCAGCGACCCGCGCGAGGTTCTGCTCAAAGCAAAGGCAAAAGAGCTTGCGAAAGAAAAAGGCTGCCTTGAGGAATTCGAGCTTTATAATCTGGTTGAGAAAGTGACTCCCGGGATTATTCAGGAAATCCACAATTCAGATAAAAAAATCTGCGCCAACGTGGATCTTTATTCCGGTTTTGTATATTCAATGCTGAGCATTCCGCGTGAGCTTTTCACACCGCTTTTCGCAATCTCAAGAATTGCGGGCTGGTCTGCGCACCGAATCGAGGAGATTGTGAGCGGCGGAAGGATTTACCGCCCCGCGTACAAGAACGTGCTCAGCGAGCGCGAGTACATTCCGCTTGCGCAAAGGCAGTAAAATCCGGATGGACAGAATAGACAAAATTCTTTCACACGAAGGTTTTGGCTCTCGCAAGGATGTGCGGAAACTTCTGCATCGCTCGGAAGTGACTGTGAACGGCAGGCGGATTTTTGACCCGTCATTCCAGATTGACACATCGACTGCGCAAATTGTGATTGACGGCGCGGCCCTGAATCTTCACGATGAATTTTACATTATGATGAACAAAATCATGCACACCGTGTGCTCCACAAAAGAGGGCAGTCATCAGACTGTTTTTGACCTTCTGGACGACTCTTACCGCACGCCTTATCTTAAAAGCAGGCTTCACATGATTGGGCGGCTTGACATGGACACAGAGGGGCTTCTGCTTTTCACAACTGACGGCGCGCTGACCCACAGAATTATCTCGCCAAAAAACTGCGTGGACAAGACATATTTCTGCGTCCTTGAGCACGATGAGGGCGCGGAGCATCGCAAAGAGATTGAAAGGCTTTTTGCGGATGGAATTGCGGTCGCCGCGGATGACAATGACCCGGCGTTTGTGTGCGAGAGCGCGGCAATCAGATGGCCGGACGAGGCGGAAATCTCACGGTACACAGAAAATTCGTCTTTTGGCTCTGAATGCGCGGATTTTCCGGCCTCGCAGGGCAATACGGCAATCCTCACAATCCACGAGGGCAAATATCATCAGGTGAAAAGGATGTTCGCTGCAGTGGGAAATCGCATCGTTTTTTTGAAGCGCGTCTCAATCGGCGGCCTTAATCTGGATTTGTCTCTCAGACCCGGCGAGTACAGGCATCTTCTGCCGGATGAAATCTCTGCGCTACAGCAATGCTTGAAAACAACCACTTTCTGATATAGAATTACACAGAATCTCAGGAGCGCAGAGAGGTGATGATGACTGACATAGAAATCGCGCAGAAAAACAAAATGATTGCTGTGGCGGATGTTGCCGCAAAAATCGGGATTGCACCGGACAAACTGGAAAATTACGGTCTCTACAAGGCAAAAATCACGTTTGACGAGCTTAGAGCTT
Source organism: Treponema sp. (assembly GCA_022510865.1). Taxonomy (GTDB): domain Bacteria; phylum Spirochaetota; class Spirochaetia; order Treponematales; family Treponemataceae; genus Treponema_D. The sequence goes on from JAFLSQ010000010.1 coordinate 38,463, forward strand.
TGCAGGATAAAGCCACGAAAAATCCCGGAAAACTGATTCTGGTCACGGCGATTACCCCGACCCCGGCCGGCGAGGGAAAATCCACCGTCTCAATCGCTCTTGCGGATGGCCTGAACAAAATCGGGAAAAAAACTGTCGTCGCGCTGAGAGAGCCAAGTCTTGGGCCGTGCTTTGGCGTGAAAGGCGGCGCGTGCGGCGGCGGATTTGCCCAGATTGTACCGATGGAGGACATCAATCTGCATTTTACCGGCGATATTCACGCAATTTCAATCGCGAACAATCTTATTGCGGCGTTAATCGACAATCATTTGCAGCAGGGCAACGCGCTTGGCATTGACCCGCGCACAATCACTTGGAAACGCTGCCTTGATTTGAATGACCGAGCGTTGCGGAGCATTATCATCGGGCTTGGAGGACGGCTTCAAGGCGTTCCGCGCGAGGACCATTTCTCAATCGCGGTGGCGTCAGAAATCATGGCGATTGTATGCCTGTCCCGCACAATCACAGAGCTAAAAGAGCGCATTGACCGCATTGTGATTGCCCAGAATTACAGCAAAGAGAACGTGACTTTTGGCCAGTTAAAGTGCACTGGCGCAGTAGCGGCGCTGCTCAAAGACGTAATCAAGCCGAATATCGTGCAGACTCTGGAAAAAAATCCCGCTTTTGTGCATGGCGGGCCGTTCGCGAACATTGCGCATGGGTGCAACAGCGTGAATGCCACGCTCTGTGCGCTTGCCACCGGCGACTACACCGTTACAGAAGCGGGATTTGCCGCCGATTTGGGCGCGGAAAAATTCCTTGACATAAAGTGCCGGCTCGCGGGCCTGCGCCCGGACGCGGTTGTGATTGTGGCGACAATCCGCGCCCTCAAAATGCACGGCGGAGTCGCAAAATCAGAATTGTCATTGCCGAACAAAAACGCCCTTGAAAAAGGATTCGCGAACCTTGAGGCGCACATCCAGAACATCGCGAAATTCGGATTGCCTGCCGTTGTTGCGGTGAACAAATTTGTAAGCGACACAGACGATGAGATTGCGCTTCTGGAAAAATTGTGCGCCAAAGCCGGAAGCAGGACCGTGCTCTGCGAAGGCTGGGAAAAGGGCGGCGATGGCGCGCGCGAGCTTGCGCAGGCGGTCGTGCAAGTCGCAGAGAGCGGCAAGGCTGATTATCATCCGTTGTACGCGCTTGACATTCCCCTTGCAGAAAAAATCAGGAAAATTGCCAAGGAGATTTATCGCGCCGATGACGTTGACTTTGACAGCACCGCGCTAAAAAAACTCAAGGCGTTTGAGGATGGCGGCTACGGAAATCTTCCGGTCTGTATCGCAAAAACGCAGAATTCAATCAGCCATGACCCAAAACTTGCGGGCGCGCCATCAGGCTACAAATTTCCTGTGCGTGATGTCCAGCTTTACGCCGGGGCGGGTTTTGTGGTGGCTCTTGCGGGCGATATAATGACAATGCCGGGGCTTCCGAAAGAACCCGCCGCGCTGAGCATCGATGTGGATGACAACGGAATAATCAGCGGATTATTCTAGCGGATTTTATTGCCGGGTCTGAAATCAGGATTTTTCCAGCTGGTCTATGCGCTTCTGGAGTTTTATGCACTTCTCGCGCTGGTCAAGAACCCGCTGAGCCAGAAGCCGAGACAGGAAAATCCCATAATGCGGATTTTTTCTGATTAAATTAACGAACGCGGCCTTAGGAATGCAAATCAGTTTGCCGGGCTCCTCTGCTTTTACGGTGGCGGTGCGTTTCTCGTCAAGCAGGAACGCCATCTCGCCAATGAACATATCTTTTGGGGTCAGGACAGAGACCAGATTATCATCCGCATAAACTCCGAAAGTTCCCGCGACAATAAAATACAAATCTGATGAAAGGTCGCCGCGCCTGCAAACATAGTCGCCCGGCTCAAAATCCGTTGCCTGGAACGGAAGCATTATGCCCGGAATATTGTTCGAGATGTTCCGCAGGTTGTTCACGTCAAAAGAGACCTCGTTGCCCGCGTCATTGTAGCGCAGATTTGAGACCAGATTTCTGGAAAGCGCGATTCCCCGGCCGTGCGGCGTTGAGACATTCGGCTGGTAATCATCAATCGTTTTTTTCCAGTCAAAGCCCTTGCCCTCATCTTTGATTGTAAAAGTTGACTTTGTTTTTGTGATTGTGTAGGAAATGTGCACTTTCTTGCCCGCATTCTCAGGACGATTTCTGCGCTCTTCCACAAGGTCAAGAATATCGCCGCCTTTTTCCATCCACTCGGTTTTCTCGGCAAACGTAATTCCGCAGTTCCCGTGCTCAATCGCATTCTCAAGCAGCTCTGTCAGAGTTGTCTGCAATGAATATCTTCCGTGCGCGTCCACGCGGTTGGAGCAGTACAGGTAGTTCACCAGAAAACTTGTGTAAATTCTTGCGTTCAGCGGATTATTGCTGCATACAAAGTTTCCGCGCTCAATTCCGCCCATCGTCTCCTGCATTCCGCGGTTAAAAAGAATATTCTGATTGCTCCAGAGCACCTGCAAAAGAACGTTGAAAGATGCGATGAATGAGCGCAGCGGCTGGACAATGAGGATGTTCTGATTTTTCATGTCCTCCAGTTCCTGCGCCTGCTTCGGGTCTTCCGCAACGGCAATCACGCCGCCGTTATGAAACCACGGATCCATGTTGATTGCGGACAGAACCTTGAAATTATCGATGTCATGCGAGGAAAAATCCAGGACTTTAATCTCGGGAATCTCATAGTCCATGAGGCTCATAGTCTCGTCTGTGTCTGGACTGTACAGAGGGTCAAAATAATCCGCGTAAGTGCGGCAGGCCTCTTTTACGGCGGAAAGAACATCTTTATTGCTGGATGAAATCAGGATTTTTTTCATGCTCACCACCTTCAAAAAAAGTGATTCAGATGCGATTCGAACGCACGACCTTCCGCTTAGGAGGCGGATGCTCTATCCAGCTGAGCTACTGAATCAAAAATTGTAATACAACCCGCGTTGAACGAATCCGCAGAAACCATCCTCCGCAGCATCAACTTGATGCATATCTTCATTATAATGGCATAATGACATTTTTGCACGTATTTCTTGCGGAAAACGCTTCAACTGCTCGTAAGAGGCGTGAACGCCCGCAGCAACGCCGCTCACATCACAATCATGAAAAATATGCTCTATATTTTTATACTTTTCCAGCAAAAAATTCAACTGGTTAGGGTTATATTGTGTGTCTCCGGTGAAAATAACTTTGTCATCAAAAATCAGACCATAAGAAATCTGGGATTTTCCAGCCGTGGCCGGGCTGGCAGTCACGTGGCGCGTCCTGAACATTTTGATGTTGATGCCGTCAAAATCCGCTTCAAAAATCTCAAACGGATTTTTCTGGATTTTCCTGATTGGAATTGCGGTGAAATAATCCTCAAAAGTCATTTTGCCGCGCTCGCTGAATTGCAGGCCGCCGCGCAGGGAGTCATTCCAAAGTTTTTTTCTGAAAACCGGCGGAATTGCGATGCGCACCGGCTGGCGGGAAATGTAATGCGAGCAGAGCGCAATCTCCTCGACGCCGCCGATGTGATCGGCATGGGGATGCGTTAGAATCAGGTTTTTTATATCCGCGATTTTTGTGTTGAAGTCTTTTTCCAGCGCGAACGGGCAGAGAGTTCCGCAGTCAACAAGGATGTGCGTCTTGCCTTTGACGACAAAAAGATTTGTCTGAAAAAAAGTTTTCTGGAAGGCATTGCCCGCGCCAATAAAAAACAGGGAGAGCTGCCCGTCGTTCTGAAAATCCAGTTTTGCGTCAAACTTTTTGGTCGTCATAGACTTTGTGATTATATCACATTTCCGCGGATTTGGTACACATCCTCAACGCCAGAAACCAGAATGCCGCCCATTCCCATTTCAAGCGGAATCGCAATGTCCATGTCATAGCGGTCGCCGACAGAAATGATGTTCTTTGCGGGGATTTCCAGAATTTTGCAGGCGGCTTCAAAAGGCTCGAATGCGGGCTTGAATTTGCAGCACACGTCAAGCCCGACAATATCCGGGAAAAAACAGGAGATTCCAAGCGCGTCCAGAGTTTTTCTTGCGGTAAAAACCGGATTATTAGTCACGCAGATGAGCTTAAAACGCTCCGCGAGCGTGGCAAGTTCCTGTGCAAGCCTCACGTCCGGGGTGAGAAAATCCGCTGGCTCCATGAGCGTTTTGCGCCATTCCACGCTTTTCTCAACCGGAACGCCGAACGCAAGCAGAACATTCCCCAGCCCGATTTTTTTGCCGTTGTTCTCCTCGGAAAATTTCTGCCGGTAATCCGCCACCATTTTACGTGCCTCATCGGATGAAATTCCGCGCTCCTTGGCAAACTGCCGCACCTGGCAGTCCACCTGCTCAAAAGCGTATGCTTTGTTCGTGTACAAAGTTGAGTCCATGTCAAAAATAAAAGCGAGCGGTCGCTCTGGAAGATTATAAAACTTCATATTTTTTTCCTTCCCGCACGATTGAGGAGGCTGCCTCCTGCAATCCGCGGAATTTTCCAAGCCCACAATACGCGGCGCACGCATCGCCCAGAAGCTCCGCGGCATCGCAGTTTGCTTCAACCAAAGCAATTCCAAGCGCAAGCGATTTTCGCCGCATATATCCGGGATTTTTTGTCTGCCCGCCGGTCACAAGCATTTCTGCCGGAAATTCAAAGCGATTTTCCTGCGCAATCTGGCGCAGTTGCCTGACCGCCCGGGAAAGCATCTCAATCCGCTGATTTTCTGGCATTTGTCCGCTGTCTGGAATCAGTGCGGAGATGTTCCAAAGCCCCGGAATCACGGAGGGCAGGGTGCGCAGTCCGTCCGCAAGAATCTGGGAGGGCACGCAAAAATTCAGCCCCTCGGAAGAGCCGCTCCTGTCGCAGAGCCGCCCGGCTGCAAGCGTGTTTGTCCCGATGAGCGCGGCCACAAAATCAGGACCCGCGCCGAACACGGGAAGCGGAAAATCAAAAGAAAGAGAGCCGCTGATTTTTCCGACCTTTGATGGAATTTCATGCCCGGTAAAAAAATCCGCCGGAATCTCGCCGCATTTCTGGGTGATTTTGCAGAACGCGGGAAGTTTTTCCGGGGGAATTTCCGCCTCTGCCAGCGCGGAGCCGCTCCAGTACGCGCTCTCAAAACGGCTTTCTGGCAGAATTGTGATTGCAGAGCCGGTGAGCTGCCAGATAAGGTATTCAGGGCCGGAAAGTATTTTTTTTGACGCGCCGAATTCGTTGGGAAAAAGGGAGCGCAGGGCAATCAGTTTGGGAATAAAAAGCGATGGCCCGGCATAGTCGCGGGGAAGCCGGCTGTCGTTCCAGAGCACCGTGGTTCCGTCCTCTGTGACGACTGTTGGGCCGTTCCCGGAAATTGAGGCCGCCGCAATCCGCACATCAGATTTTCCGGCGCAAATCCGGCTGAGTTTTTGCACTGCGCGGCAAAAAGCGGGAAGCCACTGCCTTGCTATGTGGTGGGTGTCATCCGCAGAATTGAATTTTACGCCGCAAACGGCAACGACCTCGCCGTCTGCGGTCACAAGTCCCGCTTTGAGCGAGGTCGTTCCAATGTCAGCGCAGAGGACCGCTTCCGTCATTATTTTGCGGGCGCGTCCTTTTCGGATTTCTCGGCTTTTTCCGATTTCTCTGCGTTTCCGTTCTGTTTCACGACTTTCTCGATGATGTTGCGATTGTCAAGCAGCTCGCTGAGCGACTGATTGTAATGGATGCGTGTCACAACGTTCGCGAACAAGCCGCTCACATCCGTGCTGATATACCATTCGCGTTTGAGCAAATCCTCGTGATAGACGGCGTTAGTCCCGATGATGCGGTAGAAAAGTCCGCGCTTGTAAGCCTCGTCAAACTGCTCGACGGCGTTTCCTGTGAAAAACGGCAGGCTGATGGCGCAGATGACTTTTGTCGCGCCCTGCTCTTTTAAAAATTCCATGGCTTTGAGCAATGTTCCGCCAGTTCCAAGCATATCATCGGCTATGAAAGCGACCTTGCCCTTGACATCGCCAAGAATTTTAACTGATTTTATGTTCGTTGAGTGAGCGTCCTGCGTCACGATGGAATAATCGCGCTCCTTGTAAATCATTGCGAGCGGAAGCTTGAGACCTGACGCATAGAATTTGTTGCGGTCAATCGCGCCGGTGTCCGGCGAGACAATCACTAAATCCTCGGTGTTGCCTGTCAAATCCACAATTTTGGAAAGCTCGCGGATAATCTGATAACTTGCGTGAAGATTATCAAGATTCGCGCTTGAGAATGCGTTCACAATCTCTCTGGAATGCAAATCCAGCGTGATGATTCGGTCTATGCCCTGCATCTCATAAATATGACCAAGAAGGCTTGCCGTAAGACCCTCGCGGCCCTTGCGTTTGTGCTGCCTCGCGTAAGGATAGGCAGGAAGCACCAGCGTGATTTTCTCCGCGCCCGCCATGCGCACCGCGTCAATCGCGACGAGCAGGGACATCACGTGGTCATTCACTGTCATTTTGATTTTATTCGCGCCGCCGTTCAGCGCAAGAACCTCGTGGTTCTCGACATCCTGAAAAATGAACACGTCTTTTCCGCGCACTGTGTCCAGCAGCTCGGTTTTTACCTCGCCGTTCGCAAAATAAGTAAAACGCGCGTTCACCTTGAACATCGGAGGTCTGTACTTATCCGTTGTACCTCTTATGCAAAGATCTGATGTCTGCAAATCATTTTGCAGGTTAATCCGCTGCACAAGCTCTTCTTTATTCAGTCCATAACGCTTTGATATAACATCGTTCTTCAATGTGAAGCGATGCTTATACATGTGTTTGAGGTGCGTTATGACTTCATTGGCGAAAGCCTCGCCACCAGGACACGCAACAATCGCTAGACTTGTTGGTTCGGTATAAGGCATATAAGACCTCTTTTATAGTGGTATCAGTTACGTAACTATAGCATATTTAGTGTCGTTGAGGAAGAGGATTTGATGTGATTTCCGGATATTGTGATGAATATCCTGCATCCCGAAAATCGCAGACTGAAAATCGAAGATTTTATCTTTGCGGATTTTTATGACCTGATTTTTGCGGCTCACCGTTCGCTGGCGCATTTTTGTGGAAAATAAAAATGCGCAGAAATTAAAAGCCGGGAAATCAGAGAAAATCAGAGCATGACGATTTTTTGCCGCGCTCTGGTCAGCCATTTTCTTAAGACTGCGCGGCTGTATTTAAAATGAAAAACCGGCATCAGATTTAAAAATCCGATGCCGGCTCTGCTTGTTTTATCTTGCCAGAACCTCAGCGAGTTTTTCGGCGGTGAAGCCCAGATGCTCCGCCACTTTGTTCGCAGGTCCGGACGTACCGAACGTGTCGATGCAGAAACAGTTCTCTTTTGAGGTGAACTGCAACCATTCCAGACTGATTCCCGCTTCCGTGCAGACAATGCGCTTCGCATCCCCGATGATTGCCTTGCGCTCCGCATCAGAGATGGTCTCGAACTTTTTCAAATCAGGAACAGAGACCACGCGGATTGTCTTGCCGCTCGTGAGACTTGCCGCTTTGAGCGCCATGTTCACCTCGGAGCCGCTCGCAAGAATGGTGATGTCAGGTGCGGCCGAGCCTTCCTGCACAACATACGCGCCTTTTTCCGCCATGTTTTTCTTCCAGTTTTTGTCGGCTTTCTCGTAAACTGCCAGTGCCTGGCGAGTGAATGCCATGCAAACCGGATGGTCTTTTGACGCATACGCCATGTTCCATGCCTGCATTGACTCCTCGGGGTCACCCGGGCGGATTGCCTGCACTCCCGGAATTGAGCGGAGGCTTGTCATCGTCTCAACCGGCTGATGGGTCGGGCCGTCCTCTCCTACATAAATTGAGTCATGCGTGAAAACGTAAATCACAGGCTGTTTCATCAGAGAGACTACGCGGAGGCTCGGGCGCAGATAATCCGCGAACACAAGGAATGTCGCGCAGAACGGGCGCAGTCCGCCGTGCAAGGAGATTCCCGCGCAGACAGCGGACATAGCGAATTCCCGGATTCCGTACTCGATTGTGCGTCCTGCACGGTTTGTCGGAGAGAAAGTTCCGTTGTCTGTGGATTTGAATGCGGTCTTGTTCGGGCCCATCAAATCTGCTGAGCCACCCACCAGATTCGCGAAACGGGCAGCAATCACGTTGAGCGCGGTGCCGGAAGCGTCGCGGGTGGCGCAGGCATCTCCGACTTTGTACTCAACGTCTTTCACAGAGTCATCGGTCACAGAATCAGAGTGATAGGCATCCCAGAGTTTTTTAAGCTCGGGATTTTCTTTGGCCCATGCGTCAAATTCAGCGTTCCAGTCTGCCTCGGCTTTTGCGAAAACGGATTTTTTATCCTCAAAATATTTGTAGGCTTCCGGGACGACATAAAAATCCTTGTCAACAGGAAGTCCGAGCGTTTTCTTTGCCTCGACAATTCCGTCTTTTCCAAGAGGCGCGCCGTGAACATCGGCTGTATTCTGCTTGGGCGCACCCTTGCCGATAATTGATTTGAGCATAATCAAAGAAGGTTTGTCATCGCACTTTTTTGCTTCCTCAACAAGTTTAACAATGCCCTCAATGTCGTACATATCGCCTTTGAGAACCTGCCAGCCGTAAGCCTCATAGCGTTTTGCGATGTCATCCGTAAAAGTGATGTCCGTGCATCCGTCTATTGAGATTTTGTTCTGATCATAGAACACAATCAGTTTGCCAAGCTTGAGATTTCCCGCCAGCGAACACGCCTCGGACGCAACGCCTTCTTGCAGACAGCCTTCACCGACCAAAGAATATGTGTAATGATTTACGATTGTGCGTTTTGATGTGTTGAATTTTGCGGCAAGCATTGATTCGGCAATCGCCATGCCAACTGCCATTGACACGCCCTGACCGAGCGGGCCGCCTGTGCACTCAACGCCGTCTGTGTCGCCATACTCAGGATGACCGGGACACTTTGAGCCTACCTGACGGAAATTCTTGATGTCGTCCATTGAGACTTTGTATCCCGCCAGGTGGAGGATAGAATAAAGCAGCATTGAGCCGTGACCTGCTGATAACACAAAACGGTCTCTGTCTGCCCATTTTGAGTTCGCAGGATTGTGCCTCATCACCTCGCCGTACAAAACTGCGGCCGCCTCTGCCGCACCAAGCGGAAGCCCGGGATGGCCTGAATTCGCCTTCTGAATAGCGTCCATTGACAAGCTGCGGATTGAAAGTGCAACTGCCTCAACACCTTTTTTGTCCATAAATAACCCCTTAGAAAAATTTATGCAAGTCTCTTTATTAAATCTGAAAGAGCAGCCTCATCAGCGTGGTCTTCCAGAGCCTTCCTGAAATCTGTGTTGCGGAGCAGTCCCGCTAGCGATGAGAGCACTTTAAGATGCACCTGCGGATTATACGTGAGCAGAATGAACATCACATAGACCTGCCTCTCATCAGGTGCCCGCATCTCAATCGCTTTTTTAAGATACACGACAATAATGCGCTGATCTTTTTCCTCTTTGATGATTGGAGCGCGTGCGTGCGGCAATGCGATTCCGTTACCAACAGCGGTGCTCAGGACTTCTTCCCGTGTGCAGAGCGCGTTGTACACCTGCTCCGAGGTAATGCCGTCCGGCAAATCCAGCAAAGCGCACACTTTCTCATAAACTTCCTGCGGAGTCGCGCCGTCAATATCCCGCAGAATTCCGCCGCGATGAATCAGCTCTGCAATATCAATCTCATTTTCCATCTGCACCACCCAAATTATTGCTTTCTGTTACAATGCCATAACCGCGCACCTGATTGTCCTCCACAGCCTTCTCAAGAACATCACGGATGCCATAAAAAGTCTCCTCCATGCCTTCCAAGGACAGGCTCACATCATCCGCGGGAAAATCATCCCGTGCGCAGTCATTCTCAACTTCGTCAAGCAGACGTACAAGGTGGATGTAAAGCTGAGAAAGTATGACAAACTCCTGCTGAGGAAAATCATCTGCCGATGAATCGGGTTCCCCAATCCCGCCAAAAATCCGGACAACATTGGAAAAAAGCTCGACACAGCGCGAGCGAATTTCCGCCACCGGATAATCGCGGAAAGCGTTGTACGTGCTTTTAAGTATATCAAACCTCTTTTTTAAGTTCAATAATAGAAAACTGCGCTCAAAACTTCCCGCAGAGAGCATATTCGGAAAAATAGAGTCCAGCAAATCATCAGGAGAAAGGGATGATTTTCCGAACGCCTGCTTATAAAGCTGATTTTCGATGAACGCGTCCAGAATGGAAGGCGTGAGCATCATCTTCATGTCAGAAAGTGTGGGCGTGTCAATCTGCTGATTGCTCCAGCTGCCCGCGCAGGGAATTTCCGAATCCGCGCGCCAGAGCCTTGATTCAAGACCGTATGGCTGGAACCGCACTTTTTTTGAGCTTACGATGAATTCTTCGATTGACCCGCAGTATTTTGTGCAGAGCATATCCCGATTTTCCAGAAACAGGTATGATAGCTGCGCCTCAATTGAGGATGCAGGGCCGTGCCTCTCAAATTCGGAGAGAAGCGCGTCCTCCACCTGCGAATACCATTCCTCCCGTTTGATTGCGGACGCGGAGACCACAAAGCCGCTTCTGTCGTTTTTTTGCAGCGCGACTTTTATGATATTTTTGCTCCAGTCTATAACTTGGCAAAGAATTCTGTCGCCGAATTCAAAGTTCTGTCCGGGAAAAAGTTTGTCCAGCGGCCAGGAAGTCAGCTCAACAGAGGCGGGCAGACTGTACTGCACCGAGGCCAGCGGAACGGAATTGTTCGCTTTGTCGCTAAGAATGCAGGGGATTACATAGCCTTCCCCGAACATTGCGTAAGTGTCCAGCGCAAGGTTCATCGAGAAAGTCTGCGGCTCCGACTCTGTGGAATCTGCGTCAGAGACAAGAATGTAACTGTCCGGGCTTATCTCCTGATTCACGAACGGCATACAGCGGTGCCCAAGAATTATATGATTTTTGCGGACTTCCTCTTTTGAAGGACAGAAGCTGAACCATCGGCCAGTAAAAACGCCTGCGCGTGTGATGAATTCCTGATTTACGAGGGGAAACACATAATCGGAGGAATACAGAAAATCCGCAAGCTCCATTTTTGTGAGTTTTGCGCCGCGCCTGTGAAGATAAGTCTGAAAATCCTTGATGGTGAATGTGTCAAACTGGGCAAGAAGATAATCAGAAATCAATTCTGAAATTTTGTCGTTATCCAAATAATCCCCCGTAACGCATATCAATTTTAATGCAAAAAATGAGGTCTGTAAATTATCTGCGCGAAGTGATATAGTTTTTTTATGAAACTTACTGTTTTAGGCTCGGGAACAAGTCACGGAGTCCCAGTGATTGCCTGCGACTGTCCGGTCTGCCTGTCCGCCGACCCAAAAGACAAGCGGCACAGAAGCTCAGTTTTTGTTGAGACTGACGGCGGAAAATCCATTCTGATTGATATAGGCCCGGAATTCCGCGTTCAGGCGCTCGCGAACAGAATAAAAAAAGTTGACGCGCTGCTTCTGACCCACAGCCACGCCGACCATTTGCACGGAATAGACGACCTGCGGATTTTCAGCGCGGCGATGCATCACAAGCCAAAAAATCAGAAATCTCTTGAGCAGTACAACGCGCCCCCGATTCCGGTTTACGCGAATGAAATCACGCTGGATGACATCACCACACGTTTCAGTTATTTTTTCAAGGATGTGCGCGAGGGCGGCGGGCGGGCAAAAGTCTCCCTGCATGAGGCATCCGGCAGTTTTGATTTTTACGGCACGAAAATCACGCCAATCCCGATGATGCACGGCCATCTTCCTGTGACGGGCTGGCTTCTTTCGTGCAGAAAAAGTGACGGCAAAACGCATTCGCTAGCTTATCTCACAGATTGCAGCCATATCTGCGACGAGAGCCTTGAAATCATAAAATCTGGCGCGGACATCCTTGACCAGCTGATTATAGACGGACTTAGGATTGAAAGCCATTCCACGCATTTCTCATTTTTTCAGGCGGTGCAGACCGCAGACCGGCTCCGGCCGCAGAATGTGTGGCTGACCCACATCAACCACGAGGCAAGCCACAGTGAGATAACCGCGTACCTTGAGAAAATCAAGGCGGATTTCATAAACCTGAAGGATATTCCGGTGCGTCCCGCATACGACGGGCTTGTTCTTGAAGTCTAAGATTTTACGCCGATTTTTTTCCGCGGAAGTCGTGAAAATTTTCCGGACGCGCTGACTATCGAGCGGGGTTTTGAAAATCATTTTGCCCTTCCGTGCCCGCTGCGCGGGCACTCACGGCGCGTGCTTTGGGAAATTCTGCAAAAATCATCAGAGTGGGAAAATCGAAAAAAAACAGCCTGAGCGCGTGGCTCAGGCTGTCTAATGCAAGCGCCGCAAGACTATTTCTGTGCGGTCTCCGCTGTCTTTGGAATACGAACCTTCTTGTTCACAAAACCTGCGCTAAGGCAGCGTGAGCAGACCTTGATTGTCCTGACTGTTCCGTTAGGAAGAACAGCCTTCACAGGATGAACATTCGGCCGCCATGTTCTGCGAGTATGGTTATATGACTTACTGACTTTATTTCCGTACATAACGCCTTTTCCGCAAACATCACACATTCTAGACATTTTTGTATCCTTCCTCTAAAAATATTCTTACACAATGAACGGTAGTTTTCAGATTTTACACAAATCAGAAAAAAAAGTCAATGCGCAAAATCAATCCGGGCGAAAATTCTAGCGGCCGGTATCTCGGATTTTTCCGTCCTCGTAATCCGGGTCAAGAATCCTGAGCAATGTGGCGGGCGGCAGCTCATGCGGCAGATAAATGAATGCCGGATGACCGTCGCAAATCCATGTGATTTTTAATCCGTTTTCCGCGCTGATGATTTCCCAGCTGCCTTTGGGCACACAAAGAACGCAGAAATCCGGGGAGACGAATTCTATGTCATCTTCCTCGCGAATCATGTTCACGGCGGTGCACTCGTAAAGATGCCAGCCCGGTTTTTTCTGGAACGAGATGATTCTGCGGTCAGGGTGCGCGCCAAGGTCTTTGAGGCGGGCTTCGCGGGCGGCGGGGTGCATTCTCTCCAGCTCAGCAGAAAAATCATTGTGGCGGCGCAGTCCTTCCGCATGAATCCGCTCAAAATCTTCCCCTGTGATTTCCCTGCCTATTTCTGCCGCAAGCTGATATTTGCTGTCGCTCGCGCCGGTGGTGGTTTTGTCTGCCTCAGATTTATCGTAATAAAATCCGGTGGTGCTCTCGCGGTGCGCCACATTTTCCAGTTCTGCGATAAAAGGCGCGGCCTCGTCATCAGAAATTCTGCCTTCAAGCGCGTCCAGTGCCTTGCGGTAAGCCCGCGTGACAATCGCGACATAATAAACGCTTTTCATCCGGCCCTCAATTTTAAGGGAATCGACACCGGCATCGCGCAAGTCCGCAAGGTGGTCTATCATGCAAAGGTCTTTTGAGGACAAAACAGCGGTAAAATCATCGCCCTCAAAAACCGGGAAAAATTCGCCCCTGCGCTGCTCTTCTTCCAGAACAAGGCTTCCTTTTTGGGCGATTTTTTTTGCCTCGCCCGCAAGGTCAGTAAAATCCGGCTGCGTGGATTTCACGCTGAAATTCCAGCGGCACGTGTGCGAGCATGAGCCGCTCTGTGCGCTGCGCCCGGTAAGATACGCGCTCATAAGGCAGCGGCCCGCATAAGCGATGCACATTGCGCCGTGAACAAAAGTCTCAAGCTCCATGTCCGGCACGGAATCTTTTATGCGCTTTATCTGGTCAATGGAAATTTCTCTTCCAAGGACGATGCGGGAAAATCCCAAGGATTTGTAGACTTTGACTGCCTCGCTGTTCACGCACGAAGCCTGGGTTGAAAGATGCAGTTTGGCATCAGGAAATTCTTTTTGCAGCAACGGAACGATTCCGATGTCCTGCACGATGAAGGCGTCAATCGGATAGAGGCGGAAATAATCAAGGTTTGATTTAAGCGCGTCAATTTCATCATCATGGAAAGAGATGTTCAGCGCGCAGTGAAGGCGTTTTCCCGGGAAGCGGTTTTTCAAATCCACGGCTTTTTTGTGCTCATCCTCGTAGAAATTGTCGGCTTTGGCACGGAGCGAGAATTTTTTAAGCCCGATGTATGCGGCATCCGCGCCATAAGCGTAGGCGTACTCAAGTTTTTTGATGTTTCCGGCGGGGGAGAGCAGCTCAATCCTGTTTTCCATGATTTTATGCCTCCGAATGCAGGCTGTGCTCCAAGCGCGGCTGGTTTTGTATCTGCACGGCTTCCTCGCCCGCAAAATCCCCGGTGATAATCTTCCCGATTTTATCGAGCGCAAGGTGCGACTCGTTCAGAAAATCGTCCGCCATCTGGAACATGAACATCATATCAGGCCATTTGTCCAGCAGGCAGGAATTTCCGGCGGCAACGAGCCTGTCGCAGAATCTCCTTGCATCATCCAGAAGGATTTCTCTGGCTCCCATCTGGATGAAAACCGGCGGAAAATTTTTGAGCAGCTCGGCATCGGCAAGAAGCGGCGAGACAAAATGGCTGTCAAGATTTGCGTCGCTGGTATAAAGCGACGCGCTTTTTCTGAGGATATCCCCGCTCATCACCTCATCACTGATTTTTTTTGTCGCTATTAGGCGCGATGACTGCGACAGATTCAGCCATGGCGAAAGAAGCACGACCTTGCTGACGCAGGTGCGGAATTTATCTTTCAGATTGAAGACCAGCGAGCACGCGATTGAGGCCGCGGAGCTGTCCGCCGCGATTATTATTTCCGGCAGGCGCGGTTTTGTGCCCGGCTCCGCGTTCAAAGAGCACGCAATCTGCTCCTCGGTGAACAAGGCTTTAAAGACAGTCTGAATATCCTCATTTGCGGCAGGGTAGGGGAATTCCGGCGCAAGACGATATTCCGGGACGACAACCCGGCAGAAACATTTTGCGGCGAGCGATGAGCAGAATCCGCGGTACGCGTTCCGTGAGCCGCCCACGAACGAGCCTCCGTGAATGTAGAGCATGACGCGGTTGGATGCGTAAATTTCCGGGGAAAGTATGTCGCAGTCAACGTTGCCGTAGCAGTATTCCGTGCGCTCAACTCCGTTGGGGAGGAACACGGTTTTGAAAGCCTCGTCAATTTTTGCGCGGAAAACATCAACATTTGTCTTTGAGCCAAAGGTGAGCAATCGCAGTTTTTTTATTGCATTTTTTCTGTCATTCTGAATCGCCATAAATAAAGTATAGCGCAAATCCTATTTTTATACTATATTGTTGTGCATAACTCAAAGAGGAGGTCGCAATGCCAATCAAAGTGAATTCGGATTTACCGGCAGTGTCCGTGCTTGAGAAAGAGAATATTTTTGTGATGTCCGATACGCGCGCCTCAGCTCAGGATATTCGTCCGCTGAAAATTGCGGTTGTGAACCTTATGCCTGTCAAAAAAACTACGGAAATCCAGCTGCTGAGGCTTCTGGGCAACACGCCGCTGCAAATTGAGATTTCTCTGGTCTGCATGGAAAATCACACGAGCAAAAACACGGATGAGCAGTATCTGGAGAAATTTTACATCACCTCGAACGAGCTTTTCAATCAGAAATTTGACGGGATGATTGTGACCGGCGCTCCGATTGAGCATCTTTCTTTTGAGAGCGTGGATTACTGGCACGAGCTTTGCGACATCATGGATTACGCCAAGTCAAATGTTTTCTCAACGATGTATCTTTGCTGGGCAAGTTTTGCGGGGCTTTATCATCACTATAAAATCAAAAAATATCCGCTGGAGCGCAAAATGTCCGGAATTTTCATGAATTACAGGACGACGGACGGCGATCCGCTTCTGAGAGGATTTGACGACACGTTCCCGATTCCGCAGTCCCGCCACACGACGCTCAAAAAAGAGGAGGTGCTCGCGTGCAGAAAACTTTCGATTCTGGCAGAGAGCGCGGAGGCCGGCGTGACAATCATAAAATCAAAGGATAACCGGGAGATTTTTATGACCGGGCACTTGGAATACGACACGAACACGCTTTCTGATGAGTATTTCCGCGACACAGAGAAGGGGATGAGCGTGCCACTCCCGAAAAATTATTTTCCCACGAACAATGTGTGCCGCGCCCCGCTGAACTACTGGCGGAGCACCGCTCATCTTTTCTATTCAAACTGGCTGAATTATTATGTCTATCAGCAGACACCGTTTGAGCTTTCCAGCATTGACAAGACAAGATAAGCCCGCCACAGGAGGATTTTATGACAATTTACGAGAATATCACTGCGCTTGTCTCATACGCTCTGATGAATTCGCTAATCACAAAAGATGACGTTATTTATGCCCAGAACAGGCTGCTTGAGCTTTTTCATCTGGATGGATTTGATGGCCCGCAATCCCCGGAGCTTCTGCGTGTGCGGACTGATGATTTGGAGCGGATTCTTCAGGAAATGCTCGATTACGCCGCAAAAAACGGCATTTTTGAGGATACGGGCACAACAAGCCGAGATTTGTTCGACACAAAAATCATGGGGCTTCTTGTTCCGCCGCCAAGCGTGGTCATCCAGAAATTCCGGGAGATTTATGAGGAGGACGGCGCAAAATCATCCACAGACTGGTATTATAAATTCAGCGGAGACACCGATTATATCCGCCGTTACCGCGTGCGCAAGGATTTGCGCTGGAAAACTTCCACTGAGTACGGCGACCTTGACATCACAATAAATCTTTCAAAGCCGGAGAAAGACCCCAAGGAAATCGCGGCCGCAAGAAACATCGCCCAGAGCAGTTACCCCGCGTGCCTTCTTTGCCGTGAGAACGAGGGCTATGCCGGGCGGATGAATCACGCTGCCCGCCAGAATCACAGGATTATCCCGCTCACACTTGCGGGCGAGCAGTGGTATCTGCAATATTCGCCCTATGTTTATTACAACGAGCACTGCATTGTTTTTGACGCGCGGCATGAGCCAATGAAGATTGACAGGCGGACTTTCCAGCGGCTTTTGGATTTTGTGACGCAGTTCCCGCATTACACTCTGGGAAGCAACGCAGACATTCCGATTGTTGGCGGCTCCATTCTGACGCACAATCATTTTCAGGGCGGGAACTATGAATTCCCCATGGCACGTGCCCTGATTGAGCGCGAATTCGCTGTCGGCGGATTTTCCGGCGTAAAGGCGGGAATTATCAGATGGCCCATGAGCGTAATCCGCATCACCAGCAAGAATGCCGATGAGCTGACGGACGCGGCTGATAAAATCCTGCGGATTTGGAAAGACTACACCGATGAGGATGCGTTCATTTTCGCCCAGACAGCCGGCGAGAGCCATAATACAATCACGCCGATTGCGCGCAGACGCGGCAGCTTGTTCGAGCTGGATCTTGTGCTGCGCAACAACATCACGACGGACGAGCATCCGCTGGGCGTTTTTCATCCCCACGCGAACCTGCACCACATCAAAAAAGAGAATATCGGACTGATTGAGGTGATGGGCCTTGCCGTGCTGCCCAGCCGCCTGAAAAAAGAGCTTTCTGATTTGGCGGACGCTATGTGCGCGGGCAAAAATCTGCGCACCGACGAGGTTCTCTGCAAACACGCGGATTGGGCAGACAAAATCCTGGAGAATCACAAGGATTTTTCTGCTCAGACGGCGGAAGAAATTCTGCGCGAGGAGACAGGTCTTGTGTTCGGGAAAGTTCTGGAGGACGCGGGCGTGTTCAAAAGAAATCCTGATGGAACTGCCGCGTTCAATAAATTCTGCGGCAAGCTCAGGTAATCAGATTATTTTCCTGCCTTAAAATCCATAATCGCGTCAATGCTGGAAATGCACGCGCCTCTGAGTCCGTTTTTTTCAAGCGCGTCAACCCCGCGGATTGTTGTGCCGCCCGGCGAGCATACAGCGTCTTTCAGAACCCCGGGGTGGTCGCCCGTAATCTGATGCAGACGTGCGCTGCCAAGCATTGTCTGCGCCACAAGAGTGTACGCAGTTGCGCGGTCAATCCCGTATTTTACGGCGGCATCCGCGTAGGATTCCATCACCATGTCCATGAAGGCAGGGCCGCATCCGCTGATTGCCCCGCCAATTCCCATCAGATTTGACGGAAGCTCCACGACTATGCCGAGCGCGGAAAAATAATCCTTTACCTGGGAAAGCTCCGCGGCGGTGAGCGATGTGGTTTTCTCAAAAAGCATCACGCCCTCGCCGACCAAAGCCGGAGTGTTCGGCATAATGCACTGAATCCGCACCTCGTCCTCCAAAAGCTCGTGGAAAGTCGCGTGAGTCCAGCCCGCTGCAACGGAAAGCAGAGCCTTGCCTTTGAGTGCAATGCGGGCATCGCTTCCTTTGCCGCCAAGAGCGTCCTTTATCTGGTAGGGTTTGCACGCCACAATCACGGCATCGCACTCAGAAATCATGCTGTCCAGCGAGGGGCAGGCATTAAATCCGATTTTCTGAGCGTTCGCCTCCAGTTTCTGCTGATTCGGGGCATAGGCAAAAATATCAGAGCCGATAATCTTCCCTGATTTTATGAAGCCACCGGCAATTGCCTGCGCCATGTTTCCCATCCCGATAAAACCGATTTTTTTCATCCAGTCCTACCTCATCAGCGCGGCGTACTTCTGCGCAAGCCGCTTCGACTTTACCGCCGCAAGGCCGCAGTAGTTCGCGGGGTTCTCGAAGAAGGCCGCCGGGTTCTCCACGCCGAGCTTCTCCAGCTGCGCGGTGATTTTCGCGAAGGCGTCCTCGTGCGTCTTGAGCACCTCGAAGAAAGTCCTGCCGCTCCGCTCCGCCTCCAGCGTGATTTTGCGGATGACCTCGTGGCCGTCGTTCACGCCCGCCTCGCCGAGCAGGATGTACGCCGGCTCCGCGAGCACGCCGCCCTTCACCTTGCCGCCCGCATCCTGCAAGTTGCGCGCCATGCCCTCCTTGTCCGCCTGCAGGCCGCTGACCACGCTGTTCATGCGCGCCACCGCCATCGTGAATCCGGCGACGTAATCCGCTATGAAGCGCTGGCTCGCGCTGTTGGTCAGGTCGCGCTGATGCTCGCTGATTTGGTCCATGAAGAAGGTCATCACGCGCGGGCTCATCGCCTTCCACAGCGACTTGACGTGCTCGCTGTTCCAGGGGTTGCGCTTCTGCGGCATGGTTGACGAGCCGACCTGCGTTGACGCGAAATACTCGAAGACCTCGCCGATTTCGCTGCGCTGCAAGTTGCGCAGGTCGTCCGCAAGGTTCGCGATGATGCCGAACGCCACGTTCATCTCAAGCAGGAGGCGCAGGACGTGCTCCGGCTCCACGAGCTGGTTCGAGTACTCGCTCGGCTTCAGCCCCAGAAACGACGTGTAGACGCGCTCCAGCTCCTCCGGGTCCTTCACAATCATCGAAGGGCCGTTGTACGAGCCGACAGGACCCGCGAGCTTTCCCACCAAGTCGCGGCTCAGCTCCTCGATTCTCAGGATTGACTTCCCGAGCCGCGCCACGAATTCGGCGATGCTCCAGCCGAAGGTAATCGGAACGGCGTGCTGGCCGTGCGTGCGCCCCACCTGCGGAGTCCCGCTCTCGCGCTCGGCAATCTCGCAGAGGCTCAGCTCAAGCTTTTTCAGCTCAGGCAGGACGACCTGCTGCGTCACGTCCCTCATGCGGCACGAAAGCGCCGTGTCAAGGATGTCCACGGAGGTCGCGCCCAGATGGACGAGCGGCCCGATGTCTGCGGGGACCTTGGTCTTCATCACGTTGACGAGCGCGCGGATGTTGTGCCGGGTCTTCTCCTCCTCGGCGTAGACTTCCTCCGGGTCGATTTTCCCGGCGATGTCGTCAAGGCTCTTTTCGATTTCGGCGGTGAGCTTCCCGCGCAGCTTGAGGTGGCTTTTGACAAGCGCGGCCTCGCACAGCGCGCACGAGCGGACGCTCGCCTCCTCTGAGATGCAGCGCGAAAGCCCGTCAAAAACCGCCTTCTCCGAAAGCGAGTAGCGGTGGTCTATGCAAGAAAGATTCTCAAAAATATTGCGTGTTTCCATAGGGGAAGTATATAGGGAAAAGCGCGGGGTTGCAAGGCGGGGCGGTTGCGCGGGAGGATGGCGGGCTTGCGCTGTTAAGGAGTCTCTCCGCGCACTGTTTAAAGGTCTCTCCGTGCAATGTTTAAAACCCTCTCCGTGCGGGGATAGGGAGTTTGTTTATATAAAAAAAAGCGAAAGTTTTTGAAAGATGATTTAGCGTGGCATCTGCGGTCTGAAAATCTTCTGCCTGCCGATGTTTGAGTAATAAAAACACCGGCCTTGTGGCCGGTGTTCAGTTATCCACTGTTTCGTGATTTACTTGCGGATGTATTCATCCCCAGCAATAAACATAGAGGAGATTTTTCCGCTCCTGATTTTATGGGAAACTTCCTTGTTTACGAAATATTCATCCCTGGTATATTTTGTGAAAGTCACTGTGATTTCTTCGTCTGCTGAGGGGTCGCCAACATAAGTTCCTGCCGCAAATTCTTGGCCTTTCACACCATAAGAACTTTCGGTAACAACAGCAGAGAATGTGCCATCGGCATAGAATGTCACTACACTCGTATCATATTCAGTTTTGCATTCAAACTCCGCGACGATGGAAGGACCTCTGTCCTGCTTGCACGAGGCAAATCCCAACACAACGGCAAGCGCCGCCATCACAAACAAATACTTTTTGATGCTTTTCATCTGCATCCTCCTAAGATTTTGATGACCCGAATCCAGCGGGCAGATAACTATACAAAAAAAAAGCACTCTGTCAATATTTTTGAAGGACGCGGCTCGGGTTGGAAATCCGTTTTCTCTCTGCGGATTTTTTTGCAACGCCCCGGCTAGTCAATCGGCCTTTTTCTGCTGATTGCGGATTTTTCTAAAGGATGATTTAGCGCGGGGGAGGCAAGAGATTTTAAAATCACGGCAGAACATCATTTTGGAGGAACTTGAGAATCTGCGCGGAATCTTCATCGCCACCACGAACCTTGTGGAGAACATGGACAGCGCGTTCGAGCGGCGATTCCTTTTCAAGATAAAGTTCGAGAATCCTTCCACAGAGGCAAAGGCCGCCATCTGGACGAGCAAGCTTCCGTGGCTAGGCGAGGAGGCAGCCTCCGAA
>JAFLSQ010000100.1 GCA_022510865.1 Treponema sp.
CCCATTTCTATTACTCCTTTTCTTTTACTGGTACACTTTGCGAAATTTTTGTATATGCATGAGGATTTTGTTTGCCATCTGACCAACTTATCTGGAGTGAAGATTTATTCGCAGTGCTTCGGTGTCATTGACATAGGCAAGGCAGCGTTTTTTCTGCTCGCCTTTCATCCGTTTTATCGCGCCCAACAGAGCGTTCCTGTCGTTCCCGACTTTCTCATCGTAAATCATCTGCTCGACGACATCAAGTTGTTCCTGCGTTCTCGCCGATTCGCAAATCGCAAGGGCGATTGCCCAGCGGACTGTTTCGTGCTCGTCTTTCGCATCATAATACTGCGCGAGGATTCTGTCAAAATACGGAGACGCTTCGGGAACGGCCATGGCTCGCGCCACGCCATCGCGGAATCTCGGGGAATGATTCTTTTCCTCAAGATATTTCATCAGAATCGGCATCAACTCGGGGTACGGTTTCTTGACCGGCAACAAATCCCACGCCGTCTCAACAGAATGCCCTGCGCGCTTGCACTCGCGGGAGAAAGGCTTGTATTCTTTGTCAAGTTTTGCTGCCGCCTCAAGAATCTTCGCCTTCTTTTTCCGCGCCCTCTCTTGATAGTCCTTGTCTTTCGCAAGTTTTTCCATTAGTTCTTTCGCTGTTATAGGCATAGTTTTACCCCCTTACTCTGGAATTGTTTTTGAATTTATCTTGTTAGCATTGATTGCTTCTTGTAGTGGATTCGACAAAGCTGTATCTGACCTTATATACAAATCCATTTCTAGACCATTGGCTTTGGCGTAATCGTAAAAATCATGCAGCTGTCGTGTAAAAGAT
>JAFLSQ010000101.1 GCA_022510865.1 Treponema sp.
TTCGTCTCGCCGACCATCTCAGCGCGTTCATAGAGGCTGACAGCTCCATTGCATACGGAATCACGTCCGCCCATCTGCGCGAGGGCAGGAACAACCTGCTCTCGTCATATCCGGACGGCACAATCATAAACGGAGTGGACGCGGCTGCCTTGTTCAAGGCGGTGGCGCGCTGAGGCTATTTGTCCGCCTGATACTGCTCAATCCAGCGCATGACAGGTTCCCGCCAGTCATCCTCCTGCGCTCCTTCCAGAAGGAATTTCTCATAAGTGAGCTGAATGTGCTCCACGACGGCGCGCCTGTCCTCCGGCGCGATGTCGTCCGCGTCCTTGAACAGCTCATCGATGAAAGCGACCGCAATCTCAGGCGTAATCAGCCGCGGATACACGCGGGTCATCATGTATATGGCTGCGGGAATGCAGTTCACGCTGTGCTGCTTGACATACAGCACCGTCTCCACTATTTCCGCCGCGCCGTGGTACAGCTCGGCGTTCCACTGCTCCCTCTCATCCTCCGCAATGCGCAGCTCCGGCTCCGCGAATTTCATGCGGAAGTATGAGAAGCACAGCACCACGATGATTACGTGCAGGCTCGGCACGCAGAGATAATGCGGGTCCCAGATATGAATCATGCGGAATCCCTTGTTGCCCTTTGCCGGCGGACGGCAGGTTGTGCTCATTGAGAAATGATAGAAGCGTCCGGCCTCATGGTATGCGGTGCGGATATGGCGGATGTAGTCTATGTATGTTGGCAGCGCGCGCAGGAAGCCGTTGCGGTACATGAGCATGGAGAGCGGTTGCAGCCAGAATGCCACGAATGTCATATA
>JAFLSQ010000102.1 GCA_022510865.1 Treponema sp.
CGGGCAGGAACGAGAGCACGCCCCCCACGCCCGCGAAGATGCCGCCGATAATCAGCCCGTGCAGGGTGTCGTTCACCCCGGCGGCGGAAAGCCCCTCGTCCACGAGGGCGGTCAGCGCGTCGATTCCCGTCTCCAGAAGCCCCTGAAGCCCCGCCCCGATTACGTTGAATGTTAAATAGAAGACAAGCGCCATAATCGCCACGAAGCACGGGATTGCCGTCCACCTGCCGGTGAGGATGCGGTCAATCCGGCGGCTCCTCGCCCGCGCCCTGCTCTCGGCGGGCTTTTTGACGGAGGCGGCGCAGAGGCGGTAGATGAAGGCGAAGCGCATATCGGCGATTGCCGCGCTGCGGTCGAGGCGCCGCTCGGCCTCCATCTGCATGATGAGATGCTCAAGCGTCTCCTTCTCGTTCGTGTCGAGGTTCAGGCGGAACAGAATCCGCTTGTCGTCCTCAAGCAGCTTGGTCGCCGCGAACCGGACGGGAACGCCCGCCGACTCGGCATGGTCCTCAATCAGGTGGATGGTCGCATGGAGCGCGCGGTGGACCGCCCCGCCGTGGTCGCCCCTGCCGCAGAAGTCCTGCCGCAGGGGCGGCTCCTGGAACTTCGCCACGTGGAGCGCGTGCGAGACCAGCTCCTCGACTCCCTGTCCGCTCTTCGCCGAAATCGGCACGACGGGAACGCCGAGCAGGGCCTCCATCTTGTTCACGTCGATGCTGCCGCCGTTCGCCGCCACCTCGTCCATCATGTTGAGCGCGATGACGAGAGGAATGCCCAGCTCCAGAAGCTGCATGGTCAGGTAGAGGTTGCGCTCG
>JAFLSQ010000103.1 GCA_022510865.1 Treponema sp.
AACCTGACGCAGATCAACTCCATCGCCGGCTCGGTCAACACCGTCGCGCAGGCGTTCAACCCCGCCGCCGCGAAGGATTCGCTCACCATCAGCATGATCGTCGGCATCATCATCGCGACCTTCGTCGCGATCGTGCTCATCGGCGGCGTCAAGCGCATCGGCTCCGTCACGGAGAAGCTCGTCCCGTTCATGGCGGTCATCTACATCGTCTGCTCGCTGATCGTCGTCGGCGCCAACGCCGGACGGCTCGGCGAGGTGTTCGGCATGATCTTCACCGGCGCGTTCACGCCCGCCGCCGTCACCGGCGCGGCCACGGGCATCACCATCCGCATGGCGATGACCAAGGGCGTCGCCCGCGGCGTGTTCTCCAACGAGGCGGGCCTCGGCTCCGCGCCCATCGCCCACGCCTCCACCTCCGAGCGCGACCCTGTCAAGCAGGGCCTCTACGGCATCTTCGAGGTGTTCATGGACACCATCGTCATCTGCACGCTCACCTCGCTGGTCGTCCTCTGCGGCGCGAATCCCGCCTGGGGCAACGACGCCATGGCCGGCGTCGCGACGACGGTGCAGGGCTTCGCGTCGGTCTTCGGCGAGAAGGTCGGCTCGCTGCTGCTGGCGGTCGGCCTGCTGCTGTTCGCGACCTCGACCATTCTCGGCTGGGCGCTCTACGGCACGCGCTGCATCGAGTACCTGTTCGGGCCGAAGGCGCGCCGCCCGTACGAGGTCGTCTTCTGCCTGATGATCGTGGTCGGCTCGGTCACGGAGCTGGAGACGGTCTGGAACTGGGCGGACACGCTCAACGGATTGATGATGC
>JAFLSQ010000104.1 GCA_022510865.1 Treponema sp.
AACTCTGCCCATGATTTATATTTTTTAGGGTCAGTTGCGCATGATAATCCACTCCCAACAAAAACGGCTAAAGACCCCTCTAATTTTGCATTATGCAATATTTTTATATGTTCATGGAGGGTCTCGGATGTGATTATCATATAATGCTCCTGGGTTCTCAGATGTATCATCCTGCTTTGAATGCTAAGGGATGGCTTCCCGACTAATCAGAATGTTTATTTAAACTTTTATCACAAACTTGCGGTGTTTTCAACAGCGATGATTCTGTGGTAAACTGTAAGCACATAAAATCTTGGAGGAGCCAGCCAATGACCGACCATCTCTCCCGGCAGCCGTTCATCGATATGCTCAAAACCATTGTCCAAAGCCAGCGGGGAAATCCGGCGGGGTACTCGCTTGCCATAGACGGCGAGTGGGGCTGCGGGAAGACGTGGGTTCTGGACGCGCTTGAGGAGCAGCTTTCGGCGGACGGCGGGAGTCCGTATCTCATCTTCCGCTACAACGCATGGGAGAACGACTTTTACGACGAGCCGCTTGCCGCGATTCTTTCAGTGATGATTGGAAGGCTGGAGGACATCAGCAAGACGGATGCCGCCATCAGCGAAATAAACGCCAAGCTCTTCGCGACCGCCACGATGCTGCTGAAAAACATCGCTGTTTCGATTGCGAACACAACGCTGAAAAACAAGGTAGGGCTTGATTTTGAAGATGTCGCCGGTGATTTAAAATCCGTCAAGGATGCGACTGCGAAACAGAAGAAACTGAAAAAAGAAATCGACGGTCTTCTTCCGCTTAG
>JAFLSQ010000105.1 GCA_022510865.1 Treponema sp.
TGTATACTTGTCTTGGCTGTATATTTCCTATAATAGTATATGTAGGTTCACATACAGAAAAGCACAAAAGTATATATATAGGGAGATTGATATGTATCATGTGATCGTAAACCCCGCTTCCCGCTCTGGAAAAGGTCTTCGCATCTGGCAGGAGCAGGTGGAGCCGGTATTAAAAAAAGAAAACCTGTCTTATACCGTTCACTTTTCAAAACAGGCGGGCGGTGTGGCGGAAGCTGTGGCTGATATTTTTGCCGGTTCCGCCAATATGGCTAAAGATGAGCCATTTCCGCTGATCATACTCGGCGGCGACGGCACCATGAACGAAGCTGTCCAGGCAATTCCTGTGGGAACAGGCGTGACGCTGGGCTACATCCCCACCGGCTCCAGCAACGATTTTGCCAGAGATCTGGGCATCCCCGGAAAACCGGAGGCGGCTCTGGAACTGATTCTGCACACAGGGAAGGCACGCCCGATGGATCTCGGTGTACTGACTTATCCCGATGGAGAGAGCCGCCGTTTCTGCGTCAGCTGCGGGCTTGGTTACGATGCCGCAGTCTGCGAAGAGGTCCAGCGTTCCCGGATCAAGACAGTCATGAATAAACTGGGGCTTGGCAAACTGACTTACCTCGGAATTGCCTTGAAGCAGCTGTTTGCAACGAAAGCCATATCCGGCAGGCTGACTTTGGATGACGGCGCTCCCATCGATATTGGTCGCATGCTGTTCGTGGCCGGCATGAACCACCGCTTTGAGGGCGGCGGTT
>JAFLSQ010000106.1 GCA_022510865.1 Treponema sp.
TAGGCACGATGGGCAGGGTGTGGGCTTTCTTCGCGTCCGCCGATTCTCTGCCTGCGGCTCTGAGCAGTGCCACAACGTCCGTTGCCCCGTTGTCGGTCGCATACATGAGCGCGGTATTGCCGTTACTGTCCTTTGCGTTCATGTCCGCGCCCTCTGCAAGCAGAAGCCGCGCCACGCCCGACGCATTCCAGAATGCCGCATCCATCAGCGCAGTTCCGCCGTTATCGGTCTTTGCGTTCACGTCCGCGCCAGCGGCAATCAGGAGTTTCGCAACGTCCGTGAAATTGCCAGATGCCGCAGACATGAGCGCAGTATAGCCGGTATAGATCTTGGCGTTCACGTCCGCGCCGGCGGCAATCAGAAGCCGCGCCACATCGGTGGAATTGCGCTGTGCCGCCGCTTTCATCAGCGCAGTCTCGCTGTATTTGTCCTTTGCCTCTATGTCCGCGCCGGCATCAATCAGAAGTTTTGCCATGTCTGAGGAATTGTTCATTGCCGCAAGCATCAGCGCGGTCTTGCCGTCATTGGCTTTGGCGTTCACGTCTGCGCCCGCCGCGATGAGCCGCCGCACTTCGGCGGCATTGTTTGTCTTTGCCGCCTCTATTAGCGCGTCAGACTTTGCGTCCGCGTGTGTGCTTACGGCGCAGAGCACTCCCAGTATCAAACCGGCCAACAAACTTCGTTTCATAAGTAACTCCTTTGCGCTTTACGTCCGCGTGACGGTTATTCTGCTTAAAATAATTCTCATAATATTACCGT
>JAFLSQ010000107.1 GCA_022510865.1 Treponema sp.
TGTGTCTGGAACAATTTTACTCCACGCTCAAGCCGGGCGGTTGCAATTGCGATGGGTTTTCTCATGGGATTCTCCTCCATGAATGCGTGGGCTTGCGTGAGGATTCGATTGTAGCGTGGCGGGAACATATAGTAAATACTTTGTTTTTATGTTATGCTATGCGCAGAAGGCATTAAAAGGAGGCGGACATGGAACTTCGCGTATTGCGCTACTTTCTCGCGGTGGCGCGGGAGCAGAGCATCTCGAAGGCGGCGGACGCGCTCCACGTGACGCAGCCCACGCTCTCGCGGCAGATTATGGACTTGGAGGACGAGCTTGGCACGCCGCTTCTGGTACGCGGGCGGCACACGCGGCGCATTTCGCTCACGGACGCTGGAGTGCGCTTCTACAACTACGCGGCGGAAATCGTGCAGCTCTCGGAAAAGGCGAAAGTGGAGCTGCGCGGGCCGTCGGAGCAGGTTGAGGGGGATGTCTACATCGGCGCGGGGGAGAGCGATGCCGTGCGGCTTGTCGCGCGGACGGCGCGGCTTCTGCGCGAGAGCCATCCGAACGTGCGCTATCATCTTTTCAGCGGGAACGCCTCCATTATCGCCGAGCGGATGGACAACGGTATTCTGGACTTCGGGATTTTCATCGGCTCGCTTCCGCTCGAAAAATACGCCTACAAGACGCTCCCCAAGGGCGACCGCTGGGGAATCCTCGCTCCGGCGGA
>JAFLSQ010000108.1 GCA_022510865.1 Treponema sp.
GAGCCCGCGAGCGCGCAGAGAACTGCGATAGAGGCCCGCACCGTGCGCGAGCAGGACCTGCAGAAAGGAAGCTATTACGTGCAGATTGCCACCATGACGCGCGCGGAGAACATAAATGAGCTGCTTGAGACCTACAGCAAGTATCCCGTGGTGCTGGTGCCCGCGGCGGGCGGCGCCTACAGGGTGCTGGTGGGACCGCTCAGCGTGGACGAGTACGGCGTGGTCCTTGCCAAGTTCAGGGCGTTCGGCTTTAAGGACGCTTTCCTGAGGCATATAAAATAAACGCCGCCCGCATTGCTTATGCGAGGAACGCACATTGCTTATGCGGGAATCGCGCACGGCTTATGCGGGGAACGCACATTGCTTATGCGGGGAGCGCACATTGCTTATGCGATAAGCGCGCACGGCGGAACGGCTATTTGCAGGAAGACACGTTTCCTGCAAAGGGCTGTTTCCCCGGCTCCCGCAGGTCATAGCGGTCCAGAAGCCTTATAAAATCACGGAGCAGGATTCTTTTCTCAATGCTCAGCGTCATTATCATGGCGTCCATGCCCCTGTTAAAGTCATGCATGCGGCCCCCCGGGGCATTGCGCGCGGGGTCCCCCGTGACCAGATACTCCACTGTTACGCCGAGCGCCCGCGCTATGCGCACCGCCACGTCAGCGGGCGGAATGGAGCCGCGCGCGCTAAGATAGCCCTCCAGCGTCCTG
>JAFLSQ010000109.1 GCA_022510865.1 Treponema sp.
GAGGAGCAGCGTCAGGTTTTGTCTGACATCGACAGGATGATTGCATTACTGATAAAATCGCTGGCCGAAAAAGAAGAGCTTCACAGAATACTCAACAGAAAATAAGCCTTCTCATTGTGACAGGCTTACCTTTCTCCACTCACACCCAGTACTGCCTGCCGTTGTAATCATAACGACCGGGCGTCCTGTCCTTCACATTCCTGATTGAGTAGATGCCGGCGACTTCACGTTCCGCAAGTTCCTGTCGGTCAGACGCTTCACTGCGGCTTTTCATAGCACGGTGCAGTCACGCTCAATCGTCCCCTAATCAATCAGGTCAGACACGGTCATTATGGCTGTGGTGCCGTTCGGCTCAATCTTGAGACACCTCGGCAGGACTGGTACAATAAAATCTCCGCACGGGCACTGGACTGGCTGGGATAGGAAAGTCTGGACAAGAAACGGCTTCCTTGCAAGGAAAAAGCCCCCAACCTAAATGATGTACTCGGGGCTTTTGAGAATCCGCTGCAAGAATTTCCTCGTGCGCTCCTCTTTGGGATGGTTGAAAATCTCGGCGGGCGTGCCCTTCTCCACCACAACGCCGCCGTCCATGAACACCACCTGCGAGGCGGCCTCCTCCGCGAAGCTCATCTCGTGCGTCACAACAATCATCGTCGTCCCCTCCCTCGCAAGCTCCTTGATGACGTTCAGCACCTCGCCCACAAGCT
>JAFLSQ010000011.1 GCA_022510865.1 Treponema sp.
ACACGGAAGTCAAGCTCCCCAGCGCCGATGGTACTGCCCCTAGCGGGCGGGAGAGCAGGCCGCCGCCGGGTTTCCTTCTTTCACTTTCATTTATTTTTTGTATCCGTTTCTTTTACTGCGATTTTCAGACTATCTATCATCTATAGAAAAAATCAGGTTTCGGTGTTTTTCAGTTTTGAGATTTGTCTTGAGACTGTAGGAATATCTGATTTTTAAACTCGGTTTAAAAATCAGATTGGGTTTGCAATTTTGCCTTAATTTAGGGCTGAAATCATCATAAGCAGATTGGCTGGAGGACTATTTTAGAAAAATCAGGCCTAGAATTGCTGCCGGGATAAGATAGCAGGCGAACCACTGGAATTTTCCGTTGCGGATTGCGCGCATCAATAGTGCGAGTGATAAATATCCGACGATGAAAGAAGCGAGGCAGCCTGAAATCAGTGGCAATGCCCCGACAGTCTCGGACACATCGCCAAGGCCTTTGAGTTCCAGCAGGAATGCGCCGAGAATCGCGGGAATGGCGATGATGAACGAGTAGTCGCCGGCGGTTTTGCGGTCAACTTTGCAGAGCATTGCCCCCGCGATGGTCGAGCCGGAGCGGCTGATTCCCGGCAAAGTGCCGATTCCCTGCATGAATCCGATGAAAATCGCCTGTTTTTTTGAAACGCCCGTGCTTTCTGCTGTCGCGCTCACCGATTTTTTCCCGACAACCGCAGAAATAATCAGAAGTGCGGAAGTCACCAGAAATCCGATGCAGATAATTTTGATTGGCATTTCCGGGATGAATTTGCTTGTGATAACGCCCATGACGCCCGTGACAACAGTTGACAAGATGATTGCGATTATGGTTCTGCGGCCAAGCTCATCAGTTCCGCAGAGCGAATCTTCTTTTTCAATTCCCGTGTTTTGCACAAGAGACCGTCTGGAAATCCACCGGGCGAAGCATTTTAAAAGTGCCCAGATTTTTTTTCTGAAATAAATGCAGACCGCCGCCAAGGTCGCAAGATGCAGAAAAATATCGAATAAAAGCGGGGTCTCGCTCAATCCGAAGAGATTCTGGGCGATTGCCAAGTGCCCCGAAGATGAGATTGGCAGAAATTCCGCGATTCCCTGCAACGCGCCAAGACAAATCCCTTGCAAAACAGTCATTTTTGTCCTCTTTTATGTTTTTTTGAAATATATGCGCAGCAGACGGCGTAGACAATCGCGAACGCAACCATAAGAAAGCACAGAATTTGTCCCGTGGAAAAATTCAGAAGGGATGTGTTCATGTAGATTGGTGCCGAGCTGTCTTTTGCGATTCTGTAGCCGATGTCCGCGTCCGGCTCGCGGAAATATTCGATGATGAAACGGGCGAAACCGTATCCGCCTGCATAAATCGCGCCGAGCATACCGTCAAATTTTTTGTGTTTGCGGGCAAGCCAGATTATCGCCCATAAAACGACCCCCTCAAAAATGGCTTCGTAAAGCTGACTTGGATGACGGGGCAGGTTGACGAGTTTTACGGATGAGATGTCCATTCCGATTTTCTGGGCGAATTCCTGCACCCAGGGCAACGCGGCGGAAAATCGTTCTGCGGCGGGAAAAGTCATGCCCCAGGGCATTGTGGTGATTCTGCCGTAAAGCTCGCCGTTCAAAAAATTTCCGATTCGGCCGAAAGTGTAGCCCAGCGGGATTGCGCAGACCATCGCGTCTGACCATTTCAGGAACGATTGCTTGTGACGTTTGCACCAGACAATCATGCCAAGAAGACCGCCGACAAATCCGCCGTGGTATGACATTCCCGCGAGTCCGGTAAATTTGCCGTTGTCGAACGGCCAGAAAATCAGCCATGGGTGCGTCCAGTAATTGATGGAATTTGGGTTGCTCGGGTCATACTGATTGTAGACGAGGGTGGAAAAAACACGTGCGCCAATCAGAAGGAAAACGATTCCTGTGGAGATGAAGCTGAACAAATCGTCATCTGTGATTTTATAGGTCTGGGTGTTCAAATCGCCGTCTTTCGCGCATTTTTTCAGCACAAAATATGCTGTCACAAACGCAAAGGCGTACATCAGCCCGTACCAGCGGAGAATGCCCAAAAACTTTACGCCCGGAAAAATCTGGGGATGAATCCATGAAGGATAATCAAGATATAAAAACATCTTTTTTCCTTAAAAATTATTTCAGACAGAAAATCCTTGCTGAGATGCTTTAATCAGCTTGGATTTTAAGAGATTGTTCTCTTTTCTGAGCTGTGTGATTTCATACTGCTGCGTCTTGACCATCTCCGCAAGCTCTCCCATTGAGAGGCTGCCGCCGGAAACAAGGTCGTCGATTCCGGAGAGCTTGAAGTTGTAGTCCTCGTTCGCGTCATCCTCAGCGTCCTGGAAATTGTCGCCGTTGTACGCCTCCGACGTGAAGGCGGCATCAAACTGATGGGGCGGCGTGGAAATCACTTTGTCCGCAATTCTGTAGATTGCCTGACCCAGAACGGACTGCGGCTTGTACACGACGACAGGAAGCTGGGATGCCAGCGCCTTGTCCTGAAAAATATCGCGGTACATAAGACCAAGGTATTCAATTTCCAGACCAAGATACTGATTGCAGGACGCTTTTATGCGCATGGCCCGGTCCGCATCTTTGGGGTCTTCTATCATGTTCATCACAAGACGCGGACGGAACTGCTGCATCCGGTTTATGAAAACTTGCGTTGTCTGATGGTCTGCGCCGGCAAGTCCCTGAATGAGCTGCGGAATGTAAAGTTTCTGCATTGCGGCGGAATCTTTTCTGAGTTCGTCAAGATATGCCCGCCCGGGTGTTCCGCGCTTGTAAGTTGTGTAAAGCAGGCGGAAAACCGCGTTTTTCAAGAAAAGATAGCCGTTGAGCGTGGCTGTGACGGCGGGTGCAGACACGATAATCCCCTGAGGAGAAAGCAGGAACATATCCAGAATGAACTGATGAGTTCCTGCGCCCAAATCCAAAATCACATAATCTGTGTCAATGTTCTTTAAATTCCTGATGAGTTTGACTTTCTGGATGTGTTTCAGGGATGTCAAATCGGGAATCTGGCTGTCACCTGCAATGAAACTTACGTTCTGGTAATCAGTCGGCTGCACAATATCCTTGAAATCGTTTTTTTCTGTGAACCATGAGCCAAGGCTTGCGCCGCCGGTGTGCTGCCCGATTACAAGGTGAAGGTTTGACGCGCCAAGGTCAAGATCCACCAAAACGACTTTTTTTCCTTGCTGTCCTAACGCTATTGCTAAGTTTGCGGAAAGAAGGCTCTTGCCTACTCCTCCTTTGCCGCTTGCTACTGGAATTATCTGTGACATAGTTAAGATTATATCACGTTTATTGTAAAAAGTGAATGTTTAAAAGTCCTGCATAAGATTTTTGGTAGATTTTTTATGCTTTGTGGAATACAATAGTAGAATGAAAAATTTATCTAAAAGCAGAAAATGCCGTTCCGGCGTTTATCTAATATTCATTTTGTTCATCTTATTCATTGTTTTTTTCTCCTCGCAGTGTTTTGCGGATTCATCCGCGGAAAGAGAGGCGCGGGTCTCAAGCTTTCAGTATGTCAAGAAACTGAATTCTGTTTTTGATTTTGTCCAGCAGAATTATGTTGATGAGATTGACCCTAAAATCCTTTATGAGGGCGCGCTTAAAGGAATGCTGGACGCGCTTGGCGATCCCTATACTTTGTATCTTGACCCGAACGCAATGCGCGATTTGACAGACACAACCGCGGGAAGTTTTGGCGGAGTCGGGCTGTCAATCTCAAAGGCAACGGAATCCACGGCAGATAAGCCCGCATACGTTGAGGTTGCCTCGCCCATGGAGGACACTCCCGGCGCAAAGGCCGGCATTCAGTCCGGAGATTTGATTGTCGCAATTGATGGTCTGCCCACTCCTGACATGACAATGAACGATGTGCTTGCCCATCTTCGCGGTGAAATCGGGACTTCGGTCACAGTCTCCATTCTGCGCGGCAAAAACATGAGGTTTGATGTTCCGCTGGTCCGTGCGCTCATCGAGGTGCCTACAATAAAATTCGGGATGATTGAGGGCACAAAAATCGGATATGCGCGGCTGATTCAGTTCACGCCCGATACTCCGCTGCGCTTGCAGGATGCTCTGGATGATTTTGCCAAGAACGGCTACACAAGTCTGATTATCGACCTGCGGGATAATCCGGGCGGGCTAATCACAAGCGTTGTTGATGTGGCTGACAAATTCATTGACGCGGGGCCGATTGTGTCCACAAAAAGCAGGCTTGTTTTTGAGAACCAGCAGTTTACCGCCACATCAGAAAAATCCACGGTGAAGAAAAACATTCCGATTGTTGTCCTGATTAACAGAGGCTCGGCGAGCGCGTCAGAAATTCTTTCCGGCGCGTTGAAGGACTATCATCTTGCGTACTTGATTGGCGAGCGGACTTACGGCAAAGGCTCGGTTCAGCAGGTGATTCCGCTGAGCAATACGGACGGTTTTAAAATCACGATGGCGCGTTATTACACCCCGAGCGACACGAACATCGATAAAATCGGGATTCCGCCGGATTTTGAGGTGAAGAATTTTGAGACGATGACGCCCGAGCAGGAAAAAATCTACATGGATTTGATAGCCTCGAACATCATTACGGATTATGTTGACAGCAAAACCGGGATTCAGGAGCCGGATATTTCCAGGAAGGCATCAGAGATTGCCAAAAATTACCCGATTGACGAGCGGATAATCCGGCGGCTGATTCGGGTGCAGGTTCAGCGCGCGCAGCCGGCCGTCCTTTATGATTTGGATTATGATTTGCAGCTCAATGCCGCAATCAAAACGATAAAAGACGGCAAATTCACAGACCTTGTGAAAAACACCAAGACGCTGCGCCAGCTTCAGGATGAGGTTTCATCCCAGGCAGCCGAGTAATCGTTTTGGATGGATTTTAGCCGGAACAGAACGGGAAAATGCGTCAGTTTATTCTGAGCGGTCAGGAAATCCGGAACGGACTTGTCTCAATTGACGGGAATGACTATCGTTATCTGCGTCAGGTTCTGAGGGTGCGGCCCGGGGATATGATTTCTGTCCGGCTTGAGGACGGGAGTCTTGCGAATGCGACGGTTGCCAAAGTCGATGATAAAAAACGTTGCGTTCTGCTTCAATTTTGTGCGGCCGGCGAAAATTCTTTCGGTGCGGATGAGGGAAGCATCACACGCGGCGTTCAGGCATCCGCGCTGAATTCCGGCTTTTCGTCCGGCATTGAATTCTGGCTTTTTCAGTTCATCACAAAACCCCAGAAATTCGAGCAGATAGTCAGGCAGGCGACCGAGTGCGGAATCTCAAAAATAATTCCCGTCAAAGGCGAATATTCAGAAAAAAGCAGCGTCCTTGCGTTCGAGGGCAATAAGCGCGAGCGTCTTGAGCGGATTATCAGGGAGGCGCGTCAGCAGAGCGGCTCGCCGGTGAGCACGGAGATTTTGCTCCCGCTTGGTCTGGAAGATGCGCTCTCTTTGTGGCAGAAAAATGATTGCCAGGACGACGGCGGATTATCATCGCTTGGAATAGTTTTGTACGAGCGGACTGACGAGACCGAAAATCTGAGTGCTCTGGTCAATCGCAAGAAAAACGGGCTTAAAAAGGCGGCTGTCTGCGTGGGCTGCGAGGGCGGAATCAGTCCGGCGGAAATCGAATTTTTGTCTGAAAAAGGACTGTTTCACCGCGTTCATTTTGCCGTAAATATATTGAGGGCGGAAACTGCGGCCTTGTACGGAATTGCCGCGCTCCAGTCCGCGATTTTATCAGAATGACTTGGAAGGATTTATATGTCTATTAACCGCATTTTTTTGCTTGGGGTTCCCGTTGATATTTGCGCCCCGGAAAATCTTGAGACCGAGATTCTGGAACTGCTCGCGAAACCCGGCACAAAACAAATCGTTTTCCTTTCAATCTGGAATCTGCTGAAAGCACGGCACAAAGGCGATTTTTCTGAGGCGGTCAAAAATGCGGATTTAATCCTGCCGATTTCAAAAAGTATTCTTAAAGGCGCGAAATTCCTGAAAATGGACGTGCCTGTGCGCTACAATCCGTTCAGCGCGGTGATTCAGATTCTTGGAATTCTGGACTCGCATTATAAATCGCTTTACCTTTTTGGCTCGAACAAGAAAACGCTCTCAAAAACCGAGCACAACGTCCGCGACACATTCCGCAATCTGCGGATTATCGGGCGTTATGTGGGATACTATCCGAAAAGCGTTGAGAATAATATTGTTGAGGCGATTTTTAAGGCCCAGCCGTCGCTTGTGCTTCTGAGTGACGGAATCAAAGAGAAAAACTGCTGGGCTTACCGCCGCCGCAACCGCTTCTCATCCAGCATTTTTCTTTATTACAAGGATGCGTTCGGCATTTTTTCTGAGCGTGTCAAACGTGTGAGCGAGAAAACTTTTGATAAAGGCCATGAAATGTGGTTCGAGGTTGTTCACAATCCTTTTAAGGTCTTTTTGATTTTTCCATATCTTTTTTACATCGCTTGTTTGGTTTGGTATAAGTTGTTCAAAAAGAAATAGCCCCTGCGTGTTAGGAGTTTTTATTGACATTAGCCTCTCTAAAAATCATTCTGATTTCTTCCAGAGACGATGTTCTGTCCTTTTGCAGCGATATTTTGGAGCTGAGGGCTTCGCTGAAAATCGAGATGAGGCGCGGCCGCCTGATTTTCGACCAGACCGGATTTTTTATCATTGACGCGGGCGAGCTGATTTCCGCGTCTTCCGATTTTATTGACGGCATAAAATCAAACATCAGCAGGATTCTCATGCTGATTCCTGCGGACGCTCCAAAATCACTTGCCGATTTCACCGAATCAATCTGCGAGAACATCGTCACTTTTCCGCTGAACGAGGATTATTTTCTGTTCTGCCTTCAAAATCTGATTGTGGCCATGCCCGACAAATCAAGCCTTGGCGATTTCTGCGCGGACGATGAGCCTGACTGCCAGAACCTGCTGGGATTTTTTGGCGGAAAATCCGGGGCAATGTGCGACTTGCGCAGAAAAATCGCGCGGGCGGGGCAGATGGAGGCAAGCGTGCTTCTTCTTGGCGAGACCGGAACCGGAAAATCCACGGCCGCGAATATCATCCACAAAATTTCTGCGCGGGGCCGGATGCCTTTCATGTCGATGAACGTCTCGACAATTTCTGACAGCCTGGCGTGCAGCACGCTTTTTGGCACGGAAAACGGCGCGTTCACGGATGCGGTGAAAAGCGAGGGATTGTTCAAGGCGGCGGACGGCGGCTCACTTTTTCTTGACGAAGTGGGGATGGCATCGCTCTCGCTTCAAGCGATGCTGCTCAGTGCGCTGGAAACCGGGATGATTCAGAAAGTCGGCAAAAGTGAGGCAGAGAAAGTTGACGTGCGCGTGATTTTTGCGACGAACGCTCCCATAAAAAATATGCTCCAGCAGGGATTGTTCCGCCCGGATTTATATTTCAGGATTTCCGATATGGTGATTCAGATTCCGCCGTTGCGTGAGCGAAAAGAGGATTTGGAGGA
This sequence comes from Treponema sp., assembly GCA_022510865.1. Taxonomy (GTDB): domain Bacteria; phylum Spirochaetota; class Spirochaetia; order Treponematales; family Treponemataceae; genus Treponema_D. The sequence continues at coordinate 7,522 of JAFLSQ010000011.1, forward strand.
GCTGGCGCAGGATTACGCCCGCAAACACAACAAAACGCTCTCCGCGGACGCAATCAGAGTGATTGAGGACTATGACTGGCCCGGAAACATCCGCGAGCTGCAACAGTGCCTGAACCGCGCGTTTCATAATTGCGCCAAAAACGAGATTTCCGGCAATCACATTGATTTCGGACTTTTCAATTGAAATGACGCAGGCTGATTGCTCACTGCGTCTCCGCCACAATCTCCGTGATAATTTGCAGGACTGACCGCCCGAATTCCTCCGCCTTCACGCTCCCGATTCCGTAAATATTCAGAAGCTCGCCCTTTGTCCGTGGTTTTTTCGCGGCAAAATCCAGCAGAGTTTTGTCACCAAAAATCACGTAAGGCGGCACGTTCATATCATCCGCCTTGTGTTTCCGCCATTTTTTCAGCGACTCGATAATCTGAGCGGCAACCTCGTCGTCCTTTTCAGGCTCTTCAATCACGATTTTTCTGCACGCCGATTTTTTCGCGAATTTCATCTGGGAAAAATCGTTCATGGGCAGAGAAATCTGGCTTCTGTTCACAAGAAACGATTTTCCTGCGGCAGTGATTGTCAGGATGTTGTAGTCGCCGCTGCGCTTGACAAGTCCGCGGGCAATCAGCAGATCCAGAAGCTCGAACCATCCGGATTTTGAAAGCTCCTCGCCAATGTTCCATGTGGAGATTTTGTTGTGGCCGTTCTCCAGAATGCGGCTGCTCCGGCTGCCTGTCAGCACGTCGATGATGTACGCCGCGCCGAACCGCTGGTCAGTCCGGATTATGCACGACATAATTTTTTGCGCAGGAATTGTCATGTCTTTGAGCGGCGCGGCTCCGTTGCGGCAAATATCGCAGCAGTTTTGCGGCGGGTCATCATCAGATTCCGGCGGAATGTAATCCTCTCCAAAATAAGAAAGAAGCTGCTTGCGGCGGCAGATTTTCGCGGCCGCAAAATCAATCATTCCTTGCAGCAGAATCTCCGCTTTCTGCGGGTCCGCGCTGTCCTGAATCAGAAACCGGATTTTGTGAATGTCTGCCGGAGTGTAAAGAAGCAGGGCGTGTGATTGCAGACCGTCACGGCCAGCCCGCCCGATTTCCTGATAATACTCCGCGATGGATTTTGGCAAATCATAATTGATGACAAAGCGGACGTTCGGCTTGTTGATGCCCATCCCGAACGCGACCGTGGCAACTATAATCTGCACCTCGTCTTTGATGAATTTATCCTGATTTTCCGCGCGAACCGCATCAGGAAGACCGGCGTGATAGCTCAGCACCGAATATCCCATTTTGTCCAGTTTCTCCGCGAGCGAGTCCGTCTGCTTGCGCGAGTTGCAGTAAATAATCCCGCTTTCGCCGATGTGCTTTTTTATGCACGCAATCACCTGCTCAAGCGCGTTGCGCTTCGGCTGGATTTCCAGAAAAATATTTTCCCGGTTAAAACTGGAGACAAAGACCTCGGGATTTCTCATCCGCAGATTTTTGATTATGTCCTGCCGCACTTGCTCGGTGGCGGTGGCTGTCAGGGCGAGCATCACCGCATCCGGGAAAAGCGAGCGCACCGAACTGATTTCCAGATAATCCGGGCGAAAATCATGCCCCCATTCCGAGACGCAGTGCGCCTCATCAATTGTGATGCAGCTGACTGTCACCTGCTCCGAAGAAAGCAAGTCGCGAATCCGTCCGCTGGACAATCCTTCCGGCGAGACATAAATTATTTTCACTTTTCCCTTTCTGATTTCATCGGCGGCCGCCAGATAATCATTCCATTCGAGGCTGCTGTTCAGAAAAACCGAGTGAATTCCGCTTGCTTTGAGCGAGGCAACCTGGTCGTGCATGAGCGAGATGAGCGGCGAGACCACGACAGTCACTCCGGGGAAAATCAGTGCCGGAATCTGATAGCAGACGGATTTTCCGCCTCCTGTGGGCATGACACCAAGAACATCCGTTCCCTTCAAAATTGCGGCGATGATTTCTTTTTGCAGCGGACGAAACGTGTCGAATCCGAAAACGGTTTTCAGCACGATTTCCGCGCTGGCGTTCACAAATGTTCCGGGCAGGATTTTCATACAATTATTATAGCACAAAGTAATTTAAATCTCCTTGACTGTCTTGCAAAAAAATCCGCAATCTGATAAATTTACCCGAGTGCGCCGGAGTGGTGGAATGGTAGACACGACAGACTCAAAATCTGTTGCGAGCAATCGTGTAAGAGTTCAAGTCTCTTCTCCGGTATTTTTGCTTCCCGAATCGGGAAGTTTTGTTTTTTAACGGCGGTTTTCCTGTTGCGGCTTGAACTCGCTCGCGTGGCTCGCTCTGGCTCATTTTCGTCAGAAATCTGGTGGGATTGTGGTGCAGAGCCTCCTGAAATCAACTGCTTCTTTCAAGTGCTCGGCTTGGATTTCCTTGCTTCCCGCGATGTCCGCGATTGTCCGCGCGATTTTCAGGCATGATGAGATTGCCCGCGGCGAGAATCCGTATCTTTCCGCGGATTGCTCCAAAATCAGTTTGACGCTTGAATCAGTCCTGCAAAATTCAATGATTTGCTGCGGGGACAGCCTCGCATTTTTGATTCCCTGCCTTGTTCGTTGCGCTGCCACCGCCACCGCAACGCCCCTGCGCAGTTCCTCAGTGCTCATGCCGATGGCTTTACCATGGTCGTCCGTCTCATCGGCTTCTGGATTGCCGACAAATACGCGCAAGTCAACCCGGTCGAGCAAAGGCGCGGAGAATTTTTTCCAGTACTGGTCAATCGATTTTCCGCTGCAAAGGCATATTTTTGTGGGCGAGCCGTAATTTCCGCACGGACACGGGTTCACCGCCATCAGAAGCTGGAAATTAGCGGGATAGGTCGTGGTCCGCCCGGCGCGGCTAAGGCTGATTGTCCCGCTTTCCAGCGGCACACGGAGCATTTGCAGAACTGATGTGCGGAATTCCGCAGCCTCGTCCAGAAAAAGCACTCCGTTGTGTGCCAGCGAGATTTCACCGGGACGGCAGTTCGGCCCGCCGCCGCAAATTCCTTCGATTGACGCGGTTTGATGTGGCATTCTGAACGGCGCGGATGTGACAAGCGGCTGGCTCGGTTTTATCAGCCCGGCGAGCGACCAGATTCTTGTGATTGAATGCGATTCTTCCATTGTAAGAAGCGGAAGCAGAGCCGGGAATTTTTGGATTGCCATTGTCTTCCCGCACCCGGGCGAGCCAATCGCGATGAGATTATGCCCGCCTGCGGCCGCAATTTGCAGTGCGCGCAGAAGTTTTCCTTGCCCCCGGATTTCCGCGTACTCAAAGCCCGGCTCTACATCCGCGAACAGAACTTTTTCTGCGGATTTTTCCTCTTGATTTTCGGGACGGCAATCAAATCCCGCTGAATTCATTGAGTCGTTTTTTCTGCGGAACAAATCAGGATTTTGCAGCTCCTGCATCGCGTGAAATGCGTTTTCCAGAGTGTCCGCGCCATAGACAAAAACTCCCGGAACTTCGCGCGCCTCCTGTGCGTTCTGCTGCGGAACAATGCACTTTGTGATTCCCGCTGACAGTGCCGTTGAGACCGCCGCGTTCACGCCTTTTACCGGCCGGATATTCCCGGAAAGCTCCAGCTCGCCCATCACAAGCACCTGCTCGTCGCAAAAAGTTTTGCCGCCCGCTTCTGACTGCGCTCTGAGCACGCCAAGGGCAATCGGAAGGTCAAAGCCTGCGCCCTCTTTTTTTAAATCTGCGGGAGAAAGGCTGATCAGAACCCGCTCCGGCGGAAAAGTGAATCCCGCGTTTCTGATTGCTGCCTGCATCCTCTCCCGGGATTCCTTGACGGCACCGTCCGCAAGTCCGACAATATCCACGGCAGGAATTCCGCGCCTCAAATCAACCTCCACAGTGACAAGCGCGCCCTCATATCCAAAAGGGGAAAATGAATAAATCTGCATAAGAACCTCTATCTTCATAATTGCCGCAAAAAATCATTTTTACCGATTTTTCTGTGATTTTTCTGCTTTTTTTTAGAAAAATTATGCGGTTTTCCCGGGTCTGAAAAATCGAAAAAAAAGTTTTATTTTTTACCGTTTTAAAAAATCTGTGTTATAATGTAAGACACGATTTCAGAGAAGTAAAAGTTTTGTAGGAGTTTTTGTGAATAAGCACGATTTTCCGAAAATCCATTTTTATGATCAGGATTTTGTTGATATTTACAACAAGTCTTGGTCATGGGTCTCTTCTTTCTGGCTGAATCCCGAGAGCGGCGAGCAGGATTCGGGCGGGCTTTTTATTTACCCGGAGAACGACCAGCTGATAGTGAATCAGTTTGAGTCAATACTCTCATCTTTTTTTCTGGTTTACTCAAACAGGAATTTTGACGGATGCAAGAACATCGATTATTTCTATAGAATGCAGGAGAGCAACGGCGCAATCCGAAACAAGTATGATGTGAGAACCAATGAGCCGATTTTGGACAAGAAAAATCCGCAGGGTGTCGGGCTGCCTCTTTTTGCGTTCGCGGAATACAATCTTTTTCATAAGTCCGCGAACAAAAAGCGCATAAAGGATGTCATGCCTGCGCTGCAAAAATATATGGACTGGCTCAACGACAGCTTCCGCAGGGAGAACGGGCTTTATTCGGTGCCGGTCTCTGCAACGGGAATGACGAATTCTCCGCGCGAGGATGTATGCTATCCCGTGGATTTTAACGCTTGCATGGCAATCAACGCGTCGTATATGTCTGCTTTGGGCGATATTCTGAACGACAAGGAAATCAGTTTTCAGTACAGGAAACTTTATTTTGCAATCAAGACAAAAATCAACGCGCTGATGTGGGATAACGACACCGGCTTTTATTATGATTTGGATGAGTCTGAGGCGCGGCTTCCTGTAAAAACTCTTGCCGCCTACTGGACAATGCTTGCGGAAATTCCGAACGCGGACAAGGCAGAGGTTCTTGTGGCGCATCTGAACAACCCGGAGTCTTTTGGCACGGAGCATCCTTTTCCTACGCTCTCTGCCGATAATCCGAATTTCAGCGAGGAAGGCAACGGATTTTGCGGAAGCGTCATGCCCGCCTACAATTTCATGGTGATAAAAGGCCTGGAAAAATACGGCTACTACGAATTCGCGCGCGAATGCGCCATCCGCCATCTTTATTTTGTTCTGGAAGGCTTGATTCCGCACGAGAACAAAGAGCCGGGCGACCTGTACGAGGCGTATATGCCGAACAACGAGGGAAAGGCAAAGCGCAACAAAAAAGATTTCGCACGCTCACGTTATATTATCACGGCGGGGCTGTCAACAATCGCACTGATGATAGAGAACGTAATCGGGCTTTCAATCAGTCTGCCGCGCAAAACTGTGGACTGGATTATCCCGAACCTTGAGATTATGGGGATTGAGAAACTTTCGCTCAAACGCAACCTCATCACAATCCTGTCGAACAAAAGTTCCCGGGGCTGGGAGATTCAGATGGAAAGCGAGAAGCTGTACTATTTCACCATCAATATTCTGGATCAGAAAAAAAAGACACTTCCGATTCCCAGCGGCAAGTGCTCCATGCTCATAGACAAGCTTTAGTTTCAGGAGATTTCATGGCTGTCCCAGAATCAGTGATTGAGATTGGCTCAACGCGGGTCCGGCTTCTTGTTGCCGAATTCACGTCCAACGGAACACAGAATATCATCGACCGCTCCACGCTGCCGCTTCCATTGGGAAAGGATGTTTTTACCGACGGCGTGATAAGTCAGGAGACTCAGAATCAGCTCATCCAGATTCTAAAGCGTTATGTGGAGCAGCTGTCTTCCTGGGGAATTGAGCCTTCCGCCACAAACTGCATTGCGCTGAGCGCGTTCAGTGACGCAAAAAACAGCGATACAATCATCGACAGAATTCTTGTGCAGACCGGGCTTCGCGTCCACATCATGGACGGAATCGAGGAGAACAAACTTGTCTATCTTGCGGTGACAGACTGCATCAAAGACAACGCCGTGCATCTGCTGGATGACACCGTGATTCTTGTTGTAGGCGGAAGCACCACCGAAATCATGATGATGTCTGACGGAAAAATGGCTGGAGTTCACAGCCTGCGCCTTGGAACAGTCAGAATTGAACAGCAGATTCGCAAGCGCACCAGCTCCTACGATGACATTCAGCGTTATGTCAAGGAATCAATTTACAATACAAAAGGTTTTCTGGAAAACGAGCTTAGCCTTGAGCACGTCAAGCAGTTCATCGCGGTTGGCGCGGATGTTTCGCTTGCGGCAATTTTAGTCGGCCATCCGGTCTCAACTTTTTTGTGGGAGATAGACAAGGCGGATTTTGAGGCCTTTGTCCGCGAGGTTCAGAAATATTCCGTTGATGAGTGCGCGGCGCGCTTCAAACTGCCGTACAGCGAGGCCGAGACGCTACAAGTTAGCCTTCTGATTTATATGCGTTTTCTGATGTTCACAAAAGCAGAGAAAATGCTCGTCCCGGAGACGAACATCCGCAACGGATTTCTGCTCAGCAAGATGTCGGATGCGAACGACGAGCTTCTCAAAGAATTCGCCACGCAGATTACAGCCTCCGCGCTTAACCTTCTGCGCAAATATCACGGGGATGAGCGTCACGCCGAATGCGTTATGATGATTTGCGCCAAACTCTACGATGTGCTCAAGAACGAGCTTGCGCTTGACGACCACGCCCGCACCCTGCTTGAGACCGCCGCAATCCTGCACGACATTGGCTCTTTTATCCGTTATGATGACCACAACCTGCACAGCAGTTATATCATCAGGAATTCAGAGATTTTCGGACTTTCACGCAAGGACATCACAATCGTCTCTGAGATTGCGAAGTATCACAAAGGCACATCAGTGCCGCAGGACGAGGAGAGCTTTCTGATGCTGCCGCGCAAGGACCGCATGACAATCCTCAAGCTTACGGTGATTCTGCGCATTGCGGATGCGCTTGACCGTGGCCACATCCAGAAATTCAGCGATATTTCAATCAGACTGGAGAACAACAGCCTTGTGATTCAGACAAAAAGCACAAAAAACACGATTCTGGAGAGAATCGCGCTTTCAGAAAAATCCGGGATGTTCGAGTCTGTGTTCGGATACAAAGTGATTCTGCTGTGATTTTTCGGGCATGGTCTGAAAATCAGAAATGAGGGGATTATGGAGAACAGATATTTTAACAGAGAGCTTTCGTGGCTGGAATTCAACGCGCGTGTGCTTCATCAGGGGCTGAGGAAAGAGCTTCCGCTGATGGAACGCCTGCAATTTCTTTCCATTGTCACTTCAAACTTTGATGAGTTTTTTCAGGTGCGGGTGGCATCGCTCAAACGCCAGGCAATGGAAAATCCTGAGATTTCTGATATTTCCGGCTTGTCCGCGCAGGTCGCGCTTACCGCAATTTCTGCGCGTGCCCATCAGATAATCAGAAAGCAGCAGGAATGCCTCATGTCCGATATTCTGCCGGCGTTGTCAGAAAAAGGGCTTGTTTATGTTCCGCCGGAATCCTACACGCACTTGCAGTCCGAATTTCTCCATTCGATTTTTGAGACCGATATTTACCCGCTTCTGACTCCTCTGCGCACCGACACAGAGACTTTCCCGAACATCAAAAATCTTTCTGTATATGTCGCGTTTCTTTTAAAGCCAATCGCGGGAATCCGCCACACTTCCGAGGAGCTTCGCGGCTCTGATGATTTTCCGCGCATTTCTTTTGTGGAGATTCCCGGCGGCATTCAGAATGTTTTCTGGCTTCCCACCGACCGCGCCACGGGCGGAGACAGACCGTTCGCACTTTTGCAGGACATAATCACGCTGTGCGGCACGAACCTTTTTCCAGGGTTTCAGGTGGAGCAGTCGCTTTTGTTCAAAGTCTCGCGCGACGCGGATTTTGCCGTGGACGAGGATTCTGGGAATTTCATCAGGGCGATGGAGAACGTCCTGATTCAGAGAAAATCCTCGTTTCCGGTGCAGATGACCTGCAATTCCACAAGCGAGAAAATCCGCGAATTTCTGATGGAAAAACTGGAGCTTGGCGCGGATGATGTTTATTCGGTGGAGCGGATTATAAATCCCGGAGATTTGATGGAGCTTCGCGGCACTGACGCTGGCGCAGAGCTTTCTTTTGAGCGATGGGAGCATTTTTATCCCGCAGATTTGCCGGAGGACGGGCCTTACTGGGACACGCTGAAAGTCAAGGACAAGATTCTGCACGTGCCTTATGAGAGCTATGACCCCGTAGTTAAATTTTTGAGCGATGCGGCTGATGACAGCGGCGTGCTCGCAATCAAAATGACGCTTTACCGCACCGGGCGCGACTCGCCAATAATTGACGCGCTTAAACGCGCCGCGCACAACGGAAAGCAGGTGGTTGTTCTTGTTGAGCTTAAGGCGCGTTTTGATGAGGAGCGCAACATCGCGTGGGCAAACGAGCTGGAGCGCGCGGGCGTGACAGTCATTTACGGGCTTGTGAACCTTAAGGTGCACGCAAAAATCCTGATGGTCATTCGCCGGGAAAGCGATACAATCCGCAGGTATGTTCACCTTGCCACCGGAAACTACAATACAAAGACTGCCAAACTTTATTCTGATATTTCGCTGTTTACCTCGAACCCGCAGATTGCCAACGACGCGACGATGTTCTTTAATCTTGTGACAGGCTATTCAATCCTGCAAAAAATGGATTACCTTGGGATGGCTCCGGTCACGCTCAAAAGCAGGCTTCTTTCTATGATTCAGCGTGAGATTGAGCGCAGCACCCCCGGGCAGCCCGGCCTGATTATCGCAAAAATGAACAGCCTCACGCACGAGGAGGTGATTGACGCGCTTTACAGGGCAAGCCAGGCTGGTGTGCGCGTTCTGCTGAACATCCGCGGCATTTGTATGCTTGTCCCCGGATTGCCCGGCCTGAGCGAGAATATCCGCGTGGTCTCGATTGTGGACCGCTATCTGGAGCATTCAAGGATTTTTTACTTCCAGAACGGCGGAACGCCGGAACTGTACTGCGCCAGCGCGGACTGGATGAGTCGCAACCTTGACCGCCGCATTGAGCTTATGTTCCCGATTCTTGACCACGATGCGTTCGAGGATGTGAAATCCATCTTGGACACATATTTTAAAGACAATGTGTGCGCGATGGAACTGCGTCAGAGCGGGGTCTGGGAATGCGTTGAGCGCGGAAAGAAAGACGCGGCTTTTGACGCTCAGGCGGAGCTGTACCGCAAGTACAAGAAACGCGACGAGGCCCGCCCCAAGAACATTGAGGAGCAGTTTGAGGTGCGGCGCAAGTAATCTGATTTTTGCCCGTAAATGCGCAAGGGATATGGAGGGCGCGGAGCGGCCACCGCAACGCAGTGAGGAGGCTGGAGCGAAACGGAACCCGTAATAGCCCGGTTTTTGCCCGCCTGCGGGCAAAAATGCGCCCGAATTTAAAACTTTTAAGGAGGATTTTATGATTCATGAAAAATATTTTGAGATGGCAGAGGCGCAGGAGAAATTTCTTTCGCGCAGGAACAAAATCAATGCGGATTTTTATAACGGAATCTACGACAGGTATGAGAATCCCGTCCTTACCCGGGATTCCGTTCCGCTCACTTGGAAATATGACCTGAACAAAGAGACGAATCCGTTTTTTATGGAGCGGCTTGGCATAAATGCGGTGATGAACAGCGGCGCGATTTTTCTGAACGGAAAGTTCTGCCTTGTGTGCCGTGTTGAGGGCAACGACCGCAAGTCGTTTTTTGCGGTGGCGGAAAGCCCCAACGGAATAGACAACTTCCGTTTCCGCGATTATCCAGTGCGACTGCCGGACACCTGCCCCGAGGAGACGAATGTCTACGATATGCGCCTGACGCAGCATGAGGACGGCTGGATTTACGGCGTTTTCTGCTCGGAAAGCAAGGACAAGTCTAACCCGGATTTGGGCGCGGCGGTGGCGGCCGCAGGAATCGTGCGCACAAAGGATTTGGAGAACTGGGAAAGGCTTCCGAATCTTATCACAAAAAAGTCTCCGCAGCAGCGCAACGTCTGCCTTCATCCAGAATTCGTGGACGGAAAATACGCTTTTTACACGCGGCCCATGGACGACTTCATCAACACAGGAAGCGGCGGGGGAATCGGCTTTGGGCTTTGCGATGACATCACCAATGCCGTGATAGACGAGGAAAAAATCATCAGCAAGCGGATTTATCATACCATCACCGAGGCAAAAAACGGCGCGGGTGCGACTCCAATCAAAACTCCGAGGGGATGGCTTCACATTTCCCACGGTGTGCGCAACACGGCGGATGGCCTGCGCTATGTCCTTTATGTTTATGCGACCGCGCTTGACGACCCTTCCCGCGTGATTGCCGAGCCGGGCGGAGTTTTTCTTGTTCCTCTTGGCGCGGAGCGCACCGGGGATGTGAGCAACGTGGTCTTCACGAACGGCGCGATTGAGCATGACGGCAAAGTGTACATTTACTACGCCAGCAGCGACACAAGGATGCACGTGGCCACAACAACTGTTGACCGCCTGCTTGACTACACTTTCTGCACGCCCGCAGACCCGCACAGAAGCCCCGACTGCGTGAAGCAACGCTGCGAGCTGATTGCGCGGAATCTTGAGCTGCTGAAACAGTAAGTTTGATTTTCAGGCGGCATCACTCCGGGCAAACAAAAGCGCGCGTGCTGTGACGTGCGCTTTGTTTGCGGTTTCTGACGATTTCTGGGAAAATGGGTCTGTATTACCTAGATTCAGTCCGCGTTAGTGGCAAAATCTCTTAGGGATTTGAGGCGAAAGTCTTGGAGATTTTGATGTATGTTCGTGTTTGGTGGGATGATAATCTGTGTTGGCAGGAGCAGAAAAATGACGCCCGGGAAGATAGAACTCCTGCTCGCCGAGGTCAAGCGTAATAAAGATGAAGATTTATCTGCTTTTCCATTTGCCGGGAATTGTATATTTTTCCGTCTTTCTCAACGGCATCTTGCATGACATCCGCTTGGGGTTCCCGACATACCGCCCGCAAGAAATCTCATCAAGATGCGCGTTTCCGTCCATCTTGATAAACGTCCGGCGTTCATCAAGATAAAAAAAATTTCCCATCTTGATAAACACGGATGCGCATCAAGATGAAACCGCTACCCTCATCAAGATGAAATCTAAAAAAAAACGCGGGGTCAAAAGCAAAGGTCATCATATCAATAATATTATCCCCGGACGGATTTTTCTATGCAGGCGCATTTCGATGGACAAGGACTTTATCCGTGCGGTGGGCTTATTGCATACCCTGCGCGCATCCCGCTAGCAGTCTTTTCTGCGTGTGGATTTTTTCTTCGGCTCGGGGAGGTCATCAAAAATCTTGTGCAAAAGCTCCGCGAGGAAATCCGGGCTGTCCACATCGTCCACCAGAATCATTGGCTTCGCTCCGGGGTACGGCTCTTCAAGCGTGAAGCCGGGAATCGCCTCACGCGCGGAGGGCACGTCCTTCACGAGCAGGCGGCTGTCGTAGATTCCGCCCGCAATCCGTCCGTGAAAATAGAGGATGTACTCGCCCATCATCTTGCGCCACGAAACGCCTTCGATGTCGAGTTGCCCTCTGATGAAGTCAAAATATTCCTGCGGAGTTGCCATGCTTGTCTTGCCAGCCGCCTTATTTTCGGAAGTTGTACATAATCAGTTCGGGGTGATACTCAAAGTGCATATTGTCGTAAATCGTCCATTTGCCGCCCCAGATGAAGCCCTCTTCCTCAAAAATGCGGATTACGCTTTGCGGCGGCATCCAGCGGTCTTTGAGCGGAATCAGCATCCAAGTGTCGGGGAATTTGTCTTTTGCCCAGCCCCAGAAAATCTGCTTGCCGCCCTGATTTTTTGGCAGGATGTCCACGGCAATTCCAAGGCTGTGAAATGATTTTCTTGTCGTTCCCGCGATAATCCGCCAGTAATATGCGTCATTCGACCTGATGTTCGCAAGGAAATCCCTCACTTCCTGGGATTCTTGCGTGCCGCCATCCGAAAGCGCGTAGATTTTCTCCTCAACGCGGCGCAGCGGCTCTCTCATCCGCTCGTGCACGTTTGTAGCGTTGCCCAGAAAATTCAGCCTCACAATGTGGCTCTCAAGATTTTCTCTGGTGGCGGAATCGTATAAAAAATCAAAGAAAAACATCGGAGTGCCCGCCCCGTTCTGGCGGTTTTCCGTCGAGCCGAACGTTTTTATGCGCTCTTTCTGCGCTTCCGTGAAATTCGCGGGGTCTGCAAGCTCTTTCTGGTAGCCGTAAAGCAGCGTCCAGTATTTTTCCTTGTTGTCAAGCTCCTGCACCGGGAGCATGCTTCCGTTTGCCCAGACAAATTCGCCGGTTTTCCCAGGCCCGTTTTTGTTGCCGGGCGTGTCTGGAACTTTCACGGTGATAACCCAGTCCTCAATTTTGCGGTCATATTTTCTTGTGAAAGTCAAATCCGGGTATGCGCGCTCAAAAAATTTAAGATTTCCAATGCCGATTGAAGGCTGCGCCGCCGCCTGAACGACCAGAGCCAGAGAAATCAGTGTGATTGCGAGCGTTCGTCTTCTCATACTGATATTGTAAATCATTATTCTTTGATTTTAAAGCGTCTTTCATAGTCATCATGCGGAATTTCCTGCTTTTCCATCCGCTCAATTTGAATGAACGTGCCGCGCTCCAGTCCGTCAATCATCCTCTGGATTGTCTCGCTTCTGCCCTGAACTTCCATGAGGACGCTGCCATCCCGCTGATTCTGAACCCAGCCTGTAAGCCCAAGGCTCTGCGCAAGATGGAGTGCCGTGTAGCGGAAGCCCACCCCCTGCACTCTGCCCCAGAAACGCAGTCTATTCCTTGCCATTCCAGCAGTAAGTGCAGAGTTTGCCGTGCTCTATGCCCGTGCTGTCAAGCATATCGTCAAGGCGGTGGAAGCGCAGCGTGGTGAAATGCAGCTGACTGCGGATTTCCTCGACCATCCTCGCGTACTCAGGCGAATCCGGGTCACAGTATTTTTGCAGGATTTCATTGCTGATGTTGTCGCCCTCAAACTGTGTGATTATGCGCCGGGTAATCAAATCCATCTCGCTTTTTGAGCGGCTGAAATTCAGGTACTTGCACCCGAACACAAGCGGCGGGCACGCCGGGCGGATGTGAACTTCCTTTGCTCCGCTTGCATAAAGAAATTCCGTGGTCTCGCGCAGCTGCGTTCCGCGCACAATCGAGTCATCAATCAAAAGGATTTTTTTGCCTTTTATCAGCGGCTGCACTGGAATGAGCTTCATGTGGGCAATCAGATTGCGCTGCTCCTGATTTGTGGGCATGAACGAGCGCGGCCATGTCGGTGTGTATTTTATGAACGGCCTTGTGAACGGGATTCCGCTCTCGTTCGCGTAGCCCACGGCGTGGGCAGTTCCGCTGTCCGGCACGCCTGCGACCGCATCCGGCTGGACAGTGCCTTTGTCCCGCATTGCAAGGTATTTTCCGCAGTTGTAGCGCATTGCCTCAACATTCACGCCCTCGTAGCTTGCGGTGGGGTAGCCGTAATAAATCCACAGGAACGTGCAGATTCGCATCTCTTTTCCCGGATTTTGCAGCGTTTTTATTCCGTCCGCGGTCATCAGCACAATTTCTGCCGGCCCAAGCTCGTGATAATCCGTGTAGCCAAGGTTCATGTACGCGAAATTCTCGAACGAGGCGCAGAACGCGCCGTCTTTGTGGCCAATCTGGACGGGAGTGCGCCCAAGGCGGTCACGCGCGGCATAAATTCCTTCTGCCGTAAGAATGAGCATGGAAATCGAGCCTTGGATTTTTTCCTGCACGAATTTTATTCCGTCAAGAATCGATTGTTTGTGATTTATGAGCGCGACAATCAGCTCTGTCTGGTTGATTTCTCCGCCGCTCATTTCCAGAAAGTGCGTGTAGCCGGAATCAAGGACTTCTTTCACAAGCGCGTCCTTGTTCGTCACAATTCCCACGGTTGTGATGGCAAAGTTGCCAAGATGCGAGTGAACCAGAAGAGGCTGCGGCTCATAATCGGATATGCATCCTATTCCTGATTTTCCGCGCATATCCTCAATGTCGCTTTCGAATTTTGTCCTGAACGGCGCGTTCTGAATGTTGTGGATTGAGCGGGAGAATTTGCCCTCGTCATTCAGGACGGCAAGTCCTCCGCGCCGCGTGCCAAGATGTGAGTGATAGTCCACGCCAAAAAACAAATCCAACGAGCAGTCGCTCTTTGAGGCAACGCCAAAAAATCCGCCCATAAACACATCCTTTAGAAAATATACGGATAGTATAGTGATTTGGCGGACTTTTTTCTACACTTTAAGCGTCTATGCTGAACAATGTGCCTGCCTGCGGCTGCGCGCCCGCCATGATGTACGGCGTGCTCACTGCCTGCTGAATCTGCTTCTGGTACTGCTCAATAAGAACCTGCGCCCTGTCATCGCTGATGTCAGTGAATGACTGCTTCGGCTCGTTTTTGATTGCGGAAAGCCGGTCAATCAGGGAATTGAGAATTCTTATCTTGCTGATTGACACACCCTGCTGCCCCGAGCGGACTGCCACGCCCGAAACATGGTCAAAATGAGAGTAGAGCAGTGCGCTTTTGCTCACCGGAACATAAAGTTTGCCCACCATCGCATCAGAGCCGAATGCTCTGCTGTATGAAAAAGCGTCGCCATAATTTCCAATTGTGCTTGTCATTTTTCTTCTCCATCCGCTCCCTGCTTAATTGTCGGAAAGCGGCTGAAAAAGATTAGAAAAAAATTATGCCCAGACCAGCCACAGCGTGATTGCCGCGGCCGCAGTTGTGAGGATTGTGAACGGCCCGGAAATTCTCAGGAATTGCGCGAAATTGATTGGATGCCCCTCTTTTTTGAGGATTCCCACGGCGACCACGTTCGCGCTTGCCCCGAACGGCGTGAGGTTTCCGCCCAGGCACGAGCCAATGAGCAGCGCGAACATCAGCAGTTCCGGGCTGATTCCCATCTGCGCCGCGAGCGAGCCAGCCACAGGAAGCATGACGATTATATAAGGCACGTTGTCCACAAAGCCGGAAATCAGGACGGAGAAAAGCAGGATGAGTATAAAACCGACTGCCTTGCTTCCGCCGGTTGTGCGAGCGAGCCAGACGGCAAAATCATCAAGGAGGCCAGTCTCACTGATTGCGCCGACCACCACGAAAATCCCGATTAAAAAGAAGATTGTCTCCCAGTCAAGCTCTTTTATCAGCTGACGGATTTCCCCGCCGCTTTTTTTCTGGCAGAATTTGTACCACAGAATCCCCGCGATTCCAAGGCCAAGGACGAAACATCCCGAGCTGTAGCCAAGCTCCGCGCTCAAAAATGATATGACTGCAAGCCCGGCAATCATAATCAGAAGGAGGCAGAGCGGAAAGTATGAGATTACGCGCTCTTTCTCTACGCTTGCCTTTTCTTTTGCGCGGCTGAAAAAAAAGTAGAAAAAAATGCAGCCGACAAGCAGTCCTGCCTGAATAAAAAAGAAGATTGATATTTTTCCCTGGCTGATGAAAAAGTCGTTGAAAGTGTAGTGGGCGTAACTTGCGAAAATCATGCTGGGAGGGTCGCCCACGAGCGTGGCCGTTCCCTCAAGGTTTGACATGACGGCAAGTCCAATCATGAACGGAACCGGGTTCAGGCTCAGTTTTTTTGAGAGCGCGAGCGCAATCGGGGCCATCACAAGGACGGTGGCGACATTCTCAACAAAAATGGATATGATTCCGGTCATGGCAAGAATCAGGACGACTGCAATGCCGGTGCTCGGTGCGGCTGTCACGAGCGCGTCCGCAATGCGGGCGGGAACACGCGAATAAATGAAAAGCGCGGCGATAATCATGCTGCCCACATAAATCATCAGGATGTTCCAGTTGATGAGGGAGAAGATGTGACAGAGCAGCGTGAAAGCTGACGGCTGCGGCGTGAACACGTTTCCGTAAAGTGCGCCTGAGCCTGCGGACGAGCCTGCAAAAATCAGCCCGAGGACTGTCACCGCAAGCGCGGCGAGGCTGGTAATCCAGACTTTTTTCTCCTGAAAAATTATGACCAGAAGATACATCACAAGCGCGATTCCCAAAATCAGCCATTTTATATCCATAAGAAACCTCTCTAAAAATGCGTTGCCGCAGGAAGTGCGGGCTTCCGAAAAGCGAATTATGTCCGCGCGGGCGCAGACACCAAGGTAATTCTAGCGTTTTTGCCCCGATTTTGCTACTTGTTTTGCGCGCGCGAACTTGCCGGTCACGCTAAAAAATCAGTTTGAGGCACATTCCTGAGCCTTCTGATTTTTGCGGACTTTGCCCGGAAATCCCGCGATGGCTAGACATTGAACTTGAAGAAAAGCACATCGCCGTCCTGCACGACGTAATCTTTACCTTCCTGACGATATTTTCCCGCGGCTTTGATTGCGGCCTCGTCCTTGTACTGGCGCAAATCATCGATTGTGTAGGCCTCGGCTTTTATGAATCCTTTCTCAAAATCTGTGTGGATTACGCCTGCGGCGCGCGGAGCTTTGTCACCGGCGCGGATTGTCCATGTGCGGCATTCGTCCGTGCCTGCCGTAAAAAATGAGCGCAGACCCATCAGCCGGTAAGTTTTTTTTGCCAGAGTCGCAAGCCCGCTTTCTTTTAGCCCGACGCTCTCCATGAAATCTTTGCGGTCTGCGGGGTCATCAATCTCTGCTAAATCTGCCTCGAATTTTCCGCAGATTACCACGACCTCGGATTTCTCCTCATCCGCGTATTTGCGCACAATATCCACATACTTGTTTGTCTGCGATGCGACAGAATCTTCGTCCACGTTCGCTACGTAAATTGTGGGCTTCATTGTGAGCAGGAACATATCGTAAAGCGCGGCTTTCTCGTCATCGGTGAGATCTGCGGTTCTGGCGCATTTTCCGTCCTGCAAAAGCGGCTTGATTTTTGCGACTGCGCTCGTCCAGTGCGCGTATTTTTTCTCCTCTTCCTTGCCCAGCGAGCGCACCGCCCGCGTCACTTTGTCCTGCCTTGCCTCAATCGTGTTTAAATCCGCCTGACAAAGCTCCCAGTTGATTGTGAGAATGTCGCTTTCGGGGTCAATTGGCGCGGATTCGTTGGCGTTGTCGCGCACGTGCATAATATCGGGATTGTCAAAACATCGGACTACGTGGGCAATCACCGAGCACTCACGAATGTTCGCAAGGAATTTGTTCCCAAGCCCCTCGCCGTTGCTCGCGCCCTTAATCAGCCCGGCAATGTCCACGAATTTTACGGTTGCCGGAGTTTTCTTTTTTGGATTGAAAACCGATGCCAGAAAATCCAGCCGCTCGTCCGGCAAATCCACAATTCCGATGTTCGGGTCAATCGTGCAAAAAGGAAAATTTTCCGCTGCGGCAGGTGCCGCCGTCAGAGCCGAAAAAATGGTGGACTTTCCGACGTTGGGAAGTCCGACAATACCGCATTCAAGTGCCATAAATTATTCCTTAAAATTGTTTTGGCGGGAAATTTTGCGCCCGAAGCCCGCTCAAAAATCCGTGTGACGCACAGATTATGATATAGCAAAAAACCGCATTTAACAATATGCGCATGATGTGCGATTTTTCTTGCAGGGATTTTGATGCGCCGATTCAAGCGGGAAAATCGTGTGTGATAAATCCTTTTGTGCGATTGCCTGCGGATTCGGCTGACTGCTCAGACTTCCTCCAGCTCCTCTGGCTCGCCAATCTCCTCGGTGATGATTCCGAAGTGGTGGACAGAGGTGCGGTCGATTATGTACTCGTTGTATTTTGCGAGGACGTTGCTGAAATCCGCGCTTAGGATGCTTTGCAGAACCGGAAGCTCGCGCTGAATCTCATCAAAGTCGGCAATTATAATTTCTGTAAGGTCTGCGTCAATCTCGCCGCTCTCGGTCATCGCCATCATAATCTCAACAACCTGCTCTTTTGAGAATTTGCCCTTGTAACTTCTGCTGTCGCAGAGCGCGCTGGTTATGTCCGCAATCGTAAGGATTCTCTGGGCAAGCGTCAGCTCTTCGCCGGGAAGCCTGCGCGGATAGCCCTGACCGTTCAGTTTCTCATGATGACGAAAGACGTTCTCCAGAATCTCATCGGGAACAAGTCCGCTCAGAATTTTTTTTGAGTGATTGACGTGGTAGCGCATGATTCCCATGTCCTCTGGCGAAAGCCTGCCTGGATATTCCAGAATTTTCTGCGGAGTCGCAATTTTTCCGATGTCGTGCAGGACTGCGCTTATGAAAAGTTTTGATAATTCCTGCGAATCAAAACCTTTGCGCATTCCAAGTGAGACCGCATAGCATGATGTGTTCACGGAATGGCTCATTGTGACCGTGCTTTTAAAATCAAGCAGGTAAATCAGAAGTTTTGCGAGCGTTTTGTTCTCTTCATCAGAAAAGTGCATGGAATTCACAAAATCGTAAAGCTCCTCGCGAAAATCCTCAGTGCGGATTGCGTTCTCAAGCGATTGGTCAGCGTTCACCTGCGCGAAAATTTCCATATAAACTGGAGACATCATTCCCGGCGCAATCTCATCCAGATTGGCGGGCAGGGGCTTGCCGGGAAATCGGCTTATAAAATCGCTGATGTGCGCGCATAAATTTATGATTGATTTATACCGCTCCTGATAAATAAAACGCGCCATTTCCGGATTGTATGCCTGGGTGAAGCTTTCCAGAGCCAGCGCGTCCCGGTGAATCGGGGTCATAAACTCAAGGTAATAGCATCCGAACCTGTATTTGCTCTCAACTTCCGGCGTGTTGGAGAAATAATCTATTTTGCTGCTGAACGGCTTGTAATCAAAAAAAATGTCCTCGCGGAAAAATCCCAGAGTGTGAAAAAGCGACAGAAAGACGATGTTGCGCAGGCTGTTCTCTTTTTTGAGGGCGCAGTGCGGGGAAAGTTTCATCACAAGATAGGATGTGCGCTCTGTGTGGCGCACAATCTCCTTGTTGATGTAAGACAGCAGACGTTCCGCAATTCTTATAAGCGCTCCGGATGACAGGACTGAATGCAGCTGCGAACCAATATTGCCCATGTTTATCTTGCCGCTCATCCCGCACGTTCACTCCGGAATCAGCCGGCGCAGAGTAAAATCCCGCTGCCGCCAGTTTTTATCAACCCGAACCTGCAAATCAAGGTCGATTTTCTGCATATAAATCTCATTCAGTTTCTGCATCGCAGACAATCTTATCTCTTTGATTTTTGACGCGCCCTTTCCAATCACAATTCCTTTTTGACTTTCGCGCTCAACATACAAAAACGCGCGAATCCACAGTTTTTTGCCTTCGTTCCGGTGCTCAATATCGGCAACATCAACGTAAACCGCGTGCGGAATCTCTTCCTCCAGCCGGTTGATTGCCTCCCCGCGGATTATCTCGCACACCCGGAATTTCAAATCCTGGTCGGTGTACATCTCGTCGCCGTACATCGGCTCACCTTCCGGCGAGATGGCGTACAGTCCTTTAAGCACCTCGTTGATGCCCTCGTCGTTCTGCGCGGAGATTTCAAAAATCCGTTCCTGGGGAATTTCTGGCAGGTTAATCGCAAGAAAATCCCTGATTTCCTGCTTGCGGTTGTTCCTGAGGTCAATTTTGTTGATAGCAACGACCGTTTTTTCCTGCAAACTTCTCAGCAGATTCGCGGTCTGCTCCTCTTCCGCGCCGACTGCCCGCGTTGAGTCTATGATGTAAAGAACGCAGTCAATTCCATCAAGCTGGTTTTCTGTCACGCTGCGCAGACGCAGGTTCATTTTTTTTTCTGAGTCGTGATAGCCCGGCGTGTCGATGAACACAAGCTGTCCGAGCGATGTGTTCACAATTCCGCGGATTGCGTTCCTTGTGGTCTGCGGCGTTGCGGACACAATGCTCACCGACTCCTGACACGCGGTATTCAAAAAAGTGGATTTTCCTACTGACGGCCGTCCTATAATCGCGACTAAAGCGGTTTTCATCCATAAGATTATATCACCTCATCTGTCATCTTTCTAGTGGATTTTCCCTGCCAATTATGCTAAAATGCAAGAAATATGACAGAATTAAATGTTCAAAATGGTTCGCCGCTTGGATTTGGTGCCGTGATTACTCCAAAAGGCGTGAATTTTTCAATATACAGCAGAGATGCCACACGAGTTCAGCTGATTCTTTTTGACTCTGAGTTTGATGATAAGCCTGCCTCCGTGATTGAGCTTGACCCTGCGCTGAACAAAACTGGCGATGTCTGGCATATTCTTGTCTGCGGGCTTGGCGCGGGCGCGCTTTATCTTTACAAAATGGACGGTCCTTACGACCCTCCGCGTGGACTGCGCTTTAACTTTCACAAATATCTTTTTGACCCGTATGCAAAGGCGTTCACGAACGGCTCTGTTTTCCGCGCGTACAACAATCTTCATAAAACAGGATTCTCTGCGAACAAAGGCGGGGAAATCCTTGATTTGTCTGATTTTCCCAAATGCGTTGTAGTTGATGACGATGACTTTGACTGGGAGGGCGACCGTCCGCTGAATCGTCCGCTTGGCGAGACTGTGATTTATGAGACGCATCTAAAAGGCTTCACGGCGTCAGAGACTTCGGGCGTGCACAAGGAGATTGCCGGAACTTACAAAGGTTTTGCCCAGAAAATCGATTATCTGAAAAACCTTGGCGTTACGGCGGTGGAATTTCTTCCCGTTTTTGAATTTGATGAGAATGAGAACGGGAATTCCAATCCGCGGACTGGCGGCCGGCTGGTGAATTACTGGGGCTACAGCACAATCGGATTTTTTGCGCCCAAGACTAATTATGCGGCGAACCGTGCGCCAGGCGGAGCAGTCCGCGAATTCAAGCAGCTTGTCAAAGAGCTGCACAAAGCCGGAATCGAGGTGATTCTGGACGTGGTTTACAATCACACGGCAGAAGGCAACGAGCGCGGCTATACTTTTGAATTCCGTGGAATTCAGAACGATGTGTATTATTCGCTTCCGCTGAACGAAAAAGAATATTACATGAATTTCAGCGGATGCGGGAACAGCATGAACTGCAATCACCCGGTGACTTACGGCTTCATTTTGGACAGCCTGCGCTACTGGGTCACGCAGATGCACGTGGACGGCTTCCGCTTTGACCTTGCCTCAATATTGACGCGCGGCACGAACGGCGCGATTCCGTCTGTGCCCCAGCTCACTTACGCAATAAGCGTGGACCCGGTGCTCTCAAAAACAAAACTGATTGCCGAGCCATGGGACTGCGCGGGACTTTATCAGCTAGGCGGATTTCCCGCCGGTCCTGAGAACCGCTGGAGCGAGTGGAACGGACGCTACCGCGATGATTTGCGCCGTTTTTTCCGTGGCGATGACAAGGTGACTGCCGCGGCCGCAACCCGCCTGTGCGGAAGCTCAGACTGCTACAATCACGATGGGCGCAGCCCGCTTGCCTCCGTGAATTTCATAACCGCGCACGATGGCTTCACCTTGAACGACCTTGTGAGCTACAACTACAAGCACAATGAGGAGAACGGCGAGGAAAATCGGGATGGAAGCGATGATAATCTGAGCTATAATCACGGATTTGAGGGCGAGTGCACGAATCCGAAAATCGAGGCAATCCGCCTCAAAAAAATCAAGAATTTCCTGCTTTTTCTGATGGTATCGCAGGGCGTTCCGATGCTTCTTGGCGGGGACGAGATGCGCCGTACTCAGATTGGCAACAACAATGCATATTGTCAGGACAATGAGATTGCGTGGTACAACTGGAATCTTGCGAAAAAGAACGCCGGGCTAGTCCGCTTTACTTCTAAACTGATTCAGATGCGCCTTGAGCATCAGATTTTCCGCCGTGTCTCGTTTTTCCGCGAGACTTACGACAAGGGTGCAATTCCCGAGGTTTCATGGTATGATATGAACGCGAAAGTTCCGGACTGGGAGAAAGCCGGGAAATTCCTTGCGCTGCGTCTGAACGGTCTTGAGCAGGACAACGATTTTTACATCGCCACGAACATGGACATTTATGATGTGACAATCTCACTTCCGGCTTTGATGGGGAACAAGAGCTGGTATCGCGTCGCAGATACTTCTTATGATTCTCCCGAAGATATATTAGAGAGTGGAAAAGAAGAAGCCCTGCCTGATCAGCTGCGCTATGTGCTGATTTCCGGCAGTTCGGTGATTCTTATGAGCAAATAAAACAAGAAGAGGTTTATTGTATGGAATTCGACAAGGAACAATTTAAGGCAAACCTTTCCGCACGATTGCGCCGCCAGTACGGAAAGGACATCTCGCAGGCAAACAAGCATGACCTGTTCGATGCGGTCTCTGCATCCGCTTTTGAGCTGATTATGCCCAACTGGATGGCTACCCGCGCGGAGTACGACAAAAAGCCCGTCAAACAGCTGTACTATCTTTCTGCGGAATTTCTGATGGGACGCGCGCTCAGCAACAATCTGATTAACGCGGGAATCAAAGACGCGGTTAAGGAAGTCCTCAAAGACATGAACGTTGATTTTGATATGATTGAGGATGAGGAGCCTGACGCAGGACTTGGAAACGGCGGTCTTGGCCGTCTTGCCGCCTGTTTTCTGGACTCGCTTGCGACGCTGGATTATCCGGGGCACGGCTATGGAATCCGCTATGAGTACGGAATGTTCGAGCAGAGGATTGAGGACGGCTATCAGGTTGAGTATCCGGATAACTGGCTTGCCCACCGCGACCCATGGGAAATCAAACGCAGCGACCTTGCTGTTACTGTAAGATTCGGCGGGAACATCGCTTATGGGAAAACTCCGGACGGGCAGCCGCGCTTTTACTTGGAGAACGCCGAGGAAGTCACCGCGATTCCGTTTGATATGCCGATAATCGGTTACGACACAAAAACTGTGAACACACTGCGCTTGTGGCAGGCATCGTCTCCCAACGGATTTGACCTCCAGCTTTTCAATAATATGGATTACAACCGGGCGGTTGAGCGACAGAACAGCGCTGAGAATATCAGCCGTGTTCTTTACCCGAATGACAACGGCCCGAGCGGAAAGGCCTTGCGCCTCAAACAGCAGTATTTTTTCAGCTCTGCGTCTTTGCAGGATTTGGTGCGCCATTACGTGGGGGATCACGGAACTGATTTCAGCAAGTTCGCGGATTTGCACGTGATTCAGCTGAATGACACGCACCCGGTTGTGGCAATCCCCGAGCTTATGCGCATTCTTCTTGATGAGTACAACATCGGGTGGGATGAGGCGTGGGATGTCGTGACTCACACCTTCGCGTACACAAATCACACGATTCTGGCGGAGGCTCTGGAAAAATGGCCAATCTCGATTTTCCAGGGACTGCTCCCGCGCATTTATCAGATTGTTGAGGAGATAAACCGCCGTCTGGTAATCGAGCTGAGGCAGAAATTCCCCAACGATTATTACAAGCACGAGCACATGGCGATTATCCACAACAACATGGTTTACATGGCGTGGATGGCGATTCACGCGTGTTTCAGCGTGAACGGAGTTGCCGCGCTGCACACAGAGCTTCTGAAAACTTCTGAGCTTAAGGACTGGTACGCGCTTTATCCGCATAAATTCAACAATAAGACAAACGGAATTACCCAGCGGCGATGGCTTTTGAACGCCAACCCCGCGCTCGCAAAGTTCATCACAGACAGAATCGGGCACGGATGGGAGAAGGATTTGGCCAAGCTCAAAGGGCTGGAAAAATTTGTTGATGATGATGCGTCAATCAACGAGCTTATCAGAATCAAGACGGAGAACAAGCAGGCTCTGGCAGATTATCTTAAGCACACCCAGAATGAATTCCTTGACCCGGACAGCATTTTTGACGTGCAGGTTAAGCGTCTCCACGAGTACAAGAGGCAGCTTCTGAACATCCTGCACATAATGTACATTTACAACAAGCTTGTGGAAGACCCCACATACAATCCGCCTGCAAGGACTTTCATTTTTGGCGCAAAATCCGCTTCAGGCTACCGCCGAGCAAAATCAATCATCAAACTGATTAATACCGTCGCAGACAGAATCAACAATGACCGCAGAGTGCGTGGAAAAATCCGCGTGGTTTTTGTGGAGAATTACCGCGTCTCTGTCGCAGAGAAGATTTTCCCGGCGGCGGATGTGTCAGAGCAGATTTCTACGGCAGGACTTGAGGCTTCCGGAACTTCCAACATGAAATTCATGCTCAACGGCGCGCTCACTCTGGGCACGATGGACGGCGCGAACATCGAGATTTTTGAGGAGGCGGGCAAAGAGAACGGATTTGTTTTCGGGCTTCTTACCGAGGAAATCAAGAAGATGGAGGAGGAGCATTCCTACAATCCGCAGGAGTATCTGGACTGCAATCCCGCGCTCGCAAAAGTTGTGGAGCAGCTTGTGGACGGAACTTACGACCCCACGCATCAGCTTTTCAAGGAGCTGCATGACTCCCTGATTTACGGCGTTGAAGGTCAGCGGCCGGATGTTTATTACGTCCTCGCGGATTTTGACTCTTACTGCAAGGTGCGCGAGAGCATCGCGGTTGCTTACGGCGACAAGAAAAAGTGGGCGAAGATGGCTCTGCGCAACATTGCCAACGCAGGCAAGTTCAGCTCAGACCGCACGATTGAGGATTACGTCCGCGACATCTGGCATCTTAGAAAAGTTGAGGTCAATGTGAAATAATCACGCATGATTTTAATGCTGCCGAACCGCAAGGTTCGGCATTTTTTTTAGACCGATGATTGCCGCTTTCCCGTCAGAAAAATCGCTCTTGACTGCTGATTATTTTTTTTGTATACAATCTTTATGAATAAAAAGTTTGTCTCGGTCCTTGCAAGCGCGGGGCTTCTTTTTACCGCAACAATCTGGGGATTTTCGTTCGTCATCGTAAAAGACAGCCTTGATTACATCGGCGCAATGTATATGATTGCGTTCCGCTATACCATTGCCGCGGTGATTATGTCGCTGATTTTTATAAAAAAATTCCGGGCAATCAACAAAGAATACATTTTGCAGGGATGTCTCACCGGCGCGTTCCTTTTTCTTGCCTACGCCACGCAGACAATCGGCTGCAAATTCACGACCGCCGGAAAAAACGCTTTTCTCACGACAATTTATGTGATTTTAGTGCCGTTCATCGGGTGGATTTTGTACAGACGTCGCCCGGGCATTTTTGTTTTTGTTGCGGCGGTGATGTCGCTCACCGGGATCGGGCTGCTTGCGCTCGGCTCGGATGACACCGGCCTTGTCACAAAAGGCGATGTCCTCACACTGATTTGCGGCGTTTTTTTCGCGCTCCACATTGTCTACACAGAAAGGTTCAACCGCCGCGGCGGAGACCCGCTTCTGATAACCCTGCTGCAATTTGTGTTCGTGGCAGTTTTTGGCTGGATTTCCGCCCCGATTTTTGACGGCGGCTTCCCAGTTACCCAGGCGCTGTCATCCCGCGTGATGATTTCCATGTTTTATCTTGGAATTTTCAGCACGATGATTGGCTTCAGTTTGCAGAACATCGGGCTGAAGTATGTGCAGTCGTCCATCGCGTCACTTTTTCTTTCGTTCGAGTCGGTTTTCGGGATGCTGTTCAGCACGCTCCTTTTGCACGAGCGTCTTACCACGCGGATGCTTTGCGGCTGCATTTTGATTTTTGCAGCGGTGGTTCTTTCAGAGACAACAAAAAAAGAAAACTAGGCAAAGAAAATCAAACTGATTGCATAAATATGCAAAAATCTGTAGAATATCGCATATTTATTTATTTTTATGGAGTTCAAAATGAAAAAGAGTGTTCTGATGATTTTGGCGGCCTCGGTCGCGGTGCTCGCATCTTGCTCAAAAGAGCAGGCGGTGATTACCTCCGTCGCGGATTTGGAGGGCAAGAGAATCGGTGTGCAGAGCGGAACAACCGGCGAGCTTTATGTTCAGGAGAATGTTGCCGGCGCAAAACTTTCCTCATTCAAAAGCGGGATTGACGCTGCCCTGGATTTGAAAAACGGCTCAATTGATGCGGTTGTGCTTGATGAGCTTCCCGCCCAGCAGATTGTCTCACGCAACCCGGACTTGGAGATTGTCCGTGACCAGATTCTTACAGACAACAAAGAGGCCTATGCAATCGCGGTGAAAAAAGGCAACGATGATTTGCTCAGGAATATTAATGCCGCAATCGCAAAGATGAAATCAAACGGGGATTATGAGGCTCTTGTGAACGCTTTCATGCCGGCAGACGGAAACATCATCGTGCCGTCCGCGCTTGCCACAGAGGGAAGCACAAAAATCAGACTGGGAACGAACGCCGCCTTCCCGCCGTTTGAGTATGTTGACGGAACTGCAATCGTTGGTTTTGACATTTCGATGGGGCAGAGGATTGCCGTGCAGACTGGCGCGGCTCTGGAGGTCGTTGACATGGCGTTTGACAGCCTTATCCCGGCGTTGCAGTCCGGCACAATCGATTTTATTGCCGCCGGAATGTCTGTGACCGAAGAGCGCAAGAAAAATGTGGATTTCTCTGACGAGTACTTTGAGTCAGAGCAGGTCATCATCGTAAAGAAACGAAAATAAATGATTCATTCGATTTATGACACAATGATTGCGGGCCAGCGGTATCTTCTGATTCTGCATGGCCTTGGAATCACAGTGCTGATTGCAATCTGCGCCATTCTGATTGGAACGATTCTTGGCGGCATTTTTGCCCTTATGAAAATCTCCGACAGCCGGCCGCTTAAATTCATTGCGGAATTGTACACCACAATTCTGCGCGGAATTCCGCTTGCAACCCAGCTGATGATTTTCTACTTTGTGATTTTCGCTCCGCTTGGCCTGAACCGTCTGCTCGTCGCCATTCTTGCGTATGGATTCAATTCCGGGGCGTACTGCACAGAGATTTTCCGTGCGGGCATTCAGGGGATTGATGTTGGGCAGACCGAGGCCGGAAGATCGCTCGGGCTTACAAAATATCAGACGCTGCGCAAAATAATTCTGCCGCAGGCGGTCAAGGCGGTGCTCCCCACTTACACAAGCGAATTCATTGTGCTCATAAAAGAGACCTCTGTCGCAAGTTTCATTGCCGTGATGGACATGACAAAAGCGGGCGATATGATTCGGAACGCCACCTACAACGCGTGGATTCCGCTCCTCACCTGCGCGGTCATTTATCTGATTCTTACCGTCGGGCTTACAAAACTCTTCGGTGCGCTTGAAAAAAGGATGGCAAGAAGTGATAGAGGTCAGTAATTTAAAAATCAGTTTTGGTGATTTGCACGTCCTCAAAGATGTGTCAATTCACATCAAAAAAGGTGAGAAAATCGTTCTGATTGGCCCGTCCGGGTCGGGAAAGAGCACTTTTCTGCGCTGCCTGAACCGCCTTGAAAATCCGGATTCCGGGACAATCCTTTTTGAGGGCACAGATTTGACCAATCCTAAAACGAATCTGGATGTGTGCCGCCAGAAAATGGGGATGGTTTTCCAGCACTTCAATCTTTTTCCGCATCTGACTGTCATGCAGAACATCACGCTTGCGCCCGTGACGCTTGGCATTAAAACGCAGGCTCAGGCAGAGACGCTCGCGCTGGAGCTTTTGGAGCGGGTGGGCTTGGCCGAGAAGGCGCAGGTTTATCCGTCCACGCTGAGCGGCGGCCAGAAGCAGAGGATTGCGATTGTCCGTGCGCTTGCGATGCAGCCGGATGTGATGCTTTTTGATGAGCCGACTTCTGCGCTTGACCCGGAGATGGTGGGCGAGGTTCTGAACGTGATGAAAGACCTTGCGAAAGACGGAATGACGATGGTTGTCGTCACCCACGAGATGGGCTTTGCGCGTGAGGTTGCCGACCGTGTGCTTTTTATGAACAACGGCTACATCGAGGAGGAGGGAACTCCCGAGCAGATTTTCCAGAATCCGCAGAGTGAGCGGCTTAGGCAGTTTTTAAAATCGGTTCTATAATAAAAATCGCGTGATTGCCTTGCAGCAGTTCTCGCCGTCCATTGCGCTGGACACGATGCCGCCCGCATATCCGCTGCCTTCTCCCGCCGGGTACAGATTTTTCAGTGAGACGGACTCAAAAGTCTCTTTATTTCTGAGGATTCGCACTGGCGTGCTTGTGCGTGTCTCCGGCGCGATTATCACCGCGTCATCGCAGACAAATCCGTGCATTAACTGATTGAACTGCGGGAACGCTTTGCGCAGCCGCGTGCAGATGTGAGGCTCCAGCCAGTCGTTCAAATTTGACGGGGTTATGCCCGGCGTGTAACTTGTGGGCGGAAAATCCGCTGAAATCCGGTTGGCAAGAAAATCTGTGAGCCGCTGCGCGGGTGCTTTTTGCGCCTGCCCGTGATTTTTTGCGCTGTGCTCAATATCACTGCGGAGAAACAGCCCCGCGAGCGCGGCGCAGCCCTGACTTTCTGCCAGATTGATGTGCTTTTGCGGAATGTCTTCCGGCCGGATTTCCACGACAATCGCGGAGTTGGACCACTTGGAGTTGCGTTTTGCGGCGGACATTCCGTTCACAACAATTTCGTCCGCGCTTGAGGCGGAAGGCACGACAAAACCGCCCGGGCACATACAAAAAGAGTAGACCCCGCGTCCGTCAATCTGCGCGGTTAGGCGGTATTCTGCCGCGCCAAGCCCGCCAGAATCATCAGCGGATGATTTTACGTCCCCGGCGTGATAATCGCCTTTTTTGTTTCTGCCAGTATTCTTGTGGTACTGAATCCTGTCTATCAGCTCCCGGGGATGCTCGACGCGCACTCCAGCGGCAAAAGTTTTTGCTTCAAGGGATTGGGGCGCGTGCCTTGCAATCATCATGTAAATGTCCGGCGCGGAATGCCCGGTTGCGAGCAGCACCGCGTCCGCGCGGAATTCGCCGGTGGTGTTGTCCGCAGTGCCCAGAGTTTTTACGCCAATCACACGGCCGTCCTCAACAATCAAATCTGTGCATTTTGTGTTAAAATGAATCTCGCCGCCAAGTTCCTCAATCCGCCTGCGCATATTGTTTATCACTTTGGGAAGCCTGTCCGTGCCGATGTGGGGATGCGCGTCCGTGAGGATTTTCTCGCTTGCCCCAAAATGCACAAGAATCCGCAGAATCTGGCTGATGTCTCCGCGTTTATTGCTGCGCGTGTAAAGTTTGCCGTCAGAAAAAGTGCCCGCGCCGCCCTCGCCAAAGCAGTAGTTCGAGTCCGCGCTGACAATCCCGCGTGTGCTTATGAGCGCGATGTCTTTTTTGCGCTGAGTTGTGTCCGCGCCCCGCTCGATTATCACAGGCCTGATTCCGCTCTCAAGAAGTTTGAGCGCGCCGAACAGCCCCGCAGGGCCTACGCCAACAATCACCACGCTGTGCGCGCTGCCAGCCTCTTTCCATTCGGGCAGAATCTGCGCGTTCCCGGCGATTTTCCCGCGCTCTGCGTTTTCGGCATCCTCATCCAGAAAAATTTTGAAGCGCAGGTGGATTTTCACGCGCCCATGCCTTGCGTCCACGGATTTTTTTTCCAGCGCAGTGTGAATTTTATTGTATACAATCCCGGATTTTTTCAGTTCGGATTCAATCAGCGAGCGGATAAGCGCGTCATTCTGCGCATTTTCCGGGGGGATTGTTATGGCGACTGTCGTAAGCATAATCAGATTATAAAAGAGGGAAAGTTCAATGTCAATTTTGCGGATTTTTCTTGCGGCACTTTCGGAATGCCCGCCAAAAAAAAGGCGGCAATTTTGCCGCCTTTTTGTTTTTGATTAGTCGCGCTCTGTGAGGTAGATTGCCCAGTAGCCAAGACCTACCAGGAACGAACCACCGATTATGTTGCCCAGCGTTACAGGAAGCAGGTTTCTGAGGAAGAACGAGCCCCAGTGCAGCGGCTCGCTCGGGATGCCGTACATGTGCTGTGCGAAAATTCCGGACGGAACAAAGTACATATTCGCGATTGAGTGCTCGAAACCGCAGAGAACGAACAGGAAGACCGGGAGATACAATCCGATTACCTTACCCATGATGTCATCGGCCGCCATAGAAATCCACACGGCGATACAAACCATGAAGTTGCAGAGTGTTCCTTTGATTATTGCGTCTCCGAACGAAAGGCTCACTTTTGCCGTAGCGGTGTTCACTGCCGAAAGCGCGAGCGCACCGTCATACAAAGAGAGCACGTGTCCTAGGTTCACGAACGCCGCGACCAGAACCGACCCGACGAAGTTTCCCAAAAATACTACAACCAAAGAGCGTAGCATGGCCGTAAGATAAGTGTTTTTGGAAAGCACCGAAATGATGATAAGACAGTTGCCGGTGAACAACTCACCGCCGGCAATCGTAATCATTACAAGTCCGATTGGGAACACAAGCGCGCTGAGAAGACGTGCCGTAGCAGGCTCTTCTATACCGCAGGACGCAATCTGACTTGCCAGCGCACCCATCGCAATGTACGCGCCCGCAAAAAGTCCAAGCAAGAACAACTTCCAAAGCCTCTGGGTTGTCTTACCATCGCCAATCATAACATATATGTCAGCAATCTCTAATGGTGTATTCATGTTTCCTCCTCTCTGTTTTTAAGTTTCCATGAATATCAATTTCTGAAAACTTTGAAAACGCGACTTTGCAACGAAGCGAAAATCGCAGTGAATAGACGAGTTTTCTGGGGTTTTTACTCGCTCTGCGAACAAAAAACCCAGAAAACTCGAAGTTAAAGTTGCCGTGATATTTCAGCGTCAACTTTAAGCCTCCATTATTGTAATTGATAATTATATCGCAAAAAACGCATTATGACTAGATGCTGATAATTTTACCCTCGTTTCGGGAGCGGATTTTCTGCCCGTTCCCGCAAGGATTTTGCATGACCGCTAGTCTTGTGTCAGTTTCCGAACGCCCGCTCCGCCGCAAAGACCGCGAGCAGTCCTGCCGCAACGCTTGCCGCGATGTATGCCGCCGCTGCTGCGTAGTTTCCGCCTTTGAGCAGTGCCGCGCTTTCCGCCGCGAATGCAGAGAACGTGGTGAAGCCGCCGCAGAATCCAGTGCGAATCATGGCGAGCGCGCGTGGACTGAGCGAGCCGCGCCGCGAGGCAATGCAGCCTGCGGCCGCAAAAATGAAGCAGCCCGCCACGTTGATTAGAAAGGTCTTTATTGGAAAGCCCGCGGGATTTTTGACCGGCACGAAACCCGCCGCGCACCGCAACGCGCTCCCCGCAAAGCCGCCGACCCCCGCAAGAAAAATGTCTGCAATCATACTGGCAGGGTATGATGTTTGCGCGGGATTGTCAAGGAACGAGCCGTTGCGGGCATTGCAGGGCAGACAGTTGCAGTGGGTAATCAAGGGGAAGGGGGTAATTATTTTGCTGGTTTTGTTTGTTGTGGACAGGTTGTTTGTGCTGAATGGCGTGGTGTGAGAATCGGCGGGAAAATCGCAGGGAGGCCGTCTTATCAATCCGCATCTTCATCCTGATAATTCTTGACGGAAGTCTGGCAATGTAGTAGATTAAAAGCATTCTGGAAAGATGTCCGAGCGGTTTAAGGTACACCCTTGGAAGGGGTGCGCAGCAGAAATGTTGCCGGGAGTTCGAATCTCCCTCTTTCCGATTGCCCAGATGCCCTTCAAGTGTCTTCCGCAAAACCCCGCCAGAGGAGGAATCCAGCAACGGTATGCGGCAGGAGCTGTGCTTGGGATTATCTGGGCTTTTTTTTCTACCAAATTTTCAGAAATCCCTTTATACTTAAAGAATGAGAACTTTATTCAACGATTCATGGCGTTTTGCCGAGTATGCTCTGGAAGCGACTGAGGATTTTTATACCCCCGACCAGTTTTTTAATATTGCGGAGAATCAGACTTATGCTGACGTGCGCGTTCCCCACGACTGGATGATTCATCACGTGAAAGATTTGTACAAGAACAGCGTGGGCTTTTATAAAAAGACATTCGAGCTTTCATCAGATATGATTGATGGCCGCCGCTGCGCAATCAGATTTGAGGGCGTCTACATGAACAGCGCGGTGTGGGTGAACGGAAAAAAGGCGGGCGAGTGGAAATACGGCTACTCCACGTTCGAGTTTGACATATCCGCCTTTGTGAAATCCGGGCAGAACGAGATTCTTGTGATTGTCGTGTACCAGAACTGCAACACACGCTGGTATTCCGGCGCGGGAATTTTCCGCGATGTCACTTTCATCAGCTCGCAGAAAGTTTATCTGCCGACTGACGGCGTTTATTTTTCGGCAGTTCCCGCAGACTGCAATGCGCTTGACGGCGAGTGGAACATCAAAATTTCCGCTGAGGTTGCGGGCGCGCTGAGCGGTCACAAACTGGAGAATATCATCTCCACGGTGGACGGAAAAATTGCCGCAAAATCAGAATTTCCGCTGCTGCCAGTTCCAGTGCGCGACGAGGAGTCGGACTGGCTTCATCAGGTTGTGCCTGCGTTCGCGAGCGCGTCAATCTCACGTGCCCACGAGGAAATCGTCATAGAAAAACCGATGCTCTGGGATATTGACAGCCCGGTTTTTTATATCCTCACTACAAAACTGATGGACAAAGACGGCAACGTGATTGATGAGATTTCCCAGCACTGCGGATTCAAATATGCCGAATTTACGCCGGACAAGGGATTTTTCCTGAACGGCCGGCATCAGAAAATTTACGGCGCGTGCCATCACCATGACCAGGGTGCGCTTGGGGCCGCGTTTGATGTGAATGCCCTGCGCCGCCAGTTCAATCGGCTTAAGGAGATGGGCGTGAATTCGGTGAGGTGCTCGCACAATCCGCCGCCTTCCGCCTGGATGAACCTTTGCGATGAGCTTGGCCTGATGGTTGATGACGAGGCTTTTGATATGTGGGAGAAGCCCAAAACTCCGTTTGATTACGGTGTCTACTTCAACGAGTGGTGGGAGAAGGACACGACAAGCTGGGTGCGCCGGGACAGAAATCATCCTAGCCTGATAATGTGGTCAATCGGCAATGAGATTTATGATACTCACGTGGGGAACGGTTTTGAAATCACAAAAAAACTGTATGCCTGCGTGGAGAAAAACGACCCCGGGCGCAACGCTCCGATTACAATCGGCTCAAATTATATGATGACGGACGGTGCCCAGAAGTGCGCCGAGGAAATTGACACGGTCGGCTACAATTATCTGGAGCGGCTTTATGATGAGCATCACAAAAAATATCCGCATTGGAAGATTTATGGCTCGGAGACCAGCTCCACTGTTCAGAGCCGCGGAATTTATCACTTCCCCGATTCGCTCAAACTGGTGACGTTCAGCGACGGGCAGTGCTCTACGCTCGGCAACTGCACCACGCCATGGGGCTGCGTCAACACTCAGACTGTGATTGCGACCGACAGGGACTGCGCTTTCAGTGCGGGCCAGTACATCTGGACGGGCTGGGATTATATCGGCGAGCCTACGCCATATCACACAAAGTCATCGTTTTTCGGGCAGATTGACACTGCGGGCTTCCCGAAAGACACGTTATATCTTTATAAAGCGGAGTGGGCGGGCAAAAAAATCGCACCGTTCGTCCATCTTCTGCCTTACTGGGACTGGAATGAAGGTCAGATGATTGACGTGAAGGCGTACTCGAATGCCCAGAGCGTCGAGCTGTTTTTTAACGGCGATTCTCTTGGCAGGCAGGAGATAAATCATGCGGGCGGCACGGCGATGTTCGGTCACTGGCAGGTTGAATATCACAAAGGTGAGATTAAGGCCGTCGCTTATGATAAAAACGGCAATAAAGTTGCGGAGGACGTGAGAAAATCCTTTGGCGACCCCTCGGCGATTGTCCTGCGGCCTGAGGATGATGACACCGGCGACCTGCATTTCATTCAGATTATGACGGCGGATAAAGACGGCATTCTTGTTGAGAACGCGCGCAATTACATCACGCTGAATGTTGCGGGCGATGCGGAGCTTGTTGGAATGGACAACGGAGATTCAACCGACTACGACGAGTATGTTGGTCAGAGCGTGCGAAGCCACACAAGGCGGCTTTTTGCGAACCGGCTGATTGCCATCGTCCGGGAAAAAAAATCAGGCGGCTCTTTTGTCGTGACCGCCGCGAGCAAGGATTTGCCGAACGTCTCGGTTAAATTTGACATCGCTTTGAGGAAATGGACTGATGTTGCGCCGTACAACTCAATCCACGCGGAATGTGATTTTGTGCCAAGCCGGAAAATCGAGATCATTGCGGAAGGAAGCACGAATCTTGATGCTGCAAGGCGGGAGGTCAAAGTCCGCGCAAGAATGCTCCCCGAGAACGCCACGCTAAAAGAAATAAAATGGAATCCGGTTCTCAAGGAATGCGTTGAGAGCGACAATATTTCTGTGAATATCTTGCAGCCTGAAAGCGGCAGTGAGCCGGGCGTTCAGGTTGCGGTAATCAGGGCGGAAGGTGACGGCGAGTGCATCCTGCGCTGCACGGCGATGAACAACACAAAATATGATGAGGTTCTGAGCGATTTGCCGTTCACGGTGAGCGGAATCGGGACGCACAAGAGAAATCCGTATGAGCTGATTGAGGCGTGCCGAATGAGCGGATGGGATTCCTCTGGCGGCAAGGTCAAGCCCGAGCTGTCTCTGGAAAGCGGAATCTCCACGCGAAAAAGCGGCGATACATGTATTAGTTTTGACAAGGTGGATTTTGGTGCGGACGGCGCGGACTCAATCCACATCCCGATTTTCAGTCACAATACGGAGCTTGGCGTTGAGATCTGGGACGGCGAGCCGGGCGCGGGCGGCGAGTGCCTCGGAAAATTCACGTACAGCCACGAGTCAATTTACAACGTTTACAGCGAGAACGTTTTTGTCCTGAGCAGACGGCTTTTTGGCGTTCACACGCTTAGCATCGTGCTGCCAGAGGGAATTTATTTCCACGGATTTTATTTTGATAAATCTCCCAAGGCGTTCGCTACGCTGCGGGCCGTTGACGCGGATGTTATCACCGGGGATTCGTTCACAAAAACTTCCGGCGCGGTTGAGAGAATCGGGAATAACGTGAACCTTGATTTTGCCAGCATGGATTTTGGCGCGGACAAGGCCGTGCGGCTGACAATCTGCGGGAAATCCAACACGGAGAACAACACAATCAACGTGAAATTTTTTGGCGCGGACGGCGTGAATTCCACTCAGGTGATAGAATTCGCGCACACGGACGATTATGAGGAGAAAACTTTTGAGATTTCCCCCGTGACCGGCGCGCAGAAAATCAGTTTTGTGTTCCTGCCGGGCAGCAATTTTGACTTCAAATGGTTCAGGTTCGGAAAATGATTGCGATTGCCGGGCCGGAAAATCAAAAATATCACAAATTTCCTGAAACCACTTTTCATGGGAGCGGGAAATATGGTATATTTATACTTTAGGAATGTATAATTATGCAAAACCTCGGTTTCCGTGACGTGCACGGATAAGGAGTTGAAAAAAATGAAAAATGCTTACGTAAACCGTGTGTGGGAAGAAGTAAAAACAAAAAATGCCAATGAACCTGAATTCTTGCAGGCCGTTGAGGAAGTCCTCACAACGCTTGACCCTGTTGTGGAGAAAATGCCGGAGCTTGAGCCGAACGCCGTGCTTGAGAGGCTTGTTGAGCCGGAGCGCGTGATTCAGTTCAGAGTGCCGTGGATGGACGATGCGGGAAACTATCACGTTAATCGTGGTTTCCGCGTTCAGTACAACAGTGCCATCGGGCCTTACAAAGGAGGGCTTCGCTTCTCTAAAGAGGTCAACCTTTCAGTCCTCAAATTCCTTGGATTTGAGCAGGTGCTTAAAAACTCCCTCACAACTCTGCCGATGGGCGGCGGAAAGGGCGGCTCTGATTTTGACCCGCACGGAAAATCAGACAAAGAGGTTATGCGTTTCTGCCAGTCTTTTATGACAGAGCTTTACCGCCACATTGGGCCGGACACCGATGTTCCTGCCGGTGATAAAAACGTTGGTGGCCGCGAGATTGGTTATCTTTTCGGGCAGTACAAGAGAATCCGCGATGAGTACACCGGAGTTCTTACAGGAAAAGGCCTTACTTTCGGCGGCTCTCTGATTCGCACGGAGGCAACCGGATATGGACTCATCTATTTTGCGCAGGAAATGCTCAAGAAAGTTGGAGATGATTTTAAGGGCAAGGTCTGCGTCGTCTCTGGTTCTGGAAACGTCGCTGAGTATGCCGCAGAAAAACTCCTGCAACTTGGCGCGAAAGTCGTCACGCTTTCTGACTCAAACGGATACATTTACGACCCCGACGGAATCACTCAGGAAAAACTTGACTGGGTTAAAGAGCTGAAGACAGTCCGCCGCGGACGAATCTCCGAGTATGCCAAAAAATTCCCGTCTGCAAAATATGTTGACGGCGGAAAAGTCTGGGAAGTCAAGTGCGACTGCGCGTTCCCGTGCGCTACCCAGAACGAGCTTCTTGGTGAGGATGCCCAGAAACTTCTTGATAACGGCGTGAAACTTGTCGCTGAGGGCGCGAATATGCCCAGCAACATCGACGCGGTGAACAAATTCCTTGCCGCGAAAATTCTGTACGCTCCGGGAAAAGCATCTAACGCGGGCGGAGTCGCAACATCAGGTCTTGAGATGAGCCAGAATTCTGAGCGTCTTGCATGGTCTGCCGAGGAAGTTGACAAGAAACTCCACGACATTATGATTAACATCCATGACAATGCCTACGACACGGCCGTTAAATTCGGTGCGAAAGAAGGCAACTGGGTTAATTACGTGGCAGGCGCGAACATCGCGGGCTTTGTGAAAGTTGCTGAGGCAATGATTGCGCAGGGGCTTGTGTAATTTTATGTAAAGTGATATAAAATAGGAACTCGAATGCGAGTTCCTGTTTTTGGCTCGATTAACTCAGGGGTAGAGTGCCACCTTCACACGGTGGAAGTCGTTGGTTCAAATCCAACATCGAGCATCAGTTTTTAAGCTGTTCTTTTATTTCTTCCAGAGTCTGTAAATCGGCGATTGCCTCAGAAAGCGGACTTTTAAGCTCGGCGTTGCCGTCAAGAAAATCCACCGCATTTTGAATCATATTCGAGAAATAACCTGTCTTTTTTGGCAGATGGATTGACCTGTCCCGGGAAAGCGAGAAAAATCCGCTGTAAAGTTTTGATTCTTTGCGCTGATAAAATTTGGCGTATCCGTTTCCGATGCAAATGCGGCCTTCTGTGCCAAGAATGTCAAGTGCGAATGAGAAAAAACGGCTGCGTCCGCTCATCGCAATGCTTATGTCTGCGACGCTTGGCGTTGAGAAATGCGCGCAGAAATTCCGCACGACATTTTTCTCATCTTTGAAAATGCCGGTCACAAGCGGATTTTTCAAGTCCTCGTCCAGAATGAAGCGGATAATATCAACAAGGTGGGTGCCGTCATGGAGCAGGCTGTAAGTGCCGTCCGCCTCAAATTCCTTGCCGTAGATGCGCAGTCCGGAAAAAAGCTCGCCGCGCACGCTCTGAATCGTGCCGATTTTTTTGGCGTAAACTTTCGCGGCATTGTAATCAGCGGCAAAACGACGCTCGTGGTTCACCATCACAGTGACGTTGTTCTGCTTTGCGGCCTGGGCAATCTGCTCTGCCTGTGCGCAGTTCAGCGCGACGGGTTTTTCCAGAATAATCAGCCGTGGTCTCGCCTGAATTGCCCGCAGGCATTCCTGCAAGTGCGCGTCCTCGTTCACGGCAATGGTGATTATATCAAGACTGCCCGCGTTGGTACTGGAGAACGCGCTGTACATTTTCTCGCTGGAATCAAAAATCTCTGCGTTTTTTACAAAATGCGCCCAGTCGTTCAGTTTCGCGCTGTCGGTATCTGCCGCCGCAACAAGATTTACGCGCTTGTTCGCAAGGAGCGCCATTGTGTGCGAGGCGGGCTGCTCGCGTTTTTTATCGAACCCGAGCGTGAATCCTATGCGCCCGGTTCCGACAATCGCCGCCGAATAAATTTTCTTGCTCATAGTAAGATTATCGGCCGCAGGATGATTTTCCGCTAATCTTTTACGGGCACACCGACATCCGGGTGGTCGTTCTCCCAGTTCTGCGCGATTTGCAGAATCTTTTTCTCGCTGAACATTGCGCCCGCAAACTGCATTCCGATTGGCATCCCGTCCTTTGATTTTCTGCCGGAAGGCACATTCACAGACGGAATCCGCGCAAGATTCACAAAAGTCGTGTACAAATCAGAAAGATACATCTCAAGCGGATTGTCAACTTTTGCGCCAAGTTTAAAGGCCGCGGTCGGGCATGTCGGGCAGAGAATTATGTCGTACTTCTTGAAAACATCGGCAACATCACGCTGAATTCGGGCGCGGACTGTCATCCCTTTTTTGTAAGTGTCACCGGAAAACTGCTCCGAAAGGACGTAATTCCCGATGATGATGCGGCGTTTTACTTCCGGACCAAAACCTTTGCTTCTTGTCTCAACGTAAAGCTCGTCGTAGCCCTGACCGTTGTCAACGCGAAGCCCGTAGCGGATTCCGTCAAACCGGCTGAGGTTCGAGGCAGCCTCCGAGAGCGCAATCACATAATATGAAGCGATTGCCGCATCCAGAACGGGAATGTCAACCTCATCAACCTGTGCGCCTTTTTTTGTGAACCAAGCGCGGGTCTCCTCAAAAGTTTTGATTACCTCCGCGTCCGCGCCGTCAGTTTTAAGGAACTGCTTTGGAATCGCGATTTTAAGCGCGCTGAATTCAGCGTCAGAGAGCGCAGTAAGATTTCCAAGCGATTTTCCGTCCGGCAAATCGGCGGAAGTGTCATCAAAAGTGTCTGCGCCGCACATCAGCGAGAGAGGCTCGGCGATGTCCTGCGGCGTGTGCCCAAGAATTCCCACCTGATCCAAAGACGAGCCGTAAGCGACGACACCCCAGCGGCTCAGAACGCCGTAAGTCGGCTTAAGCCCGTAAATGCCGCAGTAAGAGG
This sequence comes from Treponema sp., assembly GCA_022510865.1. GTDB lineage: Bacteria > Spirochaetota > Spirochaetia > Treponematales > Treponemataceae > Treponema_D. The sequence goes on from JAFLSQ010000011.1 coordinate 46,288, forward strand.
CGGGCAATCGCACTGAGCCTCCGGTCTCTGTTCCAAGACCGAACAACGCCTGGTTCGCGGCAACAGCGGCGGCCGACCCGCCCGAAGAGCCGCCCGAGACGAATTCGCGGTTAATCGGATTTCTGGTCGGGCCGTAGCACGAATATTCTGTGGATGAGCCCATGGCAAATTCGTCCTGATTGCAGCGGCCAAGCGGGATTGCGCCGGCTGCCTCCAGCCTGCTTATTACAGTCGCGCTGTACGGCGCAATGTATCCTTCAAGAATTTTTGAGGCGCACGTGAGGCGGTGACCTTTTGCGCTGATGTTGTCTTTGTTCGCGAACGGAATTCCAAGCAGCGGTTTTTCCGCAAAAAGTTTGTCCAGCGCGTCCGCACCTTTTTTGCGCGCATCAGAAATTTCTTTGTCTGCGGCGGCGGCTTTTGCAACCGCATCATCATACATCTCAATGAAAGCGTTAAGCGGAATTGGCGCGGATTTATCCTTATTGAACGTCTCGATGGAATTGCGGACAAGCTGCTCGCTGGTAATCTGGCCGTTTTTTAACGCGGCTCTTGTGTCTTTTATCGTGTAGAACATTATGCGCCCGCCCCCAGAACTTTTGGCACTTGAAAATATCCGTCCATGAAATTTTCGGAAACTTTCTTAACATCGCTGATTTCCAGACCATCAGTTACAGTGTCGGCCCGGAGTTTTTCCGCCTCTGTTTTTGGATATGCGTCATAAGGGTTCTCGCTGTCATCGTATTTTGAGAGAATGTCAAAATAGCCGACAATATCATCCACCTGTTTTTTTAGCGTCTCCATGTCTGTGCTTTCGGGAGACAGGCGGGACAAATAAAGCAGATTCTCAAGCGTCTCTGCGTCAATTTCTTTGTGTTGCGTTGCCATATTCGTAAGTATAATGAATTTTGCGGTATGTGTGAATATATCCGCGGAACGGCAGGAAAAATCCGCAGGGTGCTTGTGATAGTCCTGCGTCCGTTATAAAATCAAGGCATGACAATCCAGACGATTATCGAGCTTGCAGGATATTTAGGCTCAATCCTTGTGGTCATTTCCATGCTGATGACATCGGTTGTGCGCCTCCGCGTCATAAACACAATCGGCAGCGTGATTTTCTGCGGCTATTCACTTTGCATCCGCTCTTACCCCACCGCAATAATGCAGGCGTGCCTAATTACAATAAACGTGGTGAGCCTTCTCAGGCTGATGAGCGCGCGCCGTGATTTTTTTGCCGTGCCGCTTGATGCCACAGACGGATTTCTGCGCTGTTTTCTGGAGCGCAACAAAGATGATATTCAGGCTTTCTCCCCGGATTTTTCCGACCTGTCCGCGGACGACAAAATTTTTCTTGTCACTTGCGGCAGCAATCCTGCGGGAATTCTTGCCGCAGAGAAAAATGACGGCGGGAACGCGCTGCGCGTCAAACTGGATTACATACTTCCCGCGTACAGAAACGCCTCTGTGGAAAAATTCGCTTATTCGCAGCTGAGCGGCTCGGGCGCAGGGCGGATTGTTGTCCGGGCGGTTCAGGGCAGTCACAAAAAAATGCTGCGCAGAATCGGGTTCGAGCAATCCGGTGATGAATTCACGCTGAAAATCGGCGGAAAAGTCTGAGAATCCGCTGATTATTTTACTTTCATCACAAAAACACCGTCCCAGTTCTTTGGCGGCGGATTTGTCTTGAAGTGCGCTATGCGGTCAAGGAAAACAACCGACGGCAGGTCGTGATATTTTGCGTTGCACTGCTGGAACATTTCCTCGGCTTTTGCCCAGTCCTGCTTGCGGTACGCGGCGAGTCCTTTCTCGAACAGGTCTTTAATCTCAAAAACTTTGTCCGTTGCCGCCGATGTCGTCTGCAAAATCTCAAAAATGCGCACTGGCTCTGTTTTTCCCTTGACGGTGATGAAATCAAGCTCGCGGCACACAAAAGAGTCGCGCAGTTTTGTGAAGACTGCCTCGGTGATGATTGCCTTGGAGCCGTAGGCCTTGTTCGCGCCTTCAAGCCTTGCGGCAAGGTTCACTGTGTCTCCGATTGAGGTGAAGTCCATCCTGTTTTTTGCGCCGACTGAGCCGAAAATTACGCGGCCCGTGTTTATTCCAATGCCGATTGAGATGACATCCGAGCCGTCTTTCAGAGCCTCCTGCTGCTGCTCGCGCATTGCGGTGCGGATTTCCATTGCGGCTTTGCAGGCGTTGTACTCTTTTTTGGGACCGGAGAAAAACGCCATCATCTCATCGCCCACAAATTTGTCGATGTCACCGCCGTTGTTCAGAATAATCTCGGTCTCCATATCAAGGTAGCGGTTCAGAATCTCAACAACCTCGCGCGGCTGCTTGTCCTCACAAAGCGAGGTGAAGCCGCGAATATCCGTAAAGAGAAAGCAAAGCTCGCGGTGTGACGTGCTTTTTTTTGTCTCTTTCTCGGCGGCCTGGAGCGTGGCAAAAGAAATGTACGGGATTACCCCGCGGATTATATTCACCAGATTCTTGATTTCCACGGAAAGCGCCTTTGTCTCGTCTTTTGTGCGGATTGAGTCGTTGAAAGTGATAGATTCCGCGCTGATTTCTGAGCGTCCCGAAAGTATCTGCTCAAGAGAATCGGAAGTCTTTTTTACGTTCGTGCGCAGATACAGCAGCGGATTTGTTATGAAATCTGCGATGAGAATCGTCAGAATGATTGAGATGTACATGAAAATCACGACCATCGTGCACACAAAAATGAGCGCGTGGAAGTAAGATTTCATAAGGATTTCCTCGCGGTACGTTACGATTACAAACCCCATGAGGCGGCGCGTGCCATCCCTGCGCAGGAAAGACAGCGGATAAATGTAGCGGACGTGCTCGCCGGAGCTGACCGGATGCTTTTTGTAGCTTCCGTTCTGGAACAGCGTGAAATACTCACGCGCCTTGTCTGATGGAATTACCCTGTCCTCCTCGGGAATGGATTTTATATCGCCCTCTTTTGTGGAATAGGCAAAGACATCAAAATCTGGCCAGGTGATTTCATCGCCCTCAAGAGTCACAGTGTCACCGTTCTCCGAAAAATTGATGTTCGTGGATGATTTTGCGGTGATGATGTCAATGCGCTCGAACGGCGAGTCGGCGTATTTGTTCGCCTCCTCCTGCTGCCTGAAATACGGCGAGATTTTTGCGTAAAGCCCCTCGCCAGTCTCGTAAACCGAGGCGGTCTGCTCGGACTGCGCACGGCCCACATCGCTGACGGCCTCGGTGAACATTGACTTGTAGTTGCGCAGAATCAGGACGGTGAAAGTTCCCAGAATCACCGCGATTGTCGTTATGATTGTGATTGTGAGCTTGGTTTTTATTGAGAATTTTGCGATTTTCTCTTTTGTGTCCGTCTGATATTTCTTGTGCTCCGCGAATTCCGGGTTGCGCTCGCGCATAATCATAATTCCGAAGATTGACATTAGCACGTGGAAGACGAATGCCAGCGCGAAAGCAAGGTAGACGCTCCAGTCCAAGGTTGTGAACCATCGCGGGCAGTTCGCAAAAACCATCACGCAGCTGACCGAGCATAGAAGATAAATTGACAGCCCGATGTAAGTGAGCGTGTACACAAGCGATTTTGTGTGACTTTTCAGGAATATGCTGATTACGTTGACCATGACCGCAATAGGCAGGAAATAAATCAGGCAGAAAAGGATTTTCAGGAATCCGCCTTGAATCACAGGGTCCTCGACAAACGGCAGCACATAAGCGTGGACAAGGCTTGCGGTGCTCGCTCCGTCAGAAAGGTCAAGGCTCATCATCCCCATGGGGAGGATAAAAAGCACCGTGAGCAGAACCGCGGGGATAATCCGGAACAAATAGAACGATATTCCGGATATTTTCTGTTTTAAAAATGCCGCAAAATTCCGGCCGCCATTTTTTCTGCTTCTCTGATTTTTTTTGTCTTGCTTTCTCATACTGATATAATATTCTTATTTCGCGATTTTCTCAACTCTTTGACCGCGTAACTTTGTCCTTAAAACTGCGGTTCGCGTGCGCAACGCTTTGGGATGGGCTGCCCGGCGCGGGAATTCTGGTGCTGTGGTACAAAGTTTTGAAATCGGCTATAATGATTTTATGAAAAGTTCTCCAAAATTGTTTTACCGTTTTCTGCTGGTCACGCTCGGGGCACTTCTGATTGCCCTGAACCTTAACACGTTCGTGCACACGGCAGGCCTTCTTCCCGGCGGCTTCACAGGAATGTCGCTTCTGCTTCAGGAAATTTTTGAGCGATTTTTAGGCGTGAGAATCCCGTTCGTTGTTTTTTTCTGGGGGCTGAACGTCGCGCCAGTGCTGATGTGCTTCCGTTATGTTGGAAAACGCTTCACAATGCTTTCGGTCTGGGCGATTATCGCGTCAGGACTTTTTACGGATTTGCTTCCCGGGCTGCCTGTCACAGACGAGGTTATGCTCTGCACGATTTTCGGCGGAATTCTGAGCGGAATCGCAATCAGTCTGTGCCTTCTTGCGGGCGCAACTAGCGGCGGAACCGACCTCATATCAATCTATGTCTCAGAAAAAACCGGGCGCAGCATCTGGAATCAGATTTTCATGGTCAACGTGATTATCCTCGCGATTTTCGGACTTCTTTTTGGATGGGGACGCGCTCTTTACTCAATCATTTTTCAGTTTGTAAGCACGCAGATTCTGAACACGCTTTACAAACGCTACCAGAAATCCACCTTGCTTATTATCACAGAGAAAACCGACGAGATTGTTCAGATTATCCGCGATGTGACGAACCATGACGCGACGCTTTTCACCGGGAAAGGCTGCTATCAGGGTGCGGAGCGGAAAATGCTCTACACCGTGGTCTCTGCCGATGAGGAGGAGAAACTGCTGCGGTCAATCAAAAAAGCTGACCCGCTGGCATTCGTGAACATTTTGCAGACAAAAATGCTGAAAGGCAATTTTATAATGAAAAAACAGGATTAGAGGTGAAAATGAACAGATTTAATATTGGTGACAGTTTTGAGACAACCGTTGTCGCTGTGACAGACAGCACGGTTTTTGTGGATTTGAGCGCGAAAAGCGAGGGCGTGATTGACGCTGCCGAATTCGCGGATGCAGACGGCAACGTGAGCGTAAAAACAGGCGATAAAATCAAAGTGTTTTTTACCGGCGAGGTTCGCGGCGAGATGCGCTTCACCACAAAAATTGGCGGAAGTGCGGCGGACGATGTGATGATTGAGAATGCCTTCAAAGGCGGCATCCCGGTGGAAGGCCACGTCGAGGCGGAAATCAAAGGGGGATTTGAGGTGCGGCTCGGCGGAAAAAGGGCGTTCTGTCCGTATTCTCAGATGGGGTTCAAGGACAAGAAAGAGCCGTCATTTTATGTGGGCAAGACGCTCAGTTTTATCATCACCGAGTATAAAAACGATGGAAAAGACATTCTTGTCTCAAACAGGAGAATCGGCGAGAGCGAGTATGCGAATGCACTTGGAAAGCTTGCCGCGCAGATTACGCCGGGCGCGGTCGTGACTGCCACGGTTGAGAGCATCGAGAAATTCGGGTCGTTCGTGAACATTCAGGGATTCCGCGCCCTTCTTCCAATCAGCGAGCTTTCTTTTGACCACGTGACCGATGCCGGCGAGGTCGTTGAAGTCGGCCAGGAGCTGAACGTCAAAGTTCTGAGCACGGACTGGAAAAACGAGCGCGTGAGCGTGAGCCTCAAGGCGCTTCTTAAAGACCCGTGGGAGACTGCCGCCGAGAAATTCCCGGTAGGAACTAAAATTGACGGAAAAGTGGCGCGCGCCGTGGATTTCGGCGTTTTTGTGAGCCTGGATAAAGGGATTGACGGGCTTGTGCACATCAGCGAGCTTGAGGGCGTTAGCACGAGCACGAACCTGCGCAAGGTTTTCAAGCCGGGGCAGCCGATGAGCGTCGTCGTTGAGAGGGTGGACATCGCGAACAAGCGGATTTCTCTCAAACCCGCAAGCTCCGCAGAGCAGGACACCTCCGCCGCAAAATACATGAGCAGCCAGAGCGATGACGGCGAGACTTACAATCCGTTTGCTGCGCTGCTCAAAAAGTAGGATAATCCGCGGATATTTCTGCTACTGAAAACCGATTTTATACCGATAAAAAACTATGCCTAAAAACAGCTATGAGAAGCCGGATTTTTGGTCGCAGAAGGCGTTTTCCGAAGGCTATCCCGCAAGGTCGGTGTACAAACTTAAGGAGATTGACGAGAAATTCGGGATAATCAGGAAAAATCACACCGTCCTTGATTTGGGGGCATCGCCGGGAAGCTGGACAATCTTTCTTCTGAGACGTATGGAAGGCTCGGGCAGGGTTGTCTCGTGCGATTTGAATCCTCTCTCAAAAACTGTCAAGGGCGATAACCTGACTTTTATTCAGGGCGATTTGAACGCGCCGGAAATTCGCAGTGCGATTAAGGACTGCGGTCCTTATGACCTTGTTGTCTGCGATGCGGCTCCCAAAACTACGGGAAACCGGACTGTGGACACGGCGCAGAGCGAGCAGCTTGTTGAGATGGCAGTGTGGTACGCGCAGACCATGCTCAAATCAGGCGGGAACTTTGCCGTGAAGATTTTTCAGAACGGCGACCAGCAGAGAATCCTTCGGGCAATGCGGGAGATTTTTTCATCAGCAAAAGGATTCAAGCCTCAGGCTTGCCGCTCAGAATCGTTTGAAACTTATCTGATAGGGATAGATAAAAAATGAAAAAAGAGTTTTCAACAGGAAAAATGCGTAGTATAATGTGCTCACTCGAAATGCTGTTTGGTTCTAAAAGTGCGACAATTACGGTTCTCTCTCTCTGCGGATTTTTTGTGGGCATCTTTGCGGCAGTCGCCGTTTTGTTTGCCGGCAGCAGAATCAACGGGCGAAAAGCGGTGGGCGGTTTTGAGAGCGCTCATGCCCCGGAGTTCGACGGCAGTTTGTCATCTCTGATTGCCAGCATTGATGATGCCGGCGACCCTCCCGTGATTTCTGCGCAGTCTGACGGCGACTCCGTGATTACTTACCAGACATACCGCGTGAAATCCGGGGATATGATTGGCTTCATCGCCGATGCCTTTGACGTGACACAGGACACAATAATCAGCGTGAACAACATAAAGCAGTCCAGACTGATTCAGCCGGGCCAGTATCTTAAAATCCCGTCCATGCCGGGAATCGTCTACACCGTGAAAAAAGACGGCGAGACCGCGCAATCCATCGCCGAGAAATTTGATGTGAACGCCGACAAATGCGCGCTCGTGAATTTCTTGCAGCCGACTGATTCGCTTGTTGCCGGAACATCGCTTTTTATTCCGGATGCTGCGCTTGACTGGGCGACAAGGCAGGAAATCAACGGGGATTTGTTCCACAAGCCGCTTCGCGCGCGTTACTGGCTCTCCTCAAATTACGGATGGCGAGACTCTCCGTTTGCCACGGGAAAACGCACGTTCCACAGCGGAATTGACATGGCGGTTGGCAAGGGCACACCGATTTATGCCGCGCTTGCGGGAACTGTCGTTGCCGCCGGATATGACACCACTTACGGAAATTACGTGATTATTGAGCATCATTCGGGCTATCGCTCGCTTTACGGTCACATGGAAAGGATTGCTTGCAGAAAAGGCAACGTTGTTTACAATTCCACAGTGATTGGCTATGTCGGAAGCACCGGAATGAGCACCGGCCCGCATCTGCATTTCACAGTTTACAAAAACGGCAAGACAGTCAATCCGCTTACTGTTCTGAACTAGCCGCTTTGACAGCGCGGAAAGTATGAATTATACTGACCGTATGTCAGAAAAATCATTTGAATTATCCGCAAAGTCTGGTGAGGCAGTCATCTTGCGCAGCGTGTTTTTCCGCACCAGACTAATTTTGCCTCTGATGATTTCTGCCTTGCTTTTCCTCTCATGCGCATCAAGCAAAAAAGACATGGTTCCGCTCTCAAAAAACGAGTGGCGCACAAATCACACCTATGTTTTCGTGCACGGGCTTTCGGGCTGGGGGCACTACGATTTTGTGAACAAGCTCTTTCCCTACTGGGGGATGAAAAACGGCTCGCTCATCAAGACGCTGAACAAAGCGGGCTTTGCGGCGGCGGACGCTTCTGTTGCCCCGCAGGGAAGCGCGTGGGACAGGGCGTGCGAGCTTTACGCGCAGCTTTCAGGCACAGTGACCGACTACGGCGCGGAGCATTCAGCGCGGTGCGGTCATGCGCGGTTCGGCCGCGACTTCTCCAGAAATCCGCTCATAAATCACTGGGATGACGAGCACAAAATAAATCTTCTGGGGCACTCGTTCGGCGGAGTGACCGTGCGGCTTCTGGCCCATCTGATGGCGGAAGGCTCGCAGGCGGAGCGCGATGCCACGAATCCCGATGATTTAAGCCCTCTTTTTGCGGGCGGTCATGCCTCATGGATTTACTCCGTTACAACGCTTGCCGCTCCTCACAACGGAACATCGGCCTATCACATTCCGGACGAGAATCCCGGGGAGAAGACAAGGATGCAGAAAGCGATGGACAAGCACAACGCTCCCAAGGACGACGGCAGGGCGGATTACGACAACGCGGCGTTCGATATGCACGTTCAGAACGCCGGGGAAATCAACCGGTGGCTCTCGACTCTGGGCGGCGCGTATTATTTTTCTTTTGCGTGCAGGGCGACTGTTCCGGACGAGGAGGGGAATCAAATCCCCGAGGAAGAGATAATGGAAAGCCTTTTCCAGAGGTCGTCCCGCAGGATGGGCGCGTTCGAGGGCACTTCCCCGGACGGCGTTGTGTTCGGCAAGGAATGGCAGGAGAACGACGGACTTGTGAACACCGTCTCCGCAAAATCCCCGGACTTTGCCCCAAGAAAAGACTTCTCGTGGGATGACGGCACTGCGGAGAGGGGCGTGTGGCTTGTGATGCCCGTGTACCACGGCGACCACATGTCGTTGCAGGGCGGCCTCACCATCAAAAATCCCGTGGCGGACTTTTACATGAGGCACTTGGACATGATAAACCGGCTGTAGGCAGGGCGGCATATAAGGCGGATTTTCTATGCGGCAAGCGGATTGCCATGCCGTCTTTGCCGCCAATGCGTCCTTTGCGGGAGTGTTTTTATTTCCATGCGAACCAGAATGTAATGTTTCGGGAATTGTCCGCGCTCATCTGCGCCCTTCCGTTAAAATCTCTTAGTGTTTCAGTTAAAAACTCTAAGAGATTTGGTTAAAAACGCTAAGGGATTTGTATAAAAACCCTAAGAGATTTTACCTAAAACTCTTAGAGTTTTTGCCCAAAACAATAACTGTTTTTAACGCCATGCCCGCACGGACGGATGTATTGCCTCTTGTTCCGCAGAAAATGCCCCGAAACGACAGAGACCGCGCGAAGCGCGGTCTATCTTTTTAACGTCCGTTAAATCTGGAAAAACTGTAATTTAATTATAAGCCAAAAAATCAGAAAAACAAGCGAAAAATCGTGGGATTTGGGCGATTTTCTGGCGATTTCCGTGGATTTTCACGTCGAGCCGGGCAATCTGCGTGTTCTCCGATTGTTCGATTTTAACGGAGGTTAAATCTGGACAGAAATCATGTCTTAGGAGGACAAAATGAAAAAATTGAAGAAGGTTTGGATGCTCGCGCTTTTGGCGGCGGGCTTTGCGATGGTGCTTGGATGTAGCAATGGCAGTTCTGATTCGTCAAATAATGATGATGATCCGCCAGCGGCTAATGTGCCAGGCGAAAAAGTGTTTGTGGAAAACGCTGAGGGTCTTGAAAACTGTAGCGTGTTAGCAAAGTATGATGATCTTAAAGCTGTTTATGACGAACACCAGGATGCGACGCTTGTGCTTGTTGTGAAAAATACTGCCGATGCGAGCCGAACAGGGTGGGGATGTGGTCCAATATATACTTCAACAGACCCGAATGATGCATATAATACGAAAGATGTAACTTTGCTTGAAGACTATAAGCCAGAAAATCTGGACGCAGGCGGAACAGAAGAGATTCCTTGTGCTTTGAAAACTGTTATGGGAGTCATCAAAGAAGGTGGCTGTGTATCTTTTAATTTGTATAATGGAATTGTTGCTATAAAAGCATACGCAAAATGGTAATCTGCTAGCAATCCAGCACAAAAGCCCGCCGGTTAGTTTGCGCGTCAAGCAATCGGCGGGCTGTTTATTTGCCGTTTTTGCTCCGGGGGCAGCATGGCAATCGCAGGGAATTGCGGGAAATCTGCCGGGCTTGAAATCGGGGCATAAAATCGTTTAATTAGGGCGCAATAACTTCATTAAAATAATGACGTGTTCTGGTTTTTGGTGTATAATATTACAGTGGATAAATTGGATGTCAGTACAATCAAGGGGGTCGCTTTTGACATTGACGGGACGCTTTACCGCACGTGGAAGCTGAACGTCCGGATGTCCTTTTATTTTTTGCGCCACTGTTTTTTCTTCCTCAAATACGGCCTTGTGCGGAACATCATGCACCGCGCCGGCACTCTGCCGGATTTTGTGCAGGTTCAGGCGGATGAGATGGCCAAGAAACTGCGCACAACACCGCAGGAGGCAAGGGCGCGCATGGACAAGGTGATTTACAAAGGCCTTGAGAAATATTTCAGGAAAATAAAGCCCTGCGGCGGTTCGGTGGAATTCATCCGCAGGCTTAAAGCCGATGGATATAAACTTGCCCTGCTCTCTGATTTTCCGCCGGAACAGAAAGGCGATGTCTGGGGCATCAAAGATTTGTGCGATTTTATTATCGGGTCGGAGGAGGCAGGCGCGCTCAAACCATCACTGACTCCGTTCAGAAAACTTGCGGAAGGAATGGCGCTTCCTCCCGAACAGATTCTTTACGTCGGCAACAGCCACAAATATGATGTTGTGGGGTCTAAGAACGCGGGGATGAAATCCGCATGGCTGATTTCTCCTGTGGCGCGGTTTTTCGGCAGGAAATCGGAGATTGCCGATTTTACTTTCTGCCATTACAATCAGCTGGCAGAAAATTTTTTTGAGGATTACGACAGAAATTAGTTTATAAAACGGGTGGGGAAAAATGGATTTACCAATTTTACTGATTGCAACTCTCATTTCTATTGTCGTTTCGCTTGGAATAGCGATTTATTTTCGTGGAATCGACAAAAACAACAGTTCTCTGGACAAAATCAGGAAGTACGCGGACTCGCGCGAGAGTGAACTTGACAAGAAATATCGGAAAATCCAGTCGGAGTTTGATATGCTGAACGCCGAGTTTACCAGCAACACGACCCACGCCGCCGCCGCGGTGAAGCGTCTGGAGCAGCAGAACGCGGAATTCAATGAGAAAATGAAGACTTTCAATCAGAGCATAAATTCCGTGCAGTCAATCAAAAAGCAGATTGACGGCTATGCCGAGATTCTGAAAGATTTGAATGAGATGACCGCCCAGGTTGAGGAGAATCTTGACCGGATTCGCAAGGAAAGCAAGGTTGTTGATAATCTCACTGTGCGCTTGGACAAAAATCGTCATGACATCGAGCTGATTGGCAAGCGCATTCCTGATATTGTGGATAAATTTTCTGAGGAGAACACGAAGCAGCTTGAGACTGTGCGCACAAGGCTTCTGAATCAGTATGAGGATTATGCTGTGGGTCTTGAGTCAAAAATCAAGGAGGCGCAGAGGGCTGCTGATGACACGCTTGTGTCAATCCGTCAGAGGATTCAGTCGGCTTATGACGAGGCTTCCAAGCAGGCGGATTCTCTGGAGAACACCGCGTTTGAGCATTTGAGCGAGCAGGCTCAGCGCCGCTCCGACGCATACATGAAAGAGCTGCGCGAGCTGACTGACGCGCTGCAAAAAGAGCTTGAGAATCAGTTCGGGGCGGCATCCGCAAAAATTAATGAGCGGTTCAGCACTCTGGAGACGGGAATGAACGAGCGGTCCGAGGCAATAAAATCGGCTTTTAACGCGAAGACTGAGGAGGCGGAGAAGTCTTACAAATCCGCAGAGTCAAAGTTTGTGGTGGACGCGAAGGCCTCAATGGACAAAATGCAGGGCGATTTGCTGAAAAAATTCTCTGCCGCAGAGACCAGTTTTTCGGAGAAAATCAGGGAGCTTAAGGAAAAATACATTCAGATGCTCGATTCGGTTTCGGGCAAGAACAGCGACCTCATCGCAAAAATTACGGAGCGTTTTGAAGCAGACCAGAAAAAACTTGATGATAAATACGGCGCACAGATTTCTGCCGTGCTCAGCAAGAACGACAACAACTACGAGAGCCTGACACAGAAGTTCGAGGGAGACCTGGAGCGGTTCCGAGAGCGATACACGAGCGAGTTCGATGGGGCGGTAGCGGCGAGCGGGGAGCGAATGGAGAGCTTCCGGCGAGAGCTGGAGGAGGAGCACCGGCGGCTTCTGGAGGAGTTCGGCGAGCGTGTCGCGGGAGCGCGAGAGGAGAGCGAGCGGCGGATAGCGCAGTGGAGCAGCGAGAGCGGCGAGCAGATAGAGCGTATGGCGAGCGAGAGCGGGGCGCGTATAGAGGAGTGCGGGGCTGAGACGCGGCGGCTGATAGAGGAGCTTAGCGAGCGGACTGAGGCGCGGATAGAGGAGGTGCGCAGCGGAGCGAGCGAGCGGATGCGAGGGCTTGAGGCAGAGACGAGCGGGCAGCTCGCGGAGATCGGGCGGCTGCGTGAGCGTTGCGGGAGCGAGCTCGCAGGACTGGAGGCGGAGCTGCGCGAGCGCACGGAGCAGTACGCGCGTGATTTGCAGAAATACCACGCTGACATCGCGGCTGTGCTCAGCAAGAACGACAACAACTACGAGAGCCTGACGCAGAAGTTCGAGGGAGACCTGGAGCGGTTCCGCGAGCGATACACGAGCGAGTTCGATGGGGCAGTGGCGGCGAGCGGAGAGCGGATGGAGAGCTTCCGGCGAGAGCTGGAGGAGGAGCACCGGCGGCTTCTGGAGGAGTTCGGCGAGCGTGTCGCGGGAGC
>JAFLSQ010000110.1 GCA_022510865.1 Treponema sp.
CAACAATCCATAACGCATAAACGGAGCAAATGCGGTACCGGAATTTTTATACTTGCTCAGCTGAACATTCAGTTCATGCTGACAGCACGGCACACTCAAAATGACCTTTGCGCCACTTTGAACGGCATAGGACAGGGCATAATCAGTTGCAGTATCGCAGGCATGCAAACTGATAACCATGTCAGGCGGAGCTTCCAAACGATAGTTTGCAATGTCGCCAGTTTGAAAATGCAGATTCGTGCAACCGAGTTGCCGTGCCAAACGATTGCAGTCATTCACAACGCTTTCTTTTAAGTCCAGACCGATAATCTCTGCGTCAATGTGCTGCAGCTCAGATAAAAAGTATTGCACGGCAAAAGTGAGGTACGATTTTCCGCAGCCAAAATCCACAATTCTGAGCGGACGGTTCTGCAACGACGGCAGCACATCATCGATAAATTCCAAAAATCGGTTCACTTGCCTGAATTTGTCGTACTTTGACTTGACAATTTTTCCGTTTGAGGTCATTACGCCAAGCGCAATCAAAAAAGGCACATGCATTCCCTCTGCAATGACATAGTTCTTTTTGCGGTCATTCGCCTTTTCTGCATTGCAAATAGTGCCATGAATTAACGGTCGTTCAATCTGTGTGATTTTGCCTTTTTTATTAGCAAGAAGCACAATTTCTGTGTTTTCAGTCCGCTGCACACAG
>JAFLSQ010000111.1 GCA_022510865.1 Treponema sp.
AGATCGGCGAGGACTTCCCCACCGACCCCAAGGAACAGCTTATGGGCGCAGTTAAGGCAGTATTCAGAAGCTGGGACAACCCCCGTGCTAACGTATACCGCCGTGACAACGATATCCCTTATTCCTGGGGTACTGCTGTAAACGTACAGTCCATGGCATTCGGAAACATGGGTGAGGACTGCGGTACAGGCGTTGCATTCACAAGAGACCCTGCTACAGGCGAGAAGAAGCTCATGGGTGAGTTCCTCACAAACGCACAGGGCGAGGACGTTGTTGCCGGCGTTCGTACTCCTATGCACATCGACGAGATGGCTAAGCTGTTCCCCGATGCTTTTGCACAGTTCCAGGATGTGTGCAAGACTCTTGAAAATCACTACAGAGATATGCAGGACATGGAGTTCACCGTTGAGCACGGTCACCTCTATATGCTCCAGACACGTAACGGTAAGAGAACAGCTCAGGCTGCTCTTAAGATCGCTTGCGACCTTGTTGACGAGGGCATGAGAACAGAGCAGGAAGCTGTTGCTATGATCGACCCCAGAAACCTTGATACACTTCTCCACCCACAGTTCGACGCTAAGGCTCTTAAGGCTGCAACACCTGTCGGAAAGGGTCTGGGCGCTTCTCCCGGAGCTGCCTGCGGTAAGATCGTATTCACTGCCGACGACGCTGAGGCTTGGAAGGC
>JAFLSQ010000112.1 GCA_022510865.1 Treponema sp.
GACACGAACCAGACAGTATATGAAATTGAACTGTCTGGACTTTCTGCAAAATCCACTGAGGGTAATGTAACTACGGAGATTGAGAATCTACCATTCGGTCTTACAATAGTTGAGATGGGTGGCGATTATTATCTTAAGGGTGGTCTTGATGTTGATGAGGACCTTTTTAGGTTCGCTGGTAATACCGAGTATGTCAAACTTGAGGACTTTAGTGGTCCAGAGGATTTGGTAGGAACTGTTACTATAACCGAAACTTATAAACCTAATGCCGACACAACGGTTACAGTCAAAGTTACTTATACATTAGACCTTGAGTTGTCTAAAATCTAGTCTTTTCTCCTTGCCAAATGAGGCTTAACAGGCGCGGGCGTTGCCCGCGCCTGTTTTTTATGGTAACAGCACAATCCAGGGAATTGCAGGCACAAAATACCCGGCTGTCCGCACTTTTTTTACTCGGGCAGTTTTTCTGAGAAACAGGCAGAGCAATCAGTTTGAATTTCAATCGGATTTTTTGACCGGGCATTGGGAACACGGCGCGGCGGGGAAATCCGGCGAGAGTTTTTACAGGAAAACGAAAATCACTTTTTTAGGAATGAAAAGACAATGGGAATTCCTGCGGACGGCGGAGGGCTTCCAATTCGATGTCTGCGTCAAGCGCGCTCCAGTGCATATTTCCGAG
>JAFLSQ010000113.1 GCA_022510865.1 Treponema sp.
ATAGGACTATTTACAATATCTATCAATGGAACAAAATTAAAATCAATGTCAACAATTAATCCATTTATAGTTGGTATTCCTACCGCCGAAAAAACTGCGGATAAATAAACAGCATAGACAAAAATTAATGCAACTTCTTTGAAACTATATTGTTTAAAAATAACATAGCGTAAAATAAGCATTATAGGAAGCAAAACAATTATCGCTGAAACAGTGTCTATACCAATGGACAACAAACGACCCATAATTAAATATCCTCCCAAAAAACGATTTTTTGTACTTTACAACAGCGCAATTATACCATATATCCCATTCAATCACAACAAAATATCATTGCTCCTTTCTCTGTTCCTGTAGCTCGATTGCCTGCTCTATACAACCTTCATTGTTTCCGTTTCGGACACTTTCCCTCTCAGCTTGCGAACTTCCCGATACAAGCGGGCTTTTTCATTTGTGAGTGTGGCGACCTCGGATTTCCATTGTTAGATAGGCTAGTGGAATCATACGATTAGGCAAAACCCTATACAATTTGGCGAAACTATCGACTTTTGCCAAATAGTATAGGGTTTTGCCAGATTGTATAAGGGTTTCGCCAAATCGTTTGAGGTTTTGCCAAAAGGTATCACTTTCGCCAAATCGTATCAGACTTTCGCCAAAAGGTTCATACCTT
>JAFLSQ010000114.1 GCA_022510865.1 Treponema sp.
AAGCCTCATTAGGCAAGGAGAAAAGACTAGAGTTTAGACAACTCAAGGTTCAAGACAACTGTAAAAGTCGCCGTGACACCTTCTATTTTCCCAGTATACGTAACAGTTCCAGTCAAGTTCTCTGTGCTGAATTTCTCAAGTTTAATGTAGTTGCTGTTGCCAGCGAATTTAGCAGACTCACTGCTTGCCCCTGCCACATTCAAGTAATAGTCGCCACCCATCTTAACAACAGTGAAACCGAAAACAGCATTGTCGCTTTCAGACACGGTTGTAGTGCCGCTGACTGGTTTTGACTTAATTTCAGATATATTGTATTTGTATACAATCTGATTCGTGTTGTAATCTGAACTTGTCGTTACATTAGCCAATGTTTTGTCTGTCGCGGTATAGGTAGTAGTTGCCGTATATGTCTCTGTTTTCGTAGTAACTGTTGCGGTTCCTGTTACTCCGTAGTAGTAGTTAGAGGTGTCTCCAACAGTCTCAACAACCGCTACTTCCTGCGCACCATTCTTGCATCCTGCAAGAGCCAAGACAGCGGCCGCCGCCGCAATCACCAAACTTAATTTTTTCATTGTGTACTCCTTGTTGACTTTCGGTCTTTTTTTTGTAAGCGCAAATCCTGCGAAGCAGAGATTTGCGTTTACAGCAGTTTTGTCAACTGCTGTA
>JAFLSQ010000115.1 GCA_022510865.1 Treponema sp.
GCTACTGATAGAATCCGGCGCGGACGTGAACGCAAAGACCAATGACGGCGAGACGGCACTGATGTATGCGGCGCATTACAATGCGGTTGACTTGGCGAAGCTCCTGATAGAATCCAGTGCGGACGTGAACGCAAAGGACGATTTCGGCGGGACGGCACTGATGTCTGCGGCGATTGAAAATGCGGTTGACGTGGCGAAGCTACTGATAGAATCCGGCGCGGACGTGAACGCGAAGAAAAATGACTGCGTAACGGCACTGTTCTTTGCGGCGTTGTACAATGCGGTTGACGCGGCGAAGCTACTGATAGCGTCCGGCGCGGACGTGAACGCAAAGAGCGACAACGGCTGGACGGCACTGATGTATGCGGCGGAGGAAAATGCGGCTGACGTGGCGAAGCTACTGATAGCGGCCGGTGCGGACATGAACGCAAAGGACAATGACGGCAGGACGGCACTGATGTCGGCGGCGGTTCACAATGCGGTTGACGTGGCGAAGCTACTGATAGAATCCGGCGCGGACGTGAACGCAAAGACCGACAACGGCGGGACGGCACTGATAGATGCGGCGTATGAAAATGCGGTTGACGTGGCGAAGCTTCTGATAGCAGCCGGTGCGGACGTGAACGCAATGTCCTTGTACAGCGGAACGGCACTGA
>JAFLSQ010000116.1 GCA_022510865.1 Treponema sp.
AAATGCAAAGGACAAGAACGGCTGGACGGCACTGATTCATGCGGAGTATGAAAATGCGGTTGACGTGGCGAAGCTCCTGATAGAATCCGGCGCGGACGTGAACGCAAAGGATAAGGACGGCGTGACGGCACTGATGGCTGCGGCGGGGAACAATACGGTTGCCACGGCGAAGCTCCTGATAGAATCCGGCGCAGACGTGAACGCAAAGGACAATGACGGCGATACGGCATTGATGTCTGCGGCGTACAGAGATGCGGATGACTTGGCGAAACTGCTGATAGAATCCGGCGCGGACGTGAACGCAAAGGATGATTTCGGCAGGACGGCACTGATGTTGGCGGCGATTCACAATGCGGTTGACGCGGCGAAGCTCCTGATAGCGTCCGGCGCGGACGTGAACGCAAAGAAGTACGACGACGGCTGGACGGCACTGATGTATGCGGCGATGTGCAATGCAGTTGACGCGGCGAAGCTACTGATAGAATCCGGCGCGGACGTGAACGCAAAGAACAATGACGGTGAGACGGCGCTGATAAATGCGGCATGGGAAAATGCAACGGACGTGGCGAAACTCCTGATTGCGGCAAAGGCGGACGTAAACGCAAAGGACAATGACGGCTGGACTGCGCTGATGTGGGTGGTAGAAAAGAAAAAC
>JAFLSQ010000117.1 GCA_022510865.1 Treponema sp.
CCGTTTTGCCGTCATTGTCCTTTGCGTTCACGTCCGCCTTTGCCGCTATGAGAAGTTTCGCCACGTCCGCGGCATTGAACATAGCCGCCTCCATCAGTGCCGTCCATCTGTTATTGTCCTTTGCGTTCACGTCCACCTCTGCCGCTATGAGAGGTTTCGCCGTGTCCGTGGCATTGTCTAAAACCGCCTGCATCAGTGCCGTTACGCCGTCATTGCCCTTTGCGTTCACGTCCGCCCCTGCCGCTATGAGAAGTTTCGCCACGTCTGCGGCATTGTTCCTAGCCGCCTCCATCAGTGCCGTCCTGCCGTTATTGCCCTTTGCGTTCACATCAGCCTCTGCCGCTATGAGAAGCCTTGCCACGTCTGTGGCATTGTACATAGCCGCCAACATCAGTCCGTCATTGTCCTTTGCGTTCACGTCCGCCCCTGCCGCTATGAGAAGTTTCGCCACGTCTGCGGCATTGTGCCCAGCCGCAGCCATCAGTGCCGTATAGCCGTCATTGTCCTCTGCGTTCACGTCCGCATTTGCCGCTATGAGAAGCCCTGCCACGTCCGCGGCATTCCTCACAGCCGCCTGCATCAGTGCCGTCAAGCCGTTATCAGCCTTTGCGTTCACGTTTGCATTTGCCGCTATGAGAAGTTTC
>JAFLSQ010000118.1 GCA_022510865.1 Treponema sp.
CTGGATCTCCTGACGGAGCACAATTATGAAAAGGGTCTATGCCGCGGCATAGACCCTTTTCCATTTCTCGTGATCAGATGAGCCATTCCGGCCCGAAGGCGCAGGGGAGCATCTCCTTGAGCGGCAGGCGCGCGGCCTCGCCCGCGCCGTTGAGGGTGATGATCTCCATGTCCGGCCCGCCGAACTCATAGAGCACCTGACGGCACGCGCCGCAGGGCCAGCAGTAGTCCTCGCAGCGGCCCGCGATGACGATGCGCTTGAATTTCCTGTGCCCCTCGCTCACCGCCTTGAACGCCGCCGTGCGCTCGGCGCAGTTGGTGAGGCCGTAGCTTGCGTTCTCGATGTTGCAGCCGGTGTAGACCGCCCCGTCATCGCACTCGAGCGCCGCGCCGACGGGGAACTTTGAGTACGGGACATAGGCCATGTCGAGCATGGCGGTCGCCTTTTCGATCAGCTCTTTTTCGGTAGCCATCGGTGTAGCCTCCTTTACCAGTTTACGGTGTGTTTCTCGTCCTTGGGCCGGACGTCGATGTCCATGATGTCCTTCGCGTCGTAGAATTGCAGATACCGCTCGCGCGAGTGGCGCAGCGTCGTCCCGTCGGGATGCAGCCGGTCGCAAATCACGGCGCAGATATCGG
>JAFLSQ010000119.1 GCA_022510865.1 Treponema sp.
AGCCCTTTGAGAACGAGTCGTTCTTGTCGAACGGCTTCGGTCGCATTTTCAGATAAGAAAGCAGAAACTTCGCGCGCTCTTCATAGCTAGCGTTTTTAAAATTTCCAGTCCATGGCATAATTCTTTTCCTCCTAATAAAACTCCGCGTTAGCGGACGCGCACGGATGTATTTTGCCGTGCTTCTTGTAAAAATAAAATGTGCGGTCAGTGGCATCGATAGCCTCTCCGCCGCCCCTTTCTGTGCCTCCCTCGCGTTTTGGTTTTGCGGGGGAGGATTGCCCCCTGCGCGGGGGCGCGGACAGGCGCGGTTTTTCAACGAAACCCCGCGTATGCCCGGTTGTTGCCTGCTATTCCGTTATCTCTTTGCCCTCCTTGTCGTATATTTTTACGCCGCTGGGGAATGCGTCAGAGCCTATGTCTATCTGCTTCCACTGCTCCGCCGTGCCGCCGTATTTCACCTCCGTGAGGCTGTCGAACGCCCTATACCCGATGCTCGTCACGCTTGCGGGAATCGTCACGCTCTCAAGGCTCGTGCAGCCCTCGAACGCGGACTCCCCGATAATCGTAACGCCATTGGGAATCCGCACGTCCGCCTCCGCCCCGGTGTAGCGGACGACCGTGGTGCCCTTGAT
>JAFLSQ010000012.1 GCA_022510865.1 Treponema sp.
AATCGACAATCGCGGCGGGCACGACAACCTCGCTCCGCGACAGCGATGGAAGCACGGTGATGTCCGCAGCGACAAAGAAAAGCGCACAGGCGGTTATCATCAGCTCGCCGATAATAAGCAGCGGCGCGTCGTACACGATGTACAGCGGAAGCACGGGCCTTGCGACTTTCACCGTGTCGTCCGCAGTCACGCAGGTCGGCACATCGGGCGGTGTGCAAGGCGGCCCGGGCGGAAGGATGTAGGCGGCTTGCCGTGCTTGACATGGGGCGGCGGTACGAGAACTGGTAGGAAGGCAGAACGTCCGCGATGAGCAGGGCGCAGAGAACCTCATTTCACGCCGGTTTTGAAATAGCACGAATGCGCTTCTTGAACAGTGCGAATACCGTGACGTTACCCGTGCGGTCGCAGGAACGTCAACCGTACTGGTGCAGAAACGTCAACCGTGCTATTTCGTGACGTTCACCGTGCTGTACAGAAACGTCAACCGTGCTGTATCGTGGCGACATCTGTGCTGTGCGGGGAATCCGCCGGGAAAAGGCGCGGGCATCAGCAGGGCGATAAAGTGCTTTTTCGTTCTCATCGGGGTCTCCTTACATCAGCATGATTATAGCACATCCGCGCGGAAAATTACGGACGGACTATCACGGATTTTTGCGGACAGAACACTGCTGGACGGTACATCACAAGAGACAAAACGTAAACATCGCCGTTTATGAACGGGAACATTTACAAATCACCAGGGTATAAAAAATCCTCCTTGAACAGGAGGATTTTAGTTTTTTTGTTTTTAGCGCAAAGCTATTTGAAGCGGTACACGATTCCAGCGTTGATGTTGAAAAGAATAATGCCGACGGAAATATCCGCGACGAGGTCAAGCTTGTCGGTCAGTTTGAGGTCGAATCCTGCGCCGACATTCAAGGTGCTCATCACCCAAGGCGCAAGTCTGTATTTCTGAGTACGTGTCTCACCATTTTTATATATCTCAACCTCCACGGTGCTGCTCAGAGGAATGAATATGGGAAGCTCAAAGCCTGTCATAAAGTGCATTACGAATTTCTGCTCACCGAACTTTGCGCCGTTTGTCAGCAGATGCCAGACCGCGTCAACACGCGGAATGAGCGTGAGCGAGCCGGTGGAAATCGGGTTGCTGGACACAATCACCTCGCTGCCTCCGCCTATGCCTACACCAAAGCTCGCCTCCAGTCCAAGGCCTCTCAGAAATCCGTTGCTGCTGTCGGGCGCGAACAGCATTCCGAATGTAGGAGTAACCACAAAACTGCTGAATCCAAAAGAGGTGGTAGAATCATAATTGTCAGTACTAACACCCAAATTCCCCGTGCGCGCATCAAACCCGCCGGTAATCTTGCCGTACATGGTCATTCCCTTCGCAAACGCGCTCCCCGAGCACAACATGACGGCAAGTGCTGCCACAATCTTAATCATTTTTTTCATAATATCTCCTTTTTGATGAATTAGAACATAAGACTACCCCCCCCCGACTTTTGTCAAGTACTTTGCCGATTTTTCTGCTTTTTTTTGCAAAGGACACGCGCTGCCTTTGTCTTCCGTGCCGCGCAAAACCGTGCTATACTCCTGGCATGGCGGACGAAAAACTCTCTTTGTCGGGCGCGGCATTCGCGCACCCTTTTGAGCCGGTGTTTGACAGCCGGTCGCGCGTGCTTGTGCTTGGCAGTTTTCCGTCAGTGGCATCGCGGTCCTCGGGATTTTTCTACGGCCATCCGCAGAACCGCTTCTGGCGCGTGATGGCTCGGGTGTTCGGCGAGGAAACGCCAGTCTCTATTGAAGAAAAACGCGATTTCCTGTTGCGCTCGCGCGTCGCGCTGTGGGATGTGGCAGCCTTGTGCGAGGTGCAAGGCTCTTCCGACGCAAGCATCCGTGGCGCAGTTCCGACTGACCTCCCGCGGATTTTCTCCACGGCGCAGATTGTCCGCGTGTTCTTGAACGGCAGGAAGGCTTTCGCGCTCTACAAGCAGTTTTACGGCGAGACGGGCATTGGCGCGGAATGCCTGCCCTCCACCAGTCCCGCCAACGCCGCCTGGACATTCGAGCGGCTCGCGGCGGAATGGCAGAAAGTGGCGCACTGGGCGCAGCAAGATGGATGACAGGCCTTGCAGAAAAATGTGCCCAGAACCGCTTGGATCGGATTTTCTTGCAAAAGATGTCAGGCAATCGGCTTGGGAAAACCAAGGTTTTAAATCCGGAAAAAATCAACCGCGTTCTTGTAGCAGATGCCCTCAATCATCCTGCCAAGCAAATCCTCATCCCACGGGAATTCGCCCTGCTCCACGCGGCTGCCTACAAAATTGCACAGAATCCGGCGGAAATATTCGTGGCGCGGGTACGACAGGAAACTGCGGCTGTCTGTGAGCATTCCGATGTGCCTGCCAAGGACTGCGGTGCGCGAGTACACGCGCAGCTGATTTTCAATGCCGTCCTTGTGGTCGTTGAACCACCACGCCGGCCCGAACTGGCAGTTGCAGAAGTTCGCGGCCATAGTCGCAAGAGCCTCGTTGTCTTTTGGATTCAGATTGTAGAGGATTGTCCTTGCCTCAGGCTCGGCGGAATAAATCGCATTCAGAACTGCGCCAATCTGCGGGGCAAAATTAAAATCATGCAGACTGTCCTCACCGATGTTCTTGCCCGCCAAGCTGAGCATCGCGTGATTGTTGTCGCGCAGTGCCCCGATGTGAATCTGCATCACAAAACCTTTGCGGGCGTACAATCTGCCCAGCGCGACAAGAACCCAGCCCTTGTACTTGGCAATCTGCTCGCGGGAAAGCTCTGTGCCGCAACGCGCGGCCTCGAAAATCCGGTTCACCTCATCATAACCGGCGGGGATGTAAAAATCGCCCTCAAGAGAATGGTCGCTCACAACGCAGCCGCATTCCCTGAAAAAATCCATGCGGATTTCAAGCGCGGCAATCATATCAGAGACGGATTTTATGACCGTGCCCGTCAAGTCCTGCAACCGCGCAAGATAATCCGCGAAGCCGGAATTCTCTGCGGCAAGAACAGCGTCCGGGCGGAATGACGGGAGCACACGCGCGCTCTTCCAGTCCGCAGCAATTTTTTTGTGATAGCGCAAATCATCAAGCGGGTCATCGGTCGTGCAAAGCTGGCGCACATTCTGCCGCTCCAGAAGTCCGCGCGGGGCATAATCTTCCTTGGCAAGAAGCGCGTTGCACTCATCCCAGATTTCCCGCGCATTCTGCTCCGAGAGCGGGCGGGAAATCCCAAAATAACGGCGCAGCTCAAGATAACTCCAGTGATAAAGCGGATTTCCAAGGCAGAGCCGCAGGGTGCGCACGAACGCAAGATAACGCTCGTAATCCGATTTTTCGACTGCCTCCTTCCCCCCGCGCTCCTCAACGGATTTTACGGTGCCGTCCTTGCGCAGGTGGCCGGTAATCAGCTCCTCTGGAATTCCTGCCGAGCGCATGGCACGCCATTTGTAGTGGTCGTGGTCAAGCCATGCGTTCGCAAGATTGCCGAGCGGCTTGTTCTCAAAAATCTCCTGCGGCAAAAGGTGGTTGTGAAAATCAAAAACGGGCTGGCTCTCCGCATATTTATGAAAAAGGATTTTCGCGGCATCGCCCTGCAAAATAAAGTCATCGTCCAAAAAAGGTTTTACGTTCATGCGCGAATTATATCACAGAAACCGGGATTTTCATAGCAGCGCGGACTGCCCTCCCCGCGTGTCAGTCGCAGAATCTGATGCAACAGCAGTTCGATGTCGCTTTCTGAAAGTATGCGCCGGGAGCGTCTGCGATTTTCCTGCATTTCCCGTACACGCCCACAATGCGATTATCCGGCTTCCCCGGAAATCTCAGCGTGTCAAAACCAGCGTTCTGTGTCTTTGCCGCAGGGAAATCCGCTTACCTGCACACAAAATCGGCGAGTTCCAGGGCAATCTCAAAGTGGCGCGTGTCGTGCTGTGTGCCGATGTACTCACCGCGCTCGTGCCGTGCATCCCACTCGGGCGCATCAAGCAAATCCCCGCTTGTGAGAAACATATAAAGGTCAAGGCCGCGGAAAAGGCACATTGCCTGCAAGGCGGCGCACTCCATCTCCACGCTTATGCAGCCGTCCGCCTTGTGCCTCTGGAAGTTGCCGCGCGTCTCGCGGTAAAAGCTGTCGGTCGTCCATGTTCTGCCTGTCACGAACGGAAGCTTGCTGCAAGCCATAAAATCAGCCACGACATCGGCGTTGGAAATCCTGATGTAATCAGCAGGCGGAAGATAATGATAGCTCGTGCCCTCGTCGCGGTAAGCCTCGGTTGGAATCATGATTTTTCCGTGGGCAATCTCCTTGTCAAGGCAGCCCGCCCCGCCGAACACAACGTATTTTTTTGTGCGGATTACAGAGAGCGTGTCCTCCACAGAGCCTACGCACGCCGGCGCGCCAACGTAAGTCTTAAAAAACGCGAATTTTCTGCCTGCGCGCTCAATCTGCCAGACAGGAGTCTCGCCGGTGGCAAACCAGATGGACGCGATTTTCCTGCACTCGTAATTCGCAAGCACAAAGGCCTCTATCTGGTGCGAGAACGTGATTATGCAGGCATCCACAGCGGGAGAATCAGCATTCATCACAGGATTGATTATTGCCGGGGTCTTGTCATCAAATTCGTCCGTTATCATTATGATTGCCTCCTGTTGCTCAAAGTCAAATCATTATTACTCGTTATATCATAAATGTTACTTAAAGTCAATTTCACTTGCATTTTCCATAATATGATATGCTATTATGGTACAGATAAAAAAAGTTTTGGGAGACAATATCAGGCGGCTCAGGACTGCCCGCGGATGGACGCAGGTTTACCTTGCGGATGTCCTTGAGCTGACACCATCGTTTTTCGCGCTGGTGGAATCCGGGCAGCGCGGAATGTCGCTTGAAACCATCGAGGCAACGGCAAAAGTCTTTGATGTTCCCGTCGCGAGCCTTTTCATCGACCATTCATCGACAAAAATCCCGGCGGACAAGGACATTCCGCTCCTGCGCAACAGCGAGCTTATCAGCCTGAAACAGCGGCTTCTCTCCGAAATCCAAAAGACCATCAGCGATTCCGTGGACTCCCTGATGGAAAAAACGGATTAGCGCAAGGCAAAACCCGGCGGATTCTAAGACCGCCGTTTTATAATCAAAGTGATTTGAGGACCTCGCGCACCGCACCCGGCCCCAGAATCATGCGCTCAAAATATCCGGTGACGCTCCGGGCAAGACCTGCGTCAAACAAGTCCACGCCAAAAATATCCGCGCGGTGCAGGAGCGGCTCAACGGCCTCGGCGCAGTTTTTTCCGCCGCCAAGCCGGATATCCGCCACGTACTTGCGCACATCGTCAAGAAGCGGGTCGGGGCTCAGCTCGAACGGCTGGCCGTCATCGCCTGCCGCCATCAGATAGCGCAGCCAGAGCGCGAACACAAGCGGAATCACCTTCAAGTCCGAGACGCGCAAATCTTCCCGCGCAAGATAGCCTTTGATTGTCTCGCCAAAACGGATGCTCAGTTTCTGCGATGTGTCGCACGCAATTCTCTGCGGAGTATCGGGCATAAAAGGATTGGGAATGCGGATTTTCACGACCTCGTCTATAAAATCACGCGGATTTATAATCCCCGGGTTCACCACGACAGGCAGCCCCTCGTCATAGCCAAGACGTTTCACAAGGCGCAGCAAATCATCATCCTTCATCTCGTCGGCAATCAGATTGTAGCCAAGCAGACAGCCGCTGAGCGCAAGGAAAGTGTGCAGCGGATTCAGGCAGGTGCAGACTTTCATTTTCTCAACCTTGTCAACGGTGGCGCGGTCGGTGAAGTAAAGTCCGCCTTTCTCAAGCTCGGGGCGGCCGTTGGGGAAAGCGTCCTCAATCACAAGGTACTGGCACTCCTCAGCGTTCACAAACGGCGCGACATAAGTTTTTTTGCTTGTGATGACAGGAGCAAGCTGCTCAATCCCGTCATCCGCAAGGATTCGCTCAATTTTTGCGTCCGGGCGCGGAGTGATTTTATCAATCATCGTCCAAGGGAAAGTGACTTTTGAGGCGTTGTTCACATAATCGCGGAAACCGCTCTTGCACACGCCACGGCTCTCCCACTCCTGGGCAAATTCATCCACCGCGGCGTAAAGTTTGTCTCCGTTGTGCGAGCAGTTGTCCATGCTCACCATCGCAACAGGAAGCTCGCCGTTCACAAAACGCTCGTGAAGCAGCGTGACAACCTTTCCGATGTAGGATTTTGGAAGGACCGGACCAGCGGCAAAATCATCCTCTATGCCGGGCATGAAAACGCCCGCCGCATTTTTCAGAAGATAGCCTTTCTCTGTGATTGTGAACGTGACCATCTGGAGCGACGGATTTCTGAAAATCTCGCAGAGCCGCGCCCAGTCCGCGTCATTCTGACTGTCTGCCGTGAGCGCCTCCATCACTGAGCCAACGACCGTTTTCTCAACGTTGCCGCCGGATTTCAGCGTCACAAGCACCCCGATGTTGTCGTGCGGCCGGTACATCTTCTCGATAATCTCATAATCATAGCCTTCTGCCACGACAAGACCGCGGTCAAGCACTCCGCTGCCAAGAAGCTCCTGCACTACGTTCGCCTGAAACGCGCGGAAAATGTTCCCCGCCCCAAAGTGAATCCAAAAAGGCTCTGATTTTGTGGCGGCCTCCACTTTCTCACGGTCAAATTTAGGCAGAGAGTAGCCTTTTGCCTCCCATTCAGCCGCGTTTTTTATTCCGTCTTTTGTAAGTCTCATTGTATGCTCCTGTTGATTTTAATTTATGCGTTATCTTGTTTCGCGTTTGTAATATAAATCATCGGGACAAATGTCCTGACCGCCATGCTCCCTTTGCATCCGCGCTCATTATATCACATCATCCGCAAAAATCCTGCGGAACGTTTTTGCCCTGAACCTCGCGCTCATATCCTGTTTGCAGTACTCGCAGTCCGCATGAAAAACCATGCCGAGCCTCTCCATCACACGGATAGAGCCGATGTTACTGACGGCCGCCGGTCTCTTTTAGCTCAAAGCCGAATTCCTTTGCGCTGTCGTTGCCGTCAAGCGATGAAATCCACGCGCGTCCGTCCTCCGCCGCCTTGTACGTGACCTCGGTCAGGTATCTGGTCACGCGCTCATCTCCCATCCAGCAGAACACATCGTCCAGGTCTGAAATCACAAGCGGACGAAGGGTCAGGCAGTCAGTCTGCAAAACCGGATTTTCCATCACCTGTAAAGTTTTGTGCCGCTCCGGTCGATTGTTTTCTCGCACGCCTCCCACAATCCCTGCAAGTAGACGGCTCCGAGCGCGCGGTCATAAAGTCCGTAGCCGGGCATCGCCTTCTCATCCCAAATCATGCGGCCGTGGTCGGGGCGGATAATCCCGTCAAAGCCGGTCTCGTACAAAGTGCGCACAATCTTGAACATATCAAACGTGCCCTCGCTTGAAAGATGCGCCGATTCCTGAAAATCCTGCACGGGGTCATCAATCGCGGTGTTGAATTTCAGATTCCTGATGTGTGCGAAGTGGATGCGCCCGCGCGCCGCCTTAATCATCTGGCACAAATCATTCTTGCGGTTCGTGCCGTAAGAGCCGGTGCAGAAAGTCAGTCCGTTATGCGGATTGTCAACGGCCTTGAGCATCCTGACCACGTTCTCCTGGCAGGTGATGATGCGCGGAAGCCCGAAGACAGGCCAAGCCGGGTCATCAGGATGAATTGCCATGTCGATGTTGTACTTGTCACAGACCGGCATGACTGCCTTCAGAAAATAAACAAGATTATCAAAAAGCCTCTCGTTCGTGATGTCCTTGTAAAGCGCGAAAAGCTCCTTGACACGCGCCATGCGCTCCGGCTCCCAGCCCGGCAAGATGAATCCGTTTGAGTCCTTGTCGATTGAGCTGAACATCTCCTCGGGCTTAATCGCGTCCACCGCCTTGGAGTTGTACGCAAGGACAGTCGAGCCGTCCTCAGTCACGCGGGCAAGCTCTGAGCGCGTCCAGTCAAAAACGGGCATAAAATTGTAGCAGACCATGTGAATGTCTTCCTGCCCAAGCCGCTCCAGCGTTTTTATGTAATTCTCGATGTATTTGTCGCGCTCGCCGCCGCCGATTTTTATGTCATCGTGGATGTTCACGCTCTCAATTCCTGCGATTTTCAGCCCCGCGTCCGACACCTCTTTTTTGATTTTCCGGATTGCCTCAAGCTCCCATGCCTCCCCGGGAACAGAATCATACAAAGTCGTGATGACCCCGTGAACGCCCGGCACCTGCCGAATCTGCCGCAAAGTGACGGAATCAAAACCGGTTCCGTACCAACGCAATGTCATTTCCATAAAAAACTCCTGCAAAAAGGCGGTCCGCCCAAAATTTCATAAAACTGATTTGAGTATAACATCAGGAAAGCAAAACTTCAACTTAAATACTTGCATACTAGTATAAATGCCGCAAAAACCGATTGCCCGCCTGAATTCAGCGCACAGCGTAACTAAAGCGGAATGAAAGCCCGCGCAGAAAAATCCGCGTGATTGCGAGGCTGCGGCAAAAAAATCCGTCAGTCGGGGAAAAAACGCTCGGATGTCCGCACTCTTGTCAGATAGACAAAATTGTCGCTGTATGTCATGCAAAAATCATCAAGGGACATTTCCCGCCCGCTGATGAAAACACGGCATGAAAATCCGCCGTCATTCTCAAAGTATGGGAAAAACGCCGCGCAGTCGTTGAACGCCATCACTTCCGGCGAGACGGTTCTGTCTGTGCCGCGCACCGCGCCAAAATAAAATGTCTCGGGTGAGGTGGACGCAAGGACGTAAAGCAGTGATTTTAGCACCGGGACTGAGTAGCCGGAATTCTCCACAAAAGTTACGATGTTTGAGACACCGCGGTCTGTGATTGACGACGCGAACGGATTGAAAGTGACATCAACCCCGGACTGATTGAAAAGATAAGTTGCTCCGGTGTAGACGGACATGACCGCAGAGGCAAGGTTACGAATCCAGTCGAGCGAAAAATAAAGCGAGTATCTTTGCGAGAGAACGCCCTGCTGCCCGGTGCTTTTTACCTCGACGGTCTGCATAAGAAGCGGGGTGCGCCGCAAAAGTCCGCCTGAGACAGGAGAGACAAGGCCATCAGCAATCCATTTTAAAAATCCTGCCGGAGAGAGCATTTTTTTTCCTTGGATTATTTCTGACGGCTCGAACGGCTTTCCGGTTGAGATTCGCACAAGCTTTCCGTTCTCGTCATACATCGCGTCGGGAACGTTCACTATATCAGGAAGTTTCTCGCGGATGACGGCAATCATCTGCTTTGTGTCGTGATAGGCGTTATAATCGGCAAGGACATATTTCCACGGAAGTTTGTCGCCCGTAATCTCCATGACATCCTCAAGTGAGGCGGTGTAGAATTTGTCGAACGGAACGCCGGTTGGAACGCCGCGCGCAGCATAATTGCCGAATATCACCATATCGGCGAGCGCCATTTTTCCGCCCTGCCCGCCCGGCGTGAACTGCACAAAGACATCGCTGTTTTTCAGAAAATAAAACCGGATTCTGAGCGGACGGCCGGTCTTTTTGTCGCGCACAAGAACCCAGCTTCCAAGTCCATCACCGGGATAAACTTCCTGCATCTCAACGCGGGAGCCTTTTTCCGAGACAACGGTCACGTTCATCCGCGCATAAGGCGCGACAAAAACGTTGAAAGTCGTGTCGTTCTCTTCCAGCCGCACCTGAAAACGCTCGCCATTGTTGTTCGTGCGATTTTCCGGCGGATTCTCGCGGATTGCGGTCAGAGAATCAAAAAACCAGACCTCCCTGATTTCTCTCCGGATTTCCGCAGAATCAGGCACACCGAGCCTGTTGTAGTCGGCGAAAAGCGCGGAAATCAAAAAAGCCCAGAAAATCAGGCAAAACAGTTTTCTCATAAATCACCTCACTTCACTGTCAAGCGTTCATCGTCTCTGCCGCGGGGTCGGTGTCGGTCGCGCCCGCCGCAAGACGAACCTGCGCCCGCACAAGGCTTCCGTCCGCCATGCGAATCATGTTTTCCTCAACCTCATCCGGATGATTTCCCACCGGCGCGTTCGAGAGCAGGAGTTTCAGGCGGTTCAGCTGGTTCACCTCCGAACTGCCCGGGTCATAATCAATCGCACTGATGTTCGCCTCGGGAAATCGTCTGCGAAGCTCTTTTATCATTCCTTTGCCTGTGACGTGGTTCGGAAGGCACGCGAACGGCTGCACACACGCGATGCTCGGCGCGCCCTCGTGAATCAGCTCCACCATCTCGGCGGTGAGGAACCAGCCCTCGCCGGTGATGTTTCCAATCTGCACGATGTCATCGACTCCGCGCATCAAATCATAAATCGATGACGGAGCCTCGAACCGTCTGCTGCGGCGCAGGTACTTTTTCATTTTTTTGCGGTAAAGCTCAAGCCCCCAGACCAGAAGCCGCGCGCTCATCTCCGTTTTTTTGGGGAACGCGAGCTGCTCGTGGCGGAAAATTCCTGTGCTGAACGAATAGAAGAAAAAATCCGCCAGGTCCGGCATGACGCACTCCGCGCCCTCACGCTCAATTGTCTCCACAATCTGATTGTTCGCCGTTGGATGGAATTTCACAAGAATCTCGCCAACAACGCCCACTCTCGGCTTTTTGATTGGTTTGAGCGGCAAGGCATCAAAATCACGCACAATATCGCGCAGAAGCCTGTTATACTTGCGGAAAGGAACCCTGCTGGAGAACAAAGTCTCTGCGCGGGCGTTCCATTTCTCGTAAAGCTGGTTCGCGCTGCCGGGAACAGCCTCGTAAGGGCGCGTTCGGTAAAGCACGCGCATCAGCACATCGCCGACCATAATCGCCTTCACAAGATTGTCGATGAGAGGCAGGCTGATTTTAAATCCCGGATTTTTCTCAAAACCCTGCGCCGAAAGCGAGAGCACCGGAATGTGCCCCCAGCCCGCATCGTTGAGGGCGCGGCGGATAAATCCGATGTAGTTTGTCGCGCGGCATCCGCCTCCGGTCTGTGTGATAATCAGAGCGGTTTTGTCCAAATCATATTTTCCGCTCTCAAGCGCGGAAATCATCTGCCCTGCCACCAGCAGTGACGGATAGCACGCGTCGTTGTTCACATATTTTAGCCCGGCCTCAACTGCCTTGGGGTCAACCGCGTCAAGCACCACAAAATTGTAGCCGCACGCACCGAACGCCTTCTGTAAAATTCTGAAATGGATTGGCGACATCTGCGGCCCGATAATTGTGTAATTCTTGCGCATCTCCTCGGTGAACACAACGCGGTTATATGCGGATGATTTTATGACCGGCTTCACCTTGTTGCGGCGGCGTTCCTTCACGGCCGCAATCAGCGAGCGAATCCTGATTCTGACTGCCCCCAGATTGCTTCCCTCGTCAATTTTGATGAGCGTGTACATCCGGCTTTTTGCCCGCAGAATCTCGTCAACCTGATCGGCAGTGACCGCATCAAGGCCGCAGCCGAAACTTGTGAGCTGGACAAGCTCAAGGCTTGGCATCTCGCTGACAAACTGGGCGGCGCGGTACAATCGGTTGTGGTAAACCCACTGGTCAATTATGCGCAGCGGTCGCTCAATATTTCCAAGGTGAGCCACGGAATCTTCGGTAAGCACTGCAAGTCCAAGCCCGTTAATCATCTCCGGGATTCCGTGATTTATTTCCGGGTCAAGGTGATACGGGCGGCCGGCAAGAACAATCCCGCTTCCGCCTTTTGTGATAATCTCTTCCAGAGCGTCCTCTCCGGCGCGGCGCACGTCCTCGCGGAATCTCTCCTGCTCCGCCCAGGCTTTGTCCACCGCGTCAAAAATCGCCTCGCGCGAAAGTTTCGGGAACGCGGGCAGAAGCTCCTCGCAGAGCCGCTCGGCAAGGCGCGGCTTGTCGTAAATGGGGAGGAACGGATCCATGTAAGTGATTGTAGGATCCTGGCGCAGCTCATCGATGTTGTTGCGCAGAACCTCGGGATAGCTCGTGACAATCGGGCAGTTATAATGATTTCCCGCCCCTGAATCCTCCTGATGCTCATAAGGCGCGCACGGATAAAAAATAAATTTGATTCCGCGCTGAATCAGGCTCTCAACATGCCCGTGACTTATTTTCCCCGGATAGCAGACAGACTCAGAGGGGATTGTCTCAAGCCCTTTCTCGTAGACCACGCGACTGGAACGCTGGCTCAGAATGACGCGGAAACCAAGTTCGTTGAAAAACGTGAACCACAGCGGATAATTCTCGTACATATTCAGAACGCGCGGAATTCCGACATCTCCCATGGGAGCGTCCTCAATTTTTCGCGGCGCATAAGAAAAAAGCCTCTTGTATTTCCACTCAAAAAGATTGGGGAGCGGTCCCGCGTCATCATCATCAATTCCGGTGTTCTTTTTGTTGCTCGCGTCAATCACCTGCGGACGGCCGTTAAAATCATCCCCCTCAATCTCAGCCCCGCGCTCGCAGCGGTTTCCCGTGATGAAAGTGCGCTGCTCTTCCCCAGTGGAGAACGTGTTGATTGTAAGCAGGCAGTTGTTCTGGCATTTTCCGCAGCGGCGCAGCTGCAAATCCACGTGGAAAGTGCTCAGCTGCTCAAGGGTGGCAATCCCCGAGCGGATTTCATGCACCGTGTCCTCCGGCTCACCGGGTTTTGGCGCGGTCAAATCACGCCACTGGTCATAGGCAACAAGCGCGGAGCCATACGCGCCCATCAGCCCCGCAACATCAGGACGATAGACCTGCACGCCCGCAATTTTCTCGAACGCCCGCAGAATCGCGTCATTAAAAAAAGTTCCGCCCTGCACAACGACTTTCTCACCGATGTCGCTTGCCTTGCGCAGTTTGATGACCTTGAAAAGCGCGTTTTTTATCACTGAGTACGAGAGGCCGGCCGCAATGTCCGCCACGGACGCGCCCTCTTTCTGCGCCTGCTTCACGCGGCTGTTCATAAAAACGGTGCAGCGGCTTCCCAAATCCACGGGTTTCTGAGCCATCAGCGCGATTTTCCCGAATTCCTTGACATCCATGCCCATCGTGTTCGCAAAATTATCAAGGAACGAGCCGCAGCCCGACGAGCACGCCTCGTTCAGCTGGATGGAGACAATCGCGCCGTCTTTCATCCGCAGACATTTCATGTCCTGCCCGCCGATGTCCAGCAAAAATTCCACGCCGGGCACAAAAAAATTCGCCGCCCTGAAATGTGTGATTGTCTCAACCTCGCCGGAATCCACACCGAGCGCCGCCTGAAAAAGTGCCTCGCCATAACCGGTGGAGACCGCCCTCGCGATGTAAACATCATCCGGAAGCTGGGCATATAAATCCTTAAGAACCTGCACCGCAAGCTCCACAGGATTCCCCTGATTGTGCGCGTAAAAATCCCAGATAATCCTGCCGTCCTTGTCAATCAGACAGGCTTTCGTCGTCGTTGAGCCGGAATCAAGCCCCAGAAAAACAGGGCCGTGCGTTTTTTTCAGGTCGCCGCGCTTGGCTTTCTGCTCTGAATGACGCACCTGAAATTCGTCAAGCTCCGCCTGATTCTTGAAAAGCGGCTCCAGCCGCTGGACTTCGGAAAGTTCCGCGCCAACCAGATTCTGAAGATTCTCGCGGAATTCCGAGATTGTCGGGAATTTAAAAACGGATTGCTTTGCATCATTCGTGCCGGCAGAATCATCCGCAAAAGTCATCCCGCTGAATTTTCGCTCCGCGCCAAAAGCGCATCCGCTGGCAACAAAAAGCTGACTGTTCTCCGGAACGATTATCTCATCGTCCTTGAGCTTTAGCGTCTCCACAAAACGAAGCCGCAGCTGGTCAAGGAAGTGCAGCGGCCCGCCCAGAAACGCGACGTGCCCGCGAATCGGTTTGCCGCACGCAAGGCCGGAAATCGTCTGGCTTACTACCGCCTGAAAAATTGACGCGGCAATGTCCTCGCGGCGCGCGCCCTCGTTAATCAGCGGCTGAATATCGGTTTTGGCAAAAACTCCGCAGCGCGCCGCAATCGGATAAATCTGGCGCATTCCTTTGGCAAGCTCGTTCAGGCCGGAGGCATCGGTCTCCAAAAGCGCGGCCATCTGGTCGATGAACGCGCCTGTTCCGCCGGCGCAGGTTCCGTTCATCCGCTGTTCCACGCCACCTCGGAAATAAGTGATTTTAGCGTCCTCGCCGCCAAGCTCAATCACGACATCGGTCTGAGGAATCAGTTTTTTTACCGCTGTGGTCGCCGCAATCACTTCCTGAATGAAAGGGATGTTCAGCCATTGCGAGACAGAAAGCCCGCCCGAGCCGGTCACTTTTGCCGTGACGGTGCGCCCCTCGCCGCCCGCAACATTCGCGGAAAGAAAATCAAGAGCTTTGCTCACAACGCTGATGATTGTGCTGCGAATATCGGCACGATGACGCTGGTAATCGCCATAAATCAGTTTGTCATCATCATCAAGAACCGCGACTTTTACGGTCGTTGAGCCAACGTCAATTCCCAAACGAACCGGAAGCAGATTATCCTTTTCCATACTTGGTGATTTTAACCCTTATGCGTAAGTTAGTCAAATCTGGTGATTTCAATACGGCCGCACGCCCTGCGGAACGAACTCGCCGTTCAGCGCGGCAAGCATTGCGGCCATAGAATAGTCGCAGCGCCAGCTGTAGCCCAGAAGAATTGCGTCCGCCCATTGCAGGCTCTCGGTCAGCTCTGGAGACATTGTGCAGAGGATGAAGACCCGCTTGTTGCTTCCTTTAAAATAATTCGCGATTTTGGCGTGATTCTCGCTGGAAACGCTCACAATCACAGTGTCGTAGCCGGGAGCAATATCACCGATGTTGTCCAGAACCCACTGCGTCTCGTTCGGCCCCGTCTCATAACTGAAATGAAATTCCCCGGATTTTGGATAGCGTTTCTTTGCCTCTTTGAAAAAACTGTCCAAAGAGCCGAGCAAAAGCACGCGCCCTGCGTCATCACTTTTCAGCGGCATCGAACCCTGCTTGTCCACAGTAATCGAGCGGCAAGCCTGCTCCAGAAAGAATTTCTCGCCGTCCTTGTTCGGAATGTACTTGTCAACCTCATCCGGGTCGGGATAAAGCGTCGCAGAATTCCCGGATTTAAAATACGCGAGTTTCGCCAGTATGACTCTGTAAGCGGCCTGCTTAACGCACTGGCGGAAATCCTCGTCCGTGGACATGGCGTTCAGATTTCTTGTCCACAACGCCTCATTCAGTTTTGCGGTGGTTGAAGAGAGGATGATGTCGTTGCCCGCCTCCAAAGCCATTCTGAACGCATTGGACATCGCGCCTGCGTAGGCGGTCGCGCCAACCATCATCATATCATCCGTGATGATAATCCCTTTGTACCCAAGCTGATTTCTAAGCAAATCCGTAAGAAAATATTTTGACAGCGAGGCCGGCGCACCGCTCGTGTCTATCTGCGGATAGCTCAGATGCCCCGACATCACAGCGGGAACGTTCTCTTTTATGAGGTAAATGTAGGGAATCAGCTCACGGTTCTTGAAAGTATCAAAATTTATGTTGATTACGGGCAGCTTGCCGTGGGAATCAAGGCTTGTGTCGCCGTGACCGGGATAATGCTTCACCGTCGGAATCACGCCGGCAGCCATAGTTCCCGCCGCAAAAGACGCGCCAAGAATTCCAGTCTTGTGCGGGTCATCGCCGAACGAGCGCGTCCCGATAATCGTTGAGTCGTGGGCGGTAAAAAGGTCAACCGTAGGGGCAAAATTCATATTGATGCCAAGTGCCTTAATCTCCTGGCTGATGTAATATGCGGTGTACCATGCGTCAGCGGGATAGCCAGCCGCGCCAATCGCCATGTTCCCCGGAGTGATTGCAGTGTTGCCCTTGACGTGCCTTATCCATCCGCCTTCCTGGTCGGTCGCCACAAAAAGCGGAATCTCAAAGCGGGTGGAATGCGCCCCTCTTTGCAAAGATGTGATGGATTTTGCCACAAGGTGAATATCTTCCGTGTTCCAGCCAAAAACTTTCACGCTGCCAAGCCCGCGCTCAACCCACTGGAACAAAAGCTCAGGCGGTTCCGCGCCCGCCCAGCCGAACATGAAAGTCTGCGAAAGAAGCTCGGAGTCGGTCATCTCATCGGTGATTTTTCTGGCAAGCTCCTCGTCCGGGAGTTTTGACCAGAAAGTCACGGTCTGGGCAATCGCAAGAAAAGCGGAATTGAAAATCAGGAGGGCAATCAAAAGGATTTTTCTACGCATTTCTGATTTTTTCACACGCCGAATGAGCCGCAACCGCGCCGTCAGAGGCAGCCGTGACAATCTGCCTGAAAGTCTTGCTGCGCACATCGCCCGCGGCAAACAGGCCCGGAACAGAAGTCTGCATATCCTCATCTGTTATGATGTAGCCGCCCTTGTCTTTTTTAAGATTGTCAACCAAATCGGTTTTGGGGAGCATTCCCACAAAAATGAACACCGCGTCCGCCTCAATCTGCGATTGCCCGCCGGTCTTCACGTTCTCAATAGTGACTGACTCAACTTTGTTTCCGCCGTTTATTGATTTCACGACCGCATCGAAAACGGGCTTCACGCCGCAAGCAAGCATTTTGTCAACGACTGCCTGCTGAGCGCGGAAAGAATCGCGCCGGTGGATGATTGTGACATCCTTGGAGAGCGCGGAAAGATAGACCGCCTCGCTGCACGCCGAGTCGCCGCCGCCCACAACCACAATTTTTTTATTGCGGAAAAACGGGCCGTCACAGGTTGCGCAGTAAGACACACCGCGCCCGGCCAGCTCTTTCTCGCCGGGAACGCCAAGCGTGCTGTGAACCGCGCCTGTCGCAATGCAGAGACATTTTGCCTCATAGGATGATTTTGCAGTCCGCACGACAAAAACATCGCCCTGCTTGTCTATGGAGGAGACGGCCGCCTGAACTATCCGCGCGCCGAACTGCTCAGCTTGATGCTGCATATTCATTATGAAAGCAACGCCGTCAACCGCAGGAAAAACTCCGGGATAATTCTCCAGCTCCGTAATCTGCAAGGCCTGACCGCCCGCGCCCGCAGAATCCAGCACAAGGACAGAAAGTCCGCCACGGGCAGCATACAAAGCGGATGAAAGCCCTGCCGTTCCGCCGCCAACAATCACATAATCGAATTTCTGGTTCTCAGAGTTTTCCATAATTTGAAGTTTATCAAATTTCTTTGCGCAAGAAAAGAGAAATCGGATGAAAAGAGCGGGCAGAAAATCAAGGGTCTGAAATCCATCAGAATTTTATATGAAATTTGTCCAGAAATGCTTTGGCTCTGCCTCGGGAAGGCCGAACTTTTCTTTTCCAAGCGCGATTGATTTGATTAGAAAACTCATGTTGCGGGCAAGAACGCGCAGAGTCTGCATTCCCTCCGCGTCCTGCTCGGCCTCGCCAGCCGCACCGCCGTGAATGTTGTTCCAATACTGACTGCTCGCGACGACCATCCCGCTGATTGTAAAGAATTTGTTCAGGACATCAAAGCTTGCGGTCGTTCCGCTTCGCCTGGCGCACACAAAGCCCGCGCCCACTTTCATTGTTTTTGAGAAATGCGAGCTGTAAAAAAGACGCTGCAAAAACGCCTGGACTGTCGCGTTCGGGGCGCTGTAATAAACTGGAGAGCCGATGACAAGCCCGTCCGCCTGCTCGAATTTCTGCGCGAACTCGTTCACCGCATCATCAAAAACGCAGCGGTGCAAATCCCGGCACTTCTCGCAGCCGATACAGCCGCGGATATCCTTGCCGCCTATGCTGAAAATCTCAGTTTCAATCCCCTGATCGCAAAAAATTTTCTCCATCTCGCGCAGCCCCAAAAGCGTGTTGCTGTTCGCGCGCGGGCTTCCGTTCACCAAAAGAACTTTCATACGCATCCTCCTGAAACGCTTTTCCCAGAATAACCGGGAATCATCAAAAAATCAATTCGATCTGCATTGCCCAAAAATCAGAGTGATGATTATCACACTGATTCGCGGAGAAAGCCGCCGCAAAATCACCGGCCGAGCAGAAAAATCGCGGGAATTCTTGAAATATCCGGGATTTCTGACTTTTTCCAGTCCGCCACAGTCCGCGTCCGGATGAATTCCTCGGCGCAGGTTATGCCGGCCGCGACGCAGAGCCTGGTTCTGGGGCTGAGGGCAGAAAGCAGCGTCTCAATCATTTTTGTGTTGCGGTACGGCGTCTCAATGAAAATCTGGGTCTGATTCTCGCTCTGAACCTTGCCCTCAAGTTTTTTCACCGCCCTGATTCTCTGCGCGCCCTCAACGGGAAGATAGCCGTTGAACGCGAAGCTCTGGCCGTTGAATCCGCTTGCCATCAAAGCCATGAGGATTGACGACGGCCCGACAAGCGGCACAACCCTCAGCCCAAGAGACTGCGCAATCGCAACGACATCCGCGCCGGGGTCCGCGATGGCAGGGCAGCCCGCCTCAGAGATTATGCCGACAGCCTCGCCGTTTCTGAGCGGCTCAAGATACGCGCCTATGAAATTGCGGTCTGTGTGGCGGTTCAGCTCATAAAAAACAAGAGCGTCAATATCAATCGCCTTGTCAACTTTTTTAAGGAAACGCCGCGCCGAGCGGACATTCTCAACAATAAAATACCTGATTCCGCAAATCACATCGTGATTGTATGACGGCAGAACCTGATTTATTGCTGTCTCGCCAAGAGTAACCGGAATAAGGTAAAGGGCGGGTTCGAGCGCGCTCATAAAAACTCCTCCAGTTTTCCGGCAGCCGTCTCCCATTCCAAAGTCGCCTCATCAATTTTTTCGGAGACAGCCACAAGGTCGCGCTGGACTGCACGAGCCTTCTCGCCGTTGCTGTAAACTTCCGGCAGGGCAATCTCCCGCTCCAAATCCGCTTTCTCTGCCTCCAGCCGCGCGATTTTCTCCTCCAGCGCCCTCACCTCGCGCTCGATTTTGCGCCGTGCTGATTCCCGCTGCTTCTGCTCTTCCCAGGATAATTTTTTTGCGGACGATTTTATGCCCGCATCGTCATCAGCAGGATTTTTTGAGCCGGAGTGCGGGTCAGAAAAATCGGTTTTGAAATCCTTTTTTTCTGATGATTTTTGCGAATTCTCCGCATCACCGAATTTGGCAAGCTGATCCATATAAAACTCATAGTCGCCGGGAAAAAGCCTGAATGCGCCGGGACGCAGTTCCAGAACCCGGGTGGCAAGCCGCTCGATGAAACCGCGGTCGTGGCTCACAAAAACCACCGTGCCGCCAAAATCACGGAGCGCGGAAAGCAGCACGTCTTTTGAGTGAATGTCAAGGTGATTCGTTGGCTCGTCCAGAATCAGAAGATTGACCGGGCTGAGCAGAAGTTGCAGCAGGGCAATCCGTGATTTCTCGCCGCCGCTCAGAAAATCAAGAGGTTTGTAGACATCATCGCCGCGGAACAAAAACGCGCCAAGCATATCGCGCAGCCGGGGAATCAGCTCCAGAGGCGCGCGGGCTTCCAGATACTCAAGGATTGTCCCGCTTCCCCGGATTTTCTCGGCGTTGTCCTGCGAAAAATACCCGATTTTTACGCCGGTGCCGGGCACAATCTCGCCGGAAAAATCAGAGTCCTCGCCCGCAATAATTCTGAGCAGCGTGGATTTTCCCGCGCCGTTGCGCCCCGCAACGACAAGACGCTCGCCGCTTTCCAGAGTAAGCTCCAGATTATCAAGCACATTTCTGCGACCGTCATAACTTTTGCAGATATTGCGCAGCCGGAGCACAAGCCGTCCGCTGTGCGGTGCGGGCGGAAAACTGAAACGAATCTTTTTCAGAGACTCCGGGATTTCAATCCGCTTCATTTTCTCAAGTTTTTTCTGATATTCCTGCGCCTGCGCCGCTTTTGTGGCTTTGTACCCGAACCGGCGGATAAAATCCTCCAGTTTGTTAATCTCCTGTTGCTGCTGCTCATACTCAGAAATCAAAGTTTTCAGCTCGATTTCACGCACTTTCTCGTAATGAGTGAAATTGCCCGGATAGCGTCGCAAATCGCCGTTAAAAAGCTCGTAGACTTCGTTGATGGTCACATCAAGAAAATAGCGGTCGTGGCTCACAAGCAGGAATCCGCCGCGGAAATTCTGCAAAAAGGATTCAAGCCAGCTTCGCGCCTCAATGTCAAGGTAATTGGTCGGCTCGTCAAGAAGAAGGATGTCCGGCCCCTGCATCAGAGCCTTTGCCAGCGCAATCCGCATCTGCCAGCCGCCGGAAAATTCCTCGGTTTTGCGGCTGAAATCCGCGCGTGAGAACCCAAGACCAAGCAAAACGGTCTCTGCGGCGGCCTCGCGCCTGTACCATCCGCTGTCCTCCAGTTTTTGAATCAGCTCGGCCTGCTGCGCAACAAGCGCGGATGTGTTGCCCTGCTGTGCGGCAAGACGCTCGCCAATCATATCAATCTGATTCTGA
The DNA here is from genome assembly GCA_022510865.1 of Treponema sp. Classification (GTDB taxonomy): domain Bacteria; phylum Spirochaetota; class Spirochaetia; order Treponematales; family Treponemataceae; genus Treponema_D. The sequence goes on from JAFLSQ010000012.1 coordinate 20,390, forward strand.
ATCTCATACCCGAACTCAAAAGCCTTGTCCGCCTCCTCTTTGAGCGTGCAGCCCTGATGGGTCAAGCCGCTCTGCGGAAGATACGATATTCGGCAGCCTTTCTGGACGGCACGGCTTCCGCTGTCCGGCGGGATAATCCCGGCAAGAACTTTTATGAGCGTGGATTTTCCGGCCCCGTTCGCACCGGTAAGCGCGACTTTTGAGCCGGTCTGCAAATTCACTGTGACGTTTTTTAAAATATCCCGGTCGCCGAACGCAAGGGAGACCTGGGAAAACTGTACGAAAGCCATGTAAAATCCTGATAATTACTTGGTAAAATAAATGATTGTATGCTCCGCGCCGCGTGCAGTCAGCAGATTTCCCCTGAAAGCCGCGGTTGAGGCATCCTCCATGCGAAGTCCGCCGTCCTCCAGTTTATAAAGAAAATTCACCTCGTCAGCCGCGCCGTCAAATTTGAGCGTAAGAACGCCGTCGTATGATGACTGGAGCGATTTTGCCAGCGAATACTTTATTGAGGCGGTTCCGGCGTTTTTCGCGCTCGCGCTGATGACGGACGGCACAAGAAGCTTGAAGCCAGTCCATCGGAACGTTCCGTCCTCATTGAAAGTGAGCGTCCCGTAACTTGACGCGCTGTATTTTCCCTGCGCGGCAATGCGCCTGTACGCCTGATTTCTGCGCTGACGCTCGGCATTCACAATCTCATTCAGATTGACGCTCAAGGTGACAAAATTCAAATCCTGAGGTTTTCCGCTTGAATCCGTGTAGCGCAGGACAATATACTGCGGATTTCTGTACGTGATTCTAAGCGGAATGCCTTTGAGCGAATACTCGCGCTCGTCAGTTTTTGTGTATCCGGCAAAATCCCATGACTCGTGGATTGCGCTTGTGTTCAGCGAGACTTTTTTGCCGTCCAAATCCACAATGAAGCGGTAGGACGGATGAAGCCGCGCAAGGTCAATGTCGCCGCCGTCAACCATCGCCTTGAATTCCTCGGGATACCAGACGCTCGCGGCAATTGCGGCCCAACGCTCGTCGGAATCATCCTCCGCGACAACGGCATTTTCGTCAACCGCAAGGCCGTCATCATCAACCTGATACAAACTCAGATTGTACGAAAAGCACCAGCCCTGAGTCCCGTCATCCGTGAGGATTTTATACCATTCGCCTTCCAGAGGCTGCCCGCCGGTCATTGGAGCCTGGCCATCCCCGCGGTAAAGGATTTTGATTACCTCGCCTTTGCGAAGACGGTAGACCTGCCGCGAAGTGTTCACCGCCTCGGCACGGCACGGAAGTCCGTCAGTTTTTACGGACGCATAAGTGCCCGCATATTCCTGATAAAGCGCGGCCTCGTTTTTTATGCGGTTTTTCCGCACAGGGTCGGTCATCTGCCAGAGCGGAATCTCGATTTTCTCGCCGTCGGCTCTGCCCACAATGTACACGTGCGAGATGTTTGATTTTATGTAGACCGGAAGAACCTCGCCCGCCCGGATTCCCTGCTCGGGAATGTTCCAGAGCACCACCGAATATCCGATTACCTTGTCGGAGCAGCCCATAAAAATCCCAAGGAAAACAAGGGAAGTCAGCGCGAACAAACGGATTGATTTTCTTTTCATATTGCACCTACAGTTGAATTCCGCTTCTGATTTTCTCTTCAAAACGCTCTTTTTTCTTGCCTTCCAGCGGATTTTCCTTGCCGTCAAGCACCGCGCGAAGGGCGGCCATCTCCTCGCCGCTGAAAGTCACGCCATCGTTCATGTGATTCACAAAACTTTCGGTTGCCATCGGAGCGACTTTCCTGCACATCTCCAGAATCACCTGCGCATACACGCGGATTTCATACTGGGCGTGGCTGTCCAATCGCAGTTTCAGAAAATGAAAAAGATTGTGCAAGTCCATCTCCCAGTAAAATTCGGTGTACAGCGAGAGCGGAAGATTTATGCGGGCAATCTCGCGGGCAAGCCCCGAATCTATCAGCCGGCTGTAATTCTCATAGGCTTCTTTCTGGGATGCCTCCATCTGGCTGATGATTTTCTCCGATGTCTTCCTGTCAAAGGCCTCGTCATCCCTGCCCTGCTTGTTGTCCTTGCTCTGCGGGGCGACTTTTTCCGGCTCGGGCACATAGAACTCATCTTTCATGATGGAATAGCGGCCCGAGACCTCGTTCATGCGGCCGGTACGATGGCGCACCCACTGCCGAGCCACAAAAATCGGCATTTTAAGGTGGAAGGTCATCACAACCTGCTCGAACGGAGATGTATGCTGATGGCGCAGCAGGTAATCAATCAGCGCGCCGTCCTGACTCACGCTTTTTGTTCCCGCGCCGTAAGACACACGAGCAGACTGAACAATCCGCTGGTCTCCGCCATAATAATCGACCAAGCGGACAAATCCCTTGTCCAAAACCGCGTACTCCTTATCAAGAATCTCCTCTGCCTCGGGAACCACACAATGAGCCATAGCAACCTCTCCAACAAAAAATAAGGAACACCCTCGCAGATGTTCCTTACTATACTACATTAAATCGTGATGACTTTCAATTCTTGCGATTACTCGCCTTTGTCCTTCACCTCAGCCGGTGCATCGCCGCTCTCTTTTTTTGACGTTACATCAACAAGGATGAGAGCGCCGCCAATCACCATGACCGCGATTCCGATTATGCGCACAATCGCGATTCCAAGCTGCTTGGGCGAGATGAGAATTAGTACGACCGCCGCCACAAGCAGAAAGAGATTCTCAAGAAAATAGTCCTTGCGGTCAATTCCGGTGTCTTTTAGCAGCGACGCGGCGTAAAATCCCAGGACTGCCGAAAGAATCAGCGAGATTATCAGAATCCAGATGATGATAGTCCAGACCGTTCCGCTGAACGCAAGCGGGAAAATCACGGAGAGGAGTCCGACAACAATGCCCGCCACACTTTTTATGAGGATTGTCCGCTCAAAAATCGTGTCATCAAAAACCGCCTTTGTGACCCTCAGACCGTAAATTCCATAGGCAATCATTCCAAGCCCCAGAAGAATCACTACAACTTTAACCCAGAAAGCAGGAAAAATGATGATTAGCAGACCAAGCGCGGCAAGAAGCGAGCCCAAAAACAAGTACAACCTTTTCATAAAAACCTCTTACAGTCAATTTAAAAATGCTTTGTGATAAAGTCAAGTTCTAAACCGCATTTTTCAGGAAAATTATGGATGATTTGCGCGTCTTTTATTGAAAAAATCAAAAACTTTTCCTGTGACGCTTGACACAAGATGATAAAACCTATAGAGTTACTTTACTATTGGAGCGATACCAAAGCGGTCGTACTGGGGCGGTCTTGAAAACCGTTGATCTTCACGGGTCCGGGGGTTCGAATCCCTCTCGCTCCGCTATTCTGGAAGCGTGGTAGAGCGGTAATACAACGGATTGCTAATCCGTCACTTCCGAAAGGGGTGGGCAGGTTCAACTCCTGTCGCTTCCGAGAAAGCAGTTTACTGCCCTAGCAGTTCCCTGCAAAGAATGAGATTGTAGCTCAGCTGGATTAGAGCACCACCCTGCGGAGGTGGGGGTCGCACGTTCGAATCGTGTCAGTCTCAAACAGAAGGCTCATCAGATGATGGGCTTTTTTTATTTCCGGGCGGCATGAATCAGAATTCGGCGGATTAAAGCACATGAGCGCGCAGAAAATCGCCGACACCGTCATGGTTGTTGTCATTCTCGGTCACAAAATCCGCGATTCGTTTTATCTCTGCAAGACCGTTGCGCATCGCCACGCCGTAGCCTGCCATGCGAATCAGGCTCTCATCGTTCATGCTGTCGCCAAAACCCATTGTCACGGAAACTGGAATGCCGATGTGCGCGGCAAGCCACGCGACAGCCTCGCCTTTGCCACATTCAGGCGGAAGAATCTCCAGAAAATACGGCTTGCTCGTGAAAATCACCGCGCGGTCTTTGAATTCATCGCGGAGAATTTTCTGGAGACTCAGAAGCTCTGATGGCTCGCCCGGAACCAGCATTTTTGTGAAGCCATGGCCAAGAAAATCCTCGTAATTTTCAATCCTGCGGCCTTTGAGTCCGCATAAATCCACATCGAGTTTTGTCCACTTGGTCTCCTCGCGGTAGTAAATTGTGTCGGGAGTGTAGACCTCGCTTCTAAGCCCGTGCGCCTCCGCAATCTGATTCGCGCGAAGAAGAATATCCGGCGCGACTTTGCGGCAGAAAATCTGGGTGCGGGTGTGCAAATCAAAAATTGAGCAGCCGTTTATGGCGATGATAAAACGCCCGGATTCTTTCCCGGCAATCTCCAGCGTCCTGACGAACGGCAGAATCGCGTCCTCGGCACGCCCGGAGCACAGTACGACATAAATTCCGCGCTCGGCACACTCACGCAGGGCATCGACGGTCATGGGCGTAATCTCGCGGTTGTCATTCAGGAGAGTGTCGTCCAAATCAAGGGCGATGAGCCTGACATCAAGTCTTTCAATCCGCGCGCTCATTCTTTGCACCACGCATCGATGAATTCAAGCATGAACTGCTGGACATCGGAGAACCATTTTTTCTGGAACTGGCACGCCGCCCGCCCGATGTAGCGGAAATGCCAGCATTCCCATATATAGCCGGTCACATCCTCATATTCTTTTGGAAAACTGAGTGACCAGCCGTAGTCGGCGGCGTTGTCGTAAACCCACTTTCCCATTTTTGTGTCCGCCCAGTCATCTGTGACTGAGCCGAAGTCCACCGCGCATCCAAGCTGATGCTGGCTGGTTCCGGGACGCGCGCTGTAACGCTCGGCAAGGGCGAGTCCGTCCTGCGCCACATAGCGGTTGAAAAGTCCCGCCTGATATTCGTAGGAGCGGTAAGTTGAGCTGACAAGCAGTTTTATTCCGTCTTCAAGGGCGGCGGCGGAAAGTTTCTCTAGCGCGCGGTATGCTTCGGGCCGCAGAGAAAGGTCATTGCGGCTTACATTCCATAAATCGTTGGATTTGACGGCAATCAAATCTTTTGGCTCGTATTCCGCGGGCACACTGTGCTTCTTGTCTATCAAAAAATAAAGCGGCAGGTCATCCGTGCGAAAATCCGCCTGCTCGTCAAGCACACGGTGCAAATCAGCAAGAAAATCCTCCGGGTCGCCGTTCGTGACCGCATCCTTGCAGCGGTCGGTCATGGAAAAAAGAACACGGCCAAGCTTCTCAATCTCGGGATTGACTTTCTGAGTCTCCTGCTGCGCCGGATTCTCAGCGGATTTTTTTTGCCTTGCGCACGCGCTGAAAGCAAGAAAAAAGAGCGAGCATGAGAATCCGAAAATTATTTTTGCTGAATGCCTCATTTTATCCTCCTGTGACGCTATATTGTCAGAGCGCCGTCCTGCAAAATCGTGCGGGTCGTTCCGTCCGCATAATTCAGGATGATTGTAGGATCGCGGACCACTCCGTCCAGATGAATCAGGCTTGGAGCATCGTTGTCATAATTCTCGCCGATGGCAAAATGGCAGGTGTGGAAGGCTTTCTCATCCTCCAGCATATTTCCTGTGATGCTCGCGGCCGGGTTCAGCCCGATTCCAAGCTCCCCGATGTTGCGGGCATTTTTTTTGTAGACCGCGCCCTGCCCCTCAGCGAGTTTCCCGTCTTTCTCGTATGATATTGCGCGGGACTCGGCCTCGCTAATCGTCTTTAAAAGCCGTTTTGCCTCCGCGCCGCCGGAAATATCAGTGACAAAGCCTTTCTGGACAGTGCACGTAATCGGCGTGTCGATGATTGAGTCGCCGTCAAAAAACGTCATCGAGCCGTCATAAACAATCACGCCCTCGCAGCCGTCGCACTGCTGCTCAAGCGCGTTTCCCTGCGCGTCCTTAATCTGGCTTCCGCCGACGACAGGACTGATGAAAACCTCGCCCGCGGGGATGTTTCCGCCGGTGCCGGGCTTTGAGAAATCGCCGTCATCAAAAAGAAGAGACCTGCCGTTCACCGGAACAAGCAGATTCGTTCCGCCGGGCGCAGTGACGCGCACACTGACCGCGCCCTCAAAAATCTTCCCGAGCGTCACGCACCGCTCCTGCAGCTCCTTGTAGTCTATGAGAGCGGTGCGGCTCATCATATCCGCCGTGATTCCCGGCGTCCACACTCCGCGCATTGTTTTTTTGCCGTCAAGCAGGTAATCAAAAATGTGCGAGAATTTCTGACCGCCCTCTGTTTTGTAGGGCTTGGCCGCCGCCACCGGGTCCTTGCCAAGTTTGATGTTCGAGATGGAGAAGCAGACATCAGGCTCCGTGCCGATTGCCGCCAGAACTTCCGGGTTGGCGTTATCAAAACTGGTCTTGTCCTGCTGGAACATCAGCGTTGTGAGAGCGCCCGCATTGCAGCTTGCGGAATACAAATCCTGCGCAATCTCGTTCGTGGCGGGGTTCGCGACAATCAGCACGCGCTCGCCTTTCTTAACCCTAACCACATCCTGCACAACAACCTGCGCGGGAGTCCTGTCTTTCTCTTTCCTGCCAAGAATCGGGAATTCCATAGCATCACCTCACTGTTTTTTTATCACAACCAGATTTCTCTGCGAGTCCTCAAGCCCGGGCACTGCGAGCGGCACAACCTCGTACTCAGGAACAAGATTTTTGATTGCCGACATCTCCGCGCGGATATTCTCTGGCCTTGCCTTGTAAGCGCACAGAATTCCGCCGTCGCGCACAATTCCAAGAAGAACCCGCGCCATATTCTCATCAAGCGGACGGAAAGCGCGGAAAGTCACCAAATCATAAGATTTTGCGGGGATTTTCTGGGCATCGGTTTTGCGCACCACGACATTCCCAAGCCCCAGGATTGCCGCGCAGTTCTCCAGAAAAGCGCAGCGTTTTTCCATGCGCTCGATAAGCTCAAAACGCACGCCGGAATCATCAAGGAAAGCGGCCGCAAGAGGAATGCCGGGCAATCCGCCGCCGCTGCCAATATCGGCAATCACGCAGGACGGGCCGAAACAATCCGCATATTCTCTGATTTCTTTGTACGCCGCAAGCGAATCAAGGATGTGGCGCGTAACAAGCGCGTCGTGCTCGCTGGTGTTAGTAAGATTATACGCGGAGTTAAAAAGGACAATCTCGCTGATGTACGACTCCATTTTTTGCGCCAACGAGTCAATGCGCTCCTGTGGAATTGAGCATTCTGCAAGACCTCGGGCAAGAATATCGGTTTTATCAATCATATCATTTTCCATTCGGGCACAGCGGCTCTACTTTTTGTCGATGTCCAGCAGAATCTCGACTTTAAGGTCATCCTGCTCAAAATGCATTACGACAAGATTTCCGGTTTTCTCTGCGGTAAGATTCTCTGCACCGGCAAGCCGGTATAAAAACGAATTCTCGTTTTTGTAATCCTGCACCACGGATGTCTGCACGTTGTAGGACACGGCTGAGCCTGCGGAGCTGACAGTTTTAAAAAGCATATAGAATGTCTCTGTGAGCGGAACCTGATTCACATAGTAGCGGCGGTCGCCGGTAAGAAGAAAACTTCCGTCTGCCTCAGGCTCGCTGAAAAAAGTCGCGGTAAGAGAATCAGTGATGCTGTAGCCGTTGATTTTAAAACGCAGGATTGACGGCTCACGCTGTCTGAAAGTCTGGGCATCCGCCTGAATCTGGCGCAGCTCAACTTTCTGCTCCGGCGGAACGTTCTGCTGGCTGTCTTTGAGCGCGTTCAGCTGCAAAAGCGTGCGCTCCAGAAGATTTGCCGCCGAGGACGTGCCTGTGAGTGACGAGACAGTTGAGAAAAGTCCCGAGTCATACAAATCAGAGATGTCTGCGGCGGTGAGCGTTGTGCCGCCGGTAAGCGTGTCAAGCAGGCTCTGATTGTCCAGCGACTGCGCGAGCGTCAGATTTTTTTTCTCATCCGCGGTTTTGGAATCGCCCTGCGCGGATGGCTCTGCGGTCTGCGCGGGAGCAGACGGCGCGCGCGGGGCAACCGGCGAAGACGGGCGGTAAAAACTTCCGTCCGCAGAAATTGACGGCATGGACGGAACTTCCGGCATTTTTGGCATCTCGACCATCTGCGCGAAACAAAAAGAATTGAAAATCACAAGGATGGCGGCAGTCAGCGCATTTTTTAACACCCGATTCTCACTACATATTCGCAAGGCTTTCCTCCACATATTCAAGGCGTTGGGTCAGCTGGGCAATCGTCTTTTCCAGCCGGACTTTCTCTTTCTCCAGTCTGATTTTTGGGTCGTCATTTCTGGCGATTGCCGACCTCTGCTTCATAAGCTCACGGACGGTGGCGGGGCTTTTTCCGCCCTCCAGAAAATCCTCCTCAACCTGCGCGCGCTCGTCCTTTTTTTTCACCGATGCCACGACTTTCATGTTGTCAAAGCCAATGGCGGGATTTATCTCCACAGCGGCAACCTTGCGGATGTCCTTGGCGGTGTTGCGCGGAAGGCACAGAACCCGGTCAATATAATCCTCATAGCGGATGTCCGCCTCGCGGCACAAATCAAACGCGCGGGCAAGTTTTTTCCCGAATTCCTGCATCAGCTCGCCGTTTTTTGCCAGATAATTCAGTTTGATGTCCTCGGTGAGCGTCTTAAGCTCGGGATTTTCCTGCCATCCGATGGAATAATATCCTTTTTCCTCCGCCTTTTTTATCAACGCGCCGAATTTTGCCCAGAATTCCTGAGTGTGCACCTTGCTTCGGCTCATGTACGCGGGATTCGCGCTCTGACGCTCCGCTGTAATCAGATGGTGGGTGTACTCGTGGACGGCGGTGTAAACAATCATGTTGTCTGTCTTTAAATTCAGATTGTGGATGAAAATCTCGTGAGTTTCGGGATTATAAAAACCGTTCACGCGCTTGCTTTCTTTCCCGGTCTGAGTCACCGTAAAATCAAGCTCACTTGGCTCTATGTCCAGCAGGATTTCTTTAATTCTGTCGTTCGTCATTTCCCATCACACCCATCTCATTAAGGATTATCGCGCCTGCGACTGTTGCGGCGGTCTCTGTCCGCATTATGCGGCAGCCCATCGAGCACAGCGCAAAACCGCTCTGCGTAAGAAAATCGCGCTCCTTGTCTGTCCAGCCGCGCTCGCTCCCGATTGCGGCGACAACGCCACGCGAAAGCAAATTGCCGTGAAAACGTCCGAGCGCATCTCCAAGACTCAGCGACGGCCTCACGTTGTCCAGCGCAAGAAGAATTTTTTCCGCGGCCGGGGCTGAGAAATCCGCCTGATTTTCCTGCCTTGACCCGCAGACCGCAGAAACGCACTGCGAAAGCGTCTTGTGCAGGAAAATCCCGGGGATTTTTGTGCCGCCCGCCTGCACAGTCCCGTCAAAAAGCATTTTATATGCATTTCCTTTTTCTAGCAAGGTGGACTGCATGTAAGATTTCTCGCCAAGCTCCGTGCCGGTAAGATGAACCTCGCAGACACCAAGAGCGGCTACATCGCGAAGAAGCCTTTTTAGCTGGATTGGCCGCGGAAAGCCGACAATCATTTTGAGCGGATAAAGCGGCTTTCCGTCACCGCTGGCAGTGAAATCAAAAAAAATGCCATCGTCTGTTATTCCGGTGATTTTTGCGGTGCCGGACGCGCCGTCCACAATCCCGGCGGTAAAAGCATCGCCAGTTTTTTTATGCAGGATTTTCAGGATGTGCTCCGCCCTGTAGTCTTTGAGCGCGAGCGGCATTCCGATTTCTTCCGGCAAAAAAAGGCAGATATTCATAACCGCGGACTATCACACGCTGATTTTTTTCAGCAGTTTTATAAGCTCGTCTTTTTCTATGAAATCCACAGGGCGGCCGTCAACATATTTATGCGCGCTGTCAGAGAAATTGCCCATAGAGACACAGTAGCCGGTATCGCATTTTGCATCGCGGAGCTTGGCGTGGAATTCGCGGATTTGAAGGTCGCCCACAACGTTCTGCGTCCTGTAAAAACGGAAGAGCTGCTTTGCCTCCCACTTGGGATTCTCAACATCGCAGATAATCTCAACGCAGTCGGACATGACGGTGACATCCTCAATCTTAACAAAATTATCTTTATGATAGACGGCGATGAATTTGCGGCAAAGGGTGCAGAAATCGCTTGTGCCGGACATAAGATATATTTGCAGATTCTTGTTCTGGTTCAGCTCGGAATAGCGGGCAATCAGCGTGTCAACATCCTTGTAGCCCGCTTTCTGCGCCTGAATCTGCTTCAAAAGCGCGAAACCTTTTGAAATATCGCTCATGGCTATGCAGGTGAGCGCGTAGCGGTATTTTATCTGGAGCGCGGTCTGCTCGGGAACGTTCTCCAGCTTCTGCGCAATCTCATAGTCCTGAACCGCGGAGTTGTAGTCTTTTATGCGCTCGTGAAGTTTGCCGGCCTCCAGACATGATTCCGCGCCGAACTGCGGGTCCGGGCGCAGGTGCATGAACAGTTTGAGGGCTTTGTCTCCAAGTCCGCACTCTGTCATGGATATTGCCATGCTGAACATAAGCTCCTTGTCGCCGGGTTTCTCCTCAACTGCTTGGCGCAGGAACGGAAGCGCATCTTTATATTTTTTTGCCTTGAAAAGACAGATGCCAAGCACTCCGTTCACCTCCGTGTTTTCCGGAGACAGTGCCTTTGCTTTTCTAAGACACGCGCACGCCTTGTCAAACTCGCCGATATTGCACAGCGCCCTGCCAAGATAAAAATTGCACTCAAAACTTTCCGGGGCACGTTTCACTGATGTGACAAGCGATGCGACAGCCTCCTCCATGTTCCCAAGGTTGAACGCTGCCTCTCCCATCCTGAGCGTTGCCTTCGCAATGTCAATGTCCAGATTTGAGGAAGAAAGATCATAGAGCGTCTTGTATGCTGCCAGCGTCTTTTCCCAGTCCTTGTCCTCGTAATACAGTTCCCCGACAATTCTGAGGGCAGTCACGTTTTTGGGGTCACGCGCAAGTTTTTTCTGCGCCTCTTTAAGCGCGACATTCTTGCCTTTTTTCTGGATTTTCTGACGCGCTCCGCTTTTCCCGACTTTTCTTCTCACGCTCATTACTGTCATAATCAGCACCACAGAAAGAGCAAGAACGATGATGGTGATTAAAAGTGAATAAATCATTGCTAATCTCTGAAAACCGCGCCGCGGTCCTCAATTCCTCTCCTTAAAATATAAAACTGACGCAGCCCGGAGTCCCCATCTTCCTCCCGTGATTTTAAGTGCTCCGCAAAAACGCAGACAGGGCTGACTGTCAAATTCCGCCCGGATTATCTTGCCTCCCTCACCATCTGGCCAATTCTTTCCAGCGCAATTTTTATTTTATCAACAGAAGTAGCGTAGCAGCAGCGGATGAATCCTTCGCCGGCCTCTCCGAAAACATTTCCCGGAACAACGGCAACATTATGCTTCTGTATAAGTTTTGTGGCGAATTCCTCGCTCGTCATTCCCGTAGAACGAATATCGGGGAACATATAGAACGCGCCCTCGGGCTCCGCGCAGGGCAATCCCATTTCTATGAACGCCTTGTGCATCAGATTCCGTCTCTGCTGGTAACTGACGCGCATCCGCTCCACCTCGTCCCAGCCGTTCCGCAGTCCTTCCGCGGCGGCGTACTGGCTGAAAATTGGCGGGCAGATTGCGTTATAACTGTGAAGTTTGCAGCACTGCACCAAAAGCTCGTGCGGCGCGGCAATATAACCGATTCTCCAGCCGGTCATCGCAAAAGATTTTGAGAATCCGTTGAAAATAACCGCATAGTCCTTCATTCCGGGGAACGAGCCAACAGAAACGTGCTTGTGACCGTCGTACAAAAGCTCGCAGTAAATCTCATCGCTAAGACACCAGATTTTGTGATTTCTCACAACCTCGGCGATTTTCTCAAGTTCTTCCGCAGGAATAATGCGCCCCGTGGGATTGCTCGGCGAGCAGAACATCACGGCTTTTGTTTTTTCGGTGCAGGCCGCCTCAATCGCCCTTGCAGTGGGATAAAGACCCGTCTTGCTCGTGTCCAGATGGATTATCTTGGCATCGCACAAATCTGCAAGCGGCTGATAGCTCACATAGCACGGCTCGCAGACAATCAGCTCGTCGCCGGGGTTCAGAATGGCGCGCAGAACCAAATCCAGCCCCTGGGACGCGCCCACAGTCGGCAGAATCTCGGTCTCCGGGTCATAAAAAAGATTGTACCGCTCAAGATACCTGCTCACTTCATCGCGCAGCTCAATCAATCCCCAGTTTGAGGTATAGGATGTGTGGCCTTTCTCCAGATGATAGAACGCCTCCTCGCGCACAACCCACGGCGTGGGAAAATCAGGCTCGCCCACCCCAAGAGAGATTATGTCATCATGCCCGATGCAAAGCTCAAAAAACTTGCGGATTCCTGATGGCGGAATCGAAAGCATTTTTGAAGAAAATCTGTCCTCGCGCGTGTTCATCGTCCGTCACCTTCCTAAGATTGCAGGGATTCGCGGCGGTCGCGCTCGTCCTCTACATAAACAATATCGTTCTCTTTGTAAGTTTTTAGCACAAAATTCGTTTTGGTCGAGCGCACACCATCAAGCGTGGAAAGTTTCTCGCTCACAAAAAGCGCCACCTCTTTAAGATTGTCGCCCTCAATCAGCACTTTAAGGTCGTAGCCTCCGCTCATAAGATAAAGCGATTTTACCTGCGGGAATCTGTAAATGCGGTCCGCAATCGCGTCAAAACCGTGCTCACGCTGCGGAGACACCTGAATCTGAATCTCCGCGACAACCTTGTCTTTTGATGCCTTTGATTTCTCGGGATTGATGATGGCGGCGTACTTCAGAATAACCCCGTCATCCTCCAGTTTTCTGATGATTGAGCGAACCTCGTCCGATGTTTTTTTTGTCATCGCGGCAATGTCTTCCACCGAAAGCCGTGCGTTCTGTCGCAGTAATTCAAGAATCTCTTCCATAAGAAAACTCCATTCAAAACAATAGCTCATTATACAAATAAACGATAATTTAGACAATAAAGGCAAAAACCAGCGGATTGAAAAACCAGGTCGGGAAAATCCGCGCGATTTCCCTTCTTTCCCCCGGATTTTATTCGCCGCGCCCCAGGAGAAACGCTTTTTTGTTCATCTCCAGAAACTGCGGCTTCACAAGCCTCTCAATGGCAGAAAGCCATGCGCTCTCCGGAAAGTCCAGGTATTTTGAGAGCCTTCCCATCAGCACGATGTTCACCGCACGGCTTGTGCCAGCCTTTTCCGCAAGCGCAAGGCAGTCAACCGCGTCAACTTTTATGCCGGCAGAAGTCATCCGCTCCACAAGATTCTCCGGGTATTCCGCCGCGCCTGTAATCACGGGCATTGGGTCAATCATCTGGGTACTCATAATAATCTGACCGTCCGGCCGCAGATATTCTGTGTACCTCGCGGATTCAAGGCACTCGAACGAGACGATGAAATCGGCCTCGCCCTTGTCAACAATCGGTGAGAAAACTTTCTCGCCATAGCGCACATAAGTGACGACTGACCCGCCGCGCTGACTCATTCCGTGAACCTCGCTCACTTTCACGTCAAAGCCCGCGTCAAGCAGAACCTGCCCCAAAGTTTTTGACGCGAGCAACGCGCCCTGACCGCCAACGCCGACAATCATTATATTTCTAACGCTCATAATCTCATAACGCTCCGAATTTGCACATCTGCGGGCACACTGCGCAGCCGACGCACAGCGTGGAATCAATCTCTGCCTTGTTATCGCGCATACTGATTGCAGGGCAGCCGATTTTCATGCACATTCTGCAACCCCGGCATTTGTCCGCGTCAACTTTCAAAGGCGGATTGCTCCGCACCTCTTTGAGCAGAACGCACGGTCTCCGGCTGATAATCACACTTGGCCCGGGTGCATCAAGCTCCTCGCGCACGGCATTCTCGCACTCCGCGATATTATACGGGTCAACCACGCGCACCCGGCTTATTCCCATCGCGCGGGAAAGCGCCTCCAAATCCACGCGGCCGGCAGGCTCTCCGTAAAGATTTTTTCCCGTCGTAGGATTCTGCTGATGGCCCGTCATCCCGGTGATGGAATTGTCCAGAACAATCACCGTTGAATTCGACTGATTGTACGCGATGCTCGCAAGCCCGGTCATCCCCGAGTGCATGAAAGTCGAGTCGCCAATCACCGCAACGGATTTTCTCTCGTTCTCCTCGCCGCCCGCTTTGTTCCAGCCGTGAAGTCCGCTGAACGACGCGCCCATGCAGAGCGTCACGTCCATCGCAGAAAGCGGAGCCGCGCTTCCAAGCGTGTAGCAGCCAATATCGCCGAAAACCGTGACTTTCAGCTTGCCAAGCGCGTAAAAAATTCCGCGGTGCGGGCAGCCCGCGCACATAATCGGCGGACGCACAGGAATTTCCACATCAAGCTTTTTCCCGCGGCGGATTTCCTTGCCGAACGCCTCCGCAATGATATTCTGGCTGAATTCTCCGCAGAGCGGCAGAATATTCTTGCCAAGAACCTCGCAGCCAAGATTGAGCGCGCGCACGAACCGCTCGATAATCGGGTCAAGCTCCTCCACAACCACAAGTTTTTCCAATCCGTCAGAAAATTTGCGGATTGTCCCGGCGGGAAGCGGGTTCACCATCCCAAGTTTAAGGATGCTCACGCTGTCCCCAAAAACTTCCTTAACATACTGGTAGCTTGTGGATGACGTTATTATCCCGATTTTTCCGGCGGGAACGCCAAGGAGCATTAAATTATCCGGGCAGCGGCCCGTCTCAATTCTGTTGATTCCGCTCGTCTGGCTCCACTCCTCCAAATCGCACATACGCTGCTCGACAAACGGGTGGCGGCGGATCGCGTTCGCGGGGGTCATCACATATTTCCGGATATTTTTCTCGTAGGATTTTCGGGCGGGAACGGCACGCTCAGCAGGCTCGGTGACGCTCTGGCTGTGCGCGATTCTGGTGCACATCTTGTACAAAACCGGAGTATCGAATTTCTCGCTGATTTCAAAGGCAAGTGCCGCGAATCTGCGGGCCTCATCCGAATCGCAAGGCTCTATCATCGGGATTTTTGATGCTATCGCATGATGACGGCTGTCCTGCTCATTCTGACTGGAGTGCATTCCCGGGTCATCCGCAACGCCAATCACAAGCCCGGCGTTCACGCCCGTGTAGCTCATCGTAAAAAGCGGGTCGGCGGCGACGTTCAGGCCAACGTGCTTCATTCCGCAGAAAGCGCGACGGCCGGCAATACACGCCCCGAACGCCGACTCCAGCGCGACTTTCTCATTCGGCGCCCACTCGCAGTAAATCTCCTTGAATTTCGCTGCCTCCTCCGTAATCTCTGTGCTCGGAGTTCCGGGATAACTTGAGATAAATTCGCATCCCGCCTCGAACAGACCGCGCGCAGCGGCGGCATTTCCCAACATCAGCTGCCTCATATCATCCTCATCTGTCAAATCTAAAAGCCTGATAATTTTACAGCGATTTTCAAGAATGGTAAATAGCAGGAAAATCCGATGGCACAAGCCTTGCTCAAACCGATTTTTTATGTAGAATACGCATTATGAGTTTATTTCTTGCTATTGCGGCGGGCGTTCTTCTTGCGGCAGGCTTCGCGGGAACTTTTGTGCCGGTTCTGCCGGGCGCACCTCTTGCATGGCTCGGGCTTCTTGCCGCATATTTCTCAGAATACTGCGATATTTCTGTGGCAACGCTCATAATCACCGGGATTGCGGCGGTTCTGGTCTCTGTGCTGGACAACATTCTGCCTGTGGCAATGACAAAAAAGTTCGGGGGAAGCAAATCCGCAACAACAGGCTCAACAATCGGACTGATTGCGGGATTTTTCATCGGTCCCGTGGGGATAATTCTGGGGCCGTTTTTAGGCGCGGTCATCGGCGAGCTGATTCACAATCACGGGAATTCTGACGGCGTTCTGCGCGCGGGGCTTGGCGCGTTCGCGGGATTTCTTGCGGGCACTGGAATCAAAATGATTTTAGTGCTCGTTCTAATCTGGTGCTTTATCGCGGGCTTTTTCTAGGCGCGTTCGTTCTATGATAATTGCGGCAAGGCGGATTTTCTGTCTTTAAATCAGGGCAAAAAAAATCCGCTGCGATGCAACGGATTTTACGGAAAAATTATTCAACTATAAAGGCATCCTTTGGTGCGCCACAATCCGGGCATTTATAGTCGGCCGGAACATCAGCCCATGCGGTGCCAGGAGCGACATTATTTTTAGGATCTCCCTCATCCTTGTCGTAAACATGACCGCACTGGTCACATTGCATTCTTTCCATAAATATTCACCTCGCATTTGTACAATTATTTTTATTATAATCATCTAATCAAGTTAAGACAACCCAATTTTTTTCGTGTCCGCAAAATCATCAGCGGTCGCTGCGCATTGCGGCAAACGGATCTTCTGTGCGGTAAATTTCGCGCAGTTTCGGCTTCTCGATTTTGCCGGTTGGATTGCGCGGTACAGACGCAAAAATTATTTTTCTTGGACGCTTGTACTTCGGAAGCTCCTGACAGAATTCGTTCACGTCATCCTCAGTGCAGGAATATCCGTCCTTAAGCTCGATGACGGCGGCGGCAATCTCGCCAAGACGTTTGTCTGCCAGCCCGATTACAGCCACATCCTTGACTGCCTCCATTTTGCGCAGGAAATCCTCAATCTGCACGGGGTAGATGTTCTCGCCGCCAGTGATAATCACATCCTTTTTGCGGTCCACAAGATAGATGAAGCCGTCCGCGTCCATCTGCGCCATGTCCCCGGTGTAAAGCCAGCCGTCATCGTCCAGAACCTCGGCAGTTGCCCCGGGATTTTTATAATAGCAGACCATCACGCCGGGACCGGAAACCGCAAGCTCGCCCACAGTGCCCTGCGGAACTTCGTTGCGCCTCTCATCCACAATTCTGATTTTCCAGCCATAGCCGGGAATTCCAATCGCCCCGATTTTCCCGGTGTTCTCCACGCCAAGATGCACGCAGCCCGGGCCAATGCTCTCCGAAAGCCCGTAGTTGGTGTCGTAATCGTGATGGGGAAAATACCGCTTCCAGTCCTCAATCAGTTTTTTGGGGACCGGCTGCGCGCCGATGTGCATGAGCCGCCACTGCACGAGCTGAAAATCATCGGTTTTTAAAATCCCGCGGTCAAGGCTGTCAAGAATATCCTGCGCCCACGGAACAAGAAGCCAGACAATCGTGCAGTGCTCGTCAGAGACCGCTTTCAGAATGGATTCGGGCTTTGTGCCGCGCAACAAGACCGCCTTGCCGCCGGAAATGAGCGAGCCGAACCAGTGCATTTTTGCGCCGGTGTGATAAAGCGGCGGAATGCACAGAAAAACATCGTCTTTTTTCTGACCGTGATGCCTCTGCTCGACTGCGGCGGAATGCATCAGGGCGCGGTGCTTGTGCAGAATTGCCTTGGGAAAGCCGGTCGTCCCGGAACTGAAATAAATCGCGCCGTCATCATCATCCGTGATTTCTATGCCCGGATTCTCCGAGGAATAGTTCATTGCGGACATAAAATAACTTTCCGAGAAAGTCGGGGCAAAACCCTCGCCCACAAAAATCAAAAGGCGATGGCTCATGATTTTCCCGGAGATTGCCTCCAGCCGCCCGATGAATTCAGGCCCGAAAAACAGGACAGAAATATCCGCAAGACCAAGGCAGTAGTCAATCTCATCAGATGAGTAGCGGAAATTCAGCGGAACTGCGAGCGCGCCGGTCTTAAGAATCCCAAAGTAAATGGGAAGCCACTCAAGGCAGTTCATCATCAGAATGCCCACTTTGTCTCCGCGGCGCACTCCGCGCTCCAGAAGATAATGGGCACAGCGGTTGGCTTTCTCGTTGAAAGTGCGCCATGTGATTTCCCGGCGATACGGAAGGTTCGGCTCGGGCTGCGTCAAATCGTATTCTTTCCAGGTGATTCTGCGGTTGTCGCGCACCTCGGGGTTAAGCTCAACAAGGGCGCAGTCATCGGCATAACGCTCCGCGTTGGCTTCCAGATATTTTGTGATCGGCATAACAAAGATTATAACGCTCATATCACCGCAAAGCAAGCGCAACGGCAATGCGGCAAAATCCGGGCAAGAAAATCCGCAGAAAAAGCGGGATTATCGGCTTTGATTTGAATGCGGCCGTCTCCTAGACTTTTAAATTCTCGTGATAGCGCCGCCACCACTCAAGTTCCTGCGCGTTCGTCGCCGCCTCGGAAGTCTTGAAATCCTTGTCCATAAGCTCAATAACGTTGCGGCAGTTTATGACCGCCTGCGCGATGCACGGCTCAAAATGCCCGCCCTTGGATTTCTCAAAGACATCCATTGTCTCTTCTATGGTCATGGGGTCTTTGTAGAGCCGCTGGCTCAAAAGCGCGTCAAGGACATCGGCGGCCGCCATAATCCGCGCGCAAAGCGGGATTTGCGTGCCGGCAAGTCCGTTCGGGTAGCCGGTTCCGTCCCATTTCTCGTGATGATGATATGCCATTTTCATCGCGATGTCATTGAATTTTCCGCCGTCAATCGGAGGCAGGAATTCAAGCAGTTTCTTTCCCTCGGTCGTGTGGCACTTCATCATATCGAATTCTTCCGGCGAGAACTTCCCTATTTTGTTCAGAATTCCCTCTGGCACATGAATTTTGCCGATGTCATGCAGGAACGCCGCGGTTGAAAGAAGCTCTATGTTCTTGTCGGCAAGCTCATCCTCATAATAGCCCTCTGCGCGCAGCTCCTTGGCAATCACATCCACATATTTCTGCGTGTGAATGAGATGGCGGCCCGTGTACAAATCGTGGCTTCCTAGGCATTGCGCCACAAACTGGATGATTTTATACTGCGTCGCGTTAAGCTCCGCGTTCACCGCCTCAAGCTCGCCGTTCTGCCTGATGATGTACTTGTTGCGCTCGGCAAGTTTGTCATAGGCGATGTCCCTGTCTGCCTTTGTCCGCACAAGTTTCTGGATTGTGTCGTGATTCCTTGAGGCAAGAAAAGTTGAGATAAGATAAACGAACACAAATTCAACCGCCATGCCCGCAGTATGCGAGATGAACCACATGAGCGGCTCCTCATCCGCAGGAATTGTCGGCTGGATAATCGTGCCAAGTCCGAATGAGCGCAAAAGTTGCAGGACGACAATCGCAAGGAAAGAGATGAGCGATGTGAGCCGCGTGAACCTTTTATTATAGTAAAGGCAGCTCAAAAAAGAGGCGCAGCAATATGTAATCGTGATGATGATTACCTCGTTGTAGTCCAGAATATCAACATAAATAATCGCCGATATTATGCTGAAATACATACTGAAAATCTGAAGCCGCGGATTTCTGGTCGTGACCGCAAGCACAAGATAAATGAAGATTGTGACGCCCAGCACCATGAGCGAGTAGCCGTAGGGAATAATCCAGATGCCCGCAAGCGTGAGAACGAGGAATGATATTGGAACGATTATTGTGGCCGCAATGATTTTTCTGACCATGCGGTTCACATTGACTACGTTCTCTGTAAAAAACAACTCATCCTGTGTAGACATACGCCCCCCCCCCCGCAAACTATACAAAATTCAAGCACACAACTGATTTTGCAGAAGGGTCATAAAAAATTCGCGGAGATTTTAAAATTATAAAGCAAAAAAGGATTATGTGCAATAAAGCCCGCCGCACCCGCCAAAACTGACGGACGCGGATTGCAGGCCTATTTCTTGAATTCCCACTCGCACAGCTCAAAAGTGCCGCTGAAAACAAAATACAGGTCGTGCACGCCGGAAATCTTTGCAACCGATGCCTCAACCTCGGATTTTCTGCCAACAGGAATCTCCGCAAGCACCGTTCCGTTGCCGCCAAAGTGATCCGCGCAGATTCTGAGCGTACCGCCTTTTGACTGCCCGCCGCAAATCACATTTACCGCGATTTTTGCCGCGCCATCGCCAAAATCAACGCCTTTTACGCAGACATATCCGCCGTCCGCGACAGGCGAGAGAGTCCGCGCGGAAGTGACCGCAACATTCCTGAAAGAATGGAATGTGGCCGCGTCCACCCGCTCAAACGGATTGAAATGCCCAATCTGGGTCACGCCATCCATCCTTGCTTTCTGGACGGGAAGGCTTCCGTCAGCATTCACCTCAAAATCGTTTATGAAAATCGTGCGGTAGCCGCCTTTCTCAAGCCCGGCCTGCTTCTCAGTCACCTGCGCGTGATATGCGATATAGTGCCTGCCCTTAAAATCAAAAATCCAATGATGATTGTTGCCCCACGCGCCAAAATAATCCCCCGGATTCCTGAGCGTCCAGCCTTTGTAAGTGAACGGCCCAAGCGGATTTTCTGATGTCATGTAGGCAATCACGGCGACCGGCGGAACATCAGGGCCGCTTCCTTTGGGGCGCTCAGTCCAGTTGGCGCAGTAAGTGTAATAGTAAATTCCGTTGATTTTATTTATGCCAGAATCCTCAAAAAGGTACGGCGCGTCAATTTCTGCGGGAACGCCCTCAATGCTCGTCATGTCCGCGCCAAGCCTTGCACACCGCGCCGTCTTGGGATGCTCGAACATCTCCGGATTGTGACCGCCGCCAAAATAAATGTAGCCCGTCCCGTCATCATCCACAAAAACCGCAGGGTCAAAAAGCCAGTTCACGTTCGCGCAGTTCGGGGTGCTTCTGGAAATCAGCGGAGCGCCGAGCGGGTCTGTGAACGGCCCTTCCGGGCTGTCTGATGTCATCACCCCGATTCCGTTGCCGCTGTCCGCAAAATAAAGGAAAAATTTGTCCTTGCCGTCAATATTTTTCCATGCGACGGCCGGTGCCCAGGAGTTTGCCGCCCATTTAGCATCGCCCGCGCCAGAATTTTTGCCCGCAACGGGAATCTCGCCCAAATCAGCCCAGTTCACAAGGTCTTTTGACGCAAAAAGATTGAGCGTGTTGATTTTATTGAACTTGTTCTCCTCTTTGCCCGCCGAAAATTCCAGCTGCTGCATATCATTCGTGGCATAGACATAAACCGTGTCCTTGTAGACAAGCACGGCAGGATCCGCGGCGAATTTATGCGCCACCGCAGGATTGTTCTCCACAGAAAGTTTCACGACCTTCCGCGCCACCAGAGCCTGCATCTCCGTTATTTTCGATGGCTCGGCCGCAGATAAATTTTTATGGCACGACATAATCAAAAGTCCTCCCCAAATTCCAGAAATCAAAAATCTGATTGTTTTTCTCATAATCTCTCTAAGGGATTATTCTACAGGTAAGTAAAACGTTTAACAAGATTTTTCCGCGATTTTTCCGCGATTTTTCTGCAAAAATCCCGCAGAAATTTGCAGGGTCATGGGCAAAATGCAAAGAAAGCGCACGGCGCTGAAAAATCTGCTTGCATTTCCAGCAATTCAAGTGTATCCTCAATTTGAGGACTGAAGTAAAACGTTTAACAGATCGCAGGATTTTTATGCCGGGACTTTCAAAAACAATGTTTTGCTGCGCGGCTTGCGCCGGGATAATCATCATGCTGATGGCTTCCGTGTTGCTGCCGCGCAGGATGAGGCGGACTATGCAGGAAAACGAAATAAAATCAATCAGCGGGCTTGAGAATCTCTGCCCGGACGCGCTCACGCTCCAGAGACAGGGCGCGGAGTACGGTGAGGTCAGGCATATCCGCTATCAGTCAAAGACGTGCGCCATGGAGCGCGGATTCAACGTCCTTTTTCCGCCGGAATACGACCAGACCAAGAAGTATCCCGTTTTTTACATGATTCACGGAATTTTTGGCGATGAGAACACTTTCACCGGCGACCAGACGCTCCGCATAAAAGAGCTTGTCGGGAACATGATTTTGGACGGGCTTTGCGAGCCGATGATTATGATTTTCCCGAATATGTTCGCCGCCACAGACCCGAATCTCAAGCCGTCTTTTTCTGATGAGGCGGTGTGGTGCTACGACAACTTCATCAACGAGCTGACGGATGACCTGATGCCTTACGTGGAGAAAAATCTTGGCGTGAAAACCGGGCGCGAGAACACTGCAATCTGCGGATTTTCGATGGGCGGACGAGAGACGCTTTTCATCACAATCAGAAAGCCGGAGCTTGCCGCTTATGTTGGGGCAATCGCGCCAGCACCGGGACTTGTTCCCGCGCATGACTGGGCAATGAATCACAAAGGAATGATGGATGAGAGCGAGGTCCGGTATTCCAATCCCCTTCCAAAAATCCTGATGGTGTGCTGCGGTACAAATGACGGCACGGTGGGCAAATATCCGCAGAGCTATCACAATCTTCTGGAAAAAAACGGCACGGAGCATTTCTGGTACGAGGTTGAGGGCGCGGATCACGACAACATCGCAATCAGAAGCGGGCTGTACCACATTCTGCGTTTCGCGTTCAGGTAAAAGGAGGAGGCTGTCTTGAAAAATCGCGCTTTTAATCCTTATCTTCCTTCGTGGGAATATGTGCCTGACGGCGAGCCGCACGTTTTTGGCGACCGGGTCTATGTTTATGGCTCGCACGACCTTGCGGGCGGATGCGTTTTCTGCCTTGGCGATTATGTGTGCTGGTCCGCGCCTGTCACAGACCTGACCGACTGGCGTTACGAGGGCATAATCTACAAAAAAGACGATGACCCTGCCAATGACGGCCGGATGGTTCTTTATGCCCCGGATGTGTGCCAGGGCGCGGACGGACGCTACTATCTTTACTACGTCTACGACAAAGTGGGCTTTGTCTCGGTTGCGGTGTGCGACACACCGGCAGGAAGATACAAATTCCACGGATATGTGCATTACAAAGACGGCACAAGGCTTGGTGAGCGCAAGGGCGATATGCCGCAGTTTGACCCGGCAGTTCTCTGCGAGAACGGACGGACTTACCTTTACACCGGGTTCTGCGGCAACGGCATGAAAGAGCGAATCGGGGCGATGGCGACAGTCCTTGGGGAGGATATGCTCACAATCCAGCAGGAGCCTTCTGTCATCGTACCGGGGGACTGCTACACTGCGGACGGCGCGCTCCGGGAGGCAACGGCGCAGGCAGAGAAATCCGCGTGCCCGTACAAACTTGCGTCGCCGGAAAACTATCAGGGATTTTATGGCCATGCGTTCTTTGAGGCATCGTCAATCAGAAAAATCGGGGAGACTTACTATTTTGTCTACTCATCGCAAGTGATGCACGAGCTTTGTTATGCCACGAGCAAGTCTCCCACAGACGGATTTGTGTACCGCGGTGTGATTGTAAGCAACTGCGACCTGCACATCAGCACTTATAAACCGGCGGATATACCGGCCGCATACGGCGCGAACAATCACGGCGGCATCGAGAAAATCAACGGGAATTTCTATGTTTTCTACCACCGCCACACGAACGGAACATGGTTCTCGCGCCAAGGCTGCGCAGAGAAAATTACGGTGCGTGAGGACGGCTCAATTTTGCAGGCAGAGCTGACCTCATGCGGACTGAACGGCGGCAATCTGCCGGCAAAGGGCGACTATCCCGCGTACATTGCGTGCAATATTTTTACCCAGACACCTTCGCTGTACGTTTCGCAGGAATTCCCAAAAATAACGCAGTATAATTGCGATGAGCCGGACGGAACTCCGCTTGGAGGCACGCAGAACGCAGAGGATTCCTCGTACATCACCGGGATTACACCGGGCACTACAATCGGATTCAAATACTTTGATTTTAAGGGCGAGGCCGTGCTGTCAATCACAACGCGCGCGTACATCCATGGCGATTTTGAGGTGCGCACGCAGTGGGACGGCCCGGTTCTGGGGAAAATCCACATTGGGGACGGCTCGAATTTCTGGGAGCGGCACAGCGCGAAAATCAGTTTTCCTGAGGCGGCTGGCGCGCTCTACCTCAAATTCACGGGAACTGGAACCGGCCAGCTGAAATCAATCGGTTTTGAGTGAGAGCGGGCAGGATGATTCCGCGGCATAACCGGGAGGATTTTCCGGCCGCACCGCAAATTGAGTAATTTATGTTTAACATAAATGATATGGAAATCGGTTGCAGGACAATCGGTTTGGGAAAAAAAGTTATAAAATCTAAGAAAGGAGGATTTTATGAAAAAGGTAATGTCAGTTGCTTTGGCAGCGGTCATGGCATTAAGTTTGGTGGGATGCAGCAAAGGCGGCAAGAACGGCGCGATGAACATCTCGATATTCTCGATTCAGCAGAGGGAGCAGCCGCCTGCTGACAACAAAACCTACAAGTGGATTGAGGAGAAATTCGGCGTGACTTTCTCTTTTGACATTCTTGTTGGCGACAAAGACCAGAAAATCGGCGTTCTGATTGCCTCCGGCGACCTGCCTGATTTGGTTGAGGTTGACTCAGAGAAATTCCAGGGCGCGGGCACTTTGCGCGACCTCAAGCCGCTTGTTGAGAAATACGGCCCGAATCTTATGAAGCACTACTCTTCGGCATGGAAGAAAATGATTGACCAGGACTCGGAGAAGGACGCGAACGGCAACATCATCAAAGAGCACATCTACTCGCTTCCTAACTACGGCGTGATTGACGGAATTCCATCTGACACATACTACAACCAGAACGGCTGGTGGATTCAGAAGGCGGTTCTCAAAGAGTTCGGCTATCCGCAGATTAAGACGATTGACCAGTATTTTGATTTGCTTGAGGCATACTACAAGAAGCATCCCACAATCGACGGAATGCCTACAATTCCGTTCTCAATCATCACAGCGGACTGGGAGGCATTCAACCTGTGGAATCCGCCGAACTTCCTTGCGGGCTATCCGAATGACGGAAACGGGCACGTTGACCTTGTTGACGGCAAATATGTCTACACCGATAACTTTGCCGATGCGAACGCAAAACGATGGTTCAAGCTTGCCAACGGCTACTTCCAGCGCGGATTGATTGACCCGGCCTCTTTCACAGACAACCGCGACCAGTATTACGCGAAAATTGCGCAGGGACGCGTTCTTGGAATGTTCATTCAGGGCTGGCAGTTCATGGGCGAGCCGGAGCAGACACTTTGGTCAGCGGGCAAAGACGAGCGAACTTACGCGCCGCTTCCAATCGTGTTTGATGAGTCAATCAGACCGCATTACCGCGACCAGTCTCTGCCGAACCTCCAGAGAGGCTACGGAATCACAGTGAAATGCCCGGAAGCAAAGGCAATCAAAATCATCCAGTTCATGGACAAAATGCTTGAGGAAGAGAATCAGAAAGTCCTTTACTGGGGATTTGAGGGCGAGGATTACCTGATTGACGAGCAGGGACGCGCTTACAGGACAGAGAAGCAGAGAGCGGATCAGAAAGACCCGAACTGGATTCAGAAGAACCGCGCCACGCTCTGGATTGAGGAAGCCCCGAAACTGGAAGGAACTCTTCCAAGCGGCTACACACGCTCAATGGACGACCTTGAGTGGGAGTACGCGCTGAGCCAGAAACCCGTTGACCTTGAGCTTTGGGCCGCTTACGACGTTGGCTCTTACGCGGAATTCGTGGACAGCAATCCTCCCAAAAACGCGGGCTGGTATCCAATGTGGCAGTGCAATCCGTCCGCAGAAAACGGCGGATTTGAGGAAGAGGCCGCTGTTGCCATGACCGGGTTCGAAACAATCCAGAGGAAATATCTTCCTATGATGATTATGGGAAAACCCTCTGATTTTGAGAAAACCTGGAATGAGTACGCGAACTTGCTCAAACCGCTCACGACCACATACAACAAGTTCATGCAGCAGCAGCTTGACCATCGTGTGGAAGCGTTTGGTGGCTTTCAGGACTAAGTGAAGCCCTGCGATTTGTGACTTTTGTCTGATGCGGGGCTGTCGCAGGCAGTTCCGCTGTAAAAAAGTCCACGGATTTTTCTGTGGACTTTTTTTTGCCTTGCGATTGCCCGGACGCGCTCCGGCAGTCAAATCTTCTTGGCAGGTGTTTTAATGAATAACAATAAAAAGAAACTGGTGGACGCAAATTCCACAGAACTGACCAAAAAGAGCAAACGGAAACTTCTGGGCAAGCAGAAAATGCTCATCCTGATGTCCCTGCCTTTTGTTCTTTACATCATTTTGTTCAGATACATCCCGCTGTGGGGCTGGACAATGGCTTTTCAGGATTACAAGCCGTACAAAAGTTTTGGCGAGCAGGATTGGGTGGGCCTGAAATGGTTCGTGCAGCTTTTCGCAGACAAAGAATTCCTGCTCTCGCTCAGAAACACGGTGGGAATGAGCCTCATAAGCACCGCGCTCGGATACATCACGGCGATTATAATCGCGGTGTTCCTGAACGAGGTGCGCTATATCGGCGTGAAAAGATTTGTGCAGACAGTCTCCTACCTTCCGCACTTTCTTTCATGGGTGATTGTCACGGGACTTGTCGCGAACGTCCTTTCTGTTGAGGACGGAATTCTGAACAACATCCTTATGTCGCTGCATCTGATTAAAGAGCCGGTGAAATGGCTGTCAATCCCAAAGTATTTCTGGCACATAATCGGATGGACGTATGTCTGGAAGGAAGTGGGCTGGAACACAATCGTCTATCTTGGCGCAATGACCGCAATTGACCCGTGCCTTTACGAGGCCGCGCAGATTGACGGATGCGGACGGCTCCGCAAAATCTGGCACATAACTTTGCCGGGAATCAAGCCTACAATCATAATTATGATGATTATGTCTGCCGGTCACATCCTTGACGCTAACTTTGAGATGCCCTATTTGCTTCAGAACGGAATGATTCAGGATGTCGCCGAGACAATCGACATTTACGTTCTTAAATACGGCTTCAAGCTGTCAAGATACGGTCTTGCCACCGCCGCAGGAATTTTCAAGAATGTTGTGAATATCATTCTTCTTGTGATTGCCAACTATATTGCGAAGAAGAGTGGTGAGGAGCGTCTGATATGACAAATAATAAAAACGAATATGCGCAGGCAAAACGCCGCACCAATTTGAGCAATGTGATTTTTGATGCCGTGATTTTCATAGTGCTGGCATTTGTAGTCGTTGCGACGGTCTACCCGTTCTGGAACACGGTCGCAATCTCCTTCAACGAGGGTCTGGACTCGCTCACAGGCGGAATCACGCTGCTGCCACGAAAATTCACGTTGCAGAACTACAAGAATCTTTTTGTGACACCAAGAATTTTCCACGCGGGAATAATCTCTGTCACAAGAACGATTATTCAGACCGTCCTTTGCGTTTTCTGCACCGCAATCCTTGCATACGCGCTCAGCCGCAAGGAATTCGTAATCAGAAAGCCGCTCACAACAATCATCGTCATTTCTATGTACGTGAACGCCGGGCTTATCCCAAGCTATATGCTCATCAAAAATCTGGGATTGCTCAACAAGTACGCGGTCTACATCATCCCAGGTATTGTGGATGTGTTCAACTTCATTCTTGTGCGGACTTATATCAACGGACTGCCAGACAGTTTCGTGGAGTCAGCGCGGATTGACGGTGCGAATGAATTCCGCATTTTCATGCAGATTATCATGCCGCTGATTGTTCCGTCCATCGCGATGATAAGCCTGTTCACGGCGGTGAACGCATGGAACAGCTGGTTCGACACGTACCTGTACACTTCGCCAAAACCAAAACTGCACTCGCTGCAATATGTTTTGATGTCGTTCCTGCAAGCAAGCCAGAACCAAGTCTCTTCCGCAGACGCGAATTCCATGGCACTTGCCGCGTCATCCGGCGCAGCAACGGCAATGTCAACGCCAATCAGCATCCGCTCGGCAATCACAGTCATTGCCACTGTCCCGATTCTGGTTGTCTATCCGTTCGTGCAGAAATATTTTGTAGTTGGTATGACAATTGGCGGCGTGAAAGAATAATCACGGCCGGAAAATCAAAAATCATAGAGCACTGCGGGCAAAATTCTGTTCCGCAGTGTTATTCGCAGCATAAATCAAAGAAAAATGATTAGAGAGACAAAAATTGAGCAAGGGATTGTGCGCGGAATTCCCGCCGCAGACCCAAGAATCACGGCGTTCAAAGGAATTCCGTTCGCAAAGCCGCCTGTTGGCGCGCTCAGATGGGCACCGCCGCAGCCCGCAGAAAAATGGGATGGCGTTCGCGACTGCCGCGCATTTTCCGCAGTGCCTGTTCAGCCCGGCGCGAATCCGAATCCGCCGGATGACGACCTTTACGGCAAAGAATGGTGCGTTGACACGGAACTGCAAATGAGCGAGGACTGCCTTTACCTGAATGTGTGGACTCCCGCCCGCAAAACAGACGAGAATCTGCCCGTTTACTTCTGGATTTTTGGCGGCGGATGGCAGGTCGGGAACGCATCCGAAATGGAATTTGACGGCGAGCGGATTGCACGGCGCGGAATTGTCGTGGTGACAATAAATTACCGCGTGAACCTGTTCGGATTCTCTTGCCACAAAGAAATCACAGCGGAATACCCGGAAAATCCGGCGAACTTCGGATTGCAGGACCAGCAGTTCGCGCTCAAATGGGTCAGCCGCAACATAGCGGCGTTCGGAGGAGACCCCGGCAACATCACGATTGGCGGGCAATCCGCGGGCGGCGGCAGCGTGCTTTTTCACATCCAGAATCCGGAAAGCAGAAAATATTTCAGACGCGCAGTGGTAGAAAGCGGCGTTTTCGTGAATCCGTTCAGGGCGCTCTTCCCCGAGCATTCCGTGGCGGACGCGGAGGAAAAATGCCAAAGATTCTTTGAATTCTGCGGCGCACAGACGATTGACGAAGCCCGCAAACTTTCCGCAGACTTTCTCTGGCAAAAATGGCACGAATGGGGCGGGTTTGAGAAATCCGCAGCAATTTGGGCTCCTTGCCGCGACGGAAACTTCGCGCGCGCGACAATCATAGACGCGGTGCAGAAATGCGGCGTTGAGCCGCCTCCGCTTCTGATTGGCTACACCACGGACGAATTCCTTGACTCGCCCACCCCGGCAGTAAAAGAAAGCCTGATAAACACGGTGGAGCTTGGAATCCGCAGGCTCATTCAGGCAGAGGAATCACGCGGATTGTTCGGCAAGAATTATGTTTATAAATTCGATGTGCCAATTCCCGGCTGGGATAATCCGGGCAAATTTCATTCGGTTGACCTCTGGTTTTTCTTTGAGACGCTCGCAAAATGCTGGCGGCCTTTTACAGGCGTGCATTACGATATTGCGCGGAAAATCTGCGATTATCTTTGCAATTTCATAAAGACGGGCAATCCGAATGACAACGGCATTGAGTCCGCCGGTCTGAACGCGGGCGCGGGCGTAAATTACCAGCCGACAAAGCCTGAGAACATCGCGCGGCAAAAAGCGGAAAAAGAGCCACTCCCCGAATGGAAGCCTTTCTCCACAAAAGAGCCGAACTGCATGATTTTCACAACCGATTGCTCGCCCCAAATTCTGATGCCGTCGGATGAAATCAAAAAATATCTGTAGGAAAATCCCCGGACGCATGATGATTCTGCGGCAGAACCGTGAGGATTATTTCCGCTGATTTTCCTGCGGCTGTCCTGCCTTACAAAAAGTCCGCGCGAAAGCGCGGACTTCCTCGGGCATTTTTTTTGAGACATCCGCGCAGGCTTGGAAATGCGGGCTTAAAATCCACATGAGAATCCAAGTCTGCGGCATCAGAAATCAGATTTACAGATTTGCGCCGTTGCTTTGGATGACGGTCTTGTACCAGTACGCGGAATCTTTTGGAACGCGCTGCTGGGTCTGGTAATCGCAGAAAATCATTCCGAACCGCGGATTATATCCCGCCGCCCACTCAAAATTGTCCATGAGCGACCACTGGAAATAACCGCGCAGGTCACAGCCCTCATCGGCAGCGTTGCGCAGGCACAGAAGATAGCGGCGCAGAAAATCCGTTCTGTTGGGATCGTGGACTTTGCCGTCCAGGCTCACCCAGTCGTGGCATGAAAGTCCGTTCTCGGTGATGAAAATCGGGGTTTTATAGCGTTTTGTAAAATGACGCGCTCCCCAGCGGATTGCCTCGGGCTTGATGTCCCAGCCAAGCTCGTTGTGCGCCATGCCGTCCGGGCGCGTCCAATTGCCAACATAACGCCCCTGATAAATGTTCAGACCCACAAAATCGATTTTCTGACCGATGAGCCGCATATCATCGTCCGAGAAAGCGGGGAAAATATAGCCGCACTCATCAAGAAGCCGCTGCGGATATTTCCCGAAAATCACAGGATCCATCCAGTAGCTGCTTGACCATATAAAATTCTCCTTTCCACAGAAAAACTGCGAATCATAGGCCGCGGCCTCGTCATCGTCCGTAACGGGAATCGCGGGCATCTCCGCAACGGTGATTCCGACTTTTGCATCCGGCACAAGACTGCGCAGGGCGCGCACAGCTTTTCCGTGCGCCATGTGGATATTATGGCCAACGTTCAGAAGGTCACGAGTGCCAAGCCGAAGCCCCGGCGCGTGCGAGCCTTCCAGCATTCCGCAGCCGGTGAAAACAGACGGCTCATTAAAAGTGATGAAATTCTTAACCCTGTCACCAAAATTCTTTGCGACAACCTGAGTATAAGCCTCGAACCAGTCAGAAATCTGCGGATTGAGCCAGCCTCCGCGCAGATATGCGTAATAAGGCAGGTCCCAGTGGTATAAAGTCACGAACGGCGTGATTTTGTGCGCCAGAAGCTCGTCAATCAGGCGGTTGTAAAAATCAATCCCTTTTTGGTTCACAGTTCCATTAACGTCGCTTATGACGCGCGGCCAGGCGACAGAAAAACGGTAGGCCTTCAATCCAAGCTCTGCCATCAGCGCGACATCCTCCTTGTAGCGGTGATAATGGTCACACGCAACATCTCCGCTGGAATTGTCGCTGATTTTTCCGCCCTCGTGGCAGAAAACATCCCAGATGCTCGGGACTTTGCCGTCCTCGTTCCATGCGCCCTCAATCTGAAAGGCGGCCGTAGCCGCTCCCCACACAAAATCTTCTCTGAATCCCATGATGCCTCCTTATGTCCGCGTGAGCGGCCTGCTTAAAATCATCCGGAAAATGCAGCGGGTGATTTTTATGCTGATTCTAGCACAGGCAGGAAAATCGCACTAGAATGAATCAGACAAAAAATTGAACAAAAAAGCGAAGGCAATCTTTTTGTATGAATATTTTTTCTTTTTTTGCACTTTGATGATATACTGATTTCAGGACGGCAATCAGAATCACACTGGCTGCCGCCATCCGCCGCGCGGAAATCTTTTAATTTTGCTTGCCTTGCTTGCAAAGAGCATTTTATTTTAGGTTTAAGGAGATTTTATGAAAAAAACAACTTTATTTCTTGCAGGAGTGATTTTTATGGTAACAACGGCCTGTTCTGCGCCGCAAAAAACAAAAAAGCCAGAAACCGTGTTCAATAAATCCAACGCGGTTACAGATTCGGGAAGCAAGCCATTCAATTCCGACAGCGCGATTGAGACGGTAAAAGCGATGAAAACCGGCTGGAACCTTGGCAACACACTGGACGCGACCGCCGGACGCGGGCTTGGCTCGGAGACAAGCTGGACCCAGCCAAAAACCACAAAAGCGATGATTGATGCCCTCGCCGCATCCGGCATGAAATCAATCAGAATACCAACATCGTGGCACAATCACATAACTGACTCAAACTACACGATTGACCCAAAATGGATGGCGCGCGTCAAAGAGATTGTGGACTGGGCAATCGAAAACGATATGTACGTGATTCTGAACAGCCACCACGACAACCACGACTCGCCGTCCGCAATGAAAGCCGGTCAGGGCTACTATCCCAACTCAACGAACTATGAGGAATCAAAACGATTTCTGGAGAACGTGTGGTCGCAGATTTGCCTTGCCTTCAACAACGGCTATGACGAGCACCTGATTTTTGAGACTATGAATGAGCCGCGTCTTGTGGGCACAAGCCACGAGTGGTGGTTCGACCCGAACGCGCAGGAATGCCAGGACGCGGCGGACACGCTGAACAAACTGAATCAGGTTGCGCTCGACACAATCAGAAGCAGCGGCGGAAACAATGCCAAGCGATTTGTTGCCTGCCCCGGTCTTCAGGCATCCCCTGATTCCGCGCTGGCGGACGCATTCAAAATGCCAGAGGACATTGCGCCCGGCCGCCTGATTGTCTCGGTTCACATGTACTCGCCGTACAACTTTGCGATGGAATCTCCGGGCGTGACGGAATACACGCAGCAGATGAAAAATTCCAACACGATGACGTTCAAAAAACTGAAAGACAAATTCATAGCGAACGGATATGCGGTCTACATCGGTGAGTACGGCGCGACAAACAAAAATAATCTGGAGGCGCGCGTTAATTGGTTCAAGGACTTCATCCAGTACACGACAGTTCACGGAATCCCCTGTATGCTGTGGGATAACGGCGTATGGCAGGTCAGCGGAACTGATTACA
The DNA here is from genome assembly GCA_022510865.1 of Treponema sp. Taxonomy (GTDB): domain Bacteria; phylum Spirochaetota; class Spirochaetia; order Treponematales; family Treponemataceae; genus Treponema_D. The sequence goes on from JAFLSQ010000012.1 coordinate 52,588, forward strand.
ACGAGCACTACGGATATTTTGACCGGAACAACCTAAAATGGTACTTCCCCGAAATTCTTGACGCGATTGTGGAGAAATCAAGCGGGCAGTAAAATCAAAGCGGGATATCCGACACTTCCGTTAATCTTTTTTTTCTGATAGACTATGTTCCCGAAAGGAAGGAAACATGGCAAAAACAACAGATGATAAAAAGATTATTTACACGATGGACAGGGTGTCCCGCTCTTACGGCACAAAAGTCGTACTAAAAGACATAAGCATATCATATTATTACGGCGCGAAAATCGGAGTGGTGGGCGCGAATGGGTCTGGAAAATCATCACTTTTCAAGATTCTTGCGGGCCGCGACACCGATTTTTCCGGCGAGACTCATCTGCTGCCGGGCTACACAATCGGTTATCTGGAGCAGGAGCCGGAGCTGGAGCCGGGCAAAACCGTCCTTGAGGTTGTGAAAGAGGGCGTGAAGCCGATTACCGACCTGCTTGAGGAATTTGACAGAATTGGCGAGGCATACGGCGAGCCTGACGCGGATTTTGACAAGCTCGCCGCGCGGCAGGCAGAGGTTCAGGAAAAACTTGACCTTCTTGACGCATGGAATCTTGACAACAATCTGGAGCTTGCGATGGACGCGCTGCGCTGCCCGCCGCCCGAGCAGGTTGTTGACGTGCTTAGCGGAGGTGAGCGCCGCCGTGTCGCGCTCTGCCGCCTTCTTCTGCAAAAACCCGATATTCTTCTTCTTGACGAGCCTACAAACCACCTTGACGCAGAGACAGTCGCATGGCTGGAGAATCATCTGCATTCGTATCCGGGCACGGTAATCGCAATCACGCATGACCGCTACTTCCTTGATGATGTCGCAGGATGGATTCTGGAGCTTGACCGCGGCGAGGGCTATCCGTTCAAAGGCAATTATTCCAGCTGGCTTGAGCAGAAAAACGCAAGGCTCGCGCAGGAAAGCAAAACCGAGACCGCGCGTCAGCAGGAAATTCAGCGGGAACTTGAATGGATTCACACGAGCGCGAAAGGCCGTCAGGCAAAGCACAAGGAGCACATCACGCGCTACAACGAGCTTATGGCGCAGGAAAGCAAGAAGCAGCTCAAAGACACGCAGATTTCAATTCCGGCAGGCCCGCGACTTGGCGGTCAGGTGATTGATTTGGAGAACGTCACAAAAAGTTTCGGAGACAAACTGCTTTTTGAGAACCTCAGCGTGCACATCCCTGCGGGCGCAATCATAGGGATTGTAGGCCCGAACGGCGCGGGAAAAACGACCCTCTTCAAACTGATAGCGGGGATTGAGAAACCGGATTCGGGCGAAATCAAAATCGGCTCTACCGTCAAAGCGGTTTATGTTGACCAGATGCGCAGCACTCTGGACGAGAACAAGACCGTATACGAGACATTGAGCGGCGGCTCTGATTTGGTCAAGCTTGGCGCGGTGGATGAGAAAGGCCGCGCTCTGGAAGGCGGAGTGCGCGAGGTGAATGCCCACGCATACTGCGGATGGTTCAACTTTGCCGGCGCAGACCAGAACAAGAAAGTCTCCGTGCTCAGCGGAGGCGAGCGCAACCGCCTGAACTTGGGGCTTATGCTCAAAGAAAGCGGAAACGTGCTCATGCTTGACGAGCCGACCAACGACCTTGACGTGCAGACAGTCCGCGCGCTAGAAGAGGCTCTGGAAGATTTTGCGGGATGCGCGCTTGTTGTCAGCCACGACCGCTGGTTTCTGGACAGAATCTGCACCCACATCCTTGCGTTCGAGAACAATTCAGAAGTGCGATTTTTTGAGGGCAACTGGAGCGATTACGCCGCATGGAAAAAAGAGCAGTTCGGCGAGGAAGCGGGAGTTCCTAAGCGCGTCCAGTACCGAAAGCTTTCACGATAATTCCGCCGCCAAGAATCACGCCGTCTTTATAAACGACCACAGACTGCCCCGGGGCAACCGCTCTCTGCGGCTGCTTAAAAGTGATTTGCCAGACCTGACCACGGGGAGAATCATAACCGGATGGCGGAGCACATCTTTGGACAAACGCTCTCACAGGTTTGCTCGCCAGCCGGATTTTCACCATCGCATCAACCGCGCCAAAAGCCTCAGGCGGCTCCACATCCCCTGCCCACACAAAATCATCGGCAATCAGTCCGTCAGAATCCAAAGCGGAATTGGGAGCGAGCACAACGACATTGTTCTTTGCGTCAATTGAATGCACATAAACCGGATAGCCAACCGCAACGTCAAGCCCCCGCCGCTGACCCACGGTGTAATGCTCAATTCCACGGTGACGGCCGATTACATGACCGTCCAGGTCAATAATATCGCCCGGAACAGAAGGCTTGTCTGCAAAAAGAGCGTCAAAATATTCCGCGCTTATAAAATCCTGACTTTCCGCCCGCTCCGCCGCCGCAAGCCCCAGTTCCCGCGCGGTCTCAAAAACCTCGGATTTTCTCATAAGCGCAAGAGGAAAGCGCACTTTCTCCAGAACGCCGGACGGAACGCGGTAGATAAAATAAGTCTGGTCTTTTGAAATATCTGTGGCGGTCGCTACCATTACCGGCCGCGCCGATGTGCCGTAAAGCCCCTCGTCCGGGCGGACAATCTTCGCATAGTGACCGGTGCAAAAATAATCGTATTTGATTCCAAGTGCCTCAACACCCTGCAAAAGCGCGCCGAATTTTATCATCCTGTTGCAGCGGACGCACGGATTGGGGGTGCGGCCCGCCCTGTACTCGGCCTTGAAGTACTCAATCACTTCTTTTTTGTAAGTCTCACGCACGTCTATCACGTGGTAGTCAATATCATACTTCGCGCAGAATTTCCTGCATTCCTCGATGTCGTCCGCCTCGCCCGGCCCAAAGCAGGCATCCTTGACGGCACGGCCAGAGCCATCGGCATTCTGCGGCAGGGAAAAAGAGTCATCCCAAAGAGACATCGTCACGCCGATTACCCTGCATCCCCGGGTTTTCAGAATATACGCGGTAAGAGTGGAGTCAACGCCGCCCGAAAGCCCCACCACGACCGTGTCGCCGGCAGAAGGCAGACTAAGATTTGAGAACGTCATTTTCAGTCCTTTTTCATAAAATCGGCGATTGTAACGCTGTCCAGATAGCCCGAGACGCGCTTTCCAAGTTCTGTCCACAAAGGAAGCGTCCTGCAAACCGAAACGCGCTCGCAGGGTTTTGCACCGCATTCAAGGCAGGAAACGGGAGCAAGAGTTCCTTCCGTCAGGCGCAGAATTTCCCCGACTTTGTATTCTGATGGCTGGCGGTTAAGTTTGTAGCCTCCGCCTTTTCCGTGCAAAGCCGTGACAAAGCCGTTTTTTGAAAGAATGGTCATAATGGCTTCTAAATATTTCTGCGATATTTTCTGCCGTTGAGCGATGTCTCTGAGCGGAACATAAGTATCCGCGTGCTGCTCAGCCAGGTCAATCATAACGCGAAGCGCGTAACGACCTTTTGTAGAAACTATCATGCTTAAATTATATCAGATAAAAGCCGAATCAACAAGATATTTCTACTAGATTAGTAGGTAGATTTTCTCGGATTTCCCGCCCGCCCATCACCAAAACCAGCGGATTTTTTCGCGGAAAACCCGGGCAAGAAAATCAGTCGGAAAATCACAGGGATTTTTGCTTCCTTTTTTTGGGATAAAAATCGCGCTCTCGCTGCGGAATTTTCATCTTGATAAGCACAGGATTTTATCAAGATGAAGACAGACGTTCATCTTGATGAGGACACAGCGTTTATCTTGATGAACATGGGACGTTCATCAAGATGAAAAAAAATTTTTATCTTGATGAGGCCAGGGCGTTTATCAAGATAAAAAAAAACGTTCATCTTGATGAAAAATTATTTTCATCAAGATGAAATTCGACTGGCTTTCCGCGCGCCCCTTACTGCAAGAAACGCGCGCTTTTTATCAAGTCAGTCCGTCACAAAAGTAAAGACATCCTCGCCAAAATATTTCTGCGACAACGCCGATATTGTGCCGTTCTCTTTGAGCTGCTGCACGGCCTTGTCGTAATCCTCGGCAAGCTGCGCCTCTTTCTTGTTGAAAAGCGGCCATGTTGGGATTCCCTTGTACGGCACATACGCAAGCCTGTCCGCAAACTGATGATAAGGGCCGTCCTCGGCGAGCACATTTTTCTCATACGAAAGCTTTAGCACAAAGTAGGCGTCATAGCGGCCTTCCAGAACCCAGAGGTACGAGTCGGCAATGTCAAAGACATCGGACGGAACAAGCTTAATCTGATTTCCCGGATTTTTCGCGTTGTAGTCGGCAATCACAGAATACTGCGCGCTCTGCGGTGAGATTGGGATGAGCTTTCCGGAGAAGCGGGCAAAACTCTCCAAATCAGAAATCTGATTCGCATTCTCTGCGCGGAATGCTATGCCAATCACGCTGGCGGCAAGCGGCTGGCTTGGAATGATGAACTTTTTGGCGCGCTCCTCTGTAATCCACGCGCCTTTTGTGCCCACCTGATATTTTCCGCTCTCAGTTCCAATCAGAAGCTCCTCGTCGGAGACACCATGAAACACAAACTGATACTGCGGCAGAAGCGCGTCCACAGCCTTAAGCACGGCAATCTCAAAGCCGTCGGCCTTTCCTTTCGCATCAAGAAAATCGTAGGGGACATTCGTGATTGTGTGAGCAACATTGATTTTCCGAGGCTTTGCGAACGCGGCTGTGGCGGCAGTGAGAGCCAGAACCGCACCAATGATTTTTCTCGCATTTACTTCCATAAAAACCTCTCGTTCTTGTTTTGATTAAAATACCCCCAGTTTACCTAGTGTGTAAAGGGGATATCGCCACGGCAAGAAGCGCCTCATCCCCGCACTGCTATACTCACAATTTTTTACACAAATACTAAAAACCTATTGACAAAGTAGGTTATAAATTGTATAACAAATCAAAAGTCATTTGCGGATTGCCCGCTTCGCTGTCAATCTGCGACTTTGCACATACAACACGCAAGGCGTGTAACGCGACATCGCTAACGCGGAGTTTTATAAGGAGGTGAGCATGAAGAACTATTTTGAAAAACTGGTTCGCGAGAATTTTCGCAACGGACTCATGCGCCTCTGTTCCCTTCTTTCATAGACCGGGATATATTCGGTCGGCTCAAAATCATTCAAACAATCGCTGTCTTAAATCGCGCGGGGCATGATGATTTTTGCTTCGCTCGGGGCAACGTGTCAATTTTATTTTTTAGGAGAACAGTATGGCAGAGAAAAAAGAGCTCGTATTGAGCGCGTTCGGCAACAAGCCTGTGAGCAGGGTGCCGGTAGGGTTTTGGTTTCATTACACGCAGAATGAAATTTTATTGGCGTATGACAAGCCTGAGATGAGGGAGCAGAACATCAGCGGGCACAAGAAATTCGCGCAGGAATTCCAGCCGGATTTCGTGAAGTTGATGAGCGACGGCTATTTCTTTGAGCCTGAGAGCGCGGCATCGCTTAAAAATGCGGCGAGCGCGGCGGATTTGACAAAAATCAAACCGATTGAGGCGGACAACAAATGGATTCGCGACCAGGTGTCGCTCGTCAAGGAACTTACATCGTCTTTCGGCGGCGAGGTGCTCACGTTCTACAACGTGTTCGCTCCGGCGACCGCGTTCAAATGGTCTGTGGGCGGCGACAAAAAACTCGCGGCTTTCATCAAAGAGGACAAGGCCGCTGTGATTCAGGCTCTCGCGGTTCT
>JAFLSQ010000120.1 GCA_022510865.1 Treponema sp.
TCTTCGGAGGGAAAAAGGCGGGTGCGTGGAGGGAATGCAGAATCTCCGCGTTCCTATGCGAATGCGGGCTGGTTTATACCCCCCCCCATCATATTTGCGTTCGTTCGTGCGCTCATGGCTTTCTCCTAAACTTGTTCAACTAGCGCATTCTACCACGCACGGACATGGGTGTCAAGCGGGGCGCAAAAAATATATATAAAACATATTGACATTTTTTTTTGCATATATTACACTTTACCAAGCCGATTTTCTATGGTTTGCGGTTGGCGGTTTTTTCCTCCTCTCGCAGTTTCGGCTTGTGAAAGTTACGCGGAAATAGCTCAGTGGTAGAGCGCCACCTTGCCAAGGTGGATGTCGCGGGTCCGACTCCCGTTTTCCGCTCTATTTGAAATTGCTTTTGGTAGTTGCGCGGCATTTTTGCTGTTGCGAGTTTTTGCGGTGATTTCGTGCATGGCGCGAAATTATGCCTCGCGAGCAAGGAAAAATCGTTGCGAATGACTGCCATTCGTAGTTTTTATGCGGAAATAGCTCAGTGGTAGAGCGCCACCTTGCCAAGGTGGATGTCGCGGGTCCGACTCCCGTTTTCCGCTCTCGAAAGGCGGTTCA
>JAFLSQ010000121.1 GCA_022510865.1 Treponema sp.
ATCTGACCGCACATCATATTTGTAGAGTGTGGTAGTCAAAAACTGGATAACGTAAGCGCCCAGAACGGAAGCGGCTATATTGAATTTACCGCCGCTTAAAACATTCCCGCCCAGTGCCACCGCAAGAATGGCATCCATCTCAATGTCCTTGGCAATGACGGAATAGTTGATGGTGGAGAGACGGCTGACCTTGATCAACCCGGCAACTGCCACACAGAGCCCCAAAATGACAAAGGCTAAAAACTTGATAAAAATTGGGTTGAGTCCGTTCAGTCTGGAAGAACTCTCATTGATACCCACGGACTGAGTATACAGTCCTAAAGTAGTGAATTTCATCAGCAGGGCAATGATGATCAGGCATGCTGCCGTAATAAAGATCGGCGTGGGAATGGGAATGCCCGGAATGATACTGCCAAAATAGCTGAAGCTCTTGTCGTTTACGATAGGAAGCCGATTCAGGTTAATCCAGGCCGCAATGGAGCGCCCAGCTGTATAAAGGATCAGCGTGGCTACCATGGGCTGAATTTTAAAGTATGCCACCAGTACACCGTTAAACGCACCGCAGAGTATTGCTGCCAGGCAGCCCGCTAAAAATGCTACGATAA
>JAFLSQ010000122.1 GCA_022510865.1 Treponema sp.
GGAGACATATATGTTCGTTCCAGAATTCTTTCATGGAAAGTTTAGCGACATAGAAAAGAAACTCAAACCGTTGCGCAGCAGAAACAAGACGCTGGACGCGGTGCAGAATCTCTATGACGTGATTAACCAGACCATGAGCGATGAAGCCTGCGGTGAGAGGTCTGTCATAAGCCTGTCGGACGACTACATAAGCCGCACTATGACGGACGCATACTACCCGTTCCTTTTCTCAAATTACATAACTTTCGAGGAGGACGACGACAGCGAAAGAACTAATGGAAAAACTTGCGAAAGACAAGGAGTATCAAAAGATATGATTAGGATACTGCGGCTCGCTTTCACAAGCAGAAGCGCAGGCGAAAATCCCCGAAGCGAAGTGTGAGGAAATTTCCAAATGAAAGTTGTAGTAAGTCCAAATTATATATTATTGTGCAAGTCTGATATGCACCAAGATAATAATTTATTTAATCAAAAAGAAAATCCAGATTCTCTTGCTCTTGGCGGTGTTTATGAAGTGCTAGGTGAAGACTCTGATTGTTTAATTTTGCAGCCTGAAAAAGGAAGCAACCGTACTTTTTTTAAAACTCCAAAATATTATCTAAGAA
>JAFLSQ010000123.1 GCA_022510865.1 Treponema sp.
AAAAGTGGCAACGCTGCATACGGGCAAGCAAAACCGTACAAAACAAACTTTCAATCGTATTGCATTAGCCAATAGAATTATGCGAATCATTCTAGTTGTTGTTTGCACGTTTGTCAATCTTATGGCTAAAATCAAACAAACTAAAAGGATTAGCCATGGAAGGTCTGGACGTTCGAAACATTTTGTCGCTCAACGTGAAGAAACTGCGCGAAAACCGTAAGATGTCGCAGGCAGATCTCGCATTCGAGGCCGGCATTTCTATTCCGTTTTTGAGCGACATCGAGCGCGGGAATAAATGGCCCTCGCCAGATACGCTGGCAAAACTGGCGACTGTTTTTAATGTTGAGTTGTTCGAGCTTTTTGTTCCCGGTGCAGGTAATGCGGGAAATAGAGAGCTTGTCGCAAAAATCGTCAAGGAAATGCAGCGGGCGCAGGAAAGCGCGGCAGAGACCGTGTACAACTCGTATTTTGGCACGGAATGACGGCGTTGCCCTGGAGATTGCGGGGATGTGACTCGGCTTGCGTGAGCGCGTCACCCCTGTTTTCTACATCGAGCCTTTCATCTCCAGGCGAATCAGGTTGTTCATCTCAACCGCGTATTCAA
>JAFLSQ010000124.1 GCA_022510865.1 Treponema sp.
GCATGAAGTTCGGTATCTGGGTAGAGCCGGAGATGGTGAACGAGGATTCCGATCTCTATCGCGCGCATCCGGATTGGGCGCTCACCGCGCCCGGCCGCAACCCCTCCATGGGCCGCAACCAGCTCGTGCTGGATATGGCCAATCCCGATGTGGTGGAATACCTGTACGAGCGCATGTCCGCGCTGCTGCGGGATCACAACATCGAGTACGTGAAGTGGGACATGAACCGCAACATGACGGACGTCTACAGCCGCGCGCTCCCCGCGGACCGCGAGGGCGAGGTGTTCCACCGCTACATCCTGGGCGTGTACGCGCTGTTGGAGCGGCTGACCACCGAGTTCCCGGAGGTTCTGTTTGAGGGCTGCGCGGGCGGCGGCGGCCGCTTCGACGCGGGCATGCTGGCCTACTTCCCGCAGATCTGGTGCAGCGACAACTCCGACTGCATCGAGCGGCTGGAGATCCAGCGCGGCACCTCCTACGGCTATCCCATAAGCACGATGGGCGCGCACGTATCCGCCTGCCCCAACGATCAGACCGGGCGCACGGTTCCGCTGGGCACCCGCGCGGTGGTGGCGATGAGCGGCACCTTCGGCTA
>JAFLSQ010000125.1 GCA_022510865.1 Treponema sp.
ACAATGACGGCAAGACCGCGCTGATGGTTGCGGCATGGGCAAATTCCGTGGACATTGTGAAGCTCCTGCTCGCGGCGGACGCGGATGTAAACGCAAAGGATAAAGACGGCTGGACCGCGCTGATATATGCGGCGGCGCGCGATGCGGTGGACGTTGCGCGGCTTCTGCTCGCTGCCGGAGCGGACATGAACGCAAAGGACAATTACGACAATAGCGCGCTGATGCGTGCGGCGGCGCGCGATGCGATGGACGCTGTGCGGCTTCTGCTCGCGGCGGGCGCGGATGTGAATGGCATAAACAGAAACGGCGGGACCGCGCTGATGGATGCGGCAGTGGGCAATTCCGCGGACGTGGTAAGACTTCTGATTGAGTCAGGCGCGGACATGAACGCGCAAGACGAATTCGGCTGGACTGCGCTGATGAGTGCTGCACGTGAAAATTCCGCGGACGTTGCGGAAATCCTGCTTGATGCCGGCGCGGACGTGAACACCAAGGCCGATGGCGGCCGGACTGCGCTGATGTGTGCGGCGGCGCGCGATGCGGTGGACGTGGTGAAACTCCTGCTCGCGGCAGGCGCGGATGTGGACG
>JAFLSQ010000126.1 GCA_022510865.1 Treponema sp.
TTCCGCCACCGCCTGATACAGCTCCGGCGGAATGGCCTGTCCCACATCCACGTTGGCGTAGAGCATTCTCGCCAGGGGCTTGTTCTCTACTATCTCCACATGGTTCTCCTTAGCGACCTCCTTGATGCGCTGGGCCAAGTAATCCTCACCCTTTGCAATCACAAGCGGTGCGTCCGCCACCTGGGGATCGTACTTGATAGCAACCGCATAGTGAGTGGGGTTGGTGATGACCACATCCGCCTGGGGAAGATCCTGCATCATACGCCGCCTGGAGACCTCCAACATCTTATGACGTATCTTGCTCTTGACCTGAGGATCACCTTCCTGTTGCTTGTACTCCTCTTTGATCTCCTGCTTGGTCATCTTCATATCATTTTTAAACTTGAACTTCTGATATGCAAAGTCGGCGACTGCAATAATCATATATACTGCGGAAATACGGATCCCCAAATCTGTGACTATCTTTGCTTCCAGGTTCAGTCCCTGCATCAGGGAGCCGCCATACAGATTGAACAGAAGTATCCACTTATCCTTTAAATAACTATAACAGATATAGACGATCAGCAGAATCTTCAAGATAGACT
>JAFLSQ010000127.1 GCA_022510865.1 Treponema sp.
CCGGCTGCCGGAGTTGCTTTGCCTGCAAAAGAGCCGGAGCGGAAACCGGGCGTTGTATGTGGAAAGACGATTTACAGCCGGTTCTTGACAAAATACTTTCAGCGGATGCCGTGTTCATGGGGTCGCCCATCTACCTCGGCAACGTATCCGGTATGATGTATTGCCTTATGGAGCGACTCGTCTTTTCGCTTTTAAGTTACGACGATTACAGCAAAAGACTTTTTCAGGGGAGTGTGAACTCATGTTTTTTCTTTACGATGAACGCTCCGAAAATGTTCGCAAAAACTGCTTACCGCAGTGTGATGAAGCAGTATTCGGACGCCATGAAGCGTCTCGGCGGTAACAGCGAATACTATGCCGCCTGCGATACCCTACAATTTGAGGATTATTCCAAATTTGCTGCGGGGACTTTCAACGAGGAACACAAACGCAAAGTGCGAGGAGAGCAGTTCCCCAAGGATCTGCAAGCCGCTTATAACATTGGCTTCCGATTGATAACAAACAGTCCGGTTTTCAATTAACGTTATCTTCGTCTTTGTGAATTCATTTCGAATTATATTACTATAAAAAAATAAAGATTTCT
>JAFLSQ010000128.1 GCA_022510865.1 Treponema sp.
GCCAGTGCGGATGTGAACGCGAAGAACGAGTTCGGCTGGACTGCACTGATGTCTGCGGCGAGAGGCAATGCAGTTGACGTGGCGAAGCTGCTGATAGCGGCCAGTGCGGATGTGAACGCAAAGGACAAGGACGGCTGGACTGCATTGGTGACTGCGACGAGTTACAATGCGGTTGACGCGACGAAGCTCTTGATAGAATCCGGCGCGGACGTGAACGCAAAGGTCAACAACGTCGGGACTGCACTGATATATGCGGCGAGTTACAATGCAGTTGACGTGGTAAAATTGCTCATAGCAGCCGGTGCGGACGTGAACGCGAAGAACGAGTTCGGCTTGACTGCACTGATGTTTGCGGCGAGAGGCAATGCGGTTGATGCAACGAAGCTCTTGATAGAATCCGGCGCGGACGTGAACGCAAAGGACGAGCACGGTAAGACGGCACTGATGTCTGCGGCGAGAGGCAATGCGATTGACGTAGCGAAGCTCCTGATAGCGTCAAAGGCAGACGTGAACGCAAAGGACAAGGACGGCTGGACTGCATTGATGTCTGCGACGAGTTACAATGCGGTAGAACCGGTAA
>JAFLSQ010000129.1 GCA_022510865.1 Treponema sp.
TACCTTCTCCAAGGCGCAGGGCGGCGAGATCGGCACCTCGCTTTTGGAGGCCGATAAGCTCGACTACGCGCTCGAAATGATTCAAAAGGCGAAGGACAAGGGCGTGAAGCTCCTGCTCCCGGTCGACACCGTCTGCGCCAAGGAGTTCGCCGCGGACGCGGAGCCCAAGACCGTCGAGGCCGGCAAGATCCCCGCGGACCGGATGGGCCTCGACATCGGCCCGAAGACCGTCGAGCTCTTCTGCGGCGCGGTGAAGGACGCGGGCACGATCGTCTGGAACGGGCCGATGGGCGTCTTTGAGTTCCCGGCGTTCGCCGTCGGCACCAAGGCGATGGCGAAGGCGCTCGCCGAGTCCGGCGCGGTGACGATCATCGGCGGCGGCGACAGCGCCGCGGCGGCCGAGCAGCTCGGCTTCGCCGACCGCATCACCCACATCTCCACCGGCGGCGGCGCGAGCCTTGAGTTCTTAGAGGGCCGGGAGCTGCCGGGCGTCGCCTGCCTGCTCGACCGGTAATAACAAAAAGTATTATTTATTATAAATATAAAAGGAGATCATCATTATGAACCGCAGATAT
>JAFLSQ010000013.1 GCA_022510865.1 Treponema sp.
TAACCCACCAAAGTATATAAATAATCAGGCTGCTGTAGTATTTCTTGCTGAAGACAATGAATGGGTTGGTAAGGCTGGAGACAAAGTTACAGTTACCATCGTTGCAACAGCGGATGTTGCTCCATCAATATCGGACAAGAAAACGCTCGGTGGTTCATTGGTGGATTGTACCGAAGCTGCTGGATGGTGGAATGAATTAGTAGGTGGCTTTGTCGGTGATAAGGAAATCGTGGCTGAGGAAGAAACTTATGTATTTTCCTTTACTCTTACAGATGATGCCTCATCTGCTAAACCAGATGCCTGTAAACTGATTCTTGCTTTTGGTGATAAAGACAATAATCAGGCAACACCCGTAACCCTCAAAGTAAAATCATTCGATGTAAAATTTGAATAAATCACGCTGAAACTAAAAAGCCCCTCCTTGCGGAGGGGCTTTCTCATCGTGCGAAGCCGTCACTGTTTTGGGTGGCGGCTGTCTGATTTTAGAAATCCTTCGCTTTTTTTATCTCTTTTATCTCATAACTGTATTTATGGTCGTTGATTGTGAACTCGACTTTTGAGCCAACTTTCTTGTCCAGAATCGCGTTTCCGAACGGCGACATATATGAGATGATGTTGTTGTCCGGGTCAGACTCCCACGGCCCCAGGATTGTGTAAGTCTCATCCTTGCCGGTGTCGGTGTTCTTGAGCGTCACTTCCGTTGCAAAAGACACAACCGCGGTGGTACTCGTCGTCGGGTCAAACACGACAGCGCGCGAAAGCTCCTCCTGCAGCCTTGCCAGAGTGAGCTGCAGGTAGTGCTGCTGCTCGCGGGCCGCCTTGTACTCCGCGTTCTCCTTAAGGTCGCCCTTTGCCCTTGCGTCCGCCACGTCCTTGGCGTTCGCCGGAAGCTCGATGTTCTGGATTCTCTCGGCCTCGGCCTTCTTCTCCTCCAGTTTCTTTGAGGTGACAATCATGCCTTTTGGCTGCGATGCCTTCTCCTCCGAAACGCGGAACTTGAATTCCGGATATTTCTCCAGAATCCTGTTTCTAACCTGCTGTTTGTATGAGGGGTCAATATCGGCAATGTCATCAATCAGCGTGTACATTTTTTTCACGCAGGCCTCGTCATTCTGGAACATGAAGTTGAAAAGGTTGTCGTTCTTGAACAGAAGCTCTGTCGCGTTCCTGTTGATTTTCTTGTTCTCGGTTGTGTTCACGTGGTTGTTAATCTCGCGGAACGTCAGCTCGATTATGTTTATGAGGGTGATGAGCTGCTTCTCGTAGGACACTCCCGCGTCCTTGAACCATTTCTCGCCCTGGCAGTCGCGGAAGAAGAAAATGACTGTCTCGCGGTAATCCTTGAATTTCTCGAAGCTCTCGCGCACAAGATTCTGGATGTCGTCGGCAAAGCCTTTGTCAACAAGGTCGTCCAGAAGCCTCTTGTCCAGAACCGTCGGGAACAGCCCGATGTAATGCTTGTTCCAGTCCGGCAGCATTTTTATGTCAACAAGGAAATCCTCACGCAGATGCGTGTTCTTTGAGTCCTTCAGCTCCGTGTAAATCTCACGCGGATTCTCAATCCTCCTGTAGATTTCCGCGAATGTCTCGTGCACCGGATAGTCGAACTGCTTGTCAACCGCGCCTAGGTATTTGACAAGCAGATATGATGACAGCACGTGCTCGTCCACGCGGTTTATGTTCTTCAGGAAGCCGGTGAAATACGCGAACATCTCCGTGAAAAGCTCGCTTGCCTTGTCCGTCTCATCGCTCTCGAAGAATTTCATGAGGATGTCGGCGCGGGCAAAGAAATCTTTCTGCGCCTTGAACTCGTTCGAGAGTTTCTCCTCAATGCTGATGTTTCCGTCGCGGACTGTGTACATTGAGATGTCGTTCGGGTTCACGCCGAATTTCGAGCTGGACTCAAGGATTCGCTTCGCCGCGCTGCTCCATGAAGTCCACTCGCCGGGAGTGAGCACGCTCGGCACAAGCTCCGCTTTAATCCGCTTGAAGTCGCAGTTGTTGTCGTGGCTTTTTATGATTGTCTCAAGCGCCCATTCCTTGTCATCTTTTATCATCTTTGCAAGCTCTTTGGGCTGTTTTGTGGCCTTAAGCACCCAGATGTGGTCTTTTGAGAGCGGTTTGAGCGCAGTGACTGCCATGGAAAGCTTCATCTCGCGCACTCCGGTCACTTTTCCGAAGTTGATTGTGAGGGTGTCCTTCTCCAGCTTTGTGATGATTCCCACGCCCCAGTTGCGGTGGAAGACAAAGCTCTTCCTGTCAAACGAGATGTGCTTCTCAAAATCGTTGATTGCCTCAAAAACGTTCCTGTAGCTCTGCGTCAGGTTCGAGTTGCGGATGTAATCCTCCAGATGGCTGTGCCCCGCATATTTTCCGCGGAAACAGTCGGTAATCTCCTTGCGCGCCCATGCGTCCTTCTGGTCAACCTCCAAATTCTGCTTTAATATCAGGATTGCGGTGTCCCATTTCTGGTTCTCCTTGTACCATCCGTAAAGCTCCTGCATCAGCGTCGTAGTCCTGATGTCGCCCATCGTCTTGGAGACTTTTCTGCGGAGCATCTGGAAAAAGTCGAATTCCTCCGGGATTTTCTGGACGAGCTTTGACCAGACTTCCTTGCTCGCGTTGTAGTTGTTCTGGTTTATGTAGCGCAGGATTGCCTTCTTGTAATAGCTGATTGCATTATCCTTGTCGCCGGCCTCATCGTAATGCTCTGCAAGGGCCTTGGCAAGGTCAGCCTCCTCAAAGTCAATCTTCACGAGCTTGGCGTAAAGTTCCCACTGCTTGTCGTCGTTCTCTGATTTGTAGCTTTCGGCAAGAGTCCTCAGCGCGAATTTGTTGTTCGGGTCATCGGCAAGGATGCTGTCGCAGAGATACGTGACGATGTTCTCCTTGTGATTTTTCTGGAAAATATCGACAAGAGACATCAATGACGAGTTGTCAAGCGTGCCTTTCTGCAGGTCAAGGATTCCGCAGATATACAGCGCGATTATGCTGTCTTTTGTGTGGGAAAGATGCTCCTCGCAGACCCTGTGGATGTCATCAACGCAGTTCTCGTTTCTTGCCTGCTCGACGATGTTAGACAGCTCCTTCAAATCATTCTGCGTGTAATTGCTGATTGTTGCGCGTGTCCATGTCTCTTCTTTGAGCCTGTCCTGAACGGACTGAATTAAATCTGCCATTTTTGTACTCCCGTAAAAGCCAGCTAGAAAATCGGTTTCTCTCTGGGTAGCGCATCCGTTTTGGCTGGAGCGCGGTTGAAATAAAAGCCTGCTACGCACGCTTTTTCAGCTGATGTACGCCTGATACACCGCCGAATCCATAATCTTGATTTTCAGTAATATCTCACTGCACTTTGCGCTGTCCTCATTAACCAGCGTGTAGTGATCCATAAGCCTGAAATAACAGTTCAGGAGCCGCGGCACAAGGATTTCCATGTTGCAGGAAGGGTCTTTGTACTCGCTCTCCTTCGCATAAATTTCTTTTCTGAGCTTAACCACGTCCTGCGGCGTAAGCTCTTTTTTTATATTGAGCACTCCGTTCAGAACTCCGTACACCGGAATCCAGTACTGGAGCGATTTCCCGGAATGTTTTTTATCCTCAGTAATCTTAATCAGGCACTTAATCAGCTCCGAATCAAGAAAACCTAGGTCTATGGACTCCGGATCCATGTAGAAAGCCTCCCTGAAAAGCAGCTTTCCGTATCTGTCATCCCCGCACAAAGAGCAGCAGTCCGCAAGCTCTGCAAGGACCGAGGACAAGTTCGGGTAAATCCTGTTCGCGTCCATCAGAAAAGAGCGCGCCATGTCAAAATTCCCCAGTTTCTTGTGGCAGATTCCCGCCCTCTTGTATATCTCGGCCTTCTGGTACGGCTCTTTCTCGTCCATCAACTCTGTGAAGCGTTCCAGCGCCTTTGTGAAAAATCCGCGTTGGACAGCCACCAGCGCAGGCTCGTAGCGGTCCTTGTCCCGGGAGATGTAGGTGAGGAAGCTCTTCCATTCCTGCAAAAGCCCCTCGTTCTTCTCGTAGGAGTCCTCGGTGCCGCGCATCCGCTTTATGGAATCAATCCAGAAAATGCAGCACTTGTTCGTGAAAATAAGCTCCTTGCTGTCCAAATCGCTTTCAAAGAGAGTGCTGATTATTTTCTGTGCCTCAAAGGGATTCCCCTGCCTCAGGAATTCAAGGACATCCCCCATCCTCGCCTCTGTCTGAATTTCCATACTGACTTCTTCTGATTTTATACAATCTTAGCCCACTTAGTCAATAAAGATTATTTAAAATTGGAAAAATGAGACAAAACTTATACAGCGAAAGCGGTGATATGTCAAGCACTTTTTTTCATAAATTTTTTATGATTTGATTTCTTCCCGATTGTCTAAGCATTTGCATTTTGTTACTATAAATGCCAAATGAAAACTCCTATTTTGGCACCTTCGCTTCTTTCCGCCGATTTCTCTAACCTGGAGGCGGCGGTCAGGCAGATTGAGAAAAACAACGGCTCGGCAATCCACATTGATGTGATGGACGGCCGCTTTGTTCCTGAAATCACTTACGGGCATCCTGTAGTCCGCTCCATCAGAAAACTCACGGATTTGCCGTTCGACGTGCATCTGATGGTGGAGCGCCCCGAGAATCAGATTGAAAGTTTCATCAATGCCGGCGCGGACTGGCTCACTTTCCATTTTGAGGCGACGCCTCACGCGCACAGGCTTGTCCAGATGATTCACGAGCGCGGAAAAAAGGCGGGCATCGCGATTTGTCCCGCTACTCCTGTCACAGCACTGTCGGAAATCGCAGAATATGCCGATATTATACTGGTGATGTCTGTCAATCCCGGGTGGGGAGGGCAGTCGCTCATTCCGTCCTGCGTGGACAAGATTGCCGCGCTCAAAGAGATGCGGGAGGCGGGCAACGGCTCGTTCCTCATTTCTGTTGACGGAGGCGTGAACAGAGAGACTGTCGCCGGTGTTCTGGCTGCCGGCGCGGACGTGGTTGTATCAGGCTCATCTTTCTTTAACGGCAGTTTAAAATGGGACTGCTGATTTTCGCGTTTTTTGGAGAAGCAAGCTGGTATGAAGAGAATTCTGACGATTTTACTGTTTTCTGTGACTTTGATTTTCGGTGCGACAGCCTCGGAGTCCGCTACGGCGGCTTTTGTTGAGGGCTGCCGCTTTTATTCGGAAGGCGAGTGGGCATCCGCAAGAATGCTCCTTAAAAAAGCGGTGGGCTATCCCGAGAACATAAACCCGGATGTCTATTATATGCTAATCGCCGCAGAGATTTATGACGGGGATTTCCGCGGCGCTCTGGATGACAGCAACGTTTATCTGGATGTTTTCCCCGATTCCCTTTATGTGCCCAACATCAGTTTCCACAAGGGGCTCGCGCTCTACAATCTTGGCGAGTACGAGAAGTCGGTCATCGCGCTGAGCGATTTCTGCCATCAGTTTGAGGACAGCGAGCTTTACTCATCGGCGCTTTTCTACATAGGCGAGTCGCTGTTCGCGTCATATCAGTATGATGAGGCGGCTGATATTTTTGAGAGGATTGTCCGCGAATTCCCCGATGCTCCGAAGGCGGCCGCGGCGCAGTACCGCATCGAGTCAATTCTGCAGCGCGCGCGCGAGGAGAAACTGCTTTATCTTTTGAGGCAGACCGGCGAGGAATATCTTGCCGCAAAAGAGGATTATGAGAGGCAGCTTAGGATGTATAAACCTGATTCTGCGGATGTTGCGCGCCCGAGACCTGCCGAGGAGGCATCCCGAAATGAGGAGCTTGAGCGTCAGATTGTGAGCCTTGAGAGCCAGCTTTCCACAAGGACGGATGACGATGCTTTTGGCGGTCAGAATCCGGATGATTTTGCTGACTCTGAGGTTTACGATGACGCAAAAGAGCAGATAAGAATGCTTAAAGAGAAGGCTTTGCAGGCGCAGAGAATACTTGAGGGCAGGCAGTAGCGCAAGGAGGATTTTGATATTATGAAGAAGATTTTGACTGGGGCGGCCGCGTTTGTTTTGTGCTTCATGCCTTTTTTCGCGCAGGATAATCTGGCCGCGGCCTCTGCGCAGGCGGATGAATACACCGGATGGGTTGAGGGCACATCAAAAGAGCTGAGCGTGAGAAGCGGGGCGGTGCAAATCCGCGTGAAACCGAACCTTGGGACGTTCAATTTTTCTGTCCTTAACGAGAATGACAAGTATGTTCCGGTTCTCTCAACGGCGAACGAGTACGCGTCATCGGGATTTTTCCTGAAAGCCGGAAAAAAACGCTACAGGCTCATAGCGGACAAAAGCGTCCGTCCTGCGGTGGCAAAACTTCCCGGTGGATTTAACATCACTTATTTTGTCGCAAAAACGGCCGAGGTCTCAGTGAATTTCGAGACATTGCGGAGCAATCCCGAAAGCGACGTTGACATGATAAAAATCTCGGCGTCTATGAGAAACACCGGCGACAGGACTGATGATTACGCGCTTAGGCTTGTGCTCGACACGATTCTTGGTGAGAGCGCGGATTATCATTTTTTTGGAGCGGACAGTTCGCCAATCAAGAGCGAGGCACTTTATCGTTCTTTGAAAAAGGACCAGAGGTGGGTCTACTCAAAAAATGCAAACGGCGCGATGCAGGTGCTTTTTGACGGCGCGGACATCACAGAGCCTGAGCTTGTCGCGCTTGCGAATTACTCCACTTTGGACAAGGCGACGTGGGAGCCGGACATGAAAGTTTTCAGGACTTTTGACACCGTGCTCTCCTACAAAAATTCCGCAATCGGGATTAACTGGCCTTCTGTGCGCCTGAGACCCGGTCAGAGCGCGTCATGTGTGATTTACATCGCCCTTGCGTCTGACGGAAATCTGCCGAAGGGCGAGCTTTTTGTTGACGGAGACTCCGATTCCTGGAGCGCAGCCGACCTTGAGCTTGAGCGCGAGTTCGTGGCGGCCGCGGAGAGCACAGCGGAGAACGTCCAGGAAGGCCCCGTTGAAATCCAGATGGATGAACCTGCCGCTCCGAAAGCTGAGTTTGAGGTCAGGCGGGATGTTCCGTTCACTGTGAACTCAATCTCAAAAGAGCATCTTACTCTGGAATATGTTCAGAATTTGATTGACAGAATTTCTGCATTAGAGGAAAATAGTGCTGCTGTGAACCGCAGAGAAATCCTCCAGCTGAATGCGGAGCTTGACGCGATTCTTTCGGTTCTGAGACAGCTGTGATTTATGGCAAAAGATGCGCTCACTCTGGCATGGAAAGATATGCGCCGCCGTCACTTTGCCACGGCGATACAACGTCTGGAATCCAAGTCGGAGATTTACGAGGACAATTTTGAGTATTATCTTATTCTCGGCATAGCCTGCCTTTATGTGGGTGATGTGGGCGCCGCGTCCTCGTATTTGCAGATGGCGCGCAGAATCAGGCTGACCGACACACGGCTTCTTCTTGCTCAGGCCGCCATTTTCCTGCGCCGCGGAGATTCCGCGCGGGCAATCCAGTATTATCTGGAAATCAAGGAGAACGATCCGGGGAACAAGACTGCGGACGCGGCCCTGTCGTTCATCCGCGTTCATGGCGATTATGACACAATCTGCCGCTGGGTTGACACCGGGCGAATCGAGCAGTTTTATCCGCCGCTTGGCTTTAATCCCGATAAGGTTGCCATAATCGCGGCTCCGTTCCTGGCGTGTCTTCTTGGCGCGGCTGTTGTGCTCTTCGCGTTCAACCGCGGCCGGCATTATTCCGCGGTGCGCGCGGACATCGCTCAGCTGGAGCTTTCTGGTGACGAGCGTTCTGAGGCAAAAGAGCGGGATCTTACGAATCAGACATATAAATACATACTTTCGGACAGGGAAATCATAAGAAAATATAATGATGCGCTGCGGTATTTCCAGCAGCACCGCGATAATGCCGCGCAGACGCAGATAAACACGATTTTGAATTCCGATGCCTCAATCTCAATCAAACAGAAATCGCGGATGCTGGCTGGCTATCTTGAGGCTCCTGATTTTGACAGCATAAGGGATGTCCCGTCATATTCTGCTGTCTCTGCCGACCCTGCCTTGTACATCGACTGCTGGGTGGACTGGGGCGGAAAAATCTCCAATGTCGTGAATTATGATAACGGAAGCTTTTCCTGCGACCTGCTTGTGGGCGACGAGACGCTCTCGAACTACGAGGGCGCGGTGACAGTCCGCTTTCCGTCGCCAAGGAATTATGACGGCAGCAGTTATGTGAAAATTCTGGCGCAGGTTGTGTCTGATGGCGGGCAGTGGTATCTGCGGGGCACGTCTGTTTTCCAGAATGTGAAAAAATAAAAAACTGATTTTTTTCCGCAAAAATTGGTAAAAATAATCAAAGTGAAGCCATAATATATATGGGAGGAAGGTGGCTATATGTCGAATGTTGGTTCTGCTTCGATGGACACATCGGAAAAAATGAAGGCGTTGGAGGCGGCCCGTCTGCAAATCGAAAAACAGTTCGGACAGGGCGCGATTATGAAACTTGGCGACAAGGCGGATGCCGCCGGAATCGAGGTGATTCCGTCCGGCTCAATCCTGCTTGACGAGGCTCTTGGAATCGGCGGGTACCCCAAAGGCCGCGTGATAGAGATGTACGGCCCTGAAAGCTCCGGAAAGACGACTCTCGCGCTGCACGCAATCGCTGAGTCGCAGAGGCTTGGCGGAGTTGCGGCTTTTGTTGACGCGGAACATGCGCTTGACCCAGTTTACGCGAAAAACCTTGGTGTGAACATCGATGAGCTTTGGGTGTCTCAGCCTGATACCGGCGAGCAGGCCCTGGAAATCACTGAGAATCTTGTGCGCAGCGGCGCGGTTGATATTGTTGTCGTTGACTCGGTTGCGGCTCTGACTCCGGAAAAAGAGATTGAGGGCGAGATGGGCGATGCTGTGATGGGAATGCAGGCAAGGCTTATGAGCCAGGCACTCAGGAAACTCACGGCGGTAATCGGAAAATCAAACTGCATTGTGATTTTCATAAACCAGATCCGAATGAAAATCGGCGTGATGTTCGGCAATCCCGAGACGACCACTGGCGGTCAGGCGTTGAAATTCTATTCCTCGGTGCGCCTTGAAATCAGAAGGATTGAGACAATCGACGGGAAAGGCGATGAGGATGCGCTCGGAAACCGGGTGCGCGTGAAAATCGTGAAGAACAAGGTTGCTCCGCCGTTCAGAAAATGCGAGCTGGACATTTATTTTGGCAAGGGAATCTCATCTTCGGCGAGCCTGCTTGATTCCGCCGTTAAGCACGGCATTATCGACAAGCGTGGCGCGTGGTATAATATGGGCGAGGAGAAAATCGGGCAGGGCAAGGAGAATACCGTGCGCTTCATCGAGGAGCACCCCGAGATTGCCGCGGACATCGAGAAGAAAATCAGGGAGATTGTTTTTCCCGGGCAGGTTCTGAAAGACAAGGACGGCAATGCGGTTGACAAGAAAAAGGCAGTGAAATCAGGTGATTCTGCTTCCGCGAAGGCATCCGCCGCCGCGAAGCCCGCTGCGCCGGATGCTCCTGCGACCAATGCCGACGCGCTTTTTTAAGGACGTTCTGTGAAGCGCGTCCTGCTTGGTCTTGGCTCGAACAAGGCGTTCGAGGGCAGGAGTCCGCAGGAGATTCTGCGCTGCGCCTGCTCGGAGCTTGAGCGGTATTTGAGCGGATATTCGTTCTCGTCGGTTTACAAGACCCGCGCGATGTATGTTGATAATCAGGATGATTTTTACAACATGGCGGCGATCGGCTATGTCGCTGACGAGGCGGACGCTTTTGATTTTCTGACCCGCATGAACACGATAGAGGCGATGTACGGCAGGGACAGGTCCAAGGAAATCCGTTTTGGGCCGCGCACTCTGGACATTGACATTGAGCTGTTCGGAGATGAGGTCATAAATCATTCTGCGCTCCAGATTCCTCACCCAAGAATAGCGGAAAGGGCGTTTGTTCTTGTTCCCGCTATTGAGATTTTGACGAATTCTGCCGATGTTTTAATTAGAGAGAAATACATTTCTTGTCTGGAAAGGCTGACCGCAGACAACGGCTCAGAGGGAATCATAAAACTAGGTGGATGGCAGAATGGAGACGGAGCAGACCGCTGTAACGACAAAACACGCTTACAAGGCAGGTGAATTTGAAGGCCCCCTTGATTTGCTTTGGAGCTTAATCAGGGATAGCAAGGTTAATATCTATGATATTCCCATCGCGCAGATTACGGAGCAGTATCTGGATTATCTGGACTATGCCGTGCAGACCGACCTGAGCGATCTCTCTGAGTTTTACAGCTGGGCCGCGAAGCTTGTCTACATAAAAAGCCGGATGCTCCTGCCAGTTGAGGTGGCTTTTGACGATGATGATGAGGATGACCCGAGGCGCGAGCTTGTTGACAAACTCATCGAGTATCAGAAATTCAAAAGGCTCACGTCACTGATGGAGGAGCAGGAGGATGATTCCGAATGGAATTTCGAGCGCAAGAAAATCCAGCGGGTTCTTCCGTTTGACGATTCGGAGGAAATGTGGCAGGAAGTGGACACGTGGGAGCTTTTGCAGCAGATGCAGAGCATGTTCAAGTCCATTATGAGCCAGTATTCAAACGAGAAAATCCTGAATATGTATGAGGAAATCTCGGTGAACGAGAAAATCACCCTCATGAACGAGTTTCTTGATGAGAAGAGCGAGTGTATGTTCACGGATTTGCTTACCCGCCCAGGCAACGAGATGGACGTAATCTGCGCTTTCATGGCGATTCTGGAGGCGGTCAAATTCCGGATGATCCGGATTTTGCAGAGCAGACTTTTCGGGGATATAAAAATCTGCCGTCGTGAGGACAGCGACGGTTTTATCCCCGCAGAGTCGGATTTAACCACTAACTGATTCAGGGGATTTTTATGGAATTCAATAAAGAAGCCGCACTTGTCGAGGCAATCCTTTTTTTGGAAAGCGAGCCGCTCACAGAGAAAGTCCTGTCGAACAAAGCCCAGCTTTCGGAGGAGGTCGTGGAGAAATGCCTTGAGAAACTTAAGGAGAAATACGCGTCCGAGGACAGCGGAATCGAGCTTTCCATGATAACCGGCGGCTGGTGCCTCACTCCCAAAAAAGAATATTGGGATGTTCTCAAAGAATTCTACGGCTCACGGCGCGAGGGCAGGCTGTCAAAATCCGCGATGGAGACCCTCTCGATTATCGCGTACTCACAGCCGATTACCCGCGCTGAAATCGAGCAGATTCGCGGAGTCGGCGTGGACAACATGATTCGGCTGCTTTTGGAGCGGAATCTTATCAAAGAAGTCGGGAAAAAAGAGGCTCCCGGACGGCCGACACTTTTCGGGACAACAAAAGAATTTCTCAAACTTTTCCGCTTGAATTCAATCGCGGAATTGCCTAAACTGGATGAGGATGAACAAGAGAGGTTCGAGCTTGCCAGATAAAGATGAGGTGCGGCTGCAAGTTTTTCTTGCCCACTGCGGGGTCGCAAGCCGCAGGGCCAGCGAGCAGATAATTCTTGACGGCCGCGTTAGCGTGAACGGCACTGTAATTACTGAGCTTGGCACAAAAGTGACGGCATCGGATGTGGTTGCGGTGGACGGGAAGCAGGTTTTTCAGGAAGAGAAAAAGCGGTATGTCCTGCTGAACAAGCCCGCCGGATTCGTGTGCTCCGCTTCGGATGAGAAAGGCCGGAAAGTCGCCGCGGATTTGATTCAGGGGGCTTTCAGGGAGCGGCTTTACAACGTGGGGCGGCTTGATATGTACAGCAAGGGCATGATTTTTTTCACAAACGACGGGGAATTCGCAAGGATTCTCTCGCATCCGTCAAGCCAGCTGGAAAAAGAGTACATCGTTGAGACCAGTCAGGATGTGCCGGATGATTTTCCTGCGCGGTTCGAGCGGGGAATCCGCGTGAACAATGTTTTTTACCGGTGCCTGCGCTGCGAGATTCTACGTCCGCGCAAAATAAAAATCGTTCTGATTGAGGGCAAGAACCGGGAAATCAGGACGGTTCTGGAGAGCGTGGGGCTTGGCACTCATTCTTTGGTGCGCGTGAGGATTGGAAACGTCTATCTGGATGATTTGCGGCCCGGAGACTTCCGCGAGCTTTCCGAGCGCGAGGTGCGCTCCCTTTTGCAGTCGTGCGCGAGATAATCGGCTGTATGAAAAAAATGCACCGGCGCGGCGGCCGGCAATCAGTCAGCTCGGATTTTATGTGATTTTAAGGAGACATAGATGATTATAGCCATAGACGGACCTGCCGGAACTGGAAAAAGCACGGTCGCATCGATTCTTGCGAAGAAGCTGGACATCACTTTTTTGAACAGCGGCGGATTTTATCGCACTTTCACGATTGCCTTGCTTGATGCGGACATTGATTATTCGGATGAGGAGCGCGCGCTTGATTTCTGCAAGAAGCAGGACATCAAATACACGAAGGACAGTCATTTCATCCTGAACGATACCGATGTGACTTCCCGGCTGCACGATGACTGCGTCGCGGGAAATGTGGCGCAGGTCAGCTCGATTATCCCGCTCAGGCATTATGTGAACGAGCTGATGCGGGAAATCACGAAGTCTCTGAGCATTGTGTGCGAGGGGCGTGATATGACGACCGTGGTTTTCCCGGATGCGGAATGCAAGGTCTACCTTGACGCGAGCGCGGCTGTCCGCGCGAAAAGGAGGCTGGAGCAGGGCGTGAGCGACATGACGCTTGAGGAAATCCAGAAATCCATAGAGGAGAGGGATGAAATCGACAGGAATAAAAAAGAAGGCGCGCTGAAAATCGCTCCGGATGCCCTATATATTGATACATCCAACTTGACGATAGACAATGTTTGTGAGATAATATTAAAACAAATTTCATGATAAAAGGTTTCAGAATGGAAGAAATGGAAGTGGAGAAGGAAGACGCTCAGAACTCCGTGAGCAATTTCGAGACACAGTTAGACGCATACGACTTTGCCGCGCCGCAGGCTGGTCAGTTGGTAGAAGGAACAGTTGTTCAGGTTACAGATGACTATGTTTACGTCGATATCGGTGATAAGTCAGAAGGTTTGATCCCCGTTGAGGAGTTTGCAGATGACCTGCCAAAAGTAGGGGATAAGGTACAGTCTTTGCTTACAGGTCACAATCCGAACGGACCGATGCTTTCAAAACGAAAGGCTGACTCAAAGCGCTATTTGAAAGAGATTCAGACGGCATGGAAGGAGAAAACGCCTGTAGACGGAAAGATTACGAAGATTGTGAAGAGCGGCTACGAGGTTGATTTGGGAATCGAGAGGGCCGCTTTCCTGCCAATCAGTCAGGCGGACTCGGAGAAAATCGACAAGCCGGAGACGTTTCTTGGGCTTAAGTCCAAGTTTTATATCGAGCGGCTGTATTCGGACAGCAAGCTGAATCCGGTTGTGAACCGCCGCAAATATCTTGAGGAGCAGATTGACGCGAAGCGCGAGGCTTTCTTCAATTCTGTTCAGATTGGTGATACGGTCAAGGGAACGGTCAAGAGTTTCACGAGTTTCGGCGCGTTCATCGATTTGGGCGGATTTGACGGTCTGCTTCACATCAATGACATGAGCTGGGGACACGTTGCCCGCCCGAAAGATTTTGTAAAAAAAGACCAGGAAATCGAGCTTAAGGTCATCCGCCTTGACCCTGCGGAAAAGAGAATCAATCTCTCGCTCAAACATTTCTCTGAGGATCCTTGGATTCACTTTGAGGAGAAATATCACGTCAATGACATCGTGAAGGGCAAGGTGACAAAACTCACCGAGTTCGGCGCGTTCGTGGAGCTTGAGGAGGGGATTGAGGGCCTTGTCCATATCTCCGAGTTCTCCTGGACAAAAAAGGTGAATAAACCGTCCGATATGGTTTCTGTGGGTCAGGAAGTTGAGGCAATGATTCTCGGTTATGATATTCAGGCCGGACGTGTCTCTTTGGGCTTCAAGCAGGCGACGGACAATCCGTGGGATACAATCGCGGAGAAATATCCTGTTGGAAAGAAAGTTTCCGGAAAAGTAGTCAAAATAACGAATATCGGTGCGTTCGTCGCGCTTGAGGATGGAATTGACGGCTTTCTTCATGCGGATGATATTTCCTGGACGAAAAAAGTCAAGCATCCGGGCAGCGAGCTTTCTGTTGACCAGGAGATTGACGCGGTTATCCTTGAATGTGATACCGAGGCAAGGCGCATAAAAATCGGCATGAAGCAGCTTACGGATGATCCTTGGAAGGCTTTTGCTGATGAGTACAAGCCAGGCTCTACGCTTGAGGGCGAGATTACCTCAATCACGGATTTTGGTATTTTTGTCCGCGCTCCGAATGGAATTGAGGGGCTGGTGAATAAATCCAACCTGAGCGATGACAAGGACGTGCCGTTCGAGCAGGCTGTCACAAAGTACAAAGTCGGCGATAAAATCAACGTGTTCGTGGTTGATGTGAAAGTTGAGAAGGAGCAGGTTGCGTTCTCTGTGCGCGAGTACAAGAGAAAACAGCAGCGTGATGAAATCTCTCAGTATATGTCAGGCGCGAATGATGACGGAGACGGAGCGTACACTCTTGGAGATATGCTGAAGTCTCAGAAAAATGACTAAATAACTTCCGGCGGATTTGCCGGAACGAATTTTTTCATAAAAGGCGCATTGCATGTCTGGATGGATAGGCAATGCGCTTTGTTTAGGTTGAATGAGTAAGATAATATCTCCTTTTGTGGGGAACAGCAATTTTGCGAATGAAATGAAATCCTTGTTCTCGACCCTCTCTGCGAACAGCGCGTCTGTCTTGCTTGTGGGGGAGCGGGGAACGGGAAAACGTCTGATTGCTCAGCATATTCATTATGCTTCATCCGGCACTCTGGGGTATTTTTTTGAGGTAAACGGCAAGGCATTCACAGATTTTCAGATTCTGGAATCTTTTGACACTGTGGAGAAGCTTGCGTCTTACAAGCAGAGAGTCACGCTTTTCATCAGTTTTATTGATGAGGTGTCTCCTGCCGCTCAAGAGAAACTCCTTGCGCTGATTAAACTGTTTGCCCGGAGCAATGCGGATATTAGGCTTATTACTTCAACCGAGCAGTCTTTGGAGGCGAAGGTCTCTCAGAGGCTGTTCTCTTCCGATTTGTATTACCGCCTTAACGCCGTTGTGCTGAATGTCATACCGCTCAGGCAGCGGAAAGAGGATATTCTTCCGATTGCGGCCTGCTGCATGGAGACGTTCAGCAGGAAATCGGGGATGGGTTTCAATCAGTTTTCGGAGGAGGCTGTTTCTGCCATGGAAAGCAATTTCTGGGCAGGGAACGTGGACGAGCTTTTCAATGCCGTGCAGAGGGCATTCATTGTCGGCCAGCCGCCGGTAATCAAATCCTCTGATTTGGGGCTGCGCGACATGGAGCTGCATTTTCATGATAAAAGTCTGAAAAATGCGCTGGACACGTTCAAAAAAGCGTATCTTACAAAAGTGCTGGAGGAAAACGGATGGAATCAGACAAAAACCGCCCGGATACTAGGAATTCAGCGCACTTATGTGATAAGATTGATGAAAGAATTGCAGATTCGCAGAAAATAAAGAGGTGAGAAAATGACTGAAAATGCAGAGAGACAGACAGCGGGCAAAAAACTTAATTCTTTTATAGAGACCAGAAAAAAGATTCTTGTCGTCACCCTGATTGTTCTGCTTTGTTGTATCGTGGCACTGATAGTGTGCACGCTTGTCGTGAATAAAAACAAACTCTCGGGATTGACCGCCCTGGACAGCATATCATACGATCTTACGGATGGCTCGGCAGGTCTTGACGAGAGCGAGCTGAATGCAAGACGCGCTTCCGCGCTAGAGAGCCTTGCGGCTTTGACCTCAAAAGGCGGGATTGTCGGAGCGCGCGCGAACATGCTGACAGCGGAAATTTTTTATCAGCAGGAAAAATATGCGGATGCGGCGGCCGCATGGAAGGCATCGGCAGAGAAATCCCCGAAATCTTACATCGCGCCCATCGCGTATTATAATCTTGGCGTGTGCTACGAGCAGCTCGGGCAGAATGATGATGCCGCCGACAGCTATAAAAAAGCCGCCGACAACAAGGACTATGTTCTTGGCACTCACGCGGCGTTCAGTTATGGCAGGGTTCTTGAGCTTTCCGGAAAATATGCGGAGGCTTTTGAGGCCTACTCACAGTTGTACGGCAAAGACCCTGATGATTCATGGGCAAAACTCGCGAAAACCCGGATGATAGCCCTGCAGATTGAGGGAAAGGCAGACTGAGGTCTATGGACAAAAAGGCATACCCCGCGATGAGGAGAATCTTTTTTCTCTGCCCGATGGTATGCCTTTTGTTTTTAACGTCAGGCTGCGGGCTTGACAAGTATTATCTTCTGCCGTCCCCGGTGAATATAAATCATCTGGCTGTCTACACTTCCAATTACGGCGAGCGTTACTTTGAGTTTTTCACCAACGAGAGCGATTTTGATTCCGCCGGAGATTTCAAGTTCTCCGGTACGGAGGTTTACTACAAAATCTACAGCAGCTCGCAGACCTTGGAGAGCCAGGTTGCGGTTCTGAACAATCTTGCCAGCAGCGACAGCACGAGCGCGACAGCCGCATCCCGTCTGATGACCTCGACATCAAGCGGAGGGTATGGCTATCGGCCGTTAAGGGTGCAGAACTTTTTGTCGCGGTCAACTTTGATTCCGTTTACGGGCGATAATCAGCGTGTGTATATAAGGCTCAGCGATTATCAGAGCGGTGAGGATTTTTCTGCCCGGATTCTTGTGGATGGCTTGCCTTTGTACGGCTCATCAAGCAGGACAATCCCCGTGAGAAATATTCCCGGAAGCCACACTTTTAATTTCGGACGGGAAGGCGGAAACCGCTCGCGCGATATGCCCGAGAGCACGGACGATGATGTCTATTACACTTCGATGAGTGACGGCCAGAAGTGGTTTGTCGCGCTTTTTGCCGTCGCCTCCGGAATGGACGTGACTTACACGCCCTATTACAGCAATATTCTGTATCTTGGCGCGGTGACGATTGACGCTGACACGCAGGATAATTAGGAGATAAAAAAAGAGTTCCGCAAGGGAACTCTTAGTGACGCTTGGCAGAATCGAACTGTCGACCTACTGCTTAGAAGGCAGTTGCTCTATCCAGCTGAGCTAAAGCGCCGAAGTAGAAAAATTATAGCACAAAACGCCGTTGCTTTTCAAGTGCGCTGCGTGCGTTCCAAAAAATTATTTTACGCCGAGCATCTCACGCATAGTCCGCCAGCCGAGCATGGCGCATTTCACGCGGGCGGGCATTCTGGAGATGTCCTGCAAGGCAGCAGCCTCATCAAGCCGCTCCAAATCCTCCTTGGTGACTTTGCCTTTTATCATGCGGTCAAAAATATCCGCAAGCTGGAGCGCCTCGTCCTTTGTCTTCCCTATTACCAGATCCGCCATCATGTCCACGGAAGCCTGACTGATTGCGCAGCCGCTTCCGGTGAAACTTGCGTCCGTGATTACGCCGTTGCCGTCGAGCTTGAGCTGCAGGGTTATCTGGTCGCCGCAGCTGGGGTTCACGCCCTCAAGACAGAAAGTCGGGGAATCCATATCAGCCTTGTGGGTTGGTGAGATGTTGTGCTCGTTCAGAATTTCGCGGTAAAGCTCCTTAGTGTCCATATTTTAAATATACCGAAAAAAATGCGCGGGGGCAAGGAGATGTTTTTGCGATGCCGCAAAATTGCGAAAGGATTTTTTATGCGGATTTCCCGGCCTTAAATCCGCTTCATGCTGATTTTTCTGCCTGCGCCTTGATTTTCCTGCCGTTTTTGCCAGAAAAATCAGTCTTTGTAGCCGCTCCATTCGCGCAGTTTCGCGACTTTCTCCAGGAAGCGGTCCGCCTCATCCTCTGTGTTGTAAAAATACAGGCTTGCCCGCGCGCTGGACTGAACCCCAAGGTACTGCCCGAGCGGTTGCGCGCAGTGATGGCCCGCGCGGATTGCGATGCGCTCCTCAGAGAGCAGGGATGCCGTGTCATGCGGATGAACGCCGTCAATCGTAAAAGTCACGATTCCGCAGCGTTTTGATGCGTCAAGCGGCCCCACGATGTTTACGTGCGGAATCCTCTGCATTCCGTCCAGAATGCGGCCTGCAAGGGCATTGTCATGCTCAGCAATTTTGTCCAGCCCCACCGACTGAATGTAGCGGATTGCCGCCGCCATCCCCACCGCGTCTCCCGCGCTCACAGTGCCCGCCTCAAATTTATGCGGGACTTCCGCCCATGTCGCTTTCTCGCGGGTGACGTACTCAATCATCTCGCCGCCAAGCAGGAACGGCTCCATCTCCTCCAGAAGATTTTTCTTGCCGTAAAGCGCGCCAATCCCCATAGGGCCGCAGAGTTTGTGCCCGCTCATCGCAAAAAAATCCGCGTCCAAATCCTGCACGTCAACTTTTATGTGCGGCGCGGACTGCGCTCCGTCAATAATCATAATCGCGCCGTTCTTGTGGGCAATCCTCGCAATCTCTTTCACCGGATTCGTCACGCCAAGGACGTTGCTCACGTGCGCCACCGACACAATCTTCGTGTTCGGGGTGATTTTTGACTCGATTTCCTCTCTGCTGATGACTCCGTTCTGTTTGTCGCATTCCATGAAAACAAGCTTCGCGCCGGTTTTGCGGCTGACCATCTGCCATGGAACTATGTTCGAGTGATGCTCCATAATCGTGATGCAGATTTCATCGCCCGCGTGAAGTTTGTTCAGTCCCCAGCTGTAAGCCACAAGGTTCAGGCTTTCCGAGGCGTTCCGCGTGAATACGATTTCTGATGATTCTCTTGCGTTTATGAATTTTGCCACGGTCTCGCGGGCATCCTCATAAGCGAGCGTCGCGCGCTCGCTCAAAGAGTAGAGACCCCGCAGCGGATTCGCGTTCTCTGTCGCGTAAAAATGCGTCATCGCGTTGAGCACGATGAACGGCCGCTGCGCAGTCGCCGCCGTGTCAAAGTAGATTAAATCCCTGTTCTCAACCGATGAGCGCTCGTCTATCGCCTTAAAAAACGGAAAGTCCTTCCTGTATTTGTTTTCCATCCTGATTTCCTGCCTCTGTGCCAGTCTGATTGCCCGCCGCAAAAAAGCGCGTCATCCTCCGATTTCCACGCCGAAAATTCCGTCCAGATAATCCTGCACCTGAGCGCGCGCGTCCTCATCCGGAATCTGCGCTGCGGCCGCGGAGATTTTTGCCCTTGACATCATCGCCTCCGCGCTTTCCCTGCTGATTCCCCGGCTCTGCATATAAAAAAGCATATCGCCGGAAAGTTTCCCGAGCGTAGAGCCGTGCTCCGCCTTGATGTCGTCCTCGCCGCAAAGAATTATTGGCGCGGATTTCACGACCGCGTCCGCCGAAAGCAGGAGCGTCGATTCCATCTCCGTGCCCGTCGAGCCGGAGCATCCTCTCTCCAGGTTGATTGTCCCGCGGTAAGTTTTTGTGGCGTTGCCAAGGACGGTTCCGTCAGTCCGCATATTGCAGGAAGTTTTTTTGCCTTTGTGGACGACCACCTGATTCATGTCAATCTGCTGATTATCCCGCACGATGTAGGCGGTGTCCGACTTGAATTCCGACTGACTGCCCGCGAGCGTGGCGTGAAATGCCGCGTTGATGTGCGAGCCGCCAAGCGGAATCTGCACGAGGCTCACTTTTGCCCGCTCGCCGCAGACAACGGAAGTCTCGTCAATCAGGTTCACGCCATTTCCGCACAGCTGGATTTTCGCAATCTGCACCTGCGAGTCATCCTCCGCGTAGATTTTTGTGACCGTTCCGGCGAGAGTGCCTGTCGTGCCGCTTCCGCCCTCGTGCAGTAAAATGATTTTGCAGCGGCTTCCGCCAAGCGCGTGGATTATCTGATGAGATGCCGCGCCTGCGTCCGCATTTATCCTGATTACAAGCGTTTTTGTGCTGTCTCCGCTCTCTGCTCTTGCGATTGTATAAACCCTTGCGTCACCGGCAGCGTCCGCAATCAGTTTTGCGGCATCTTCCCCGATTGCGGACTGCGGCTCCGGAAGCTTTGTCTCCACGGATTTTCCGCCTGAGATCGAAACGCCGTCCGGAACGGACAGCTCCAGCCCGTCGTTTTTCTGCAAATTAAAATCGTATGATACGCTGTCGCCGTTTATTTTGAGCCAGCTCCATGTGAGATACGGAATTGGGTTGATGTCTATGCTCTGTTTCATAAAAATAAAGTCCTTTTGATTGCCCTGCCTTAAATATAGCGAAAATTCCGCCTGTCGGCAACTGGAATCAAACGGCATGGGATGTCCGGACTGGTCGCGCGGTCAGGCGGAACACCACGCAACCGTCCGGGCACACAATCTCTCTGGTATACCGCCCGCTCCCGCGCAAAAAGCCTGTCACCTCAATATCCCACTCGAAGTCCTCTTTGAACCACTTTTTCATGCGCGGAGTGTAGCACGGGAGGGGCGCGGAGGGCAAGAGATGCTGCCAGCACGAGTGATGTTTCTACATAGCACGAATATCATTTCTGAATAGTACGATAGACGTTTTGTCAACCGTGCGGTTAACGGAATGTCTATCGTGCTATTTCGGGAGCGCGCACGTGCTTATGACTCCAATGCTACCGCACCAGCCCCAGATTCGGCGCGTACCGCTCCACGCGCTCGAATATCACGATGTCAGGCTTGTATTCCAGAATCCGCTTTTTGTCTGTTACCTAAAAGTCCTTCCACACGTAATCAACTTCCGAGAAGAGCGGCGACACGAACGGCTCTAATGCGGTGGAAAATGAGTCGCGGAACACGAGTGAGCGCGTCACCCCTGTTTTCTACATCGAGCCTTTCATCTCCAGGCGAATCAGGTTGTTCATCTCAACCGCGTACTCTAGCGGCAGCTCCTTGCTCACCGGGTTTGCGAATCCGCTCACAATCATGCTGCGCGCCTCGTCCTCGCTGATTCCCCGGCTCATCAGGTAAAAAATTGCGTCGTTTGAGATGCGTCCGATTTTTGCCTCATGGCCTATGTCGCACTCATCAGTTTTGATTACCATCGCCGGGATTGTGTCGCTGCGGCTTTGAGAATCAAGCATCAGGCTCTCGCATGACACGCTTGATTTGCTTCCCTTCGCGTTTTTGTCAATGTAGATTGCGGAGCGGTAGATGCTCTCTCCGCCTCCTTTTGAGATTGATTTTGTTGATATGAGGCTTGTCGTGTCCGGGGCAAGGTGCACCATCTTCGCGCCGGTGTCAAGGTTCTGCCCGGCTCCCGCGAATGTGATTCCTGTGAATTCTGATTTTGCGCCCCGTCCCACAAGGTCACTTTCCGGATAAAGATATGACACGTGGCTTCCGAACGAGCCGGACACCCATTCTATGCTCGCGCTCTCCTCAACCCGGGCGCGCTTGGTGTTCAGATTATACATATTCTTTGACCAGTTCTCGATGGTCGAGTAGCGCAGGTGCGCCCCTTTTTTCACAAAAAGCTCAACCGCGCCTGCGTGCAGATTCGCCTCGTTGTATTTTGGGGCGGAGCATCCCTCAATAAAATGCAGGTCCGCTCCCTCATCCACAATAATCAGCGTGTGCTCGAACTGGCCGGCGCCTCGGGCGTTCAGCCTGAAATACGACTGCAAAGGAAACGACAGATGAACGCCCTTGGGTACATAGACAAAAGAGCCGCCTGACCAGACCGCGCCGTGCAGCGCGGCGAATTTGTGGTCACGCGGAGTTATGAGGGTCATAAAATAATCCCGCACCATCTGCCCCCATTCCTGCGATTTTAACGCCTCCTCGAAGCCAAGGTAAACAACTCCCTGCTTCGCCACTTCCTCCTGCACATTGTGATAGACAAGCTCGCTGTCGTACTGCGCTCCGACTCCGGCAAGGCTTTTACGCTCGGCCTCAGGAATCCCGAGTTTCTCAAAAGTCTCCTTGATGTCCTCGGGCACGTCCTCCCATTTTCCGCTTATCTGGGTTTTCGGGCGGACGTAAGTTGCGATGTTCTCAACGTGAAGGTCATCGATTGACGGCCCCCATTTGGGAACTGCAAGATGATTGTAAATCTCCAGCGATTTCAGGCGGAATTCCCGCATCCACTGCGGGTCGTCTTTCTCCTCGCTGATTTTTGCGACAATTTCGGGAGTCAGCCCCGACTCAATCCTGTAGAAATCCTTTTCGGATTCCTCGTAGCGGAAATCATAGAATTCGCGGTTTATATCATCAATCTTTGTTTTGTCTTCCATAAGCGTCAGTCGTTGGGAATGGCATCCGGGCTAATTGTCCGAGAACTCCTCAAAGCCTCTCTCGCTGATTTGCCTGAACAGTGAGCCGTCTCCGGTTCTCACAATGTGGCCTTTCACAAGCACGTGCGTGAAATCCACGTTCAGGGCCTCCAGAATTTTGGTTGTGTGTGTGATAATCAGAAGCGAGCCGTTCGTAAGCCTCCTGTACTCCTCGATTCCTTTTGCGACGACGCGCACCGCATCAACGTCAAGCCCCGAGTCCGTCTCGTCAAGGATGGCAAGATCCGGCTTGAGCATGAGAAGCTGGAGAATCTCTGATTTTTTGCGCTCGCCGCCAGAGAATCCCACGTTCAGGTCGCGCTTGGCGTAATCCGCCTTCATGTCAAGGATTTCCATGCAGCGCTGCATCTCTTTTTGGAACTGGAAAAGCTTGACGCGCTCGCCGGTTTTCTGCTGGACCGCGGAGCGGATGAACGCCTCAAGGCTGATTCCCGGAACTTCCAGCGGACTTTGGAACGACATGAACATTCCCGCGCGCGCGCGCTTGTCCGCAGAGAGCGTCGTGACATCATCGCCTTTAAAAATGATTTTTCCGCCGGTCACTTTATAGACAGGATTCCCCATCAGAGTGTTCCCGAGTGAGGATTTTCCGGCTCCGTTCGGCCCCATAAGGACATGGGTCTCGCCTTGCCCGATTTTTATGCTAAGGTCGCTGAGAATCTTTTTTCCGTCCTCAAGCTCCGCGCTCAAATTAACAACATCTAACAGCATACTGAAAATATAATGAAAAAAAATGGGAGCGACAACTGTATTCAGCGCAAATACGCGGCAAGGCTGATGATTCCGCCTGTGACTTGCAGGGCATGGCGTGGAAATCCGCGGGAACGCGCAGAAAATCCGCCTGCATCCTGATTTTCTGGCCGGATTCTCTGCGTCACTTCCCCTGTCACATTTTTGCTGGTATAATCAAAGGATGGACTGCAAGAATTTTGTTTTTTTTGACTGCGAGTGCGCCAATACGTTTGACGGCGTCGGGAAAATCTGCTCTTTGGGCTATGTTGTCTGCGACAGCGAGCTGAACGTGATTGAGAGCGAGGATGTGGTGATGAATCCCGAGTGCGAGTTCGACTGGTATCTTTTTTCCGGCAAGGGCGATATAAAGCTCGCTTATTCAAAGGATTATTTCCGCACGCGCCCGAATTATGAGCGTTATTACAAGGCGATAAAAAAACTGCTTACTACGGGAAACCGCTATATCGCGGGGTTCGCCGTGGGCAATGACGTTGGTTTTGTGAACGATGCGTGCGGCCGCTACAATCTGCCTTATATTCAGTTCCGCGCTTTTGATTTGGAGCGTTATCTTGAGCACAAATATAACGAGAAAAAAAAGCTGGTTCAGTGGGCTGAATCGTTCGGAGTGAATGTGGCGAAGTTTCAGGGCCATAAATCCGTTGATGACGCGATGATGACCATGCTCTGCCTCAAAGCCGAGTGCATGAGAAGCGGCATGGACGCGGAGCAGATTCTAAAGGACGCGAAAGACTGCTTTGTGTCCAACGAGCAGATTCTGGAGCAGGCTGCCGAGCGCGCGTACCGCCGTGAGGTGATGGCAAAAATCACGAGGCTGTACGGCAAGCAGTCCCCGAAGCCCCGCTTTAAGACCGTGCTGGGCCAGCGTTTTGAGCTTGACAAAAAAGTGCTGCACGATGTTGACCGCGCGTTCGAGCTTGTGCGGCGCATTTATGATAACGGCGGCATTGTCGCCGAGCACATCAGCGGTAACGGCGAGGTTGTCTTTGAGGACGAGCCGCACCCGGAGCACAAAAAACGCCTTAAGAGCCGCGGGCTTGGCGTGATTTCCCTGCCTGACCTTGAGGCAAAGCTGAAGTGACGCGCTGCCGTGCCGCGCACGTTGAAAATCAGGCTCAGGTCTGAAATCGGGGTTGTGAGTCGGTTTTTTGCGGGGGATGGCTGGCAGTCGTTTCTGGCGGGAAAATCAGAGGCCGGTGAGAATCCGAAAGTATCGCGGATCAGGGCGGGCAATCCGATTGTTTTTTTTGCGGCAATCCAATATCATAGAAGAATATTCTGAGCATGGCTGATTTCCGACCCTGCGCCTTGCGCGGGTGCTCGCCCGAAACACCGGGGAAATTGCGGACTTTGGCAAGGTGGTTTTTATGATTACATTGAAATTCGGTGGAACGTCAATGGCGAACGCTAGGCGCATTCTTGCTTCCGCGGACATTATCCTGAACCGCGCGAAAACTGACAGGCTTTCGGTCATTGTGAGCGCGGTGTCCGGTGTCTCGAACACATTGCAGGCCGCAATCGATTCTTGTGTGGGCGGGATTTCCGGCGCGAATTACGTGAATGACATCAGGAATACCCATGATGAAATCTGCATGGAGCTGCAATCAAAACTTCCGGGCTTTGACGCGGAGAAAATGATGGCAAGGCTTGAGCCGAATTTCTCAGAGCTTGAGAAACTTCTTGCGGGGTGCGTCTCGTTCGGCGAGTGCCCCGATACTGTGCACTGCCGGATTATGGGGATGGGCGAGCTTTTGTCTGCCCCGATTATGGAAGGTGTCCTGCTTGCAAAAAAACAGAGCGTGATTTTCCTTGACTCACGCAAATTCGTGTTCACGACGGGCAATCAGAAAGAGGGCGAGGCTGATTATTCGGCCTGCAACGAGGCGTGCGCTCCGTTCCGCGATGGCGCAAGCCCGACCCAGACAAAAATCCTTTTGTTCCCGGGCTTCATCTGCACATGGAACGGCGGGGGCGGCTCAAAACCTGTGATGGGGCTGCTCGGACGCAACGGCTCTGATTTCTCCGCCGCGATTATCGGCGCGGCACTGCGAGTGAAGCGCGTGGAATTCTGGACGGATGTTGACGGCGTTTTCACTGCCGACCCGCGCGTCGTTAAAGATGCGATTCTTGTGGACGATATGTCCTATGAGGAGGCGATGGAGCTGTCGTTCTTCGGCTCAAAAGTCCTGCATCCAAAGACAATCGCGCCGCTACAGGCAAAAGGGATTGAGGCGTGGAGCCTGAATTCCCACAATCCGGCGGCGCGCGGAACGCGCATCGGCAAAGGCCCGTTTGAAAGCCGCGGAAAATCAAGCATCTGCGGAATCTCATCGCTCAAGCACGTCTCAATGATAAGCGTGGGCGGCTCTCTCATGCGCGGGCGCACCGGCATGGCAAGCAAGATTTTCTCCGCCGTATCGGGCGCAGGCTCATCAATCCTTTTTATAACCCAGTCATCCTCGGAATACACAATCTCTTTTTGTGTGCGCGATGTGGAGGCCGAGATTGTGCGGGACGCGCTGCGCTCAAAATTCGAGCTTGAAATCCGTGAGAAACTGATTGACGAGATTGACGTGCGCAAGGACTGCGCCATTGTGAGCGTCGTTGGCGACGGTATGATTGCCAACCGCGGCGTTGCGGGAAAATTCCTGAACGCGCTTTCAAGCCAGGACATCAACATCCTTGCGATTGCGCAGGGGAGCAGCGAGCGCTGCATTTCCGCTGTGATTGAGAACGAGTACGCGGACACGGCGGTGAAGGCAGTCCATCAGTTCTTCTTCCATACATCGCAGACAATCGAGGTGTTCGCGTTCGGCGCGGGAACAATCGGCGGGACGATGATTGACCAGATTCGCGACCAGCGTGAGAAACTTCTCAAAGAGAACATCGACATAAAAGTGCTGTGCATCACCACAATTGACGGAATGATTCTGAACGAGGACGGGATTGACCTTGCGTCATGGCGCGAGCAGATGAAAAAGCCTGATTTTCCGTTCAACTCGAACCAGAATGTCGATGACATAATAAAATTCGTGAAATCAAAGAAGCCGCTCAATCCTGTTTTTGTGGATTGCACCGCAAGTTACGATTTGCCCGAGCGTTACCTTGATATTCTGAACGCCGGGATGAGCATCGCCACTCCGAACAAGCGCGCGAATTCCATGGACATAAAATTCTACAAGGAGCTTAGGCGCACCGCGAACAAAATGCACCGCCGCTTTTTATATGAGACGAATGTCGGCGCGGGTCTTCCCATTATCGACACGCTGCAAAATCTCTATAAATCCGGCGACAGGCTGGAGAGCTTCAACGGAATTATGTCCGGCTCGCTTTCGTACATTTTCGGAAAGCTTGATGAGGGAATGCCGTTCAGCAAAGCGGTCATGGAGGCAAAGGAGCTTCGTTACACTGAGCCTGACCCGCGTGATGACCTGAACGGAATGGACGTTGCCAGAAAAGGTCTGATTATCGCCCGGGAGTCCGGATATGACATCGAGCTTTCTGACATAACGATGTACAAGGTTTTCCCCGATGATTTTGACTCGAGCGGCACGGTTGAGGAATTCCTTGCCAATCTTCCGAAAGTTGATGATTATTTTGCCAAGAAAATCGCTGATTTGAAGAAAAAAGGCAAGGTGCTCCGCATGGGCGCGACAATCAAGGACGGGAAAGTGAGCGTCGGGATGATGGAGGTCGGTCAGGACAATCCGCTTTACAGCGTGAAGGGCGGCGAGAACGCTTTTGTTTTCTACACCGAGCGTTATCAGCCCATTCCGCTGACTGTGCGCGGTTACGGCGCGGGCGCGGGTGTCACGGCGGCGGGCGTGTTCGGGGACATCCTGCGGACTGTCAGCTTCAATCCGGAGGGGTAGGATGCCCTGCAATCAGGATGAAATTGACGGATGCGGGAGAGGGGCTTGAATATGGAAAAAGACGTTCTGAGCGTTCTGGTTGAGAACAAGACCGGCGTGCTTTCCCGTGTGGCGGGATTGTTCAGCCGGCGCGGTTATAACATCGACTCTCTGACTGTCTGCGAGACGAATAATCCTGCGCAGAGCCGCATGACAATCGTCGTGAGCGGCGACCAGCAGATTCTTGACCAGATTCAAAAGCAGCTTGCGAAATTGCAGGAAGTCATATCAATTAAAAAATGCGAGCGCGCGTCCAGCGTTCAGCGCGAGATGGCGCTCATAAAAGTGCGCGCCGGGTCAAGCAGCCGCGGGACAATCATCGAGACCTGCGATATTTTCAAGGCGCGGATTGTGGATGTGTCCCTTGAGTCTGTGATAATTGAGATTACCGGCAGCGAGGAGAAAATCGAGAGCCTGCTGCGTCTTCTGGAGCCATACGGCATTCTGGAGTACGTGCGCACGGGCCTGAACGCCATGGATCGCGGCGAGATTGTCATGTGATTTTGCGTGATTGACCGGCTTCAGTTTTTGGGGAGCTTTATCCACACAAAATCGCTGATTGCCATGCTGTTGTGCGACAGACGCTCGGCAATCCCAAGTCTGAAAATCCTGAATTCCTTGGGGAAGCTCAGGATTTTTTTTCCCGGATTCGCGGCCTGGAAATCCGCGGGAATTATCTGCGCACGGTTCTTGCAGAGAAAGTCCGCGGCCTCGTCATCAAGCGGATAAAGATGCGTGAAGTCAAACCTCTGCGTGCCCGCCGCGCTCTCCATCTCAACCTGCGAGACAATCATTCCGTCCTTGATTTCTGGCGCGAGCATCACAAGTTTTTTTATCCCCAGTGATTTCAGGCTGCTTTTGTCGTGCGCGCTCACGGGAGGCTCTAGCCAGAGCGGTTTTCTGCAAAAAAAAATGTGCCCGCTCTGGCTCAGGCGTTTTTGCAGCGCGGACTGAAATCCTGCGATTGTGAGCATATCATCCTGATGGGGAATTATTACGGTCATGCAGACAGTATAATATTTTTTTGAAATTTGATATAGTTTTATCATGGGTTTTAAGGATAAGATTAGGAAGTGCCGGGACGCTGTGAAAGGGATGTCGCCGGCAAAAAAACGTTTTTTAATTCTGATTTCTGTTTTTGTGGCTCTGGACATCGCGATTGCCTCGCTTCTGCTCTCTGTGCGCCACCGCTCCGTGCTGAATCTGGAATTTTACGGAACATCCGAGGTGTCAAGGCTTTATGCGCTGGACTCTCACGCAAAAAAAGGCGTTGTGAAATCCGGCGAGACCGCGGGCTTCAAGTTCAGTCCGGAGCAGAAATCCCTGTTCTCAAAAATTTACGCTGATTTTGATACCGCGGCCCTGACCGTCCGCCTGAGTTTTGAGAAATCAGATTATTCCGCGCAGAGCGATGATGAGCCGGGGCGTTTCAGGTTCGGTTTTCTTACCGCCCAGGATTTCAACGCGAAAGGCGCGCTTGACACATCGTTTTTTTATGATTCGCGACGCATTCTGGTGCAGGGAAAATCTCCCGCAGAGGGGCGGCCGCACCAGATTGACGTGTCGTTCGCGTTGCAGAAAAATGATGAGATTGACAAAACCGCGCCGGACGGATTTTTTGTCTCCTCGGACGGCGCGAGAATCAGGATTCTTGCGGTCTGCGTGACTCCCGCGGTCATGGGCTTTGATTTTTCCGGAGAGGTTCCGTTTTTCGGTTTCGCGTGCAACGGCGGGATTGTTCCTGCCGATTCCAAATCCTTTGATTTTTCCGGCGGCTCCATGATTTTTCCGGTCACGAATTCCACGAAAAACACCATGCCGGAATTTGTGGTGAAACTTTCGCCAGAGCCATCGCTCAAAGCATCAAAAGAGCGTTCCGTGCGCACAGAGATAAATCTTGGCGGCGAGAAATTTTTTGTGAGCAACGTTGCGGCCGCGAGCGAAGTCAGGATTCCGGGCGGTGCGGTCAAAGCGCCGTTCTCGCGCATGGATTTTGTTGAGAACAGTGAGTGCGTCACAGGCGTGCTCCTCCGCTCAACTTATCTTGCCGCGCCGCAGGTTCTGTTCCCCATAAAAACCGACCCCGGTCTGATTATCAGATATAAGAGCGCGGCTTGGCGGACGCTTGACTACGAGATTTTTGAGTGGGACAGGTTCGATAAAATCATCTTTTTTGACACGCGCAATTACGATGTGCAGAACAGATTTTTCCGGCGGCTGGCTTATTTTGTGGAGAAGCAGGGCTACAAGGGCAGGCTTCTTACGAACGCCGAGCTGGAGGGCAAGCACGGCTACAACGCCCACGATTACAGCGCGGACTCAATGGCGGATTTTTTTAACAAGGCCGCGGACGAGAATTTCCCCCTGAACTATGAGGAGGAACTCCTGAAACTGATTCTTCTGAACAACGGGCTTCTTGCGCCTGATGGCGCGCATGTGCGCTCGCTTGGCGGCGGGGTCGTCTCAATATCGCAGGAGTCCTCGGAGGCACTGCGCACGACTCTTTTAGCCCACGAGGGATGGCACACAATCTTTTTCCGCGACGAGGAGTTCCGTAACTTTGTGTCGGCGGTCTATTACACGATGGATCCGGATTCCCGTCAGTTTCTGATTGATTACTTTAAATCCCAGCCCACTCTTGGCTATGACGTGAACGACGAGTATCTTATGCACAATGAATTCATGGCGTACGTCATGCAGCAGAGGCTCTCATGGGTCGGCGGCTATTTTGCGCAGCTCGCTGAGCGCGCGTCCGTGATGCGCGCGACACCAAGACTTGCCGCGTATGTCCGGGAGACGCGCGGAAGAGGATTTGAGGATGCCGCAATCGCGCTGAACGATTTTGTGTACGACAAATACGGGATAATCTCAGGGAACATCGCGCTCGTGACCCGCTGATTTTAAATCCCAAGCTCCATAAAAGATTTGAGCGCGCCAAGCGAGGTGGGCGGTCCGTGCCCCGGCATCACAAGCATTGTGTCTGTCTGTGAGAAGATTTTTTCCTCAATGTTTGTCTTTAAAATATATTCCGAATAGGTTGATGTCGTCGCGCCAATCTCGCCGGCAGAAATCACATCACCTGTGAAAATCAGATTCTCGATGATGTAGACGATTGAGTCTGAGCTGTGGCCGGGAACAGACATGAATCTCACGTTCATTTTCCCGACTTTAAGCGTGCCGTCCCCAGAAAGAAGCGATGTCTCGTTCTTTGAAACTTCCCAGTCACCGGCATAAATTCTGGGATTGTAGATTTTTCTGAGCGTCCTCAGCCCGTCAACGTGGCTTCCGTGATTGTGTGTGATGAGCACGGCAGAAAGCCTCAGGTTCATGTCCTCAATCTGCGAGATGAGTTTCTCCGTCACTTTTCCCGGGTCAATTATGACCGCCTCTTGTGAGACCTCATTCGCGACAATGTAGCAGTTCGAGAATCCGCCGGGATTCAGATTGAAGTACACTTTCATCACGCCCCTCCGTCCACAATGGAATTTCCGAACTGCGCGTCATCAGAGTTGTCGCCCGAGCGTGAGAAAACGGCCTCCCTCGTGTTCGACATTTTGAATGAGACATTCATGCGCTTTGTGTCGTACAAAATCGTTTTTTTCAGGTTGCAGTTTCTGAACGATGTGTCAAACAGAAGCGATTTTATGAACCTGGAGCTGAAAAGGTCAGTTCCGTCAAAAGACGACTGGTATGCCTGAATCGCGTTGAAATTGCACTGAATCAGGTTGCTTGATGTAAGCAGTGAGTGCGCGAACGTGCTCGCCGAGAATGACGTGAAGATTATGCTGCTGTTCGTGAATGAGCAGTCGGTGAAGCTTGAGAAATCAAAGAAACAGAGCCTTGCTGTGATGTTGTCCGCGCGCA
The DNA here is from genome assembly GCA_022510865.1 of Treponema sp. Lineage (GTDB taxonomy): Bacteria > Spirochaetota > Spirochaetia > Treponematales > Treponemataceae > Treponema_D. The sequence goes on from JAFLSQ010000013.1 coordinate 30,780, forward strand.
CATTCATGAAACTGCATCCTGTGAAATCGCACCCGAAAAATTTCTTGTTGGAGAAATCCATGTCCGAGAAAAAAATTCCGCACGCGTTCAGCCCGATAATCTTCTCGTGCTCGTGGATATACTTGCAGATGTTCTCCTTTACCATGCCCGGATTCGGGATGTGGTCAAGGCAGTAGTTTTTCTCCTCTGTAATGTTCCCGTCCTCATCAAAAGCGGAGAGCGCGTTGTGCTGGCAGTGATGCACCAGGCATTTGTTCTGAGTAAACATATCTTCATTATAGTAGAAAATCCGGAAAAATGATACACTGTATTTATGATTTGCTGGAAATGCCATGAAGATACAGGGCTGATTTCTCTGGCCCGCACTGACGAATGCCCGTCCTGCCACGCGGATCTGCACGTGTGCAGAATGTGCGATTTTTATGAGCGCGGCGCACATAACGACTGCCGCGAGCCTTCCGCAGAATTCACCTCGGACAAAGAGCGCGCGAATTTCTGCGATTTTTTCAGGCCGTGCCTAAAATCCTCAGGAGCCGGAAAGTCCGGCGGCGCGGACGGCAAGGCACAGGCGCGCAGTGCGTTTGACGCGCTTTTCTCAGGCTCGGGCGGCCTCTGATTATGACGGACTTTGTTTTTATTGACAGCGGCCTTGGCGGAATTCCTTATATGACCGCTCTGCTTGAGAAATCCCCGGATTATTCCTGCGTTTACGTCGGAGATACCGCGAACTTCCCGTATGGCGAGAAAAATCACGAGCAGGTGACCTCGTGCGTGGTCGCGCTTGTGGAGAGAATCCGCAAGAAGTTCGCTCCCCGTGTGATTGTGGTCGCCTGCAATACAATCAGCGTGAATGCGCTTGATGTCCTCAGGCAGACTTTCCCGGATACAAATTTTGTGGGGACGGTGCCCGCCATCAAACTTGCCGCGCGAATGTCAAAAAAGCGGCGGATTGGCCTGCTTGCTACCAAGGCAACGTGCGAGAATCCGTACAACCTTGAGCTTAAGAGAAAATTCGCGGATGACTGCGTGCTTGTCACCCGCGATGACTCTCGTCTTATCTCGTTCATTGAGCACAATGCGTTCACTGCCAGCCACGATGACTGCCTGAATGCCGTCCGCCCAGCGGTGGATTTTTTCCGTGACAGCGGCTGTGATGTGATTATCCTTGGCTGCACTCATTTTCTGAATCTTTCTGATGTCTTTGCGCAGGCGTGCGGGGATGACATCGCCCTCGCGGATTCTGTGGACGGCGTTGTGCGCCATGCCCTTGAAGTGCGCCGCGCAGACGGCGGGAGTTTGCCCCACGGCACTGACGGCGGCGAGAAAATCCCTCCGTCGCTTTATCTGACCGGGCTTTCGGATGCGGCCTGGAAAAGCCAGTATGAGGCTGTGTGCGCGAGGTTCGGGCTTCGTCCGATGGGCATCCTCTGAGCGCGGTTTTTTGATTGCCCGGCCCGGTTCTGAAATCAGTTTGATGAGGCGGCGCGTATTTTCAAAACAAAATATTATTATTGAACATTTTTTTCATTTGTGATAATTTGTACGAATAAGATTGTATTAAATTTTAAAGGAGTTCCTAATGTCAGGACATAGTAAATGGGCCACCATTAAACATGCTAAAGGTTTGGCCGATGCAAAACGCGGTAAGATTTTTACAAAATTCATCAAGGAAATTTCCATTGCTGCACGGATGGGCGGCGGAGACCCGAATTCCAATCCTCGTCTTAGGACTGTAATCGTAAAGGCGCGCGCCGCCAATATGCCCAAAGATAACATCGAGCGGGCAATCAAAAAAGGCACTGGCGAGGACGGCGGAGCCGCATACGAGGAGTATCTGTATGAGGGATATGCGCCGGGCGGAGTCGCGGTGATGGTTGAGGTTCTCTCTGATAACAAGAACCGTGCCGCTGCCGATGTCAAGAACATTTTCGCGAAGAACGGCGGAAACCTTGGAACTACAGGCTCTGTCTCCCGGATGTTCCAGCGCAAGGGCACAATCGAGCTTGATGCCGAGAAAGTCTCTGAGGATGAGGTGATGGAGGTCGCTCTGGAGGCGGGCGCGGATGACATCGTGAACGAGGACGGAATCATCACAGTGACCACAACCCCGGAAGCGTTCACGGCGGTCGCGGAGGCATTGCAGGACAAAGGCTATGAGACGCTCTCTGCCGATGTTGGAATGGTTCCGGACGCTTACACCCCGGTTGACAAGGACACCGCCGCAAAAGTCCAGAGGCTGATTGACCGCCTTGAGGACAATGATGATGTTCAGAACGTGTACCATACGGCCGAATATCCGGATGATTTTGAGATTGAGGCCTAGAAATCGTCAGAATAATCCATAAGATTTTCTGGTGATTTTTATGCCGCCAGTTTATGGCGCTGAGTCCGCTCTGGAAAAGGGCGGATTTTTTATGTCGTATGATTAACAGCAGACCCGATTTTTCCCCGCTGCCTGGCTCGGAGCAGAAAATCAGTCCTCCTCAGAAAAAGAACGTGCGCCGTGTGCTCGGCATTGACCCGGGGCTTGCGAACACAGGTTTTGGTGTCGTGGATTTCTGCGACGGCCGCTACCGAATGGTGAGCTACGGCTGCATAAGCACAAAGTCAGAAAGTCCGCACGGCGAGCGGCTTCTTGCCATTTACAGCCGTCTTTGCGCTGTGATCGCGGAGTTCCGCCCGGACGAGGCCGGGATGGAAACCCTTTATTTTGCCCGGAACGTCACCTCGGCGATGGGCGTGGCGGAGGCGCGCGGAGTGGCGACTCTCTGCCTTGCCCAGCATGACATTCCGCTTGGCGAGTACACCCCGAACCAGATAAAGCAGGCGGTCACGGGCACTGCGTCTGCCGGAAAAGAGGTTGTCCAGCATTATGTCAGGATTCTGCTTGGCCTTAAGACCGACCCCAAGCCGGACCACGCGGCGGACGCTCTCGCAGGCGCAATCACGCATCTGCATTACAGCGGGATAATCGGAGGGCAGGGGCGCTGATTATCCCGCTCACGGACAAAACCGATTTTCCTGCCTGCCCGGTTATCAGAAATCCGCAGAAATTATGCGGATTTTTTTTGCCGCGGACTGCCTTGCACGAGACTTCCCGCAGAAAATCCGCATGATTCGCCGCTTTTTTCAATTGAATCGCCCGGAATTGCAGGCACATCCGCTCCTGTTTTCCGCATATTCCCGAAACCGCGGATTTGCTTTATAATATCAGAATGTTCAACTCTCTTTCGGGGATAATCACGGGAAAATTCCCCAGACAGGTTTTTCTGGATACCGGCGGCGTGGAATGGGATTTGTGCGTGCCGGACTCCAACCTTGACGCGCTAGGCACTGTCGGCAGCGAGGCGCGTGTCTTCACATGGCTTCACCACACCGACCAGCTGATGGCTTTGTACGGATTTTCCAGCGCGGAGGAGCGCGGTGTTTTCCTTGACCTTCTGAAAGTTGACGGCGTAGGACCAAAGGGCGCGGTCAAAATCATGAGCGCGGTCTCAAGCGCACGTCTGATGGAGATTCTTGAGCGCGGCGACCTTGAGATGCTGGAGAAAATTCCCGGCGTAGGTAAAAAAACTGCCGGCAAGATGATGCTCGCGCTGAAAGGAAGGCTCAGGCTCGGTGCGGCTGGACAATCAGAGGCGGCTGTGTCATCCGCGAAGCCTTATGATGATGTCGTGGCATCCCTTGCGAGCATGGGCTACGACCGTAAGATTGCACAGCAGAAAGTTGCGAAGCTTGCGGAGAGCATGGCAGCAGACAGCGAGTTCGCGCAGAAAAATCAGAAAGAGAGGGAAGAGCTGATTTTCCGCCGTGCGATTGTCGAGCTTGCCTGAGCGTCAATCATCCTGCGTTTTTCTTGCGAACATGACGGCGGTCTGGTGAATCAGCGTCGTAAGGCTCTCCTTTATGTTTGACGGCACGGATTTGAGGTCACGCAGAATCATCCGGCTCTCGGGCGTGACCGCGACCTCGCTCATGGACTCCATGCGGATTTTTCTGTCCTCGCCCTTGACCAGATACTCCACCGACACGTGCAGCGCGTCCGCGATTTTCACGGCGATGTCGGCGGGCGGAATTGAGGCCCGCGCTCCAAGATAATTGTCGAGCGTCCCCTTGATGATTCCAGTTCTGGCGGAAAGTTCTTTTACTGTAAGACCCTGAAAATCAAGCTCATTCCTAAGGTTCTCTTTGAACGAAGTCATAGTCTGATTATATGTCGATTGACATACCGATTTCTTGACATAATATATCAATATACCTATAATAGGTTTTTGATACGTCAATTGATGTATAGATGCTTTTGCTTCGAGGATTCATGTGACCCGCTACGCGCTTTTGTGCGGCAGTGCGCCGCAGGGGAAAATGCAGAGAAAAGTGGACTCGATGTACGACACGCTGATTGCCGGCGGCTGGGACGAGCGCGACATCATGGTCTTCCCGAACGGCATCGACGAGGCCGCGCTCCTTTACGTGCTGACCAACCTGCGGATGAGCGGGCTGGGTCATCTCCTCATCTACGTGTGCACGCAGACACCCGTTGCGGACAGCGAGCGGACGGTGTGGCTCGGCGGCAACGAGATACAGAAGCGGATTCTGGAGCAGCCCGCGAGTTTGGCGGGATTCGTGCGGGCGGACGGCACGGATGATTCGGACGAGGGGTTCGAGGTGCAGGTGGTCTACGACAGCGGCCGCGACCTCATCAGCGACGAGGACTGGAGCTACGATGACACTCTCGTGGAGGCGAGGTTCGGCGGGGAGAGTGGTCATGCCTGACACGCGCCGCATCGCGAGGAACACGCTCTTCCTCTACTTCCGGCAGATTCTCATCATGGCGGTGTCGCTGTACACGGTGCGCGTGGTGCTCGCCGTGCTTGGGGCGGAGGACTACGGGATATACAACGTGGTGGCGGGCACGGTCACGATGCTCGGCTTCCTGAGCGGGGCGATGGCGACTGCGAGCCAGCGGTACTTCTCCTTCGACCTGGGGCGTGGCGACACGGAGCACCTGAGGACGACATTCTCGGTGACGCTCCAGATATACGCGATGCTCGCGCTCATCGTCCTGCTGCTTGCGGAGACGGCCGGCCTGTGGCTCGTGAACCGCAGGCTCGTCATTCCTCCGGCTCGGATGGCGGCGGCGAACTGCATCTACCAGGCGGCGGTCGTGTCGTTCATGCTCACTCTGCTGAACGCGCCGTACATGGCGGGCGTGATAGCGCACGAGGACATGGGCGTGTACGCATACGCCAGCATCGCGGAGACGGCGATGAAGCTTGCGGTCGTGTTCCTGCTGCGTGTCCTGCCGTTTGACAGACTTTCGGTGTACGGCATCCTGCTTGCGGCGGTCGCGTTCGTGAACACATCGGTGTACCGGCTGTGGTGCCGCAAGAAATATGATGAGTGCCGGTTTCGTATGGTGCGGGACGGCGCTCTGCTCAGGGAGATGGTCAGCTACAGCGGATGGAATCTTTTCGGGAGCGGGGCGAGTATGGTCAGAAACCAGGGGATGACGGTCATGCTGAACCTGTTTTTCGGGTCTCTGGTAAGCGCGGCCCGGGCGGTCGCCGTGCAGGTGAACGCGGCGATGCTGAGTTTCGCCCAGAATTTCAGCACAGCGCTGCGCCCCCAAATCATAAAACTCTATGCGGCGGACGAGAGGGACAGTGTGCTCCGCATGGTGCTGTACGCCACAAAAACGGTCTTCTTTCTGATGCTCGTGATAACCGTTCCCGTGTTTTTTTCAGCGGACAGCCTCCTTGCCTTGTGGCTGAAGAATGTTCCCGAGCATACGGTGCGGTTCGTCCGGCTTGTGCTCGTTGATGTCCTGATTGACTCAATCAGCTACCCGCTGATGGCCGTAATGCAGGCAACGGGAAAGATAAGGCTGTATCAGACGGCTGTCGGCGGGCTTCTCATCATGAACCTTCCGGTCTCGTACCTGTTCCTGCGGCTCGGATTCAGTCCCGAGTCGGTCTTCGCCGTCGCGATTGTCCTTTCCGTCTGTGCGCTGGCGCTCCGCATACTCATCGTGCAGAGGCAGACCGGATTCGGCCTTGTGCTGCCGTTCGTGGGGCTGCTCGCGCGGTTCGCCCTGCTCGTAGCCCTTTCCGCCATGATTCCTGCCGTTGTCTGGAAAGCCGCTGGCAGGTCATTTTGGGGATTCTGCATTTTTGCGCTTGTCTCTGTCCTCTGGACGGCTTTGGTTCTGTTTATATTCGGTCTGAACAGGCATGAGAGAGGAATGTTTATGGAAAGACTGCGGATAAGGAGAGACAAATGATTTCTGTCGGAATTCTCAGCATCAACATCCATTCGTATTACCTGAATTATGGGGCAGCTCTCCATTCCTTTGCATTCTCTAAGTATCTTGAGAGATGCGGGGTGGATTCGAGAATTATTGACTACCGCTCGAAACATTTTGGGGATTTTAGGCTTGATAATCCTGCCGTTTCATATTGGAAACAGCGCGCCCCTCTAAAAACAATACTGAACGCTTTGTTGAATACGCCTTCTTACAGAAGGAAATACAAAGCTTTCCACCGTTTTTACAGCTCGAACTGCAAAATGTCAGACAATGGTGGCATTCCATTCACATATGAGGATTTTGTGAAAAGTAATTGCAGTCTAGAATTTCCTATCATAGTTTGTGAGAGTGACGTAATCTGGAGTCCTAAAACAAGCAAAGGGTTTGATAGAGTGTTTTTTTGTGACTGCCCATGTTTTGAGGAAAAAATAAAAGTCGCCTATGCTCCGAGCATAAGCAACACACTGCTTTCCGCTGCGCAGGAAGAGGAATTTAGGAGTCTCCTTCAAAATTTTGACTATTTGTCATGCCGTGAAAAACAGACGGCAGAATATGTCCAGTCGCTTACCGGACGGGAGTGCGTTCATGTGCTTGACCCGGTGCTTTTGCTTGAGGGCAGCGACTACGAGCCTTTCATGCGGAAACAAAGGTGCGGCAGATATTTGCTCGCATACAATGTAATGAAAAACGACAGCAATATGATTCGCTTTGCAAAAGCGCTGGCGAAGAAAAAAGGTCTGCGTTTCATTGAGCTTTCAGACTTTGTGCGTAATAAGCTTGACCACAGGACACTGACCGGTCGAAGCATCGGGGAATTTCTTTGGCTCATAAAGAATGCGGATTATGTCGTTACAAACGGATTTCACGGAATATGCTTCTGCATTTTGTTCGGCAAGGAGTTCTTGGTTTTTGAGCGAGATGGGCTTGACCTCAAGGTGAAATCACTCCTTGAAGTGCTGGGGCTGTCTGAGCGTTTTGTAGCTGCGGATGCCTCGTTCCTGCATCGGGACGATTTAATCGATTGGGGGAACGTGAATTTGCTGCTAAACGAGCAGAGGAGAAGGTCTATGAAATATATTAACGACTCTATTGCCAAAAATACTATACATTATTGCAGTGATGGGGGGGGGTAAGCCGTCCTAATATTTTTTTGCCGCGCTTTTCTCCGCGCCATGTATTCGGAATATGGTGCAGGGAGGATGCGTGATGCAATTGGTTCGCAGATTTGAGAAAAAAAGGAGCTGTGTTATGTTCAGTTTGAAGGAAGACAAGAATATCGGTGACGCTATTTTGGGCGAATCTACGCTCTGGTTATGCAGGACATTGCAACCATCATACAGATTCCGTCTTCTTGATTTAAAGGGCAGGGTAAACAAAAACACGCTCTTCTTTTCTGTATTCTTCCCTCTGTATGTGCTAAAGAAATTCGCTTTCCTTCTGGGAAATGACACACTTGGGGAAACTATCAGCAAGCAGCTTTTCTTGCTTTACCTAGAGTGGTATGCGCGGACTGCTGATTTTATCATTTTTGCGGGCGGTGGAATCATAGAGACAGAGCATTACAACTGCGCGTTTTTCATAAACCTGATAACTGAATTTGCGGAGAGAAAAAACATCCCGCTGGCCTACAATGCTGTCGGATTCAATGGAACATTCAATGTCTCCTATTCTGGCTATCAGATGTTAAAGAAATGCCTGCACAGTCCAAATGTCATCTCTGTGTCCGTTAGGGAAAATCTGGATGAGATGACGGAAGCCTACGGAGTTTCATCATCACTTGTATCCGACAGTGCGGTGTGGAGCGCGGATGCCTACGGCGTGAAAAAAGAAGATTCCTGCGAGCCGCTTATAGGGGTGAATGTAATCCGCCCTGGCTGTTTTGCCGAATTTGGAGTGCATTTTTCGGAATCACAATTACTGGATTTTTATATTGGGCTTGCCCATGAGTTAGAAAGCATGGGCATGAAGTGGCAGCTCTTCACTAATGGAGCGCCAAAGGATGAGCCTTTCCTAAAACAGCTTTCACAGGCACTGAATGCAAGTGATTGCCAGATAGCCCGGAGACCAAAGAACGGCACTGGGTTTTTGAGACTCCTGTCTCGTTATCGTGCCGTTTTTTGCACAAGAATGCATGCGTCAATCTGCTGTTATTCCCTGAGAATTCCTACGGTTGCCCTGCGTTGGAATCCGAAACAAAACTTCTTCTATGAGGCGACAGAAAATTCCGACAATCTCTTTTCTGTCGAAAATGCAGATGTAAAAGAAGTTGCCGACAGGCTGAAAAAATCAATGACCGTCCCATGGAATGACAGTCATTATGATTATTACAGAAACCTTGTAATGGTTTCATTAAAGAATATTTTAACATTGAGGATATGCCAATGATTATAGCCCTCATCTTCGCAGGCGGGAGCGGGACGCGCATGAACAGCCGCGCGCGTCCCAAGCAGTTCCTCCAGTTCTACGGCAAGGAGCTGATAATCCACACGCTGGAGAACTTCCAGAACCACCCGGAGGTGGACGCGGCCGTGGTGGTGTGCATCGCGGACTGGATTCCGTACCTGCACAGGCTGCTGGAGAAATATCAGATTGACAAGGTGCGCGAGGTCGTGCCCGGGGGCGCGAGCGGGCAGGAGAGCATCTACAGCGGGCTGCTCGCTGCGCGTGAGGCCGCGGGGGATGACGCGGTGGTGCTGGTGCATGACGGCGTGCGGCCGTTCGTGGGCGAGTCGCTCATCTCGGAGTGCATACGGTCGGTGCGCGAGCGCGGCTCCGCAATCACCGTAACGCCCGCCATAGAGACAATAGTGACCACGGAGGGCGGGAGAATCACCTCAATCACCGACCGCTCAAAATGTTACCACGCAAAGGCGCCGCAGTGCTTCGTGCTTGGCGAGCTGCTCTCGGCGCACGAGAGGGCGCGGGGCGAGGGGCGGACGGACTTCATCGACTCCGCGTCGCTCATGCGGCACTACGGGCACGAGCTGTACACGGTGGCGGGCGGCTTCGACAACATAAAGATAACCACGCCCGCGGACTTCTACACGTTCAGGGCGCTGTACGAGGTGCGCGAGCAGCAGCAGATTTTCGGGCTGTGAGGAGGGAGTATGGCGATGTCACGGATTCTGCATGAGGACTTCGCGCGTGTGGCGCAGGAATATGACTTCTCCGCGCTGGACGGCTCGTCCGTGCTCGTTACCGGGGCGACGGGGCTGCTCGGAAGCCAGCTCGTGCGCTTCCTCCTGCACCTGAGCCGGGAGCGTGGCATGGAAATCAGGCCGGTAGCCCTCGTGCGCTCGGAGGAGAAGGCGGCGCGCGTATTCGGGGATGACATCAGGGACATGACGCTCGTCCGGGGCGACGTGCTCAGGCTTCCGGAAATCCCGGGCAAAATCGACCACGTAATCCACGGGGCGAGCGTCACATCCTCGAAGGACTTCATCAGCCGTGCGGTGGAGACGATAGACATCGCGGTGAACGGCACGCTCAACGTCCTGCGCCTTGCGGGTGAGAAGGGCGTGAGGTCGCTCGTGTACCTGTCCAGCATGGAGGCGTTCGGCGTGACCGACGGCAGGGGCGAGGTGCGTGAGGAGGACCTGGGCTACATCGACATCGCAAGCCCGCGGTCGAGCTACATGGAGAGCAAGCGGATGTGCGAGAACCTGTGCGCGTGCTTCGCCTCCGAGTACGGCCTTGAGGCGAAGTCCGTCCGGCTCGCGCAGACTCTGGGCGCGGGAATAGCCTACGACGACACGCGCGTTGCGGCGTACTTCGCGCGCTGCGTTATCGAGGGGACGGACATAGTTCTGAGGACGGAGGGGAGGACGAAGCGGCCGGTGCTGTACTCGTCCGATGCCGTGAGCGCGATACTTACGGTCATGCTCAAAGGCGGGAGGGGCGGCGTGTACACGGCGGCGAACCCCGCGACGTTCGCGACAATCCGGGAGACGGCGGAGATGGTGGCGCGGGAAATCGCGGGCGGAAGAATCGGGGTGCGCTACGACATACAGGACGCCCCCGCGGAGTACGCGCCCAATCTCAATCTCAATCTCAATCTCAATGTAGACAAACTGCGCTCGCTCGGCTGGCGGCCCTCCGTGGGCCTGCGCGACGCTTACGGCCGCATGATTGCGGCGATGCGGGAGGAGAAGTCGGAGGGGTGATTTTGTAAATAACTGCGGAAGGCATCTTCTGCTGATATGCATAGGGTTTCAGATGGAAGCCCGCCTGCGGAACCGAGCGGTCGGTTCGGCGGCATGTTCTTTGACATTCCTGTTTTTTAGGGAAGTAAACTTGACATTCTGCCCGGTTTTATTATAATTGCTAATAGAGTTGGCAGTTATAATAATAAACGCCAACAAAGATGGCAGTTATCATAGAAAGGGTGGTCAGTATGAGCATAACTCGTATCCTGGACTTGCTTCCTCACATCAGGCGGAAGTCCCTGTTCCTCATGGGGCCTCGCCAGACGGGGAAAAGCACGTACATAAAAAATCAGCTCGCGGATGAAATCGCGCTCTCGTGGAATCTTCTGGACGGGCGGCTGAGGATGCGCGTCCAGGCCGACCCGGGAATTCTCCGGGAAGAGGTAGAGGCGCGCGGACTGCGCGACTGCATCGTCTTCATTGACGAGATTCAGAAATGCCCCGAGCTTCTTGAGGAGATTCACTTTCTGATTGAGGAGCGGAGCATCCGCTTTCTGATGACCGGCTCCAGCGCGCGCAAACTGCGCTCATCGGGCGTGAACCTGCTGGGCGGGCGTGCTGCGCAGTACCGCTTCCATCCGTTCTGCTACGCGGAGGTGGCGGATGTGCGCAGCCTGACCCTGCATGACATCTTTGAGCGCGGAATGCTGCCGCCGCATTTTCTTTCGGACGATGTGGAGGCGGATTTGTCGGCGTATGTGGGAACGTACCTTACGGAGGAGATTGCCGCGGAGGGTGCGGCAAGAAGCCTCCCCGCGTTCTCGCAGTTCCTGCGGATAGCCGCGCTCTCGAACGGCTTCATACTGAACTACACCAACGTGGCGAACGACAGCAGGGTGCCACGCCAGACCGTCAGGCTCTGGTACGACATTCTCGTGAACACGTTGCTTGCTTTTGAGGTGCAGCCGTTCACCGCCACGAAGAAACGGAAGGCGATAGAGACCGCGAAGTTCTACTTCTTTGACGTGGGTGTGCTGCGGGCAATCCGGGGTATTCCGGTTCCTGCGGAGAGCACAGCGGAGTTCGGAGAGTTCTTCGAGACGTACATCTGCATGGAGCTTCGCACATGGATTGACTACACGCGCCCCAAGAGCACTCTTGCGTACTGGCGGAGCACCGCCGGGCATGAGGTGGACTTCCTCGTGGACAATGAGCTTGCCATAGAGGTTAAGTCCGCCCGCGAAATCTCCGCCAAACACCTGAAGGGAATCAAGGCGTTGCGCGAGGAGGGCATTTTCTCCCGCCACATCGTGGTGTGCCAGGAGGAGCGGCCGCGCCTTGTAGACGGCATTGAAATCCTGCCATGGAAATACTTTTTGGAGTGGCTCTGGAAACCGCAGTGATTTCGCGCTAATCAGACCCAAGAAATCAAGACATCCTTTTCTCCCCTAAAAAACAGGAATGAGGGCAGTGTGCGTCGCGCTCTGCCCGGTCTGTCTCGTACAGGCAAAATTCGCGCCTTGGCGCACGGAATGTTTTTTTTGGAGGAGATATGGCACTGATAAAATTTCTCATAAAATGTCTCGTTTGGATTTTTCTGCACATTCTCTATATCTTTCCCGTGGACAAAAGGCGGATGTATTTCTCATCGTTTGTAGGACGTCAGTTTTCATGCAATCCAAAATATCTGTACAATTTCCTGATTGCTTCCGGCATAACAGGATATTCGTATATCTGGGAATTTTCCGACATCAAAAAAGCATCTCTTGTACCGGACGCAAAAGTCGTGCGTTCAAGATGCCTTAAATCAGTCTTTTTATGCATGACATCAAAATATATCATCTGCAACACGGAGTTTCCCTGGTACATACCGCTCCGGGCCTGTCAGATTCTTGTTCAGACATGGCATGGCGGCGGCGCGTACAAAAAAGTCGGCGTTGATGCGGGCTGGAACAAAATTGCAAATCTGGAGCAGAGGCTTAATTCCAGGCAGATATCATTTTATGTCTCATCATGCCGGAAATTCACGGAAATCATGGCGGTCTCAAAGTGTGTGCCGCCTGAAAAATTCTTGCAATGCGGAATGCCGAGAAACTCATTTCTTTTGAGCATGGATGAAGCAAGAAAGCGAAAAATCCTAGAGAAAATGAATCTGCGTTCATCATCAAAAATAGTGCTGTACGCTCCGACTTACAGAGGCAGGCCATCTTTCAGACGTCGCGAGACCTCTGCCATTCCACTGCTGGACATCAAGGTGCTGAGAGAAAATCTTGGGGCAAAGTTCGGCGGGGAATGGCTTATAGCGTTCAGGGGACACTATTATGACGCGAACAATGAGGATGTGTCTCAATCAGATTGCATTGACATGACCGCCTATGACGATATGCAGGAGCTGCTGTATGTATCGGACGTGCTGATTACGGATTTCTCGTCATCAATGTGGGATTTCTCGCTTACAGGGCGGCCTGTTTTTCTGTTCGCACCTGACATTGATTCGTATGATGTGGAGCGCGGATTTTATACGAATCCTTACAGCTGGCCTTTTCCTATCTCAAAGACCGGCCATGAGCTTACAGAGGCTATCATGAATTTCAATGCGGCTGAATATTCAGAAAAAGTAAGGGAGCATCATAACAGCCTTGTCTCCTATGAATGCGAGGATTCTGCAAGAAAGATTTTTGATGCCATGGGAGTGATGACGGAATGACAGTGTATATTTTTATTCTTGTGATTTCATCTTCGCTATCTTTTATGTATTCCCTTGCCAAAGACAAATCCGCGCGAATTGTGCTTGTTACTCTCTGCTTCCTCTCCCTGTTTATTCCCGCCGCAATTCGGGGCGGAATCGGAGCGGATTATTTCTCATATCTCAGGATATATTACAGGATTTCTCAGGGAATAGAAATATCGCAGGAGCCAGGAATCTTTTTGATTTCAAAACTGCTGCTTCTTTTCAATCTTCCGGGGCATGCGCTTATAGTTACATATTCATTTATTTCCATCCTTTTTGTGTTCCTCGCCGTCCCGAAGAAATATTTTTATCTGGGCATTCCTGTGTACGTCATGGTTTTCTATCTGGATTCTTATTGCCTTCTAAGACAGGCACTTGCCTGCTCTGTCATGCTATTTGCCTACAGAAAATATTTTGAGGGAAGCACAAAGTCCTGCGTCTTTTGGTCTGCGATTGCGTTTCTGAACCATAAGGTGATGATAATTCCGATAATGCTTCTGTTATTCTCAAGATTCATACAGGAAATACAGCCTTTGGCAAGGAATGCTATGTATCTCTTGCTTTTTGTCGTTTTATATCTGCTTAAAAACACGATTGTTTCTTTTGTTATGAATTCCGTCCTTTCGTTTACACCTTATGCTGGATACGCACTGAATAGGTATGCCACAGCAGAAGCCGGGAGGAATTCCGGACTCGGATTTCTTTTGCAGATTCTATTGCTGATTATACTTCTGTATCTGTCAGACTCGGATGTGCTCTCGAAAAGAGAGTACAAGGTCTGTGGCATTTATTTTGTTTATCTGCTCTTTGTGCGTTGTCTATCTCAGGTTCTGTTTATCTTTGTGCGTCTTGTGAATTCGGTCACTTTTATATACGTGCCTTTTATAATATCCGCCTCAAAATCGCGAAGCAGAGAGCGCAGGCTTCTCATCGCTTTTTTTTATTTTGCTATTGCTTTGCTGTATGTAAAGGGAATACTGAATGCTCCTATACATGGACAAGATATGGTAGGCGGAAAACAAGTATATCCATATACGACAATATTCAACTATAAAGACAATTCTCTGATTATGCAGAGAAAATATAGGTTCGGCTTTTAGATAAAGGAGAATAGTATGAAACGAATCATAACCTACGGCACGTTCGACCTCTTGCACTACGGGCACATCAACCTGTTGCGCCGTGCTAAGGCGCTGGGCGACTACCTCATCGTCGCGCTGAGCACGGACGAGTTCAACTGGCGCGAGAAGCAGAAGAAGTGCTACTTCGGTTACGAGAAGCGCAAGACCCTGCTTGAGGCGGTGCGGTATGTTGACCTGGTGATTCCCGAGGAGAGCTGGGAGCAGAAGCGGACTGACGTGTGCGAGTATCACGTGGACACGTTCGTGATGGGCGATGACTGGCGCGGCAAGTTCGACTTTCTGGGCGACCTGTGCGAGGTGGTGTATCTGGAGCGCACCCCGGAAATCAGCACAACGCAGATAAAGAGTGAAATCAGGCAGGAAGGAATATAACATTATGAAAAAACTTGCATATTTGCTGAAATCATCGCATCTGTTTTATTCAGTGTATTACTATGTGATGTCGGCTCTGCTAAAATTTCTAGGCGTGTTCATACGAACTGACAGTCACCTGATACTCTTCAATAGTTTTGGCGGAAAAAACTACGCTGACAGCCCAAGAACAATATATGAGGCAATGGTGCATGACAAACGCTTTATGTCATACAAGCTTGTCTGGAGCATTCAATCCCCTGATGCCGTTCCGCTTCCCAGCGGTACAAAGACTGTGAAGACGGACACATTATTGTATTTTAAAACCGCATTGGCATCCCGCATTTGGATAACGAATTCGTCAATTGAACGTGGTTTGAATTTTAAGAAGCGCACTACGTTCTGCCTGAACACTTGGCATGGTACGCCCATAAAATTCATGGGTAAGGACATAAGACAGGATAACAAGTCGTTCCAAAGCAAGGTCGGTGTGCGGGCGAACACTATGCTGGCACAGGGACAGTATGATGTAGATGTTTTTTCCCGCGCGTTTGACTTGCCGCCAACAAAAATCAATATGACAGGGCTTCCTCGGAACGACATACTTGCGCATTTTTCTGCCAGTGATACGCTGGAAATACGGAAAAAGCTTGGAATCCCTGAAGACAAAATAGTGCTGCTCTATGCGCCTACATTCCGTGAATTCAGCAAAGGGAAGCATCGGGAAGTCGTGCTTAAGATTCCCATGAATTTGCAACATTGGCAAGACGCGCTCGGCGGGAAATATGTCATACTGTTCAGGGCGCATTATGAAGTTGCGGCATATATGAGCCTTGACGGTTATCCGCTCTTCGTTGACGTATCGTCATATCCGAACCTTGCTGAATTGATGATAGCAAGCGATGCGCTTATATCCGATTATTCAAGCATTTATTTTGACTATTCCATCATGCACAAGCCGATGTATTGCTTTGCCTATGATTATGATGAGTATGCGGCTTCCCGGGGCATGTACATCGATTTAAAATCGGAGTTGCCGTGCACAGTACATGAGTCTGAAACGGAACTTTTGGAAGATTTGCTCGCATTTGAAAAGCAAGAAAAACTGAACAAGCAGCGGACTGCTGAGTTCCAGCGCAAGTATGTCACGACATACGGCAGTGCGGCTCAGGCTTGTTGTGATATTTTGGCTGAAGAACTGGGGATTGCCTTATGAAATCACCCGTTTTTCTCGATAATCTCCAGCATCTCCGCAGGAGTGACGACGAAAGGCTTGACAGGAAAATGCCTGCCGTTGCCGGTGACAAGGTATGCTTCCCGCGTCTGCCGTGCGTCAAGCGTGACCTCGTAGAACGCGATGTCCTTCGGGTCGGGCATGGTCTCGCCGTCCGGCACGGAAATGCCGTTCAGTTTGATTCCCCGGTACATGAAGCCCTGTATCGTCCTCCGCACGTTGTCTTTCGGAAAGTTGAACCTGGGGCGCAAAAGCACCTCGCCGTACTCGGCAAGAATTTCCTCGCTTATGACAGCCGTAACCGTGCCGTCAAAGACCTTCTCGATGACCTTGTGCGGTACGGAATCTTTTTTGAGCATGGCGGAGACGAGCACGTTTGTGTCGATGACTGCGAATATGTCCATGCGCTAACGGTCTCTGCGGCAGGCGGCGATTTCCGCGTTGATTTCTTCGGGAGAAAGCATCGCCAGTCCAGTGCGTTCCGCAGTGTCGCTTATATGGTTGATGGCTTCGAGTGCTGCGGAAGCCTTGTTGTCGTAAAGCGCATGGAAATCAGAAAGCCAGCTGGTGTGGCAGTCTTTTGGCGCGCTGATGATGTATCCGTGCCCAAACTGAATCGTGTCGGGCATGGGAAAACTGTTTTCCTTGGCACGGCGTTCCGAGCGGCACAGGTCAATCTCGTCGTTGATTTCGTCCGCCGTCATGTCGGAGGAGTCGAACTCCCTGCACAGTTCCGCCCAGACATCCTGAAAAGCCCTTTTGTTCCCGGAATGTGCGGAAGCCTGCGTTTCTTCAGAGACAGATTTTTTAAGGAACGTCCGTATCGCCTCAAAAATATTCGTTCCTTGATTTTGGAACGCGGCGGTCGCCTCGTTCCAGAGCGTGTCCTCAACGGGAATCTGCACGGACATCGTTGCCATGGCGCACCTCCTGCAAAACCTATGTACTTTTATACTATAAGGCAATCACTGCCCAAAGTCAATCTGACGGAGGCGTGCGCATGAACAAAATCCTCTTTCTCTCCAACACGGCAAATTTCTCCAAGTTCAACCGGCCGTACATGCGGTGGTTCCGCGAGCGGGGGTGGCGGGTGGACTACTGCTCGGCGGGCGAGGAGCGGGTTGAGGACTGCGACAACCAGTACGCCATCCCCATCGCCCGAAGCCCGTTCAGCCTGCGCAATGTCCGCGCGTACCGGCAGCTTAAGCGTCTGCTCATCGAGAACCAGTACGACATCCTGCACTGCCACACGCCCATGGGCGGGGTCATCGGGCGGCTTGCGGCGCGGCGGCTCCGGGCGCAGGGGAAAATCAGGGTCATCTATACGGCGCACGGCTTCCACTTCTACAAGGGCGCGCCGCTCGTCAACTGGCTTCTGTACTACCCCATGGAGAGATGGCTTGCGCGGTTTACCGACGTGATTGTGACGATAAACGAGGAGGACTACGAGCGTGCGAGAAAATCATTCTAGGATTTACAAAATCGACGGGGTGGGCGTTGACCTGTCGCGGTTCCGCCCGGCAACGGAAGCGGAGCGGAGCGACCTCAGACGTGCGCACGGATTCTCCGACGATGACTTCATCCTGCTGTACGTTGCCGAATTCATCCCGCGCAAGAACCATAAACTGCTGTTCGATATTCTGCCCGGGTTGAAAGAGAGGATTCCGGGGCTGAAGGTCGTTCTCTGCGGCAAGGGGCGATTGCTTGACTATTACAGAGACTTTGCCTCAAGACGGGGGATGGTCTATGTCACGTTCACCGGGTATACGAACGAAGTTGCCGAATGGTGTCAGCTTGCTGACGTGCACATCTCGACGAGCGTGCAGGAGGGGCAAGGGCTGAACCTAGTGGAGGCGATGGCGTGCGGGCTGCCGCTTGTCGCCTCGGACATCCGCGGACACCGCGACGTGATTGCCGGCTTTGAAGGCGGAATCCTGTGCGACCTGAGTGCCCCGCGTTCTTTCGCCGATGCTGTACTCCTGCTCGAAAAGAACGCGGCCCTGCGTGCGGAGATTTCCGTTCGCAACGTTGAGCGCGCGCGGCTGTTCTCGGTCGTCTCTGCCGTGCGATGCATGGCAGAGATTTATGAGGGGATGATGGCGCGCGGACATGCGGGGGGGGGTACAACTGTAGAGTAGTTGTCCTCCGGATTCCCGCCGCATGGGGCGCGTATGCGGCATAAGCCTTCCTGCATAGTCCGTAAAATCGACGGCGTGGGCATCGACCTGTCGCGGTTCTATCCTGTGAGTTCCGTCGAGGAGAAGATTTCCCTCCGCCGCGAGAAAAATTATTCCGAGCATGATTTCATGCTGATTTACACCGCCGAGTTCATCCCGCGCAAGAATCACAGGCTGCTGTTCGACATCCTGCCCGGACTGAGGGAGAGAAACCCCGGGCTGAAAGCCGTCTTGTGCGGCAAGGGGGAGCTGTTTGAGCATTACAGAAGCCTTGCGGAGAGGCAGGGCATGGACTACGTGCTTTTTACCGGCTATACGAAGGATGTGGCTGACTGGTGCAGGATGGCGGATGTCCTCGTCATGCCGAGCCTTCAGGAGGGGCTGCCGATGGTGATGATTGAGGCGATTGTTACAGGTCTGCCCGTGGTCGCATCGGATATACGCGGGCACCGCGACGTGATTGCCGACTGCGTGAACGGTTTCCTGTTCTCCCCGGACGACAGGGCGGGCTTTTCCCGGGCGATTTTCGCGCTCTGCAAGAACCCTGCGTTGCGGGCGGAGATGGGGCGGCGGAACGTAATGCTGGCGCGGCGGTACGGTGTGGGTGCGGCACTCGACGGCATGGCGGGCGTGTACGGGGACTTGATTGCGGACGGTGACTGTTTGCACGATTGACTGGGAGTTCGTCCGTAAGGTGGACGGGCACACGTTCTGCGGGGAGTGAGTGCGTCAGCCTGACGGAAAGATTCTGTAAGCCTGTCAGCATAATCATTTAAGCCTTGCAAGATTATGCTGCAAGGCTGCTAGGACAATCTTTTAAGACTTACAGCATAATCCTGCGTGTATGTCAGGATAATCTTCCTGTATTCACTGAATCTTCCAAACGACCGCACTGGGCTATCCTTTTGCGCATACAACATACCCCACGCGATGCCGCACCCTGTCACGCGGAGACCCCTGCACTCGCTATAGTGCACGTCCGTTTTTGCGGCTTCATCTCCCCGCCTTTTGACTCATTGTACGGTATCGCGCCTCTTCCGTCCGAATCATGCCCGTCCGCACATCACCGCGCCCAATGCAGTGTTCCTGCAAAAATCACTTGATGTGCAAAAACTGCGCCCCGCCTGTTCTGCGGGCACGGTTCGGCTGTCTTTGAGCGTTATCCCCGCTGATTTCCGCGCCGCCTCTCGCTCAAATCACCTTTCTCCAGTTTCCGGCAAAAAAATCCGCGTGCACTTGCCCCTGCCTCGATGTTTCCGTTATACTTTGCGTATGAGCAATCCTTTGATTTTTGAGAGCGAGAGGGTGATTTCATCCGCTTTTATTGATTCCAGCGTGCGGATGGGCGTAGCGCAGGCCGTGCTCCTTGTTCAGGACAACCTCACCGAATGCTTCAACGCGCTCGGATGTGACGGCGTGGTCTACCGCAAGGATTTCGGCGCGTTCTGGGTCTTCACAAAAACAAAAGTGCGCTTTGTCCGCCGCCCGGACTGGCGCGAGGTAGTGACCGCCCGCACTTTCCCGGTGGACAACGCCGGAATGCGCACCCACGTGAACACCGAGATTCTTGATAAAAACGGCAGCCGCATTCTGACCGCAAACCAGGAGGCCTGCGTCCTCAGCCTTGAAAATCACCGCCCCAGGCGCCTTGCCGAGCTTCCGTATCCGAAGGATGATTTTCCCGCTCCTGTCGCCCAGATGGATTTTTCCCGCTTTCCCTCTGATTTCACGGAGGATGAGTTCGTGTTCGAGCAGAAAATCCGCTCCTGCCACATCGATATGTCGCGCCACATGAACAACATCGAGTACATAAAATTCGCGCTCAGCGTTTTCTCCGATGATTTCTTGCAGACCCACGAAGTCACCGACCTTGAGGTGCACTACACCGGCGAGAGCAGGGAAGACCAGACCCTGCGGATTTACCGCCGCGATGTTCCGTGCGATTTCCCTGACAGTCCGGACAGTTCCGCAGGACTCAAGACCTACATCCACATCCGCGAGGAGAACCGCTGCGTGTTCGAGTGCTGCGTCGAGTTCGCTGCCTGACGGCTGTTTGTGAAAAAGTTGCTCACGCGAACACGGGGCGTTTTTTCTCGTTCACGCACTGCACAAGGAACATATTTATGAGACTCTGGTACGCAACGCCTGTCTCGGCGGCAAGTTCCTTGAAGTAGGCAATCACCTTGCCGTCAACATTTATGGAAATCTGCTTCTTCGCGCTCCGCATATCGTCCATCGTGGCGCGGGCAGCCTCATGCAAACTCCTCCCCACCCACTCGGGTGCGGGCACAAAGCCTTCGAGGTTGTCCTCAATCCACTGCTCCTCTTCGTCAAGAGCGATTTTATCGGGGTCAAACGTCATGTCAAATCCTCCCTTTCATCTTCCTCGACTGATAGACGGTCTTCAAGAACCATCCGCCGTCCGCTTCCTTTACGAACGGAACGACGCAGGGATACCCGTCTATCTTGACTCAATCTCCTCCACGACTTGCTCAAAGGAAACATTGCGCGTTTCTTTGAGTAAGTCGTTCTTTTCTTCGCTCCATCGTATTTTCATATATATAATATAATGGTGTTATAGATGTGCGTCAACAAAACTCGTCGTGTTTTATTCGTTTTAGCGAAAAGCGGGCTTCAAACAAAAAAATTCTTGACTGCCCGGGCGCAAAACTGAGTAACAAACGGCGGGAACGTTCCATGTTTGTTACTGCGCCAAAATTCCCGCGCGACGCAGGTCTGCGACGAGCGTTTTGGTGAAAAGAGCTGCTCCGGCGTTGTTCAGATGGTCGCCGTCGGCAAAAAGCTCATGGCGGGCGGAGAACGTTTCGTCATGCGAGTAGTCAAAGTACGGAACATCGGGGTATCGCTCGCAGAGGTCATCAGAGAACCGGCGGAACGTGGTGAAAAACTCTGGCGTTTTCTCGTCGTAAATTGCGTTCAGAACATCGGTGATTGGTGTCGTGATGAGGACAGGGCGCAGGCGGTGGGCATGGCACAGGTCAATTATCGCGGAGACTTTCTCCAAGTTCTGCGCATAGTCCTCCTGCGGTGTGGTCGTGCGCTGGCGTGTCGTCCAGATTTCGTGCTTGTTCACGCAGTAGTCATACAACTCGTTTCCTTCCAAGTATGAATCACGATTAAAATATGGAGACATCTGTTCGGGCGGAATATCATGGACAATCTTTATTGTGTTATTGCCCGCAGACAAGAAAGGAACAAGTCTGTACACGACATCTTCCTTGCGCGACCAAGAATCCAAATCGTCTTTAGGCAGAATGCGGTAGTAGCGGGCGCGGTACGGTGCATAGTCGGGAACGCGGTCAATCTCAAAATATGACAGGCAGATTACCACTACGGCATTCTCCGCAAAATGGTCGATGTAGTTTTTCAGCACGGCATGGTCATAGAAATAGGGCTGTGATGAGAGCGCGAGATTCCATGCGCGGATTTCGGGCACTGCCCGCCAGTCGATGCCGTATTTGGTGTGGCTTGAGCCGACGTTGCCCAACTCAAGATTGTACGGAATGTCCTCAAACGCGTTTATATGATTCTCGCTCTTCCACCAGTTCGTGCGGACATAGCGCGCGTTGAGCAAAAGAACCAGTCCAAAACTCAGGATAATAAGCAGCGCGCATTTGCAAAGAAATCGTCTCATACCCATCCTCTAAAAATTGTTGTAGATGAAATTGCTTGACATTCCGGTTTTCGCAAAGAAAATCAAAATCAACACAAAGATGACATACGCCGCCCACCTGAGCAGCAAGGGTTTTTGCCGCAGCCACGCGATGCCGCCCTGCGAGCGCATGGACAGCCCGCATGCGATAAAGCCCGCCAGCAAAAACAGCGTCTGCGCCATGCCCGGAAACCCGCCGAAGTTCTCATCGTCAAGCGCGAACAGCGTCCGCACCGCCTCTTTCGGCCCGAGTGTCGCTCGCAGAGTGAAAAACGCCCCGATGTCCTGCGGAATGTGCGCAATCCCCCGAATCACGTCC
This sequence comes from Treponema sp., assembly GCA_022510865.1. Classification (GTDB taxonomy): domain Bacteria; phylum Spirochaetota; class Spirochaetia; order Treponematales; family Treponemataceae; genus Treponema_D. The sequence goes on from JAFLSQ010000013.1 coordinate 52,856, forward strand.
AGCGCCTCGCCCATGCTCCCCGCGCGGAAGAAAATCCATGCGAACGTCACGAGGCAGAACGTGATGACGACCCTGACGGCGGCGGGAATCCGCAACCGCTCCTGCAAAGGTTTTGTCGCGCGTCCGACGCACTGGTACGCCCCGTGTAGCAGCCCCCATGCGACGAACGTCCAGCCCGCCCCGTGCCACACGCCGCTCACCAAAAACGTAATCATTAGGTTCAGGTATATGCGAGGCAGAGCGACGCGGCTTCCGCCGAGCGGGATGTACACGTAGTCGCGAAGCCATGACGACAGCGAGATGTGCCAGCGCCGCCAGAACTCGCCGACCGACTGCGATAGGTAGGGGTGGTCGAAGTTGCGCCCAGCGTCGAATCCGAAGTACCGCGCCACGCCGATTGCCATGTCCGAGTAGCCCGAGAAATCGCAGTAAATCTGGAAGGAGTAGAGCACGGTCGCCAGCAGGAGCGCGAGGCCGTGCGAGCCGGGGATGTTGCCGTACACGTAGTCCACGTAGACGGCAATGCGGTCGGCAATCACGAGCTTCTTGAACATTCCCCATGCGAACAGGCGCATTCCGTCCGTGGCGTTGTCGTAGTCGAAGCGGTGGATTTCCTTGAGCTGCGGGAGCAGAACGGGAGCGCGCTGAATCGGACCGCTCGCAATCGTCGGGAAAAAGCCCACGAACAGCGCGACCATCAGCGGATTCCTCTCCGCCGCGATTTTCTTTGTGTACACGTCCGCGATGTACGAGACGCTCTGGAACGTGAAGAACGACAGCCCGAGCGGGAAAACCCATCGCGTGTGCCAGTCCTGCGGCGCGTACTTGAAAAA
>JAFLSQ010000130.1 GCA_022510865.1 Treponema sp.
CACAAAATTATTCATTGATTAACCTCTTTCAAAAAATATTTACATTATTTTATTATGAAAACTCGTTCCGGGCAAGCAAAAATATAATGCGTTTGAGGCAAAATATTGTTGACTATCCGCTTTCCCGAAAACGCGCTTGACATCCGGCACAATGCGGTGTATCATACCAACAATACCGACCGAAAAAGAGCTTTGATATAAACACTTTTGAGTGTGCTCTTTTAGGTCATTTTTTTTGCCCGGAGTTAAAACATGAAGACGATGATTATGATAGACGGCGAATTTCTGCGGAGCAAATGCCGTTCATCGCTTCGACAAAGGCTATCAGCGGACATTGTGCGCAATTTCATCATAGGGGTGCACCGCAGGCTCGGTCTTTCTGAGACAGACCCACACAGGACGTATTTTTATGACTGCCGACCCGCCGACAAAAAAGATGCAGTCCTCCCGGTTTCAAAAAAACTGTTCGACTTCACCGCCTCACCGATGTTCAAGGAACGGAACCGCCAGCTTGACGAAATCAACGCCATTGATTTTCTGTCTCTCCGACTCGGCCAGGTC
>JAFLSQ010000131.1 GCA_022510865.1 Treponema sp.
GAAAATCATCTATACGATGGAGCGCGTCTCTCGCGCGTATGGCACGAAGGTTGTCCTCAAGGACATCTCGATTTCCTATTATTACGGCGCGAAAATCGGCGTGATTGGCGAGAACGGGGCGGGAAAGTCCTCGCTCTTCAAGATTTTCGCGGGGATTGACACGGACTACACGGGCGAGACCCGGCTGCTGCCCGGCTACACGATGGGCTATCTGGAGCAGGAGCCGCACCTGGAGCCGGGAAAGACGGTCAAGGAAATCGTGATGGAGGGCGTGAAGCCGATTACCGACCTGCTCGCCGAGTTCGACAAGGTGAACGAGGCGTTCGGCGACCCGGACGCGGACTTCGACAAGCTCTGCGCGCGGCAGGCGGAGATTCAGGAGAAGCTCGACGCGGCGGACGCCTGGAACCTTGACGCGAACCTGGAGCTTGCCATGGACGCGCTGCGCTGCCCGCCCGCCGAACAGGTGGTGGACGTGCTCTCAGGCGGCGAGCGTCGCCGTGTCGCTTTGTGCCGCCTCCTCTTGCAGAAGCCGGACATCCTCCTTCTTGACGAG
>JAFLSQ010000132.1 GCA_022510865.1 Treponema sp.
GCACAATCTGTCCGTATCAGCTTCTGCTCGACAACGCCGCGGGCACGGTCTATCTTTTTGCCCACAGCGACTACCACGACGTGGACAATCTCTACACGCTCAACCGCATGGCGGACATCGTTGTGACGGACGAGACGTTCGAGCTGCCGGAGGATTATGACTTTGCCAGCCGCTGCGCGGGCGGAAGGCTCGGCGCGTTCAAAGGACGCAAGGCGGAGCGATACAAAATCCGCTTCACGGGCTACGCGAAGTTCTGGATAAAAGAGCACAAATGGGCGGACGACCAGCAGTTCAAGGAGGACGCGGAGTCCACGACAATCACATTCTCCTCCAACCAGTTCGACAGGATTTTCGAGATGACCCTGGGCTGGGGAGCGATGGCGGAGCCGCTCGCCCCCAAACGCTTCGTGAAACGCTGGAAGGACGAGATTGCAAAGTTATACGAAAAAGCGCACGGACCTGTTCAACTGAGCAGACCGCTCTGATGCTACCCCGGAACTTTTCCCTACGCTCACCCAATCCGCCATTCGGGGGTTAAGTCATCCAGTT
>JAFLSQ010000133.1 GCA_022510865.1 Treponema sp.
TGACGGCGACGACACGGACGCACCCTGCGACGGCGCGTTCTCTCCCGATGCATTGCCAATACAACCACCAGTTCCTACATCCTCTTCGTTGTAATCGCTCAGTGATTCAGTTGCAATCGTGGGGCGATTGAGGGGGTAATCGCTGAGCGATTGCAGGTCAATCGTGGGGCGATTACAGCGAAATCGGTGGGCGATTTTTTGCAGGGAATCCGTCATGCGCTCAGCCTGTAGCGCGCTCCGCGCTGAAACACCGATGCAATGCCGCTGACGAGCGGACAAGATTTTCCTGCTGGTTTCCGCACCACCCGTAGCGCGGACGGGAAATCCGTGCTATACTTCCCCCATGCACGAGTACATCAATCTGACGGCGGACAACATCGCGGGCGAGCACATCTGCTGCGCAATCGGAGACCCCAAGCATCAGGCCGGGGTGGAGAAAAAGAAAGAGTGGATTAGGGCGCGTCTTTCCGACGGCCACGTGTTCCGTAAGCTCAACGCGCGCGGCAAGACTTTCATCGAGTACGAGCCGGTGGAGAGCGCG
>JAFLSQ010000134.1 GCA_022510865.1 Treponema sp.
AGCGGCCGCCAGCGTTTGCCGCCCATGTCAACGAGATTCCGGCAGGGCCCGGAAAGGCAGGAAAAATGCGCGTCGCTGATGCAGGGGTCAACCGAACCGAAAGAGAGCGCGCGCCATGCGGGGTCCGACTGAGAAGGAAGATAATTATGTAAAACCGGCTCGATTCTCTCAAGCCGCGAAACGAATTCACTGTTCATACAAAACCGTTCTCAATCGAAAAAAAAATGACTCCAATGCGATTCGAACGCACGACCTTCCGCTTAGGAGGCGGATGCTCTATCCAGCTGAGCTACGGAGTCAGAACACACTGATTCTAGCAGAAATCAGAAAAAGAATCTACAAGTTTTTGATGGCGCGACACGATGCCGCCCGCTTCCCCTCGATGTGGCGCTTGCGCTGAAAGATGAGCTCTCCCGATAAGTCGCCGCTCGGCAATCCGCTCTCATGCCTCCGCCGCGGACTTCTGCCCGAGACCCCACAGGATGCCGTCTATGACTTTGGCGCGGGTGTAGTGCGGGCACAGCTCCTGCAT
>JAFLSQ010000135.1 GCA_022510865.1 Treponema sp.
CGGCAGATTGATTTGAGAAAAAAAATCGATGGACTTGTTCAAAAACTGAACAACATGGATTTCTCATACATGGAGCAGACCGAGGAGACCGAGCCTTACAAGATAATCACGAACGAGGAACAGAGCAAAAAAGAATACTGCGAGAAAGTCGAAAAGCTCAAGGAGCGCATTATTGCGGGCGACATAATTCAGGCCGTGCCGTCGCGCCGCGTCCAGATTGAGTGCGGCTCAAGTGCGCTGGAGATTTACCGCAGGCTCAGGATGCTCAACCCATCTCCGTATCTTCTTTACATTGATTTCGGGGATTTCCAGATTGCGGGCGCGTCACCTGAAAGCCTTGTGCGCGTTGTCGGCGGACGCGCGTCAATCCATCCCATTGCGGGAACGATAAGGCGCGGCAAGAACGAGGCAGAGGACGAGAAACTGAAAATGCAGTTGCTCGCAGATCCGAAAGAGAACGCCGAGCATCTGATGCTCGTTGACCTTGCGAGGAACGACCTTGGGCGCGTCTGCGCTCCCGGAAGCGTGA
>JAFLSQ010000136.1 GCA_022510865.1 Treponema sp.
TGTGTTTAGTAAGCAAATCTGCTAACTCAAAAATGGGTGACAGATTGCCTTTGGATAAATCATCAGATGAAAATAAGTTTGCAGATGGGAATATCGGTCCAAAACGATTAAGAATGCGCAATATAACAAATAAGAACAAGAATTGGGCAGAAAAAGAGATACTAGAACATTACACGGAGGTTATTCAACTACTGAATGAAAGGAAAAACATCCTTGGAGTAGATTGATTATGAAATTGCCAATATGCTACATGCGCTGCAGACAAAAATAGGTCTTGTTGTGATGAGATTTATTTTTCCGCTGTTTTCAAAGACTGAAACCAAATTGATTTATTGGACATGAAAACATAGTGCAATAAACTTAAGCGCATGATAATATCGTGAACGCCGCAGGGAACTGGCCTCCGTCCTTCCTTGCGGCTTTTTTTTATGGGTGCTACGATGCTCACTCACAAAAATTGTCAATCTCTTTTAGGGCCGCATTCAGACTCTCGCCGCGGAGTTTGATTTCATCCCCCC
>JAFLSQ010000137.1 GCA_022510865.1 Treponema sp.
CGCAAATATCGGTGCGGGCTTGAAAAAGCGCGTTTTGTCCGTGTCAGGGAGGGTTTTGATGTTAATCCCTGTCGGGGACGCGTACACGTTCCCTGACAGGGACTAAGGCGTGTCCGCGCTAGGAACGTTCCCGCGCACTGGACGCGAACACGGGCATGCCACCGCCGCGGATGGATTTGGGCGCGTCTGCCAAAACGCCTCGTTCATGCCATGCATTTTATTTCTTGTCGCCCTTACATTTCCTGATCGCAAGCAGGATTGCGACAAGCAGGGCGCATGTATGATTTCATAATCATTGGCGATGAGAAATATTTGCTTCCCCTTATTAAAGAATAGTCTGCGAAAACGCAATAGCGCTGACAAGAAACAATAAAATGCTACTTACATTTTTCTTCATCTTTATCGCCTTCGTTTCCAAGTTGTTCTATGATTATACCACATTCCGCGCCTTTCAAAGAAATCGCCCCACGATTGACCTGTAATCGTACCACGATTGCGTTGTAATCGTCCCACGATT
>JAFLSQ010000138.1 GCA_022510865.1 Treponema sp.
CTCGTCGAGCCAGCGCAGCGTCTCGCGCTTGCTTTCCTCGGTCGTCTCGCGGAGCACGTCGCCGCTGTTGCGGTCCATGTTGACCTTGCCGGCATAGCCCGTCACGCCCGCGCGCTCCAGCTCCTCCATCAAAATGAGCGTCGCGTCCGTGTGCAGCGAGGAGAACACGCACACGCGCGTCGTGCCGCCGGTGATAAGGTCGCGGGCAAGGCGGCGGTAGACGCGGCGGGCATAGTCCGTGTCGGCAAAACGCGCCTCGGTGCTGAAGGCATAGGTATTCAGCCAGTCGATAAGCGGCAGGTCCATGCCCATGCCGAGCATGGGATACTGTGGCGCGTGCAGGTGCATATCGACGAAGGACGGCATCACGAGCATATCGCCGCAGTCCGTCACCTCCGCGTCGCAGCTCTCCGGCGGCGCGGCGAGGACGTCCCGTACCGTACCGTCGTCCTCAAGCAGCAGCGCGCCGTGCGCAAGGGTCGTCAACTCGCCGAGCCGGGGCGAAAAGACGAGGTTG
>JAFLSQ010000139.1 GCA_022510865.1 Treponema sp.
TTCCGTCCAAATCCGTGACAAAAAGTGTGCGTGCCATCAAAAAAAATATACCACATTTTCGGATAAACCGGAAGCGGATTTGCCTGACGAAACTTTCCGCAGAATAATCAATCCTGCAAGAAAATTTGCAGGATTGATAAAACGGCGCGAATAATGACAGCAAAAACAGAGCAGGCTTTTTTAACACCTGTTCTCAAATCAAGCATGTTGGTTCGGAACGTTCCTCCGAAAACTGCCTTTAAGATATGAATCGATTGCATTCGCATACGATATGTAGACTTTGCCCCGACGCTCATCGCATTACGCATTCACTCATCTATCTCCGTTGTGGCGTACAGCTTCTGATGCAAGTGGATTTCTTTGTGTCGGCGCAATGTCAGATGAGTATTGGACTGCTCATCTAAAGACTGATTTTAATGCGAACAAAAAGTTTTACCCGCCTTTCTTTTCCGGAAGCGGAATGCACAGCTTATAGAATCCGCGGAACGATTGAATTTGTGTTGCCTCGCATAA
>JAFLSQ010000014.1:0-45301 GCA_022510865.1 Treponema sp.
CATGATGCCGCTCTGAATCGGGAAAGCGTCGTTGAGTGCCTTCGCCATCGGAGCGAGGCAGTTCGTCGTGCATGAGGCGGCTGAGATGATGTTGTCGCCTTTCTTCAAAGTCTTGTGGTTCACGTTGTAGACGATTGTCGGCAGGTCGTTGCCCGCAGGAGCGGAGATGACGACTTTCTTCGCGCCGGCCGTGATGTGCGCCTGGCTCTTCTCCTTTGAGACGTAGAAGCCTGTGCACTCAAGAACGACATCGACGCCGATTTTTCCCCAGGGAAGGTCGGCGGCGTTCGGCATCTTGTAGATGACGATTTTCTTTCCGTCCACGACGATGTAGTTGTCCTCGCCCTCGCCGTCGTGAGCCTCAACCGTGTGCTTGCCCTCGCCGATGCGGCCTGCGTATCCGCCCTGCGCCGTATCATACTTCAAGAGGTGCGCGAGCATTTTCGGGCTTGTCAAATCGTTGATAGCGACAACCTCATATCCTTTTGCGTCAAACATCTGACGGAAAGCCAAACGACCAATGCGGCCAAAACCGTTAATAGCAACTCTTACATCTGCCATTGCATATCTCCTATAAATTCCGACAAAGCGGATTAGTTTGCGTTATCTATAAAATAGCGCATTTTTTTGAAATAGTCTATTCTATGCAACATAAATTCTGCGACAATCGCGGCAATATCACTGCTTTTTGGTGTCAGAAAAATATCCGCCCTCCTCAAGATAACGCCGCCTTGTCTGAATCAGCTTAATCAGCTCGTGGTACATATTGAAATCAATCTCAAGCGCCATGGGAAGCAGGAAAAATTCGGTCTCATCGCAGTAACGCTCTATGAACGATGCGTCTGTGACATATCCCAGAGAAATCATGTTGCTGATTCTGTCCGCGCATTTGAGGATTTTTGCCTTCTGGCTGCCGTAATCAAGAATCCGGCGCAAAAACTGGGTCTTGTCCTCACCCTGACGGCGCGTAACCTCCATCACAATCTCAAGGACGTCCGGGCCATCGTCATCCGCCTTGATAATCAGATTTTTATCAAACCCGGGGATGTCCTCAACCGTGTCGTGCACGATTGAGGCCTTTAAAAGCGGCGAGTCGATGTAGCCGTAATCTATGAGGATTGCCAGTGTGTCCATCTGATGGCGGAACATATTTCCGCCCGCATGACGCGCCTTGCCAATGAGCTGGGTGGCAAGCTGCATATACGGCGCAAGCACAATATCCTTCAGCTGATGCATGTGGTCGGTGTCCATGCTCTGGGAACGCTCGACTTTCATCACATACTTCTGTTTCTTAAATTTCTCGTCCATCCGCACAACCTCCGCAGCGTCAAAATTAAGCCAAATCTTTCAGATACGCCTCAAGCGTGGTGATTTTACGCCTGCTCTCGGCAAGTTTCGCCCTCTCCTCCTCCACAAGTTGTTCGGGCGCGTGCTTCGCGAAATTTCCATTGAGCTTGCTCTCACTTGCGCGGGCAAAGCCCTGCTCTTTTTCCAGCGTCTTTTTGAACCGCGCGACCAGCTGCCCGCGGTTTATGCTCTCATCCACGATGATAAATGACTCGAACCCTTTTCCCACCGTCCCGATTGAGGAATCAGGCTTGGCATCCACAAAATCAACCTTGGAGACACCCGCAAGCAGCTGAATCATCTGGATTTTCTCACGCGCGACCTCGGCGGCACTGCCCTTTTCCAAAAGAAGCGCGACACTGATTTTCACAGCCGGGTCAATTCCGCAGTCCACCCTGAGGGCGCGGGTCTTTCCAATCAGCTCTTTTAAAGCGTCAAAGCGCATCGCAATCTCTGCGCTCTCACGACCGGGCATCACCTCGGGATAGGGCGCGTTAATCAGCATTCCATCGTAATCACTCGCGGAGACAATTTTGCAGTCCGCTGATGACAGGACTTTTTTTCTGTTCGCGGAAATCTCCGCAAGCGGAAGTTTGCCGTAAATCTCCTCGGTCACAAACGGCAGGTAGGGATGAAGAAGACGCAGGTTCTCCTCAAGAATGTTCATCAGAACTGATGCCTGGCGGTCTTTCTCCTTGTCATCGCCATTTTTAAAATTGATTTTTGTGGCCTCAACGTACCAGTCACAGAATTCATTCCAGAAATACTCCATGATTGCGGAGGCCGCGTCATTGTAGCGGTAGGTCTCCAGCGCGTCGCGGGCAGTCGCGACAGCGACGTTCAGCCGGGAATAAATCCACCGGTCAAGCTCAGTCAAATCAGAGTCTGCGACAGGAACAAGATTGCGCCCCTCAAGGTTTCCGAGCAAGTAGCGGCTTGCGTTCCAGACTTTGTTGCAGAACCGCGAGCCTAACTTGAACGAGTCCTTGTCAATCAGGACATCCTGACCCTGCGCGCACATGAAGCCCAGCGTGAATTTGAGCGCGTCCGCGCCATACTCATCGATTATCTCAAGCGGGTCCATTCCGTTGCCGCTTGACTTGGACATTTTGCGGCCCTGCCTGTCGCGCACAAGACCGTGAATGTAAATATCATGGAAAGGCGCTTTGCCCGTGAATTCAAGGCCCGCCATAATCATCCGGGCAACCCAGAAAAAGATGATGTCGTAGGCGGTCACAAGCGCGGTAGTCGGATAAAAAGTCTGCAAATCTGATGTCTGTGACGGCCACCCCAAGGTTGAGAACGGCCACAGCCACGAGCTGAACCAGGTGTCAAGAACGTCCTCGTCCTGCCTCAGCTGGTCTGCGGCCGCGCCGCATTTGGGGCATTTCTCGGGATTATCGCGGCTTACAATCACCTCGCCGCATTTCTGGCAGTACCAGGCGGGAATTCTGTGCCCCCACCAAATCTGGCGGCTCACGCACCAGTCGCGGATGTTCTCCAGCCAGTGCGAGTATGTGTTCTCCCATTTCTGCGGGAAAAACTGAATCTCGCCGTTTTTCCAGGCGGCAAGAGCTTTGTCTGCCATCGGCTTCATTCTGACAAACCACTGGTCAGAAAGATACGGCTCGACAACGGTCTTGCAGCGGTAGCAGTGACCCACGGAGTGCGATATTTTTTCCTCGCATTTGAAAAGACCGGACGCCTCCAAATCAGCGACAACGAGTTTTCTTGCCTCCTCGGGCTTTAGTCCGCGGTATTTCTCAGGCACGTTCTCGTTCAGCCGTCCGTCCGGCGTGAGCAGGTTTATCACCTCAAGATTGTGCCGTTTGCCAACTTCCCAGTCGTTGGGGTCGTGCGCGGGCGTGATTTTCACCATTCCGGTTCCAAAATCCTTGTCAACGTACTCGTCCGCAATAATCGGGATTTCTTTGCCTGTAATCGGCAGTCTGATTTTCTTGCCGACAAGGGCGGTATATCGTCCGTCATCAGGATTCACGGCAACCGCAGTATCACCGAAAAAAGTCTCCGGGCGGGTGGTGGCAACCTCAATCCGGCCGCTTCCATCCGCATACTCGTAAAAAAGATGGTACATCGCGCCCTGAGTGTCCTCGTGGTCAACCTCGTCGTCCGCAAGGGCAGTTCCGCAGCGCGGGCACCAGTTCACAAGGCGTTTTCCGCGGTACATCAGGCCGCGCTCATAAAGCGTGACAAAAACATCCCGGACGGCCGCGCTAAGCCCGTCATCATAAGTGAACCGCTCGCGCTCCCAGTCCGTGGAATTCCCAAGTTTTCTCTGCTGCTTGACGATGATGCTGTGGTGCTCCTCTTTGACTTGCCAGGTGCGCTCCAGAAATTTCTCGCGTCCCAAATCGTTGCGGGTCTTGCCCTCTTTTTTTAGCTGACGTTCGACCACGTTCTGCGTGGCAATTCCGGCGTGATCCGTGCCGGTAATCCAGAGGGTGTTGTCGCCTTTCATCCTGTGATAGCGGATTACAATGTCTTGCAGCGTGTTGTTCAGGCCGTGCCCCATGTGAAGCACGCCCGTGACGTTCGGAGGAGGAATGACGACGGAATAAAGATTTGCTTTTTTGTTGCAGGCCTCGCACTGGCAGACATATTTTTTGTGCACCGGCGATTTCTCATCGCTGGCAGGCTTAAAATATCCGTTCTGCTCCCATTCGCTGTAAATTCTGTCCTCAAAGGACTTAGGCTCGTATGCCTTCTCAAGCTCAATCGCATTCATATTCCGTCGCTCCTTGTGAATTTGAATGAAGAAAGTATAACGAATTCGGCAAAAACAGGCAATCAAAAATCAGAGGAAAGCAACCGCAGCGCACCGGCCAAAATCAAAATGGACGAATGCGCTTTTGCGCGAAGATTTCACCGTCCGCCGTTGAGCAAGCGGAACAGAGGCGGGCAGATTTTTTTGAGCGCGATGCCCGCTCCCGTACCGATTGCGATGGTCAGCACGGAAACGCCGAAATACTCGAACAGGCAGAAAAAGGCATTTTTCATCGGGAAGAAATGCAGCCACAGACGTTAATGTTCGTCTGCATAAAAATCCCCCAATAATAAAAGATGAATACCTACTAATAGTAGAATACAATATAATTCTCTTAATGGGAAGTGTCGCATAGATAAAAAAGTTACTAAAAGTAAGTATGAATGAAAACGAGCTTGGGCGAATACTTTCCGACAACATAAAAAAATACAGAAAAGGAATTTTTACGCAGGAATCGCTGGCAGAAAAAAGCGGGCTGTCGGTTCAGCTGATAAACGGCATTGAGGGCGGGCGAAAATGGGTGAGCAAGGATTCGCTTTCAAGAATCGCGGACGCGCTTGGTGTGCAGGTGTACCAACTGTTTGTGCCGCAGAGCGCGAACCCGGTTATCATAGACGACACGCCCGAGAACGAGAAAATCCGCGCGCAGATTCAGGCGCAGGTGCTTGACGGCATGAGAAAATCGGTGAATAAATTTCTGGACAAGATGGAATCGGACACCAGCATCACGGTATAGGCGGACGCTGATGACCAGACAGGCAAGGCAGGATTATCCCCCTGATTTGAGACCCGGTTTTATATCACACGGAAATCAAAAAATAAGCATCACATTGAAGCGCGGAAAATCGGACTGCGCAGCCAGCCAGCGTCATGCGCTTGCATTTCGGGCATAAAATCCGGCTGACTGCATGAGCGCCCTATTTCTCAAACCTTGCGGCCACATCCTCCAGAAAATCCATCACTTTCAGATGCTGCGGGCAGATTTCCTCGCACTGACCGCACTTCACGCAGTCGCTCGCCTTGCCAAAAGATTTGTGCAGGTTCGCGTAGTATTCCTGCTGGACAGTCCAGCCCTGCTTTCCTTCCGGATCCTGCGCCAAATCCGCATTCAGAAGCGCGAAATACCTTGGAATCGCGATGTGGGCGGGGCAGCCTTCCGTGCAGTACGAGCAGCCTGTGCATGGCACTGATTTTTTTGTGTTCAGAATATCCACGGCTTTTTTTATCACCGCGGTCTCATCATCAGTCAGAGGCTTGAAATCCTGCATGAAACTTGTGTTGTCCTCAACCTGCGCAACGCTCCCCATTCCGGAAAGAACCATCGCCACGTTTTTGTGCGATGCCGCAAATCGGATTGCCCACGAAGCCACGCTCGCATTCGGATTATACGACTTGTACAGATTCTCAACCTCGCTGCCAACGTTCACAAGAGTGCCGCCTTTGACCGGCTCCATGATGATAATCGGCTTGTTGTGCTTTAGGCAGACCTCGTAGCACTCGCGGGAGCGCACCCCGGGATTCTCGTAATCAAAATAATTCAGCTGAATCTGCACGAATTCCATCTCGGGATGCTCGGTAAGAACTTTGTCCAGAAGCTCAGGGCCGTCATGGAAAGAGAAGCCCGCGTGACGCACAAGCCCCTCCGCCTTTTTTTTCTGAACGAAGCCAAAGACATCAAGACGGTCATAGACATCGATTGAATGCACGTTGATGTCGTGAATCAGGTAGTAGTCAAAATATCCCGCACCGGTGCGCTCAAGCTGCCCGGCAAAAACCTTCTCGCAGTCGGACGGCGCGCTCACATAATTGTGATGAAGTTTTGTCGCAAGCGTGAATTTATCGCGCGGATGCCGCTCCACAAGAACCTTTTTTACGGCAGATTCGCTGGACGCTCCGCAGTACATAAGTGCCGTGTCAAAATACGTGAATCCTCTTTCCAAAAAAAGATCCGCCATCTTGCAAACCTGCTGAATGTCGATGTCGCCGGCATTATCAGGATTGTTCAGCGGAAGGCGCATCAGCCCGAATCCAAGTTTTTTCGCATTATTAAAAATATCATTCGTCATAAAATCAGTATAAACGCAATCATAATAATTCACAAGCGGATTGCCCCGCATTTTCCAGTCGATTATCCTGCGGAAAAGTCAGGAAATCCGCTTTTTTCTCTTATTGATTTTTAAAATTGTGCTAGAATGATAGAATGAGACACACAGACAAACACGACTTCCGTTTCATGCAGAACGGCGGACTGATTCAGGCGCAAATCTCCACGATTGACGATGTGCTGAGCCTGAGAGACCTTGACCCAAAAATGTGGACTGCCCTTGCCTGCCCGGTGCAGGGACTTGAATTCAGCGAGGAGACGCTCTCTGTCCTTGACAGCGACAGGAACGGCCGCGTCCGTCAGCCTGAGATTCTTGAGGCCGTCGAGTACATCAGAAAGTATTTTGCCAGACCCGATGTGATAATGCAGAAAGGCGAGGCAATCCCGCTGGACGCGCTGGGGACACAGCCGTTTGACTGCGGGCATTCGCCGCTGGACTCCGCGAAATCCGTGCTGGAGATTCTTGGAAAGCCCGATGCCACGCAGATAACTCTGGATGACCTTGCCGGGAACGACAGACTTTTTGCCCCGGACGTGCACAACGGCGACGGCGTGCTTCCGCCCGAATGCGCGGATGATGATGCGGTTGCCGCTGTGATAAGCGACATAATCTCTGTGACCGGCGGAACTGATGATATAAGCGGGGTCAGAGGAATCACACGCGCCCAGACCGAGGAATTTTTCAAGAGCATCGGGGAAATCATGCAGTGGCGCGAGGCCGGCTCAAAGGACAATCCAAAAATTTTCTTTCTGAAAGACGCTACTGACAATGCCGCGAAAAGTTTTGCCGCGGTCAAGGACAAAATCAACGATTATTACCTGCGCTGCTCGCTCATAAATTTTGACGCGGACTCCAAGGACATCCTCAAAACCAAAACCGACACAATGTTCTTGGATGAGACCGGCGCGCTCTGCGACATGGAGCACCTTGCCCTGCTTCCAATCGCGGTGTGCGAGGCGGGAAAACCGCTTCCGCTGGACGGAACTGTGAACCCCGCGTGGCACAAAGAAATCCACACTTTTAAAGAGGATGTGATTAAACCGCTTTTTGAGAAAGACATTGCCTCGCTGTCCGAGCCGAACTGGCGCAGGATTGAGGAGCTGTTCCGTCCGTATGAGGACTGGCTCCGCGCAATGCCCGAGAATGAGGCGGGAAGCCTTGGGCTTGACAGAATCGGTCAGATTCTTTCCGGCGGCTACGAGGAGAAAATCAACGCGCTTCTTGACAACGAGGAGAGCCGTCCGCCTGTCGCGCTTGCCTCCGTTGAGCTGCGCAAAATGCTTCTTCTGCGCCGCGATTTTGTGACGCTCCTCAGGAATTTTGTCTCGTTCGAGGATTTCTACACGCTCGGCGAGAAAGCGATTTTCCAGTGCGGAACTTTATACATTGACGGACGCTCCTGCGATTTGTGCGTGAAAGTCCTTGATATGACAAAACACGGGACGATGGCCGCGCTGTCACAATGCTTCCTTGCCTACTGCGACTGCACCAAACGGGGCAGCACAGACAAAAAAATGCAGATTGCCGCGCTCATATCCGACGGAAACACGGACAACATCATCCTTGGGCGCAACGGCGTTTTCTTTGACCGCGACGGCGGTGACTGGGACGCGACAATCGTAAAAATCATCGAGAATCCTGTGAACATAAAGCAGGCGTTTTTCTCGCCCTACAAAAAACTTCTGCGAATGATTCAAGAGCGGATTGCCAAGGCCGCGGCCGACAAGGAGACCGCCGTGAACGGAAAGCTCGCCGATGCCGTGAACAATCCGGGCAGCGCGGGCAGCAGTGACAACGTGCCCAAAAAAATTGATGTCGGGACAATCGCGGCGTTGAGCGTCACATTCACCGGAATTGCGACTGTGGTCGGCGGAATTCTGAGCGCGTTCTTCGGGCTTGGCTGGTGGATTCCGCTCGGCATTCTTGGGATTGTCCTGGCAATCTCCCTGCCGTCAATGATTCTTGCCTACCTCAAGCTCCGCCAGCGGAACATCGCGCCAATTCTTGACGCGAGCGGCTGGGCAATCAACGGGAACACAAAAATCTCCACAATGCTCGGGCGGTCGCTCACAAACCTGCCAAAACGCCCGGCCAGAGCCTGCATCGCGGGCAAAGACCCGTTCGCGGCAAAAGGCTTCCCGTGGAAGCGCGTGATAATCCTGCTTTTGCTGGTTGCCCTGATAATCTGCGCCCTGGTCGCAATCATCAGGAATCCCGACGGAATAAGCGGGGTTTTGGCGGGCATGGGGGCATTGGCGGCAAAATTCAGAATCAGAAAACCGTGACAACCGCGCCCGGATGAATCAGAGTTTTATTCCGAGCAGGCCTTCCTCATCAACATTGTCCATGAGGAGGGTCGCTTTTCTGACATCCTTTTTTTTCGCATAGCGATGGCGGAACGTTGTAGTGACGACAGTGCCCTTTCCTTTCTGGGATTTCACCTCGATTTTCCCGCCCATCAGGGATGTCAGAAATTTTGCGATGTTCAGCCCAAGTCCCGAGCTTGGATTCTCGCGGTTTATCTCATTGTCCTCTTTCTCAAACTCGTTGTAGACGTGCGGCAGGAATTCCTCAGAAATCCCGATTCCGGTATCCGCGCACTCGAACTGCATCAGGCACTCATCAGGATTCTCTGACGGAATCTGGCGCAGACCAAAGCGCACCGTGCCGCCACGCGGCGTGTATTTAAGCGCGTTCTCTATGATGTTCGAGATAACATCGGTGGTATGATAAATATCCTGATAAATATACGGATTCGCGATGTCCATCCAGTATTCAAGCTTAATTCCGCGTCGCTCCGCAATATCCGCAATCAGCTCGTATGCACGCGGAACTGACTGCGAGACATCGGTTGCGGTCTCCACAACCTTGATGTCGCCGCTCTCAATCTTTGCGAATTCAAGCACGTGGTTCACAAAAGTGAGCATGCTCTCCTCATATCTGGTGGTCTCATCAAGGCTTGATTTTATTGACTCTTTGTCATCCAGATGATTCCTGATTGAGTTCGTGCCGGAAATTATGGATTTCATTGGCCGCAGCATTTCCTGCGCAAAATTATACATGAAAAGCGTCTTCGCTTTGCTGGCGTTCTGCGAGCCAAGAATCTCAGAGTCCTTGCGCTCGTCCTCGGTCAAATCGTGCACAAAAACGTAGAAAATATCGCCGTATTTTTCTGTGTGGACAAGCCGCCCGAACGTCTTCACATTTTTCACGGCACCGCCCGCTGTTTTGATTCTGTACTCAAGGCTGTCCATGTCATTCTCATCCACAATCTGACTGGATATGCTTTTCTGCACGCGCTCAAAGTCCTCGTCATGCACAAGCCCTTTGAAAGAATTTCCGCAGAACGCCCGCAGCGACTCCGCGCTCTCACAATCGTAAATGCGCATCAGCTCGCGGTTAAAAGAAATCAGCTCCTGATTTCCGTCCGCGTGGTAAGAGAAAAATCCGCCGGGGATGCTGTCTGCAATCTCTGTGGCAACGCGCAGCATAGACTCGCTCAGAATCCCGATTTCCTGCGCCGCCTTGACCGGCATTGCGGAAAACGCGTTCGCAGGCGAGAACGACTTTTTTTTAAGATACGCTTCGTACTCTTTTGCGGGGAGCGGCTTTGAGAAATAAAAGCCCTGGATAAAATCACAGCCAAGGGATTTTAACGTCTGGAACTGCTCGACAGACTCCGCGCCCTCGGCAACGGTCATAAGCCCCATTCGGTGCGCCATCCTTATGATATTCTCAATCACAACCTCGTTCGCCTTGATGTTGCGCACAAAACTGATGTCCAGCTTGATTACGTTCAGCGGAAATCTTGCCAGAGAGCCGAGCGATGAGTAGCCAGAGCCAAAGTCATCCATCTCAATCAGAAATCCGGATTCCTGGAATTTCTTCACCTGCGAGATTATCAAGTCCGTGTTGTCGGAATAAAGGGATTCAGTCACCTCCATGTGGAGCAGAGAATGGTCTATTCCGTGCGCGTCCACAACCTCAATCTCTTTCTCAACATAGCCGCCCTCCATAAAATCCCGGCGGGAAATATTCACGGAGACCGGGACAATGGGAAGCCCTTCCTGCTGCCACCGCTTTATATCCTTGCAGACCTGCGCCAGAATATACAAATCAAGCTTGGAGATGAAGCCGTTGCGCTCAAAAATCGATATGAACTGATTGGGGGTCAGAAATCCGTACTCAGGGTGCTCCCAGCGGACAAGCGCCTCCGCGCCCGCAATGCTTCCCGTCACAGCCTCGTGCTTAGGCTGATAGAAAATCCTGAACTGCTCCTCCGCAAGACCGCGCTCCATGCTCTCGATGATTCTCTGCTCGTCCAGAAGTTTTTTCTGCAAGGTGCTCTCGTAAAACGCGATGTCTTTTTTATAAATCCCTTTGATTCCGCGGATTGACAGGAACGCCCGGTCACAGCAAATCAGAAGCGGAAGCTCAAAGCCGATTGGCGCGTAAATCCCGACTTTCGCGACCTGATGCGGAATCGGCGCTTTCCTCAGAATGATTCTCTGGATTTTTTTTATGCGCTCCAAATCAACATCGCCGTTGAATTCCATGAAAAAAATGAACTGGTCGCCGCCAAAACGCCCGGTCACGGCATCAGGAAGAAGCCTGGAAATCTGCTTGCCGACAAAAGCAAGGAATTCGTTGCATTTTTCCTCGCCGTAAAGCGAGTTGGACGACTTGAAGTTGTCAAAATCGCAGGCAACCAAAAAATACGGTTTGCGCGGATTCTCCCTGCGGATTTGCTCCGCCTTGCTCAGAAACGCCTGACGCGTGAGAAGCCCGGTGAGCTGGTCATGCTCCAGCTCAGAGATGACGCGCCTTGCCTCCGCGATTTTTTTTGTCGTCCGCAGGATGTTGCGCACACGGAGCCTGTTCAGCGGTTTTTTCAGAAAATCAACGACATCATATTTTAAAAGCTGCTCCTCCTCGCGCTCGTGGTGCGAATCAGAGATGATGAGCACGGGAAGTTTCTTAAGCTCCGGGATTTTATGGACGGCCTCCAGAATCTCATTGGCAACATCAACGGAGAACGCCGCGGCAGCAATCCCCTTGGATTTATCCTGCAAAACAGAAACAATGTCATCCGACTTGTCCGCAGTAATCACATCAAACGCAGAAAAGACAATCGAAGAGAATTCCTTTCTTGATTCCGGATCCGTGTCCACCAATAAAAGAGAATTACGCGCTTCCATTAAAACTCCTCTTTTCCGCGCGTTGCCGCAGAACTTTTTTATACAGTATACCACCTTTTTCCGGATTTGTCGTTTTTTTTTCAGACGATTTTCGTAAAGTCCGCAGGAAAGCCCTCTGATGATTCCGGCGCACCGTGCTTTGCGGTCAGCCGCGCAAAAAAAAACGGACTGCACGTCCTGTAACCTTAACGATACAGTACGGCAATCCGCTTTATCTAAGAATGTTCTCAATGGCGATTGCTCAGCCGCGTTTTTTCGTGCATCCGCCTGATGACGGGCAGGAGCCGCAGCCGCAGGAGCACATTCCGCCGCCGGCGCGTTTTTTCCTGACCAGCGAGAAAATCACAAAGGCGACCACGCAAATCAGCACAAAGCTCACAATTATTGTTCCGAGCATCACAAAACCTCCGCCGCAGATTTTGGCTTCCTGACAAGAAGCCAGACAAAACAAGCCAGCACAACGAGCGCGAAAATCAGCCCCGCAGCGTGAGCGCGCCCCGCAAAAAGGCTTCCAATCTGGTAAATGCAAAGCGACACGGCATACGCGAACGCGCACTGCCAGCCGATTGCCGCCCACGTCCATTTCGCGCAGCCCATCTCGCGCCTGATTGCGCCGATTGCGGCAAAACACGGCGCGCACAGCAAGTTGAACACAAGGAAAGCATAACCTGCAAGGCGGGAAAGGTCAACAAAATCAAGCACGCCGAACACGCCCACAACCTCCTCTTTTGCCACAAGCCCCATCACCGTGGCAATTACCGCGCGGATGTTCCCGAAGCCGAGCGGCACAAAAATCCACCTGATTGCATTGCCAAGAAAGCCCAGAACCGATGATTCCAGCTCCAAATCCGGGTCAAAGCCAAAACCATCGTCAGTGATTCCAAAAACCGAGCCTGCCCAAATCACGACGGAAGACAGCAGGATGATTGTCCCCGCTTTTTTGATGAACGACCAGCCGCGCTCCCACACTGACCGCAGGATGTTTTTTGCGGCGGGCCAGCGGTACGCGGGCAGCTCCATCACAAACGGCGCGGCATCTCCAAGGAACGGTCTTGTTTTTTTAAGGATGATTCCCGAGCAGATGATTGCGGCCACGCCCACAAAATACGCTGACGCGGCGACCCAGGCAGAGCCATCGAACAAAGACGATGAAATCAGCGCGATTATCGGAAGTTTTGCGCCGCACGGAATGAAAGTTGTCGTCATAATTGTGATGCGGCGGTCACGCTCATTTTCGATTGTCCGGCTTGCCATCACCGCGGGCACTGCGCACCCAGTTCCGATGAGCATCGGGATGAAAGATTTTCCGGAAAGCCCGAACCGCCTGAAAATCCTGTCCATAATGAACGCGACGCGAGCCATATATCCGCATGATTCCAGAAACGCGAGGAAAAAGAAAAGGACGAGCATTTGCGGAACAAAGCCCAGAACCGCGCCGACCCCGGCAATAATTCCGTCCAGAACAAGGCTTTTTAGGAATTCGGCGCAGTTCGCGGCATCAAGTCCGCGCTCAACAATGGCGGGAATTCCGGGAATCCATCTGCCGTAGTCGGCGGGGTCAGGCTCATCCGCAGCGGAGGCCTCAAAATCAGCAAGCGCATCTTCGTAAGCCTGCCTGCCCGCGCCAAGCAGAAAATATCCGTCACCAAAAAGTCCGTCGTTCACCCAGTCAGTGCACCACGCGCCCACAGTCGTGATTGACACAAAATAGACAAGGAACATCGCGAGCGCGAAAATTGGCAGGGCAAGAAAGCGGTTGGTCACAATGCGGTCAATCCGGTCAGAGACAGAGAGATTTTTGCGGGATTTTCTTGCCACGCAGCTTCCGATTACCTGCCCGATATATTCATAGCGTTCCGCAGTGATGATTGACTCGGCATCGTCGTCCATCTCATCCTCGCATGATTTTATGTCCGCCTGAATGCGCTCAAGAACCTCGGCGGGAACATCCAGCGATTTTATGACTTTTTTGTCGCCCTCAAAAACTTTCACAGAATACCAGCGGCGCTGATTTTCCGGCAGATTATACAGGACGACCTCCTCAATGCGCGCGAGCGCGTGCTCAACGCAGTGCGCAAAACGGTGACGGCAGGCCATCGGCTTTTCCCCGGCGGCAAGGGCAACCGCAGTCTGCGCGGCCGTGGCGCAGCCATCCCCTTTTAGCGCGGAAACTGCGACAACCGGGCAGCCAAGTGCCTTGGACATCTGCTCAATATTGATTTTATCGCCGTTTTTTTCCAGGACATCGGCCATGTTCACCGCAACCACCATCGGAATGCCAAGCTCGGCGAGCTGTGTCGTAAGATAAAGATTGCGCTCCAGGTTCGTGCCGTCAACGATGTTCAGGATTGCGTCCGGACGTTCCCGCACAAGATACTCGCGCGAGACAACCTCCTCCGGCGAGTACGGTGAGAGCGAGTAAATGCCGGGCAAATCCACAATCACAGCATCAAAGCCTTTGAGACGGCCCTCCTTTTTCTCGACCGTGACCCCCGGCCAGTTCCCCACAAACTGATTCGAGCCTGTGAGCGCGTTGAAAAGCGTGGTCTTGCCCGCGTTCGGATTTCCCGCAAGTGCTATCCGCATAATTTACGCCCTCCCCGCAACAAGAACGCGCTCCGCATCCGCCTTGCGCACCGAAAGCTCGTAGCCGCGCACCGTGATTTCCACCGGGTCGCCAAGCGGCGCAACTTTGCGCACAAAAATCTCAACGCCCCGGGTGATTCCCATATCCATAATCCGGCGTCTCACCGCGCCCTCACCAAGAAGCCGCTCCACCGTAACCGTCTGACCGGTTTTTACCTCACGCAGTGTCATTTTTTCCTCCTCAAACACAGCAGACTGATTTTTATTAGTTTTACCTAACAACTAGGTCAAAAAAATTCGATGAATCAGACAATGATTTTCTGAGCCGCCTCCCTGCCCACCGCGACACGCGCACCGCGAACCTGCACGATGATATTCCCGGAAATCTCCGCGATGACAGAGACCTGCGCCCCTGCGACAAAGCCAAGGCTCTCCAGAAACCTGCGCACAGCCTCTTTCCCGCCGATTTTTTTAACCAGAAACTCCTCTCCAATCTCAGCCATAGTCAGCGGCATCCGAGCACCTCACAAACTGAATTTTAGTTAGACATACCTAACCAATTGATGTTATATTATCCTAACAACATCACCTTGTCAACTGCCTCCGCACAAATTTCCGCACAGAGAATCCCGGCGGATGAGACAGGCTTGCCCGGCGAGAAATGCGGAAATCAAAAAAATACGCCCGCCGGAACAAAGTCTGGCGGGCGTTCGCTCTGTTACAGATGCTGACTAGTTAGATGGGGTATATGTTTGTTGCTCACTCCAGACGGTCGGCAATTCAAAAGTTATGTCTGGATAATCGCGCAAAGAGAGGGTAGCATTCATATATCCAGCATATTTATAATCATATTCCTGCCACTTCTCTGATGTCGGATGTCTGTCTTTTACGTAAAGTGAGTACAGATTAATCCCGTCGTTGCAAATGCGCTCATAAACGCTTTTATCAAGGAGATCGATCATTCTGCCGTCTTCTATTAATCTTAAAGCATCATCCCCACACCATACCCAATACTCTGTATGAGTCCAATTTACTTCACCAAGAACAATGGCATAATCAAAAGTGAAACTTTTGAAAAACGAAAATTCTTTTACAATATCGTTCGAACTCTTAATATCAAGCTTAAGTTGCCCAGTGAAAGGGGGCACAGACGTAAACTCGCTGTCTACGTCATCCGATTCGGCATCCAATTCATTATATTGCACATTCAAAACGGAATTAATAATCGGCTCTATATTGATGTACTCATTATAATCCACTCCTCCACCAGCGGTACATATCACAGTGCCTTCATGCCAAGAATAAGTTTTACCACCGTTCTTACTCATTGTACCGGAAACGGTAACAGCATACTCTTTGCCTGATTCCGTAAACGGAAAAATAAATTCGACAATTCCATCAGCAATATTATCATTCGTAATAGAGATTTTGAAGGGGTGGGGATAATTATTGTCGGTTCTTCTGACAGTAATTCCGTTTCCACCAGATTCCTTGAATTTCAAATCGCTTGAAAGCGTAATCTTGATGCCATTGGCAGTACCTTTTGCAGTTATATATTTGCCGCTTTCAAACGGAATATCATCATCTTCTTTTTTACCGCTTTCAAGCGAAGCATCATCATTCCCGTCTTTTTTGCCGTTCTCAAGCGAAACATCATCATTCAGGTCTTTCTCACCGCCACTTACGGAATTCTTGCACCCAAAAACCAGCAGCGCGGACAACGCCGCCAGAACCACACTTTTCGTGATTTTTTTCATCACAGCCTCCATAATTATGTTTTGACACTATACATAATACCCCCCCCCCGTCATATAATGTCAAGTACCAATTCGCATTGCGGGCAAAAAAAATTCCATGCGTATTTCTCATGCTAATTTCCTCACGTCATCCAAAAAATCAGGGCAAACAAAAAAAAGCCCGCCTGCGTTTCTCGCAGGCGGGCTTCGTCAGACTTTCGCGGGGATTTTCCGGCTATTCGTCCAGCGTGATGCGGTTTCCTGTGTAAAGGAAATAATAGCGGCCTTTTGCCGCAATCAGCTGGTCGTGCGAGCCGCGCTCAATAATCTTTCCGTGCTCCAGAACGATAATCTCGTCGGCATTGCGGACGGTAGAAAGCCGGTGGGCAATCACAAAAGTGGTGCGTCCCCTCATCAGCGAGTCCATGCCGTCCTCAATCAGTTTCTCTGTGCGTGTGTCAATTGATGAGGTGGCCTCATCAAGGACAAGAACCGGCGGATTTGCGACCGCGGCCCGGGCAATCGCAAGAAGCTGCCTCTGCCCCTGGCTCAGGCTGGAGCCGTCGCCTGTAATCACGGTGTCGTAGCCGTTCTCAAGGTGGCGGATGAAACTGTCCGCGTTGGCAAGTTTTGCGGCCTCGTAAACCTGCACATCGCTCGCCTCCAGATTTCCGTAGCGGATATTCTCGCGGATTGTCCCGGTAAAAAGATGCGTGTTCTGCTGAACCATCCCCAGAGACTTCCGCAGAGATGCCTTGGAAATCTCGTTCAGCGGAATTCCGTCATAAGTGATTGCCCCGCTTCCCTCGGGAACATCATAGAAGCGCGAGAGCAGGTTGATTGTCGTCGTCTTTCCCGAGCCGGTTGAGCCTACCAGTGCGATTTTCTGGCCGGGCTTGGCATGAATGCAGACATCGTGCAGGACAGTTTTCTCTGGTTTGTAGCCGAACGTCACGTGGTCAAAGACAACCTCGCCTTGAAGCGGGCGCAGAGAGTTGTCCGCAGGATTTTTCCACGCCCACTCGCCTGTGTGCGCGTATGACTGCACGAGCCTTCTGTTGCCGTCAGACTCACGGGCATAATGAGCGTTCACAAGGGTGAACTGACCGTCATCAACCTCAGGCTCCTCGTCAATCACGCCAAAAATCCGCTCCGCGCCAGCAAGCGCGTTCAGTACGCTGTTCGCCTGCTGCGTCATCATTGAGATTGGCTGGCTGAATGAGCGCGTGTACTGCAAGAACGCCGCGATTGTGCCCAAATCAAGCACGCCCACAAACCAGTTTGTCGTCGCGGAGGTGTTGTAGCCAGCAATCATCATTGAGGCGGATATGATGGCTATGACCGCGTACTGCATGTGGCTCAGATTGTTCATGAGCGGGCCCATCATGCCGCCAAAAGTCATTGCGGCGGTTCCCGCCCTGCGCAGGTTGCCGTTCAGCACAGCGAACTGCTCGCGGGCTTTCTGCTCGTGGTTGAACACTTTGACCACTTTCTGCCCCTCAATCATCTCTTCTATAAATCCGTTAAGCGCGCCGATGCTCTTCTGATTCTCGCGGAACGCCTTCGCAGACCGCCGGGCAATCACAGACATGAGCAGGGTTATGAAAATCATAGAGATTACCATGACGACTGTGAGCATAGGACTCAGGATTATCATCATCACAAAAACCGCAATCACTGTGATTACGGACGACAAAAGCTGCGGGATTGTCTGGCTCATCATCTCGCGCAGGGTATCGGTGTCGTTCGTGAAGCGGCTCATCAGCTCGCCGTGAGTGTGCGCGTCGTAATATCTGATTGGAAGCGTCTCAAGTTTGGTGAACAAATCCGTCCTGATATTATAAAGAAGATTCGTGGAGATGTAGAGCATGAGGCGGTTATTGCACCATGACGCAACAACGCCCGACAAAAACACGCACATTACGCCAAAAATCATAACGCCGAAACTTCTGATTCCCGCCGCAATTTCCGGGGTGATGCTTCCCGCCTGCTGATATTTTTCCAGAAGCGGAATTATGAATTTGTTCAGCGCGATTTTCGTGAACATTCCGCCGGCGACAGACGCCCCGGAACTGATGAGCACGCACAGAAAGACCAAAATCCACAGCGCCTTGAATTTTCCCATGTATGACAGAATGCGCCCGATTGTCTTCCTCGCGTCTTTTGGTTTTGCAAATCCTTTTGGTTTTACCGGTGGCATTACTCATCACCTCCTTCCAAATCCGCGTCGCCGCTTCCCTGCTGCTGGGACTCGAACACCTCGCGGTAAATGTGATTGCTCTCAAGAAGCGCGTCGTGCGTTCCGATTCCGCTGATTTTTCCGTCATCAAGCACGATAATCATATCCGCATCTTTTACAGACGATATTCTCTGCGCGATTATGATTTTTGTTGTGTCCGGCGCAATGTCTTTGAGCGCGGTGCGGATTCGCGTCTCCGTGGCTGTGTCCACCGCAGAAGTGCTGTCATCAAGAATCAGAACCTTGGGATTTTTGAGCAGCGCCCGCGCAATGCAAATGCGCTGTTTCTGACCGCCAGAGACGTTCACGCCGCCCTGCCCAAGCTCTGTGTCGTAGCCTTCCGGAAAACTTGATATGAAAGACTCAGCGTCCGCCGCACGGCAAGCCTGCCTCAGCTGCTCGTCCGTGGCGTTCTCATTACCCCACAGAAGATTCTCTTTGATTGTCCCGCTGAAAAGCACGTTCTTCTGCAAGACCATCGCAACGGAATCGCGCAGAACTTTGATGTCGTACTCGCGCACATCGTGACCGCCAAGAATCACACGGCCGTCAAGAACATCATAAAGCCGCGGAATCAGAGACACAAGCGATGATTTTGATGAGCCGGTTCCGCCAATAATCCCGACAACCGAGCCGCTCGCAATATCCACGTTGATGTCTTTAAGGATGCAGTTCTCCTCGCGCTTTGAATAACTGAAACTGACATCCTCAAAACGGATTGCCCCGTCCTTTACTTCCATGACAGGCTTCTCGCAGTCCGCAATATCCGGAACTTCCTCAAGAACCTCAACAATTCGGTGATTCGATGCCTGAACCATCACAAGCGAGACAAAGACCATCCCCAGCATCATCATTGACATGAGAACCTGCGAAACATAAGTGAAAAAACTGATTAGCTCGCCGGACTGCATCGTGCCGAACACAACCTGCCGCCCGCCGAACCACATCACGGCGGTCATCGCGCCGTACATCACAAGCTGCATGAGCGGGAGCATGAAAATAATCAGTTTCTCGGCGTGAACCTGCGCCTTTTTCACGTCCTCCGCCGCCTTGCGGAATTTCTCGCCCTCAAACGGCTGGCGCACGTAAGCCTTCACAATCCTGATTCCAATCAGATTCTCCTGAATCGCGCCGTTCATCACATCAAACTTGCGCATCATTCTCTCAAAGCGCGGGTACGCCATGCTTGATATGAGGATTATGCCGCCGGCAATCACAGGAATTGCCACAAGAAAAAGCACTGCCATCTCCGGATTGATTTGAAACGCCATGACCGTTCCCGCAATCATCATAAACGGTGAGCGCACGCACATGTGGATGAGCATACGGTACACGTTCTGTGTCATGTTCACGTCCGTCGTAAGGCGCGTTATGAGGGAGGCGGTGCTGAACTTGTCGATGTTCGCGAAAGAGAAAGTCTGGATTTTATCATACAGACGTTTTCTGAGCGTGAAACCAAAGCCCTGAGCCGCAAAAGTTGAGAAAACCGTTCCCAGAACACCGCAGACTAAGGAAATGACAGCCAGAGAAATCATAACTATTCCATAATGAATTACATAAGGCAAATCGCTGTTGGCAATTCCCACGTCAATTATCCGCGCCATTATCAGCGGGATTATCACTTCCATGACGACCTCGCCAATCATGGCGAGCGGAGACAGGGCCGTGCTCACGACATATTTCTTGTCAAGCCCCGTCACAAGTTTTCTGATTGTAGACATGGTGTTAATGCTATAAAAACGAGCAAAAAAGTCAAGACATGGCAGAATTTTTATGCGGATTGCCCGCAACGCCCGGCATTAAAATCAGCCCACAGCCAATGCGGATTTTCTGGCCGCTACCTGAACACAACATCATCGAACCCGCAGGAAAGCATGAACTGCCGGATTATTTTCTTGGCGTACTCCGCGCTGTCTTTAAGAATGCCCTCGGCAATCATATCCTCCTGCGCAACCTTCCGCGCCGCCTCAATCTCATCAAAAACTTCCTGCGTGGAAATGGGGACAAAAATGCTGCGCTTCTCGTCAAAGACTTCCTGGCGCACAATATCGTTGCCAAGAATCTCTGCCGGTGGCAGTGTGATTGTCACGATGTTCTCGTCCTCAGAGAGCGAGTACCAGACATCGGTGAAATCCGCGATTCCCGCCCGGATAATCCCCGTGTATTTTATGATGCTGTAGCTTTTTGCAAAACCCGCGGTCTTTTTCAGCGTGATTATATCGCTGTACCGGTATTTTTCTGTGACAAGCTCCTGGCAGTACGACAGCTGGCGGTCAACAAGGGCGCGCTTGCTCTCCTGCTCAACCTCAAAGAAAGTTGTCATCTTCCGGGTGGCAAGCCAGACCGCCACGCCGCCGAGCGCGAAAATCAGAATGATGGAGATTACGCGCAGGATAATCCGCGCAAAAAGCGGGGTTCTTTTGCGTGCGCCCCGCCGCACCGCGCCTCGCTCATTCTCCCGCACACTCTCGGCTTTTCTTAAAAGTCCGCCGCCATCCGTTTGATTTTTCTTGCTTTCCATAGTCATATTATACTATTTATACTATCACAATGGCAAATTTTGTTGTTTTTTTTTCAGGTTTTCTATATTTTAAATAGAACAAGGCAATCATAAATCAAAAATGATGATTGCACTGATTTGAGTTTTTCAGGAGGTCTTTGATGGCAGACGAGGAGAAAATCAAAAAGGCGAAAAAGCCCTTCAGTCCTGCAATCTTCACGTGGCTGATTATTCTTGCGCTGGCCGTGGCAGCAGGATTCTCAAGCTTTTATGTAGTCGATGAGACGGAGAACGCCGTAATCACAAGGCTCGGAAAATACACAAAGACTGTGGGAGCCGGGCTTCACACAAAACTGCCGTTCGGAATCGACAAGTCTTACAATGTTCCGGTGAAAGTTGTGCAGACAGAGCAGTTTGGATTCAAGACCATAAAGGCGGGGCGCAACAACGAGTACAAGAACAACATCGGGACAGAGAGCACAATGCTCACCGGCGACCTGAACATTGTTGACGTTGAGTGGATTATCCAGTACAGGATTGTTGACCCGAAGCAGTGGCTGTTCGGCGTGTACGAGAAAAAGCAGACAATCCGCGATATTTCCCGCTCGGTGATAAACACGCTGGTGGGCGACCGCGCCATTCTTGCCGTGATGGGAAGCGAGAGAACGAACATCGAGACGCTCGCGCTTGATATGATGAACGAGAATTTCAAGCAACTTGGCCTTGGAATCAGCGTGATTGCCGTCAAGCTCCAGAACATTGTGCCCCCAAGCGGAGTGCAGGACGCGTTCGAGGACGTGAACAAGGCGACCCAGGACATGAATCGTTTCATAAACGAGGGAAAAGAAGCCTACAACGCCGAGATTCCGCGCGCGCAGGGTGAGGCAGACCGCCAGATTCAGGTTGCAGAAGGTTACGCGGCGGAGCGCGTGAACATGGCAAAAGGTGACGTTGCAAGGTTCAACGCGGTTTACGAGGAGTACCGCCGCTCGCCGCGCGTCACCCGCGAGCGAATCTACCTTGAGACGATGGATGAGATTTTCGGCTCGGAGACAAAGCCGGATTTAATCGACAGCGAGCTTGATAACATCCTGCCAATCAAAAATCTTAAAGGAGGAAACTGACATGACACGCGCAATGAAAAAATTCAC
The DNA here is from genome assembly GCA_022510865.1 of Treponema sp. GTDB lineage: Bacteria > Spirochaetota > Spirochaetia > Treponematales > Treponemataceae > Treponema_D. The sequence goes on from JAFLSQ010000014.1 coordinate 21,648, forward strand.
AGGCTGGATAATCGCAATAGCCGTAATCCTGATAATCTTCCTTTTTATGGGACCGCTTTACATCGTGAACGAGGGAAATCAGGTTGTAGTCACAAGGTTCGGAAGCATTGTTGACACGCATACGAACGCCGGGCTTTACATCAAAATTCCGTTTCTGGACAAAGTGACCACATATCCTAAACTCGTGCTCTCTCTTGACGGCGACGAGCAGAGAATCCCGACAAAAGAGAATCAGTTCATAATTGTTGACACAACATCGCGCTGGAGAATCAGCGACCCCGCAAAATTCTACCAGAATTTCACCACGCTGGAGAACGCATACAACAAGCTTTCCGACATAATCGACTCGTCATGCCGCACGGTCATCACGCAGAACAGGCTCTCTGAGATTGTGCGCAGCTCGAACATCATAAATGACACAAGGGCGGATGATGATGACGAGGACGAGGAGACCAAGGAAATCGGCGAGCTTGTGAACGATTCCACGGCGAACGAGGTTGTGACAAAAGGACGCAGCGAGCTTTGCCGCATGATGACCGTTGAGGCGAACAAACTCGTGCCCGAATACGGAATTGATTTGATAGACATCGTTCCGCGCCAGATAAAATATTCTGATGAGCTGACCGAATCCGTCTACAACAGGATGATTAAAGACCGCAATCAGGTTGCGCAGGCGTACCGCTCGCTTGGCGAGGGAAAAAAAGCGGAGTGGCTCGGAAAACTTGAGAGCGACAAGCGCACGATTGCATCCGAGGCATACCGGAAAAGCGAGGAAATCAAAGGAAACGCGGACGCTGAGGCTGCGGCAATCTATGCGGAAGCCTACAGCCGCGACCCGGAATTCTACGCGTTCTGGAAGAGCATGGAGTCATATAAATCAAACCTGAAGAATTATCCTGCTACTTACAGCACAAAGATGGATTACTTTGACTATCTTTACAGCGCGAACGGCAACCGCTAGGCTCCGCGCAGAAGAGGCGTAAATGAAACTGATTGAGCAGCACGGCGACCAAATCAGGCTGAATTCTCATCTGGATGAGTATTCGTTCGGAAAGACAAATTATGAGACAATCCTTGCGCAGGAAGGGCTTTTCTGGAACGGCGAGGATTTTGAGCCTTGGTCGTTCGATGATGTTCAGTCCCTGAATGTTGACGGCAAACCCGAGCGGATTGTCTTTTACTGCGGGAAAAATCCGCTGGGAGACGGCGCAAGGACGCTACAGGATTTTCTTTCTGACGGCGGGCCGGATGCGCTTGCGGCGGCAAAAGCCGTCTGCCAGATGCTCACCCAGGCCGCGAAAGATGGCGAGAGCGTGCCCGTCGCAGGTGCGGGCGGCATTCTTGTGAGCGTGAGCGGCAATCAGAAGAAAGTGCTTTTTTTGCCCGAGCAGCTTTTCAAGTACGCGGCGAACGCTCTCTCTGCCGAGGAGCGCACACAGGCAAACGACGGCTGGACAAATCAGTCTGTGCACGGACTGCCGGCCATCTGCTTCCTGCGCGCATCGGTTGTCTACGCGCTGCTCGCAAAGAGACTGCCCTACCCCGCCACAAACCCGGAGGAGCGCAACGCCGATATTCTTGACCGCAACTTTCTTCCGCTGGAACTCTGCGTGCAGGGCGTGGACGCGAATCTTGCGGTGAGCGTGAACAAAGCTCTCAAACTGAATGCGAACCTTGTGAGCGTGCCCGGAAAAAAACGGCGAGGAAAATCCAGCGAGGATTTGATGCCCGACCCGGATTTTCCGACCGAGCTTCTGGACGCGGCTTTCTCTCTTGCGCAGAGCAAGCCCGCCGCAGACAACGATTTTGATGCGAAAGTCGCGGCATATAAAAAATCACAGGCATCAAGAATAAAGGCAAGCCGGGGAATCAGAAGAAATTCTTCAATCATCATAACAGCGGCGGTTGTCGCACTCGTGCTTTTTCTAATCACGTCGAACACAATCAAAATCAGGAACGATGAATTCACCACGACGGGCCTTACATCCGTCCAGACAATCCAGGGATTCTTTCAGGGAATCAACTCAAAAAGCACCACGCAGCTGATGAATTTTGTGAGCGGAAAGACTCCGCAGCGTTCCGTTGATGTCGTCAGCCAGATTTATGTGATGCACAAGCAGCGTCTTGCATACAATCACGACAACGGCTATGCATCGCCAACGGTCTGGCTTTTTCTTGCCACGAACGAGGAGCAATGGCAGAAAACCGGACTTTACGGCGTGACCGGGCTTGCGGTGGACGGCGTTCCGCTTGACCTTGACCTTGAGCTTCACAAAAAAAACGAGAGGATTCCGCCGGTGACGCAGGAGAACGGCGCAACGTTAAAAAACGGCGATGTCACAACGCACACTGCCGATTATTTTCTGCTTCACACAGAAGGCGAGGATTTCAGTTTTGTGGTGGAGAAAATCCATGAGATTTTCACGCTCACTTATAAAAAGAACCGCTGGGTAATCACAGACATGGAAACGCAGAGCGAGGTTCTGCGCGTGAGCACAAAGGCTTTCAAGGCGGATTACTGGGCCGCACTCAAAGACAACAACCGCGATGTGCTCAAGGCCGTCTCGCAGCTGCGCAAAAAATACGAGTGGCTTCCGTCAGACAGCGCGATGCAGGCAGAATACGACGCTCAGATTTACGCGCTCACACATCCGCTGGAGGCAATGGGATTTTAGAGGCAGGCGGAAAATCCGCTTTTCTCTGCACCAAGGCGGGCAATCCGCAAAAACAAGAATTTCACCTGATTTTTAATGCAGAAACCCGCATTTTCACGTATAATGTGCAGAGGGTGGAACATGAGAAAAAATCTTTTTGCTTTTATGCCCGCGGCCGCGTTCATTGCCGTGGTTGCGGGATGCTACAAAGCCCCGGAAATGACGCTGGAGGAAATTTACGCCGCACGTGAGGCGGGTTTCAGCGAGATTCTTGAGAAGACGGTGAGCCGTCCAAAAACAACGGACGATTTTACGCCCGGAATTCCCGGCGGCACTTGGTACACGTCAATCAGCGGAGACCCCAAAAGTTTCAATATGCTGATTGCGGAAAGTGACAGCGAGACAAACGGGGTCATCGCGCCGCTGACAATCGCGCTAGCAGACTACGACATAAACAACCGCACATGGAAAGCGCAGGCCGCAAGCTTTGAAATCACAACTTTTGAGGACACGGGCAGGCTGGACATCACTTATACTCTGCGTGATGATTTATACTGGGATTTTTATGAGGATTCACGGCCGCGCGTTAAAATCACCAGTGATGACGTGATTTTCTGGTACGATGAGATTCAGGGCGATGTTGAGTGCGGCTCATCGGCATACAACGGCCAGTTTATGGAGAACAGGAACGGCGAATGGGAGCACATAGACATTGAGCGGATTGACGACCGCAGTTTTGTCTTTCATTTTCCCAACATCGTGGCGGAGCCGGTTCTGTCATCAAACATGAGTTTTGCGCCCGCTTTCATTTACCGTCCGGCAAAGCAGAGCGGCGGCGCGGACGCGGTCAAAAAACTGCTCACAGTCGCAACAGACCCAAAGACAATCCCTTCGTGCGGCCCGTATTTTCTTACGGAATACACGCCCGGGCAGCGGCTCGTTTACAAGCGCAACCCCAACTACTGGGAGAAAGACGCGAACGGCGAGAATCATTATTACCCGGAAGAGCGCGTTGCCCAGATTATCGGGAACAACAACACCGCGTACCTGCTTTTCACGCAGGGCAAACTGGAGGCTTACGGCCCTCCCCCAGAGGAGCTTGACGAGGTTGTTGAGAACGCGCGCAACGCTTTTGAGGCGGACGGCACACCGCTCAAACATCAGGGTAAAAAAGGATACACAGTCTTCAATTCTGACGGCGGAATGAACGCCCCGTTCTGGAGCTTCAATCAGAATCCGCAGAACAAGGATGAGCCGTACTTTGAATGGTTCACAGACAAACTTTTCCGCCAGGCAATGAGCTGCCTTCTGAACCGCGAGCGGATAATCCAGCAGACTTACAGAGGGCTTGGCGCGCCCATGCTCTCATTTTTCCCCGAGACGAACAAATATTTTGATGAGAAGATTACCCTGCAATATGTCTTTGACCACGAGCACGCCCGCGCGCTTTTGGAGCAGGCCGGCTTCTCAAAGCGCGACGACGGATTTCTGTACGACCGCAAAGGCCGCAAAGTCACTTTTGACCTGACAATCCAGAGCGCGAGCACCCAGATGTCAGATATAGCGCAGATAATCGTTGATGAGTGCAAAAAAGAGGGCATCACAGTGATTCCGCGCCCTACGGATTTTCAGAAACTTGTTGACCAGCTCATGGACAGCTACGACTGGCAGTCCGTGATTATAGGACTTGGAGGCGGCGCAACGTTCCCCACGCAGGGAAGCAACGTCTGGGTCAGTGACGGAAACCTTCATCTGTGGTATCCGCTGCAAGCGTCCCCGGCAACAGACTGGGAAGCCCGCGTCGATTATCTTTACCACAAGGCAAGCTGCATAACAGATTACGATGAGGCAAAACCTTACTGGGATGAATATCAGTCCATATTTCTGGAGCAGTGCCCAATAATCTACCTTACACGCGGACGCAGTTTCATGGCGCTGCAAAACCGCTGGAGCATGGACAATGTTTACTACGACAACAAAAACGGCGCGACGACAGACTACATCTATCTGGCGCAATAAAATCAGATTGAGGAAATAAAAATGCCCACAATTTTCAGAAAAACATACAGCACGCTCACTTTTCCGTGGCGGACGTTCAGAAAGAAAGCCCCGCTCACATCGTTCATCACAGGCAGAATTCTCACAATGATTGTCATACTTTTTGTTCTTGGATGGGCGCTCTTTGCGCTGATGGAGCTTGCCCCGGGAGACATAGTTGACCAGATGGTTCAGCAGCAGCTGATGAGCCAGACAGACAGCGGCCCCGGCGGAGCAGGCAATTCAGGCGGCACAGCATCAGGAACAGGCGGAGGAGCCGGCACGGCAGGAAATTCCAAGGACTCCGTTTACACGCAGGAGCAGCTTGCCAGAATGCGCGCAGAAATGGGGCTTGACCAGCCGTTCACAGTGCAGTATTTCAGATGGCTCAAGCGCGTGATAATCCACCACGACCTGGGAGTCTCGCTCATCTCAAAAGCGCCGGTGAGCTTCCTCATAAAAAGCAGAATCATCAACTCTCTGATTCTGAACCTCATCTCGCTGATTTTCATCACCGCGTTCTCGTTCTTGCTCGGCATTTATTTCTCCAGCAAGGCGGGCACGCGCATTGACGTTGGCGCGACCTTCTTCGCGCTGTTTTTCCACGCCTTCCCGGGAATCCTCCTGCTCATTCTGTTCCAGCTTTTCGCGTCAGTCACAAAACTTTTCCCAGTGACAGCGTACCCCAACTTTCCGTTCTCAGAATCGCCCTTAAAATTCACGTTCAGTTACGCCCATCACGTTTTTCTGCCGCTGCTCTCGGCATTCTTTGGCGGAATCGGTGGCACAATGCGGATGGTACGCTCAACAATGCTGGATCAGATGGGAATGCCCTACATCATGGCTCTGCGCTCACGCGGAATAAGCGAGCGGCGCATTTATCTGAACCATGCGTTCCGCAACACGCTCAACCCGTACATAACAGGAAGCGCGAATCTTCTGGCGGGGCTTTTCTCAGGCTCTCTCGTCCTTGAAATCATTTTCGCGTACCCCGGAATCGGCAGGCTGATGTATGACGCCGTGATGCAGCAGGATGTGAACCTCGTTCTTGCGAACAATATGTTCATATCCGCTCTTGTGCTTGCCGGAATGACAATCTCTGATATTCTGCTCGCTCTGGTAGACCCCAGAATCCGATACGGAAAAGAAGCCTGATTTTTTGGAGTTAAAGATGAAAAGATTTTTGCGATATTTAAAGACAAGGCCGCTCGCGCTCATCTCGCTTGCCGTGATTCTGTTTCTCTATCTTTTTATGATTTTCGCGGAGTTCGTCGCGCCATATCCGCCCACCAAGATTTTTGAGGAGGACACATTCCACCCCGCGAATCTGGAGCTTACATCAAAAGGACTTTCTGCCCGCGAGTACAGGGTGCTGAGTCCAATCACATGGCGGTACGCAAAAGTAAAAGGGCTTTCCCACAAAGTGAGCTTTTTTGTGAAGGGCGAGCCGTACAAACTGATGGGGCTGATTCCCTGCCAGCGTCATCTTTTCGGCACAAAACCCGATTCAAAGACCGGCGAAGTCTACCCAATCTTCCTTTTTGGAGCGGATAACCTTGGCCGCGATTTATTCAGCCGCATGGTCTACGGCAGCCGCATATCGCTCACAATCGGCTTTGTGGCAAGCGCGGTCTCGCTGATTCTTGCAATGCTGCTCGGCGGCATCGCTGGCTATTACGGCGGCGCGGCAGACTGGACTGTAATGCGCCTGAGCGAATTCTTCATGCTCATTCCGGGTCTCTATCTGATTCTCTTTCTGCGCTCTCTTCTGAACACAAAAATGGACAGCGGAACATCCTACATGATTATCACGCTGATTCTCTCGCTCGTAGGGTGGCCGGGAAGCGCGAGGACACTGCGCGGAATGATTCACGCGCTCAAACGCGAGGAATTCGTGCAGGACGCCGCGCTGGAGGGCGTTCCGTCCGTCACAATCATTTTCTCGCACATAATCCCGCAGCTCGCAAGCATCCTGATTGTAAGCACAACGCTCGCAGTTCCGGGCTTCATTATGAGCGAGACAACGCTCTCTTACCTGGGGCTTGGAATCGCCGACCCCGCCGTAAGCTGGGGCTCGCTCATCAACCGCGACATCTCAACGCTAAGCAACCTCAAGCATTTTCCGTGGCTTCTAACGCCGGTCTGGGTTCTGCTCGCCGTCACGCTTGCGTTCAACTTTCTGGGGGATGCCCTGCGCGACTATTTTGACCCATACCACACAGTTTTCCCGACATGGAAGCGTCAGAAAATTGAGGCGCAGATTCAGGCGCAAAAATCGGATGATTTAAAAACTGCCGCCAAAACCATCACCCAGCCAGACAAAAATGCGTTCCTGCAAGTCCAGGACCTTTCGGTTTTCTTTGCGATTCTTCGCGGAAACGAGCAGATTAACTTCCAGAGCGTAAAAGGCGTGTCGTTCTCAATGCAAAAAGGCGAGATTCTTGGCATTGTGGGCGAGAGCGGAAGCGGCAAAACCGTGACCACCACCGCAATCCCGGCACTCCTGCCGCCCAACGCCTATGTCTACGGCAAGATTTTCATGGAAGGCACGGAGCTTACATCGCTTGGCCAGAGCGGGCTTCGCGCATACCGCGGCAAAAAAATCGGATTGATTTTGCAGGAGCCGGGCCGCTCATTCGACCCGTTGCAGAACATAGGAAGCGCGTTTTTTGAGACACTGCGCAACTCAAACCCGCAGATTACAAAAGAGGAGGCCGCAAGTCAGGCAGTGAGGCTTCTGGACGAGGTGGGGCTTCCAAATCCAAAGGAACGCCTGAAGAATTTTCCGCACCAGTTCAGCGGAGGACAGCTCCAGAGAATCGGGATTGCGCTCGCGCTGTCGCAGGGCTGCGAGCTTCTGATTGCCGACGAGCCGACCACCGCGCTTGACGTGACAATCCAGGCGCAGATAATCAGCCTGCTGGCAAAACTGCGCCAGACCCGCAACCTCTCAATCATTTTCATAAGCCACAACATAGACCTTGTGGCGGATTTATGCGACCGGATTCTTGTGATGCACAACGGCCTGATTGTGGAGCAGGGAACGGCCAGAGAAATCATAGAGAATCCTTGCGATGACTACACAAAAAAACTGATTGCCGCCCGCCCAAGGTTCGGCACGCACTACACGCAGGAGGCGTAACATGGACTATATTTTGCAGGCACAGAATCTTTCCAAGCAGTTCTCTCTGGACGCAGGATTTTTTGCCAAGGCGAACCAGCAGGTCTTTGCCGTGAATGACGTTTCGTTCGGCATAGAGCGCGGAAAAACCTACGGGCTTGTGGGCGAGAGCGGCTGCGGAAAAACCACCACCGCCCGCATGATGATTCGGATGTACAAAGCAGACGACGGGAAAATCCTTTACAAAGCGGATGAGAACGCCATGCCGCAGGACATTCAGGCCTTCAACCGCGGGGAGCTTAAATCATACCGCGAGAAAGTAAAATACGTCTTTCAGGACCCCGCGCGCTCGCTGAACCCCAGAAAAACGATTTTTGATGTCCTGACCGCAAGCTACAGATACTCGTCGCTGTGGCCGGGAAAGCAGGAGGCAATGGAGCAGGCCGCAACGCTCATGGAAGAAGTGGGGCTCAGCCATCAGGATTTGGAGAAGCGTCCGTCCGAGTTTTCCGGCGGGCAGAGGCAGAGAATCTCAATAGCGCGCGCCCTCATAATGAGGCCGCAGGTTGTATTCTGCGACGAGGTTGTGAGCGCGCTTGATGCCACAGTCCAAAGCCAGATTCTCCGGCTTCTGCTTGAGGTGCGCCAGAAACGCGGAATCTCCTATCTTTTTATAGCCCACGATTTGCGTGTCTCGTGCTGGTTCTGCGACATAATAGGCGTAATGTACCGGGGAATGCTTGTGGAGGAAGCGCCGGCAATCACCCTGCACAAGAACGCCGCACATCCGTACACGCAGATGCTTTTTGCAGACAGCAGTTTTTCCGGCATAAGGCAGAGAGGCGAGGTAAAGACCGCGCTGGAGAACCTGCGCTCCTGCCCGTTCGCGCACCGCTGCCCAAAGGCGCAGGAAATCTGCAAGACCAGCATACCAACATGGCAGGACTGCGGGGATAATCACAAAGTGCGCTGTTATTTTGCAGGATAATCAGCGTTATTGCAGCGCAGTGCCCGCCAGACAACTCATGCCCCGGGCATAAAAAAGCCGCCCGGTTCACCGGGCGGCTTTCAGCATCAGAGTGCTAGATTACCATTTCTTCTCAATCTGGTCGCAGATGTTCAGCTCACCCTCTTCCATAGAGAAGAACTTAGCCTTCTCCATGTTCGGAACAACGTTGACTGAATCGCCAAGGCGGAATTCAGCGCTCGCGGTTGTCTTTGCGATGATGGACTGACCTTTGTTGGAGACGAGGTAGAGATGTGTCTCCGCACCAAGCGGCTCCTTGTTTGTGATTTTCATCTGCATATCGTCTTTTGCGGCCGGCTTGTCAACATAAGTGAGGTCTTCCGGGCGGATACCAAAAGAGACTTCCTTGCCCACGTACTCTTTGAGAGACTTAGCCTGCTCCTCCGTTGGGTTAATCTCAAAAGAGCCCTCGTCGCAGACGATTTTTCCGTTTTTCTCCAGAACCTTAACCGTAAGGAAGTTCATTGGCGGAGTTCCGATGAAGCCCGCGACGAACTTGTTAATCGGGTTGTTGTACAGATAAAGCGGCGCACCAATCTGCTGGATAACACCGTCCTTCATAACGACGATTTTTGTACCCAAAGTCATAGCCTCAATCTGGTCGTGGGTTACGTAAATCATCGTTGCCTGCAAGCGGTTGTGCAGAGAGGCAAGCTCAGAGCGCATCGTGACGCGAAGTTTCGCATCAAGGTTAGAGAGCGGCTCATCGAACAAGAATACCTTAGGATTGCGGACGATTGCACGGCCTACCGCGACTCGCTGCCGCTGTCCTCCGGAAAGCGCCTTGGGCTTTCTGTCAAGGTACTGTGTGAGGTCAAGCTGCTTTGCCGCGTCGCGCACCCGGCGGTCAATCTCTGCCTTGTCCATCTTGCGGATTTTCAGACCGAACGCCATGTTATCATACACTGTCATGTGCGGATAAAGCGCGTAGTTCTGGAAAACCATCGCAATATCGCGGTCTTTTGGCGGAACATCGTTCATCTCAATGCCGTCAATGAAGAGTTTTCCCTCAGAAATATCCTCAAGACCTGCAATCATGCGGAGTGTCGTTGACTTTCCGCATCCGGAAGGACCTACGAAAACGCAGAATTCCTTGTCCTCAATCGTGATATTGGAATTTGTAACGGCGCGAACTCCGCCATCATAAATCTTGCCAATACCCTTAAGCTCTACTTTTGCCATTTATTGGCCTCCTGAATAGGGTTATATTATTATCTTCATTTTACCACAGGTTCGCAGGAAGTCAATAAGGAAAATCCCAAAATGCGGATTTTTAGAACCGCGTTGCAAAATCAAACCGATTGCCCGCTTGGACTTCCCGCCCACTGCGCCGCAAAAAAACAGGCGCACCGTGCAAGAAAAATCCGTTTTTTCCACACGGCAACGCATACCCCAGACTGAATTTGCGCGCACACTCGCCTGAATTTGCGCGTGTTAACGGCTGAATTTGCGCATCAAATCAGCTAATCTTACGCGCAAATTCAAGCGTTCCGGCACACAAATTCAGCCGTTCTGGTGCGCAAATTCAGTCGGTACTGCACAGGCGGGCATGGCAATCAGCGTGATTTTTTACTTGCATTTACAGAAAACTGTGGTAGACTTAAGATGGGTTGGAAGAAGCCTGTTGCGGGCAGTGAGAGCTGCCCCTGTCTTTGACATTCTAGGATTATGGCGTGAACACGCAGAGCCGCAGTCTGGTTTCGCGGTCAATATCAATACTTATCTTTTTATACTTTCTTTATTTATACCACACTTTTGATTAAGAATAACAACATTGTGATTTTCATATTAAACAGGAGACGGTTAATGAAAGAATCAAGTAAAGAATTAAAAATAGGTAAATTGTCAATAGCACTATATAAAAACCATCTGAACGCCAAGGACGGAAAAATCACTTACCATGCAAAGGTGGTGAACCGCGACAAGGCTTCTATGGCTGACATCTGTAACGATATTGTGGCCGCGGGCGACAACTGCGGGCTTACGGCTGATGAGATTAAAAAGATATGGCTTAAAATAAATCAGGCGCGGATGAAACGTCTGACAGAGGGCATCTCTACAGAAGATGACATCGGGACGATTTATCCGTCAGTGAAAGGCACTTTTGCGGATGACCAGACTCCGTTCACAAAGGGCGCTCACACTGTCACAGTTCATCTAAGACCAAGCAGCAAGACTGCCCAGACCATGGCAGGCCTTACGCCGGTAATCACACAGGGCAACACCTGTCATCCTGTGATTGAAAGCGTGGAGGACATGAGGACGCTGACCGGCACAACGCTGACACCCGGCGGACTTCTGAACATCAAGGGCAGGAACATCTGCATTACTGGCGATGATGATTCTGTGGGGCTGTACTTTGAGAATGTGCTTGACGCGGAGGAGGCTGTGAAAGTCTCTGCCAAGGATTTGGGCACAAACAGCAGGAACAACCTGTGCCTCATCATCCCGGACGCGCTCAAAGAGGGCTGCTGTTACAGGCTCAAACTTGTGACACAGTTCAACGGCAACAAGAAAGTGTTCCGCAAAGAGCCGCAGACTGCCTATGCAACCGCAACGCCGAAAGTTGCCGTAACAATAACCGAATAGCAGAGTCCTAAGGCAAAAAGATTCCGACCCGCAGGCCGCCCAGTTACATGGGCGGCTTGCTTTTTCCCGGACAGTCAGTCCGGGGCAAAAAAAAGACTGCCCAAAGGCAGTCTTTATGCGGAGGAGCCGACTTGAACGGCCACGACTTGCGCCACAAGCACCTCAAGCTTGCGTGTCTACCAATTCCACCACCCCCGCGGAACGTGCTTCTGAATATATCAGAAAGCGCGCTGTGTGTCAACCCGCCAGTCCAGATTTTAGCGGATTATCAGACGGAAAACCGCGGATTATCCAAGGCCGCCCGCTTTCAGCTGAAAATGACTGAATTCCATGCTGAAACTTGCCCTGCCCTGCGTGGCGGAGCGCAGGTTCGTTGTAAAGCCGAACATATTCGCCATGGGAGCCTGCGCGTGGATAATCTCGCCGGTGCCTTTTGAGTCCTGCCCCATAATGCTGCCCCCGCGCTGGCTCAGCTGGCTGCTAGCAGGGCCGACAAACTCTTTGGGGCATGAAATATCAACATTCATCACAGGCTCCAGAATCACAGGATTAGCCGCGGTGCACGCCTTGTCAAAAACCTGAGCGGCGCATGCCTCGAACGCGAACGGCGAGGAAGTCAGCTCGTTGTAGCCGATTGCCGTGACCTTTACCGCGATGTCTGTGCATGGGTAGCCGTATTTTATTCCCGAATTCAAGGATGATAAGAAGCCGCTTCTGATTGCCTCGATTATTTCTTCCGGGACTTCCACGTGGCGGCAGGCAATCTCAAAGCTGTTCCCGCTGCCCTGCTCGCGCTGGCTCACATCCACGGTCAGGCTCGCGGTGTTCTCCTTGCCCGCAAGAATCCGGCTGAAATCCTCGGTTGCCTCGGCAGTGCCGCTCACGCTCTCGCGGTAAGTGACCTGCGGTGCGCCCACATTGCACTTCACGCCAAAATCATCGCGCATACGTGTGACAAGCACATCAAGGTGAAGCTCTCCCATCCCGCTGATGATGAGCTGGCCGGTCTCTGCGTCCTCATGGCTTGTGAAAGTGGGGTCCTCGCGGGCAAGAATCTCAAGCGTCTCGTTCATCTTGTCTTTCTCGCTCATGGACTCAGGCTCAAGCGCGACCGAAATCACAGGCTGCGGGAAAACTGGCTGCTCCAGAAGAACGGGGAACGCCTCCGTGCCCACAGAATCGCCGGTCTGCGCGAACTTCAAACCGATGAAAACCGCTATGTCTCCCGCGTTCACGCTGTCGCACGGCTCGCTTTTGTTCGCGTGCATCCGAAGAATACGGTTCACACGCTCGCGCTTCTTCTTGTTGATGTTATAAATCTGACTGCCCGCCTGAATTTTCCCCGAATACATCCGCACATAGCAGAGCGGCCCCATCTCGCGGTCATACTGAATCTTAAAGACAAGGCCAAGCGGCATTTTGGCAGCGTCGCACGGAACAACAGTCTCTTCCTCAGAGTCTTTTTTCACGCGGATTCCTTTTGCGCCCGGAATGTCAAGCGGAGATGGCAGATAGTCAATCACCGCGTCAATGAGCGGCTGCACTCCCTGATTGTGGCGCGCGCTTCCCATCACAAACGGAACGAAAGCCCGGCTTATCGTCCCCTTTCTGATTGCTTCCTTTAACTGGCTTGAAGTTATCTCGCCGCCTTCAAGATAGATTTCTGCGAGCGCGTCATCTGTTCCGGCGACGGTCTCAACAAGCTTCTCGCGCCACTCCTTGGCGGCGGCCATGCGCTCCTGGGCAATGTCGGTAAGGTCAAAGGTCTCGCCCTCATCATCCTCGTGCCAGCGGATTTCTTTCATCTCAAGCAGGTCAATCACGCCCTCAAAGTCCTGCCCCTCGCCAATCGGAATCTGCAATGCGAGCGTCTCAACGTTGAATTTCTCGTGCACGTCGTTCATAGAGGCAAAAAAATCCGCGCCGATTCTGTCCATCTTGTTCATAAAGCAGATTCGCGGAACGGAGAACTCGTCCGCCTGTTTCCAGACAGTCTCGGTCTGCGGCTGAACACCGTCAACCGCGCAGATGACTGCCACCGCGCCGTCCAGAACGCGCAGGCTGCGCTCAACCTCGGCGGTGAAGTCCACGTGGCCGGGCGTGTCGATTATGTTTATCTGATGGTCTTTCCAGTAAGTTGTTGTTGCGGCGGAGCAGATTGTAATTCCGCGCTCCTGTTCCTGCGCCATCCAGTCCATTGTGGCCTGACCGTCATCAATCTCGCCGATTTTATGGATTTTCCCCGTATAATAGAGGATTCGCTCTGTTGTGGTAGTTTTTCCGGCATCAATGTGCGCCATAATGCCGATGTTCCGCATTTTTTCCAGTGAAGTCGCCATGTTCGCTCCGCCTAAAAATAGTGTTCGATAATACCCCCGCACCGCAGAAATCATCAGATTCCGAGGACAGCGAGTTTGTCCGCGCGAGCGGACCAGTTCCACTAAGTATAATAAGTTTTGGCGGTTTTGAAAAGTTGCGGGATTTTCCGCAGGGGCACAGAAAGAAAGTCGCTGTCAGGCAATCCGCAAAAAATACGGCTTTCCGCAAGCGGAAAGCCGTATTCAAGCTTTATGATTTCATGCTTTTAATCAGCCGTGCAAATCTTACGCCTGATTTTTCCTGCGGATTCTGGCAGGAGCGCGCGGCTACTGGCCGTCATTGAAAAGCGGTGTGGAAAGATAGCGGTCTCCAGAATCGGGCAGAATCACCACAATCACTTTGCCCTTGTTCTCCGCACGCTCCGCAAGGATTTTCGCGGCTTTGAGCGCGGCACCGCTTGATATTCCGACAAGCACACCCTCGCTGCGGGCAAAAGTCCTGCCCTCCTCAAAAGCGTCCTCGTTCTCAACTGCGATTACCTCGTCATAAATCTTTGTGTTCAGGACATCGGGAACAAATCCCGCGCCGATTCCCTGAATTTTGTGAGGGCCGGCCTCGCCTTTTGACAGAACAGGGCTTGCGGCAGGCTCAACCGCGACAACCTTGATGTTCGGATTTTTCTCTTTAAGATATTCGCCCGCACCTGTGATTGTTCCGCCTGTTCCTACACCGGCAACAAAAATATCTACTTTGCCGCCGCTCTGCTCCCAGATTTCAGGGCCTGTAGTCTGCTTATGAACCGCCGGGTTCGCGGGATTCACGAACTGACCAAGAATCACGCTGCCGGGTGTGCTTTTCTGAAGCTCATCGGCCTTGGCAATCGCGCCTTTCATGCCTTTCGCGCCCTCGGTGAGCACAAGTTCCGCGCCATAGGCTTTGAGCAGATTGCGGCGCTCAACGCTCATTGTCTCTGGCAGCGTGAACACCGCCTTGTAGCCTTTTGCGGCCGCAACCGACGCAAGCCCGATTCCCGTGTTGCCGGAGGTCGGCTCTATAATCGTTGCGCCGGGCTTAAGAATGCCTTTTTTCTCCGCGTCCTCAACCATCGCAAGAGCAATTCGGTCTTTCACGCTTCCCGCCGGATTCAGATATTCCAGTTTTGCGACAACAACCGCGTCTTTTATTCCGGCAGCCTTTGAATAGCCGTTCAACTGCAAAAGCGGCGTCTTTCCAATCAGTTCCAAAGCACTCTGCTTAATCTCGCTCATTTTCTTCTCCTTGTCAGCGGACGTGCAGGGAGGCATTCAAAAAAACACATCCCTGATTGCCAACCTATTGTTTGAGTATGTTACGAGCAGAATAATCTTGATTACCTAGTTTGTCAATAGGTTAATGAGGTTTTCTGCGGATTTTCTGAATTCCACTTACAGGTCATCAATCCCGACAATCTGATAGCCGCCCTCAATCAGTGCGCTCACAAGAACGTCAAGATAATCATACAGAGGATAGGCGTGATAGCCCTGCGAGAAACCGCCCACAATCGGGATTATTCCGCCGTGATTGCGCTCAATATCATCATAATACCTGCGAATCAGAGCTTCCGGCCGGGCATCGCCCTTGTCAAACTCAGAGAACTGATGCCTTGAGCCAACGTAAGTGTACCCGGAATTGTTGCCGTAAGCGATTAAATCTGGTGTGGCGGCGTAATATGGCGCGTGCCAGTAAAGCGAAAGTTCGGTGCCGGTGCAGTCATAGAACTCGTCCTCGTTGCGACCAAGCCCGCGCCGCACGAATTCCTCGTTTATCACAAAACTGTTTCTGGTCAAATCTGTGACCGTAAAGAACATTGACGCGCAGTCGTAACCGTTCGCGACAATCTGCCGGGTCTCCATCGGATAGCGGCGGATAAACTCGCCGTTCAGGAAAAATGTGCCCGGAACGTTGTATTTTTTCAGGTTCGAGAGGATTTTCGCAAGCCCGTCCGCGTTGTCATAAAAATCAAAGACAAGGGCAACTTTTTTCTGCGCGGATGATTTCGCCGTGCTCTCCGGGAAAATCGGCTTTGTGACCGCCTTGCTGCCAAGAGTGCGCACATAAATCGCATTTTTAAACTGATTGCCCTGCGCCGCGCCTACAAAAACTCTGTACCGCCCGTTCTGATTTTTCGCGTCGGGCACGCCCGCAAAATCACCCAAGCGGCTCCAAGTGTTCGTGTCACCGCTGTAGCGGTAATATGATGAAGAGCCGGTCTCCGCGACCACAGAGCTGCCGTCCCAGTAAGCGGCCACTGCGGAAGACAGCGTGATTGTCTCCGCAAGATTCTGGCGCAAATTCCACAGGCGCACGCTTTTCTCGCCGCCCGCGCAGAGAACCTCGTCATTCATCCATAAAAAAGAAGCGATTCTCTCGCCGGACAACTCCGCCACACGTTTCCATGTGCTTATATCATAGACATAGAGTGCCGTGCCCGAGCGGAACGCAACTTTTGTATTATCAGGCGAGACAATCGGACGGCCTGAGTCCTGAATCTCAAGCACCTGAGTCGCCTTTGCCGAAAGCCGGTAGACCGCGCATTTTTCTGGAGAGCCGTCATAAGGCAGTTTCTCCTGCCATAAAATCGGGGAGCCGGTCTCATCCCAAAGGATGACGGTGTCAATGAGTGACGCGCCTGAGTCTGTGTACGGACGTGAATAAACCACGTCCATGTAGTCGCAGACTGGGTTTTGTACGACAAGATAACTGAAAAGCCGGTTTTCCTGGCAGACGACGACTGACGTGACATCGGCATTCGAGGAGAATTTATCGGCAGTGCTGTCGAATCTGAACGGAAGCCTGCCCATCGCCTTTCCCTGCCCTATAATCCCAGAGTAAAGTCCAAGCGTGTAAAGCTCGCGCGTGTTTATTTTATAAAGAAGATAATCGTCAATGTATGCGAGGCTTTTCTGCGATGCCCAGCAGACAGAGTTGATTGTTCCGCGTCCAATGCGGCGGTAACGCTCGTCAATCTCAACGCCGCGCATAACCGCGTCTGGGTTGCAGAAATAAACCGAGCCGTTTTTCTCGTAAAGGAGCACTGTGCTGTCCGGCGACCATTTTACCGGGATTTTCTCGTAGGAAATCAGAATGTCATCGTTCAGCACAGAAGCTTTGCCTGTTGCCGCGGACTCAAGCACAAGCCGGCCGGTCACCGCAGAGACGCGCTCTATGCGGCAGAAAAATTTTCCGTCCGGGCTTGCGCTGTACGCTGCGACCGGCAGGGCGTGCTCCGGGATGCGCTCAAGCCGGGTAATCCAGTCAAGTCTCTGCGAGTCCCTGTCGTAGCGGGCGGTTCCGTAGCGGTTGCGAATTTGCAGCACGCTCCCGCCCAAAAGCCGTTCCATCTGCTCAGGATAGCAGGTAATCAGATTCGGGGTAGTCTCGGGCGAGCCGTCCTTTATCCGCGCGTAAAAAACTGATTTATACGGACTTGCGCCGGCGGAATTCTGGCTCACGGTGAACACAATCTCATCATCCGCATTTATATCAGGATTTCCAAAACTGATTTCTGCGGAAACATTAAAAACTGCGAGCAAGAGAATCAAAAACGGGATTATCTTTTTCATTTGTGCATCTCCGAGCTTAAAGCAAGTGCCGAAAGTTCCTGCTCCAGATTATCAAGCTGATTTGAAAGCTTTTCTATCTGGGCAAAGCGGTTCTCCAAAAATTTTTCCTTATATTGCGCGTACTTCGCGTCCATAGCGCGGTGCGCCTGCTCCTCAATGCTGGAATATCCGCACCATGGGCAATAACGAAACGCATTCTCTATCACTTTGCCGCATCCACCGCAAATGCACATAACTCTCCTCCGCCTATCTTTTGAGTATTGACATCGGATCCATCAGTTTTCCGTTTTTATACACCGTAAAATGCAGGTGCGGTCCGGTTGAGTATCCTGTTGAGCCGACAAGCCCGATTCTTGTTCCCTGACTGACCCACTGTCCTGTCGTTGCGAGCGCCTTGCTCATGTGGGCATACAAAGTCTGATATCCGTTGCCGTGGTCGATTATCACATAGTTTCCGTAAATTCTGTGCATATTGCCAACTTTCATAACCCTGCCGCTCATTGCCGCATAAATTGGTGTGCCGGTCGGGCACGCCATGTCAGTTCCGGTGTGGAACGTCCTGACCCCGGTGAACGGGTCTGCGCGGTAGCCGTAAGGCGAGCTCCAGTTGAACCGTGCAGTGATTGGCATTGTGAAAAGCTCGCCCATCGCGCTTTGCAATGCGCCCGCGTCCAGACCAACGCCCGGAATAAAAAGCTGCTGCCCCGCGCTCAGAACCTCGTGCGACAAGTCATTCACATCAAGAAGATTGTCCAGCTTGATTTTGTATTTTGCCGCGACCGAGTTCAGAGAATCGCCTTTTTTCACAGTGTAAAGAATGCCGTCCACCGACGGGATTTTGAGCTTCTGCCCCGCCGCAAGCTGCCGCACGTTGCCAATGTCATTCACAGAAATCAGCGTGGAGATGTTCCTCAGCCCGAATTTCATGGCAATCCCGCTGATTGTATCGCCCGAGCGCACTTTATAATTCTGATATGTGACGGGCTGGGTGAAACTTTCCGCCGCAAGCCCAGAAATATTCAGCAGATTTCCCGCCTCATCGTAATCCTTGCTTCCTTCAAGCGCGAACGATGCCATCAGCCTGTTCAGATTCTCAATGTCAAGCGACTCGCCGTGCTGAAATTTGAGCGGCCCCGTGTGATTCACAGAGAACGCGCGGATGCGCATTACGCCCGCAAGAACAGTGACAAGCGCGGCGAGCGCAATCACAGAGATTGAGATGACTTTTATGTGCGATTTTGCGAACCCGGATGCCTCCGTGAGCACTGCCCCGAGCGTCCTAAGAAAATTCCGCAGTGAGATGCCTTTTTTGACCCGCTTAGCGTGAAAACTCCTGAATTCCGGCGCGGCGGACTCGTATGTAATGGAAAGTGATTTGTGTGATTTCTGCCTTCCTCTGAGAATGGGCATACGAATCCTCTTTTCCCGGGAAGTGTCCTGAACAAAGCTGATTATTTCCATAGTTCATCTATCGGAATAAAATAATGCCATGTTTAGATTTTAACTGGTAATTTTATTGAATAATGGTTATAGTTATACAGGGTGGAACAATTTGAACAGTTTTTTTAAGCCAGTGCGCACAATCATTTTTTTCTCTATATCGGCAATCAGTGTGCTGGTTGTCATTTTTGCTTATGCAAAACTTTCCGTGCAGCCAGTCCGCCCGCTCGCGCAGAACAAGGATGATATTGAGCGCGGCTCGATTGTTGACCGCTCCGGCTTTCCGCTCGCGGTGCAGACAAATTTCTACCATGTCGGGGTATCAGCAAGAAACATCCGCGATGATGAGGCAAAGCAGGCAGCGTTCGCAAGGGATATTGCGCCGCTTCTTGAGATGGATGAGAGCCTTGTGCTGAGCATAATCTCGTCATCAAAATCGTTTGTGTATCTTAAAAAGAAGATTGACTCGACGACCTTCGAGACAATCAAAAAAATGACCGATGCCAAGGGCTACAATTTTGTAAGTTATGAGAAAATTCCCGGCCGGAACTATCCCAACCACGACCTTGCTTCCCAGCTGATTGGATACATGGGCGATGACGGCAAAGGTCTTGCCGGCATTGAATTCTCGCAGCAGGACATTCTCTCGCCAGAACCGCATTCCGGCGAGGAGAGCGTTCAGGCAAAAAACGTTTTTCTGAGCATTGACGCGAACTTGCAGTACAAGCTTGAGAAAATCGCAAGGGAATCCATGAGCGAGACGCAGGCAGAGAGCATGATGCTCATTGCGGCGGACGCAAAAAGCGGGGAAGTGCTGTCATACATCAGTTTTCCGTCTGCGGACCTGAACAATTATTCCACGTCATCACAATCCGCACGGATTGACCGCCCGGCAATGAACGCTTACGAGCCTGGCTCCGTTTTCAAGATTTTTTCTGTCGGGATTGTCTACGACGAGCACGGAATATCGCCCAACGAGACTTTTGTGTGCGACGGAGTTTACGAGAAGCGGCTTGCGAACGGCGAGAGAATCCGCATAAAATGCCTGGAGCACCATGGGACGCTCACGGCAAGGGATGCAATCCGTTTGTCCTGCAATGATGTTCTTGGGCAGATAAGCGACAGAATCGGGGAGGATGATTTTATCTCAAGAATCCGGATGCTTGGCTTTGGGCAGAGAACCGGCGTTGAGCTTCCCGGGGAGACAACCGGCACGGTGAAAGACAACACAAGTCCGTTGTGGTCCGCGAGGTCAAAGCCTACAATCGCGATAGGGCAGGAAATCAGCGTGTCCGCATTGCAGATGGTTCAGGCAGCCACCGCGATTGCGAACGGCGGAATTCCGGTGCAGCTCACTTTCATCCATAAAATCACGAACAAAGACGGCACGACGTTTTTTACGCACGAGCCGCTGTACAAAAACCGCGTTTTTGCGCGGAACACTGCGGATTATATTCTGAGCTGCATGGAGACGACCGCGAAAATCGGAACCGGCTCACGCGCGAACCTGCGGGATGTGGCAATCGGAGTGAAGACCGGAACCGCGCAGATGGCAGACCCGAACGGCGGCTACAGCGAGACGGACTTTCTTTCCAGTTGCATGGCCATTTTCCCGGTGGACGACCCGCAGATTATCCTTTACATCGTTGTGGAGAAAGCCAAGGGCGAGACTTACGGCGGGCGAATCGTTGCGCCTGTGATTGGAGAGGCGGCAGACGTGATAATTGACCACCTTGGAATGAGCAGGGGCGGAGCCGCATCACTGGAGCACAGCGGAGTAATCAAACTGGCAACTCCGCAGACTATCACGCTCGGAAGTGTTGTCCCGGATTTCACAGGAAAATCAAAAAAAGACCTGCTTCCGCTTCTGAACCGCACCGATGTTACGCTGACAATCAGCGGGAACGGCTGGGTCACAAGCCAGAAGCCGGAGCCGGGCACGCCAGTGACGGAGAACATGGTAATTGAGCTTAATCTGGAATAAAAACTACGCGCTTTTCAAAGCACGATTTCCCGCGCTCGCACAGATGCTGCCACCTCCTCCCAAAAACATTGATTCGCTTGCCGGCCAGTTCTGGAATATCGCCGCGGCAAAAAACGGCGAGCCAACCGCCGCAGAAAAACAGGGCGGAACGCGACTTCATTCCGCGTACAACCCATCCCGCGAGGCAGCGGGCACAATCGCGGCATCCGCGCTCGCAGAAAAAAAGACAGCGGTTTTCTACGGTTTCGCGCTCGGCTATCAGGTTGTTGAGTGCGCCCGCCAGTTCCCGCAAAAAAAAATCATACTGATTGAGCCGGATGTCTCCAGATTTTACGCCGCGCTCAGCCTGATTGACTGGTCGGACGTGCTCAAAATCCAGCAGCTTGTGATTGCTCTGGGCTGCCCCGAAGACCAGATTCTGCACCTGATTGATGACACCTCTTCCTTTGGGATTGGAAAAACTGCCCTTGACGACACAGTTTTTTTTGACATCCCGCAGTTTTCCGCCCACGCGGACGCTTATTTCACGAACATCCGGGCAATAATCAAACGGAACAAAACAAAAAATGAGATAAACACATCAACGCTCAGAAAATTCGGGCGGCTTTGGTGCAGGAACACGCTCAGAAATATCCCGAGAATGACGGAAATCGCCGCGCTGCCGCAGACTCTGCAAGAAAATCCGCAGAAAAATCCCGGGGATTTCCCTGCGCTGCCGTTTTTGATTTTTGGGGCCGGACCGAGCCTGCAATCCGTCCTGCCGCACATTGCGGAACTTTCGGAACGCGCGGTGACTGTTTGCGTGGAGACCGCGCTACACGCGCTGCAACGTGCGGGAATCGAGCCGGACTTCATCATCCTGACTGACCCGCAGTTCTGGGCATACCGCCACATTGCGGGGCTTTCCGCAAAAAAAAGCGTGCTCATCACAGAGCTTTCCGCCTTTCCCGCCGTGCTCCGATTTCCATGCAAAAAAATCATGCTGTGCAAATCGCAGTTTCCAGTGGGCGAATGGTTTGAGGAGAAAATGGATGTCCATCCCGCGAATCTTGGCGCGGGCGGCTCGGTGGCATCGTGCGCATGGAATTTCGCGCAGAGTTTCGGCGCAAAGGAGATTTTTACCGCCGGGATGGATTTTGCTTTTCCGGGCGGGCAGACGCACATAAAAGGAAGTTCCGCCGAGCAGACCTGGCACACCGTCTCTGGCAGGCTTGGCGGCGCGGACAAATTCGTAACAGAGATGCTGTGCGGCGCGAACGTCCAGCCCGGAACCGATTACAACGGGAATCCCGTCCTCACAGACTCGCGGATGAAAATGTTCGCGTGGTGGTTCGAGTCACGGCTTGCGGCCTGTCACACCGCAAAAACATTCACGCTCTGCCCGCAGGGGCTGAACGTGCCGGGAATCACGCCCGCGCCGCTTTCCCGCCTGCTTGAGAAAAAGAAAATCCTAAAAGAAAAGACCGATTTTTTGGACGCGGTCACGTCAAATAATCCGTGCGTGCCGGCAGAGAAATCCGATGATTTGCGCAAACTTTTAGAGACGTTCCCGCAGCCAGATTTTCTTGCCCGCTACGATTTTTTGCGGGATTATCTTTAGCTCGCGCTTCCGACCAGGCACATCCACTCGGCTTCGGCGCAAAGAGTATCTCCGACATACGCCTTGCCGGACTGCTTAATCATCTTGGGGCTGTTGCGCAGAAAAGTGATTTCCATGCGGACTTTATCGCCGGGCCTCACCTGATTGCGGAACTTCACCTTGTCCAAAGTCGCGAAGAAAAAAAGTCCGTCATCGGGCACAATGTTCAGGTAACGCAGAGCCGCTCCGCCCGCCTGAGCCATCGTCTCGCATAAAATCACGCCGGGAACAACTGGGTACTGGGGGAAGTGCCCCTTGAAAAAAAACTCGTTTTCTGTGAAAGTGTGCTCGCAGACGCAGCCCTTGTCATCCGCGCTGATAATTGCGTCAACGAACAGGAACGGCTCGCGGTGCGGCAGAAGCGATTTAATATCCGTGGTCAGTGCCATAATTTTCTCCAAAAATAAGATGCTTCATCATACTAAAAAAAAGCGCAAAAAACAACAAAAAAAGCCGCGCCAGAGGCACGGCTTGCTTGATTGAACCAGACTTTTTGCTAAAACCGGCTTACCAGCTGAAAGAGAACGCAAAGTACAGAACATTCTGCACGAAACTATATTTCACAAACTCTGTGTGAAGATTCACGGTAACGTCATCCGCAAACCCGCTTACCATCCGCCAGCCCACAACAGGATTCACGATGAAGCCCGGGAAGAATTTTGCCTGCAACTCAGCGTTCACACCCAGGTATCCGCTGGAAAAAATAGGACTCACAAAATCAAAATTAAGCCCGGCATCAAGACCGAGCGTTGCGGCGAGACGCACTACGTTCCCAAGGTAAACGCCCACCGCAGGACCTATGGTAAAAACATTCCAGTTAAATGCACCGCCGGTTTTCCATTCATCCCCGTTCGAACTGTCAGCATCATAATATTTTGATTTTCCGACTCCAAAATTACTGCCTGTCATAAATCCCACGCCAAGCAGCTCAATCGGTCTGAAAAGATGCCAGCTCTCAAAGGCAAAATCAGCCACTGTAGATGTCACAGGATTATCATAATCCTGAATGCTCGTGTTGCCAAAACCGACGCCCATTTGCAGCTGAACGTCACCATTATAAAATCTGCCCGCAAAAATCATCCCGCCCGCAAGAATCAGCGCGGAAACCAAAGCCACGAATCTTTTCATACCGTCATGCCTCCTTTCAAAAGATATGTTAAATTATCCCCCGCAAGGATTTTTGTCAACTGGAATTCCGATGAAAAGCCGATTGATTTTCCCGCCCCGCCCGCCTCATGCTGA
>JAFLSQ010000014.1:45311-53059 GCA_022510865.1 Treponema sp.
CCAAAAAAGCCGCAGAGCCTTGCGGCCCTGCGGCTTTTCTGGCAAATCAGGGTTACCAGCTGAAAGAGAGCGCGATGTAGAAAGTGTTCTGGGTGAACTTGTAGTCTATATCTGTATCTACATGACCGTTTTGATTGAGCGTATCAGAAAATCCTTTGACGAATTTCCAGCCCACAATCGGATTGATTACGGTGTTCGGCAGGAATTTTGCCTGCAATCCAAAAACGAATCCCGCATAGCCGCTCCAGAAAAAGTAATCGCTGCTGTATTCATTAGATATATATCCATATTCATATACAGTTCTGTACGCTCTAAAAGTGTCAAGATTCACTCCAGCGTTAAAACCGAACGTCGCGCCAATGCGCACAATGTTCGCCAAATAAAGTCCAACCGCAGGGCCAATGGCAAAATTAAAATTGAAGGTATTTTTGCCATGAACATCATAAAACCCCAACGCCACCGTAACAACATCAGCCTTTGAGCTAAAATTCGGACCAAAAGAGCCGCCGCAGATTCCAATGTCAAAATCCAGCATAAATCCTACGCCAAGCAAATCAATCGGCTTGAAAAGATGCCAGCTCTCTAATCCAAAATCAACGACTGTGGACTTTGTGAAATCGTAATCCTTGTCCTCATTCGTCAACTTGTTCAAAGTCTTACTGCTCAGGTTCACGCTGTCAATGCCGACTCCCAGTTTGAGCTGAATGTCGCCGTTGTAAAAGTCGCCTGCAAAAACCGCGCCGTTCACAAGAACCAACGCGGCAGCCGCCGCAATCATTTTTTTCATAATATGAACTCCTTTCTGTAAAGATGAGTTACATTATACCCCCCCACTTTTGTCAAGTGGTATTGCGGTATTTTCAGCATTTTTTTACAAAAAAAGCCGCAGAGCCTTGCGGCCCTGCGGCTTCCTGCTTTTTACACCACAGAAAATTATTTCACTTTTTTCAGGATAATCGCGCCGTTATGACCGCCAAAACCGAACGTCGCGCTCATGGCAGCGTCAATGTTGCCCTCAACGCCTTTGTTCGGAACGTAATCCAAATCGCAGCCGCCCTCAACATCCTGCTCGTCAAGGTTGATTGTGGCAGGGAAGAAGCTGTCGTTAATCGCCTTCACGCAAATCATCGCCTCAATCGCGCCGGTCGCACCAAGGCAGTGGCCGTGCATGGATTTTGTGGACGAGATTTTGAGCTTGCGCGCGTTCTCCTCGCCGAACGCCAGCTTCACCATGTTCGTCTCGCTTGGGTCGTTGATTTTTGTGGATGTTCCGTGCGCGTTATAATACTGAATCTCGCTCGGATCCATTCCCGCATCTTTAAGGGCGCGTGTCATGCACTTTGAGCCGTAAATTCCATCCGGATTTGGAGATGTAAGATGATAGCCGTCGCAGCTTGCGCCATAGCCGGCAATCTCCGCATAGATTTTCGCGCCACGTGCTTTCGCGTGCTCGTACTCCTCAAGAATCAGAATCGCACTGCCCTCACCCATCACAAAACCGTTGCGCTGCTTGTCAAACGGACGGCTCGCCTTGGACGGGTCATCATCAAAACCCTGCGAGAGCGCGTGCAGAACCTCAAAGCCCACCACGCCGAACTGACAGATTGTCGATTCCGCGCCGCCGCTCATGCAGCAGTCCAAACGTCCGCTGCGCACCATATCAAAAGCAACGCCAAGGGCATCAGTTCCAGAAGAGCACGCCGTTGCAAGCGACTGGACAGGTCCGTGCAGGCCAAACTGAATCGCGATGTTTCCACCCACCTCGTTCGGAATGAGTTTCGGAATCGCCATCGGATTTGTCTTGACGAACCCGGTTTTTGCCATTCCAAGAACGTCCGCCTCGGTCTCCTCAAGCCCGCCGATGCCTACGCCAAGCACAATGCCAGTCTCGTCAAGAACCTCGGTGTTGCCCATCAATCCGGCATCATCAAGAGCCATTTTTGCGGCGGCAACGCCAAACTGAGTGAACCGCGCCATTTTGCGGGCATCCTTTGAGTCCATATATAATCCGGGGTCAAAATTTTTCACCTCGGCGGCGTAATGCACCTTGTTCACAGAAGAGTCGAACAAAGTGATTGGCCCGACGGCGCTTTTTCCGGCCTTGATTCCAGCCCAAGTCTCCTCAACACTGTTTCCAAGCGGAGTCACAGCGCCCATTCCAGTAATCACAACACGTCTGTTTCCCATAAAAAATTCCTTAAAATCAAAATTATAGTAATTATAGTAAAGGAGGGGAAAGCCTTCCCCTCGCTCCAAAGCCTGCGGCTTTTCCGCTACCCCTTCTACGGGGCTGCCGCCCCGTAACGCCCCGCTCCTACAGCGATGCGATGCTGTCCGCAGAATTCACCGCGGTGCAGGCCGCGCTCTCCGCGAACCCTGATTTTCCCCAAAGACCGGTAAGAACGTTGCCGACCCCAGGCTCAATCAGAACCCACTCATCTCCATCAGATTTAATCAGGTCGTTCAGGACTTTCTCCTCGTCGGTCCAGCGCACAGGATTCGTCAGGTGCAGAACCGCGTTCTTCTTGATTTCCTCGCCGCTCTTCGCCTCTTTTCCGGTGACATTGCTGAACAAAATCTTCTCAGGATTTTTAAACTCAACGCCGGCAATCGCTTTCTCAAAATTGTCGGCCGCCTCCTGCATAAGCGGACTGTGGAACGGCCCGGCAACCGCAAGGCGCAGTGCACGTTTCGCGCCCACTTCCTTTGCCTTTGTCTCAACCTGCGCAAGGGCATCGGCAGTGCCGCTCACAACCGTCTGCACGGGGCTGTTCAAATTCGCGGCATAAGCGTCTTTAATCCCGCTGGCAAGCTCCTCAACCTTTTCCGGGGAAAGCCCGATTACCGCTGTCATTCCGGGCGCATGACCCTCGTTCTCGCCCGCAATTTTCTCGCAGACAGCCTGCATAATCTGACCGCGCTGGCGGACTACTGTAATCACATCCTCAAAACTCAAGACGCCTGCGGCATAAAGCGCGGGAAATTCGCCCAAAGAAAAACCCATCGCGGCGGAAGGCTCAATTCCTTTTGATTTAAGGACGGCCATCACCGCAATTGAGGCGGTTGTAATCGCAAGCTGGCTGTTGTCGCTGCGGCTAAGCTCGGCGGCCTCGCTTTCCCACAAAAGAGCCGGCATATCAACACCGGTGATTTTCGTGACCTCGTCCACAACGGCTTTTGCCTCCGGATAAGAGTCGCAAATATCTTTAATCATGCCCGGAACCTGCGCGCCCTGTCCCGGAAATAAAAACGCATATTTTTTCATCAGAAATCTCCTGCAAACACCAAGATTTAATCCAAGATGACACTTTATGCACTTTTTGTCAAGATAAAATCCCCTTTTCTTAAATCAGCTTTGTGTTATAATGATTGTGATGCAAGAAGCGGTTCGCAGGGCCGCTTTTCGTGTCCGTCCGCGCGGAGGAGCATGGCATCGTCCGCAGATTAAAATCGGTAATCATAGTTAATCACGGACTCATTTTAAAAGGAGGCGCAGCATGACAAACGAGAAGGCACTCAAAGCCCTGAGGCAGATTAAGACATACTGCTCGGCAAGCCAGCTGGATGAGCTGGAATACGCAATCTCGGTTCTTGAGAAACTGGAGAAAGACGGCGTGAAAAATCCGCTGGAAACTGACTTCACAAAACTTAATTAAAACTGACTGAAAACAGGAGCAAACATGACAGGAACGTTCTGGGCGTTAGTGCCCGCAATAGTCGCCATTGTACTGGCATTGTGCACAAAGGAAGTCTACTCTTCCCTTTTTATAGGAATTGTGATTGGAGGCATTTTCTATGCCATAGAGACCGCGTCGGGATTTCCGGGCTTTTTCAATCATATTTTCACTGATGGAATGACCGCGCAGCTTTCGGACAGCTGGAACGTCGGCATTCTGATTTTCCTTGTCGTCCTTGGAATCATGGTCGCGCTGATGAACAAGGCCGGAGGCTCGGCGGCGTTCGGAAACTGGGCAAAAAAGCACATCAAAACAAAAGTGGGGGCGCAGGTCGCTACAATCCTCCTTGGTGTCATGATTTTTGTCGATGATTATTTCAACTGCCTCACCGTCGGCTCGGTTATGCGGCCGGTCACGGACAAGTACGGCATCTCAAAAGAAAAACTTGCGTACATAATCGATTCCACGGCGGCGCCTGTCTGCATAATCGCGCCAATATCATCATGGGCGGCGGCAGTGGCTGGCTTCGTCACCGAGGGCGAGAACGGAATCGCGCTTTTCTGCAAGGCAATCCCGTTCAATTTCTACGCTTTTTTCACAATCATAATGATGTTCGCTCTGGTCTTCCTTAAATTCGACTACGGCGAGATGTCAAAATACGAGAAGGCGCTCGAAATCATGAGTGACCGCTCTGACTCTGATGTCAGAACCGGGCAGAAAGGCAAAGTGATTGACCTTGTTTTCCCGATTGCGGTGCTGATTGTGATGTGCGTGCTCGGGATGATTTACACCGGCGGATTTTTCACCAGAATGACCGAAAGCGAGGGCGGTGCGCTTGAGCCGAACGCGAACTTCCTGAATTTCGTGAACGCATTCTCGGATTCAGATGCTTCGGTGGGGCTTGTGCTCGGGTCGTTCGCCGCGCTGATTATCACCGTGATTTTCTATGTCTGCCGCAAAATCCTGTCATTCAAGGCGAGTATGCTCTGCGTTCCGGACGGATTCAAGGCGATGGTTCCGGCAATCCTCATCCTCACGCTCGCATGGACGCTCAAAGCCATGACCGACAGCCTCGGCGCAAAGGAATATGTCGCGGGTCTTGTGGAAGGCTCCGCCGCGGGCCTCAAAATGATGCTTCCCGCAATTATTTTTGTTGTCGCGGTTCTGCTTGCGTTCGCCACGGGAACCAGCTGGGGAACGTTCGGCATTCTGATTCCAATCTGCATCGCGATTTTCGCACCGGGTAATCCGCTCAGGATAATCTCCATCTCGGCATGTATGGCGGGGGCGGTCTGCGGAGACCACTGCTCGCCAATCTCCGACACAACGATTATGGCAAGCGCGGGTGCGCAGTGCGACCACGTGAAGCACGTCTCCACCCAGCTGCCCTACGCGCTTTCTGTCGCGGGAGTCTCATTCCTGAGCTATGTCATTGCGGGGCTGACTCAGGGGCTTGGTCTTGTCGCAAGCGGAATCATCTCGTGGATATTCGGCGTGAGCGTGCTGATGTGCTTCCTGCTTTTTATGAAAAAAAAGGCAAGATAATCAGGTCTTTTTGACCGCTAGAATTCCACGAACGGCTCGGAAAATCCCTCCTCTAGCCACAGGGAGATTTTTGACGCAGTGTCGTACAGTTTTGCGCGGCGGTTCCGCCCGGTAATCGAGCATTCCCAGACCACGCAGACGCGCCATCCCTGCTCCAGAAGCAGCGCGATGTCCCGCCTGTCACGCTCGCGGTTGCGTGCGAATTTCTTGAGCCAGAACGCCTGATTCGTGCGCGGCAGACGGAATTTGTCGCAGTCGTGGGCATGCCAGAAACATCCGTTCACAAAAATCACGGCGTGGTAGCGCGGAAGAACGATGTCCGGGCTGCCTGCAAGCCTCCTGTCGTTCTTGCGGAAGCGGAAGCCGAACCTGAACAATTGCGAGCGCAGCGCAGTCTCAAGTTTTCCGCCTATGCTCCGGATTGCTGCCATGTTCTTGTGCCGCTGCTCAGGCGTGAGCGTGTCTCCCGAGAATTCCGCGCGGGCAATCTCTTCGTGCGGATGGCACAGAAAAAGCGATGCACCTGCGATTTTTGCCGAAGCAGGAAAAGTCATCGAGGAGCAGAAATCTTTTGCGCGCGAGAAGCCTTCCGCGTCCAGCTTTGTGGCAAGCGCAACGTGCGGCAAAAAATTCTCCGGCAGATAGTTCCTGTTCCCGCCCGCCTCAAATTCAGGCAGGAAAATCCTGTGCGCCTTCTGATTCAAGTCCGCGATTTTACCGAACGATTTTGCGCCTTTATTTATAGAAAGAAAAATCACTTTGTCCATGAAAAAGCCCGGGCCGGAAAAATCAGCGCGGAACGCACCCGGAGCGTCCTTCATAAAATCGCAGAAAAGTTTTTTGACCTCATCGATCCGCCCTGCGTTCGCGTGGAACATTCCGAGAGTGATGTGCGGCGGCGCGTCGTCCTGACTTTTTATCCCTGCGATTTCTGAGACTTCGCGTTTAAGAGAGCTGAGCGCGTCCGATGACGGTCCGTCAAAAACAAGCGAGAGCGCGAAAGTCCTCTGGCACTGTGAGCTGTCCATAAAAAGATTGTAGCACGAAGCAGGATTTGTTTTAAGCGGGACAGCGGAATTCAGGGCAAAAGCGGGCAATCGGAGCGGGTAAAATGGGCGGATAGGAGGCGGCAAGTTTTTCCGCGTCATCGATGCCGCATTTCTTTATTTCCATTTTACCCCCCCCACAAATTATCACAATTTTTTTCAATTCCTACCACATCACATTATGGATTTTTGTCGAAGCAGAGCCGCACGGATTCAACCGTCATCGCTTGTCTTTATAGGCATAGGCAAAATCCATCGGCGGAGAAGTGACGGAGATGTATTCGATTTCATTCTGACTGTCGTTCCGGATTCCGTGAATGTCGCTCTCGGCAAAGCGAGCGACATCGCCCGCCTTGAACGGCTTTTCGCAGTCGTCCGCAAGAAGCAGCGTTCCTTCTCCCTTGAGGCAAATCCAAACTTGCTCGCAAACGTCATGCGAATGGCGCGGCTGTTCATGCCCGACTTGAACAATGACGCGCGTGATTGTAATCCGTCGGGAAGTGCTGTTCTCGGGATTGAGTAACTGCCATGATTTCACGCCGGGATTGCTCAAAACCTTCATTTCGTCTTTGCGTATCAGTTCCATATTTACCCCTTTCCATGTTTAGGCAAAAAACTCGTCAAAGAAATTATATGAAAAAACGGAAGCGGGGTCAATGAATCCAATCGTCTTTCATGTTTGCTTGTGACAACGGACGATTAGACCGTAATGTACCCCCGCCTCACTCCACCAAAAACCGCTCCTCGGTCACCACAATCTCCGCCGACACGCAGCACATCTCCTTCTTCACCCGGCCGCTGCGCGACCAGCGTGTGCGGACTTCCATATCATACGCGCCGGGCGCGATGCCGTCTGGAACATAGAATGCCAGCGACCGGGGGAAGTTGGCGCGTATTTTTTCGGGCGGAATCATAACCGCTTCGCCGTCCGCCTTCGGCACAAAGAACACGCCCGCCCCTTCGCCCGCAATCTTGATGTTCCTGCCGGAGACCGTGACCAAGGAGCGCGCCGCCACCTCGCCGTCCGCCCCATGCGGAAAGCCCTCCACGACGGAGATTCTTGGGAAAACGTCGCTCTCGTACAGATTCCTGCACTTGAGCTTCTGGCACACCGCCGCCACCTTCTTTGACGGCGTGAAGCGCGGCACGATTTTGGGACGTTTGCTCGGAACGTCATGCCTAGAAACGAACGTGCCGTCAAGCGCGTGGTAGAGTTTGCCCAGTCCCAGAACGTCCACTGCAAAGCCGCGCCGGAGCCGCTCAAGGTACGCCGCCCCAAGAACCTGCGCGGCATAAAACAGCGTGTCATCGCTCAGAAAGCACGTTCCGTCCTTCCTTATGTCCGCGATGATGTTCCGCAGGCTCGCCGTCCGCTCGCTCACCTTGCCCACGAGCCGTCCGCTGCCGTTCAGGCGGTCTTCCGAAAGCGTCACATCCACATAATACTGCGGCTCGGGAAATTCCCCGATGCCGGGCTTTC
>JAFLSQ010000140.1 GCA_022510865.1 Treponema sp.
CAGGGCTGGGACAAGGCTGGCCGCTACTACGTCGCGAGCGAGCTGAAATCGCTGGAGGGCCAGTGCCAGACAATCGAGGAGTTCCCGAACGGGCATTACCTTTACTCAAAGGCGGGGGAAGCCTCCCCCTATCCCTCTGCGGGGACACCCCGCAACGCCCCGTCATGCCCTGCCCCGGAAAAATGGTATCGCCGTGACTGGGAGACCTTCGATGCCGTAAAGGACAGCCCCACGGCATCTGACGAGAAAGGCCATGTCATCAATCCGGAGGTCATCGGCAAAGTCCGCTCAGGTCTTGAGGCGGCGGTAAAATCACAGCTTATGAGCGATGTCCCCTACGGCGTGCTGCTCTCCGGCGGGCTTGACTCGTCAATCATCGCGGCGGTCACGCAGAAATTCAGCCAGAAGCGGGTCGAGACCGACAGCACCGAGGGCGCATGGTGGCCCCGCCTGCACAGTTTTGCGGTCGGCCTTGAGGGAAGCCCCGACCTCATCGCGGCGAAAAAGGCGG
>JAFLSQ010000141.1 GCA_022510865.1 Treponema sp.
TACTTTACGCTCTCCACCATCGACAAAAGCTACAATTGACGGAGTGGTGTTTCTTCCTTCATTGTTGGGTATAACAACCGGGTCTTTGCCCTCGAGAACAGCCACACAACTGTTGGTTGTACCTAAATCAATACCAATAATTTTTCCCATAATTTTGTTATTTTTTAATATTTTCCAGTTTAAGATTTTTCATTATTCAAAGCGGGAATAATTCCGCTGTTTAAATAATAAACAAATAGCGTGCTAAAAGTTTCATTTAAGGCTAAATTTTTTATCAGCGGCTTAAGAAATAGCAGCAAAATCAATAAAATATGAAAGTCTGATAAGATTTACTGAATGACAGAAATGACAAAAAAGAGTATCTTTTGGCATTAAAATGGAATTTGGGTAATTTTGCCACGCACAAAAATTGAGAATGATATGTCATTGAAATGCGGAATAGTAGGTTTGCCCAACGTAGGAAAATCAACATTATTCAATTGTCTGAGCAGTGCCAAAGCTCAGAG
>JAFLSQ010000142.1 GCA_022510865.1 Treponema sp.
ATCGAATTGAAACCGCTTTTGAAGGCTGAAAATGCACAGAATAAGCACGAATTTTTGTGCTTTTTGCCGCAAAAGGCACGAGTTTTCCGCAGGAAAACTCGGTAAGCAAGGCAGAGCCTTGCGGCAAAATGCGAGCATTGCGAGCAAACAAAAAGTCGGTAAGCAGCGCATCGCGCTGCGACAAAGAACTTTTGAAGCCCAAAAACGCCTCGGGGAGGCAATGAAAACACTTTTGAAGCCCAAAATACGCCGAGCGGAGCAACAAAAGCACTTTTGAACGCCAAAAACACGCCAAGCAAGGCGTAAAAGATCTTTTGAAGGCTGAAAATGCTTCGGAGAAGCAATGAAAATGCTTTTGAAGCCCAAAATACGCCGAGCGGAGCAACAAAAGCACTTTTGAACGCCGAAATCGTACCAAGCAAGGCGCGAAAGCACTTTTGAACGCCAAAACTGCGCGAATTTTTGTGGTTTTTGTCGCAAGGCTCTGCCTTGCGGCAAAAATGCG
>JAFLSQ010000143.1 GCA_022510865.1 Treponema sp.
GCAAATATTCTGATTACGGCGGCGGCCTGAACGTGGCAGGCAGACAACCCGACTACGAGTAGCGTTGCGTAAAACGGCGGTGTGGCAAGGTTGAGGAGCGTGTAAAAAATGAAGCCCCGCGAATGCGGGGCTGTGTTGTGCAGTACCGTGCAGATTTATTTTTTCTTGGTGAAAGTCGTTGTGGATGAGCCTGTAGACAAAGTTGCCGTTAGTTTATCGCCATTTATTGTTGCTTTGCTGAATACGCCTTGTTTTCCGCAGGGATTCTGCCGCCGGGCGGCGCGTTTACGGTCTGGGCAAATCAAAACTCCGGGCATTTTGAGGACGCTGATTTTCTGTTTCTTGCGTTTGTGATTGAACTTTCGATTGCAAACGCTGCGAATATCCTCATCCGTGAGACTTTTTATGGTTGCTACGATGAGTCTGCCGCAAAACTGCCCGGATGAGGGCGGCGGGCAGTGCGCAGGTAATCAGGCAGAGCAGGGCAATCGCAATGCCGTG
>JAFLSQ010000144.1 GCA_022510865.1 Treponema sp.
TAATTTGAGGGGGTAAAATGGAAATAAAAAAATGCGGCATCGATGACGCGGAAAAACTTGCCGCCTTGAATCGCGAACTTATCGAGGACGAAAAATCAGGAAACTCGATGACCCTGCCTGAACTTTGCGAGCGGATGAAATCGTTTCTCGCAGGAAACTACGAAGCGTATTTTTTCTTTGAGGGCAGCGAACTTGCCGGCTACGCCCTTGTTGACGCGACGCAAAACCCACCTTATATTCGGCAATTTTTTATCGTGCGCAGAATGAGGCATCGCGGACTTGGCGAAAAAGCGTTTCGAATTTTAAAGAAAACTCTCCGCGCCGATGTCCTCGAACTGGATGTTCTTCCGTGGAACGAGCGCGGCATGAAGTTCTGGCAGAAAATGGGATTCAAAGAAGCGCACTACAGGCTGCGACTGGAGCAAGGAGAATGATGGGATTTTCGGTTGCCGCCTCCTATCCGCCCATTTTACCCGCCCCGATTGCCCGCTTTTGCCCTGA
>JAFLSQ010000145.1 GCA_022510865.1 Treponema sp.
GATAGCTCCGATAGCCGCAAAGCAGGGTGCGCAAAGAAGATTGAATATGAGGAAGGACATTCCGCTTGTCGCTGTGAATGCAGCAGCCATGTTCGTATAAGCCTCTGTTCCGCCGTAGAGTATGCCCATTGTTCCAACAATGTTTTCCTTTGCCACAAGACCGGTTACCGCTGCAACTGCCGACTGCCATTCACCCCAGCCCAAGGGCTTGAATATCCATGCAAAGGCATTTCCGATGTATGCAAGTATGCTGTATTCGATCTGATCTTCTTCAAGCATTGTGAAGCTGCCGTCAATAAATCCGAAGAATGATGTGAACCATACTGCAATTGTCGAAAGAAGGATTATCGTTCCAGCTTTTTTGATGAACGACCAGCCGCGCTCCCACATTGAACGGAGAACGTTAGAGACTGTGGGCATATGATATGCAGGAAGTTCCATGACAAAGGGCGCAGGTTCGCCTGCGAACATTCTCGTCTTTTTGAGGATAATTCCAGAGAT
>JAFLSQ010000015.1 GCA_022510865.1 Treponema sp.
GGTGACGGTTATGTTGCGGACTGATGAATAAGCCGTGAGCAGGCCATCAATCACATTTGAAAGCCTTGACAGTCCGCTTGCTCGCACTTCCGAAGTTTTCTTAACCTCGCCTTCCACGCGCACAAAGAATACGGACGGCCTTACAAGCACGAACTGCGGCCCGCCCATCGGAAAATTGCGCAGGACAATGCTTTCCACCTCACTTTTGAGTTCGCGGTACGTTTTGCCCGCCACGTTTATCAGCCCTAAATTCGCCACGCGGATTTTATATGACGAGTCCACGGTGATTGAGTAAGTAATCACATCGCCGTTCATCATAAACGTAAGCTGATAGACATCGCCGGCGCACACTTTGTAATTTGGCTCTGCCATAGCGGCCTGAGGCAGAAAATCTGTATCCAGAGAATGGTTGATTTCTGTAGGGGATTTCTCTGCGGATGTTTCCGCATCATCTGCATCTCCGAAAATATCATCAAGAAAGTCGTTGCCCGTTGTTTTTGTTTGTGCTGTTTTGTCTGATTTATTTTTTGTCTGGGCAAAAATGCCGGCCAGAGTCAAAACCCCTGCAAGAAAAACCACAAGTCTTTTAAAATCGCATTTTCTCATTCTCTAACCCGTAATCCCAAAAATAATCAGTGTGATGACGACAACCGCAATGTAAATGAGCGTCAGCATCGTCAAGATAGTCTGCACTTTCATACGATTCCTCTTTTTGGTAGGACTATAGTACTATCAGTCGGATTATACACGCTTTTTAGCTACTTTACAATAACTATTATACGTAAATCCCTGCTTAAACTCGGTTATACTTATCCTGGTGTTTGGGTTTTAATGGATTTATGACCACGCTTGCCCAAATCATAAAAAAACTGCGCCGCGAACATCAAAAGAATCCGTTCGGCAATTTTGCAGAAATGGGCGATCCGCTGGAAAAATTCCTTGAAGAAAAATTGCGCGGGCTTTGCAATCCCATCTTGTCTTAATTCAAAATAAATGATATTTTAAAGTGATTTTCGGGGCTGTAGCTCACCTGGCTAGAGCGTTTGAATGGCATTCAAAAGGTAGTCGGTTCAAGTCCGATCAGCTCCAGAGGAAATATGTCAATCATAACTCCAAAACGTTCGGATTATATCTCCTGGGACGAGTACTTTATGGGAGTGGCAAAGCTCGCAGGTTTTCGTTCCAAAGACCCAAACTCGCAGGTGGGAGCCTGCATTGTAAGCGGCGACAATAAAATCCTCTCAATGGGCTACAACGGATTTCCCCGCGGCTGCTCAGATGATGAATTTCCCTGGGCGCGCGAGGGCGAGCCTCTGGACACAAAATACGCGTATGTCACCCACAGCGAGCTGAACGCCATCCTGAATTACCGCGGCGGCTCTCTGGAAGGCTGCAAAATGTTCGTGACGCTTTTTCCCTGCAACGAGTGCGCCAAGGCAATCATTCAGGCGGGAATAAAAACCGTGGTGTACGCAGAGAACAAATATGACGGAACTCCATCCGTGGAGGCATCAAAAAAAATGATGAATTCCGCCGGAGTGCGCTACTATCAGTACCAGCCGTCGGGCCGCACGCTTGAGATAACCCTCTGAAATCAGAATTCCGCGTATGATTCAGAAAAAAAAATCCCGCAGGACAGCGCATTTTTTCTTACGTTTTGTTCCGCTCCTTCTTCTGCTCTGGGGCTGTGCCTCAACGAACAAACTGAACCGCGACCTTGCGGCAAGTCCTGTTCCGTACATCATTGAGGAGGATTTTTCATTCCAGGAAACAGCGGATGATTCTGACCCCGCGTCCAGGCAGGGGCAGTCCCAAAAATCCGCGCAAAATTCCCTTTCTGATTCTGATGAGGAGCCGGGCAGGTACATTTTCATCCGCCTTTACAATCCGGTTTATAAAAATCCGTTTTACATTGCCAACATTCTTAAAGCGGGCATTGAGATTACCGACCTGAACGAGGAGAAAGTGAGCCACAGCGCAATAAATTTTTCGCTTGACGACAATTTTTACGGCCTGACTTTTGGCGGGAAACTCCAGCTTGTGGAGGAATCTTGCGTGAATGTGGACGGCCACAAATACATGGGAAAGTGCAGCCCGGTAAAATCCGCGCAGGTGACTTACGCGCTCAAAGTTACGGAGGATGAGTACACAAGCACAAAGGAATTTGTGGAGGCTTACGCGCAGAGCACAAAAGTGAAATACCGGGCAATCGAAAATTTTAAAATCGCGATGTTCGATATAAAACGGCGGTTTTTCACATCCAAAAAAAACCGGGAGTTCGGCAAGTCAAAATATCTTCCGCTGGCAAAAAACAGGAGCGACCGGAATTCTGATGACTTCACCGAAAACGATTTTGTCTGCTCCACTTTTATAGCGTTCGCGCTCATAAACAACATTCCGCGCATTGCGGACTGGTTTGAAAATCACAAGATAAATTACCGCTACGTCAACGTCGGCGATTTGATTCACATTCCCGGGATGACCAGGCTTTTCTCATCAACTTGGGAATACTATCAGATTGCGGCGCAGGCATTTGTTGATGAGCATCCGGAATTCAGCGAGTATTTGAATAATTAAGAATAAAATGCTAGAATTACTGTTCTGGAATTATGAAAAAGAAAATTCGTGGCGCAAGCATTCTGTGCAAAACAATTTTTATGAATTTCTTCAACATCATCAGGTATTACCCAAAAATGGTGTACATGGCGTTCCATCAGGACAAATACACCGATGACCAGATGTATGACTATGGCATCAAGCTCATAAAACTTGCGATTGACACAAGCAATTTTAAAATTGAGACTTACGGCCTAGACAATATTCCAGAAAATGACGGGCTTTACATCTGCTCGAACCATCAGGAGAAATTTGACCCGCTTGTAATCTGGTACACTTTTCCAAGGCAAGTCGGCGTGATTCTGCGCGACAAAGTGACGCACCGTCCGTTCATCCGCGAAGTCTGCCGCCTAATCAAATCAAAGAAACTGAAAAATGACGGCCGCGCGGTGGTCAAACTTTATTCAGAAATTACGGACGACTTAAAAAACGGACTGAACTACATGATTTTTCCGGAAGGCGGCTACGAGGACAACTACAAGAAGCTTTCGCAGTTTCACCCGGGAAGTTTCAAGAGCGCGCAGAGGGCATGCTGTCCAATCGTTCCGGTCACAATAATCGACTCATACAGAATTTTTGACAAGGGGATGAAAACAACCCGCCCGATTCAGGTGCGCTATCTTAAACCGGTGCAGCCCGCTGAATACAGCGGAATGAGCACCGCAGAGATTGCCCAGCTTGTGGAAAAGCGCATTCAGGACGAGCTGTCAAAATTCCAGGAATAGTTCCAGAGGTCCAAAATGATTATCGATTTTCACTGCCACATCTATCCAAGCAAAATCGCCGCAAAAGCATCAAAATCCGTTGGGGATTTTTACAACTACCCCATGCAGTACACCGGCCTTCCCGAAGAGCTGATTGAGAGCGGCTCAAAAATCGGCGTGGAGAAATTCGTGATTCTGCCGGTCGCGACAAAAGCGATGCAGGTTGAGCCATCGAACAACTTCACAATCGAGCAGTGCCAGGAGCATCCCGAATTCATTGGCTTTGGAACAATGCACCCGGACTACGACAATTACCGCGCGGAGCTTTTCCGCATAAAAGAGGCGGGATTGCGCGGCCTCAAACTCCACTCAGATTTCCAGAAATTCCAGATTGACGCGCCCCGCATGGACGATATTTATGATATTCTCACGGATTTGCAGATGCCGCTGATAATTCACGCCGGAGACTGCCGCTACGATTTTTCTGGCCCGCAGCGCGTCCTGAACCTGCACAAAAAGCACCCCAAACTCACGCTGATTGCGGCGCATTTTGGCGGCTACACCGAATGGGACGAGTCGATGAAGTACCTTGCCGGCGAGGACATTTTCTTTGACACATCGAGCACGCTGGAGTGGCTTCCGGTTGAGAAAGCCAACGCGATGATAAAAGCGCACGGCGCAGACCATTTTCTTTTTGCGTCCGATTTCCCAATGTGGGATCACGAGGGCGAATTCGAGCGGTTCAATCGGCTGGAGCTAACAGAAAGTGAGCGCGAGGCAATCCTTCATAAAAACGCGGAGCGGCTTCTGGGGCTGTAAATTCCGGCGGGGCAATCCGCGGCCTGAAAATCAAAAAACTTGAAAATCCCTATTTTTCTGCTAAAATTGAGGAAAGAGGTTTTTATGGCAATGAGATTGGTGACCCGCTCGGATTTTGACGGGCTTGCGTGCGGCGCGCTGCTGCTGGAGGCAGGAATAATTGACCGCTGGCAGTTTGCCCATCCCAAGGATTTGCAGGACGGTCTTGTTTCTGTTGACAGCAACGACTGCCTTGCTAACGTTCCGCTTGTCTCCGGCTGCGGGCTTTGGTTCGACCATCATTCCAGCGAGTTTGAGCGCAACACGCTTCAAGGAAAATTCAGCGGCGAAAGCCGGATTGCGCCGTCCTGCGCGCGAATCATCTACGAATATTACGGCGGAAAAGAAAAATTCCCGAATTTTGATGATATTATGACCGCGGTTGACAAAGTTGACTCGGGCAACCTTACAATCGACGAGATTCAGAATCCGACTGGCTGGATTCTTGTGGGATTTCTGATGGATCCGCGGACGGGGCTTGGACGCTGGCGTGAATTCACGGTTCCAAATTATCAGCTGATGGAAAAACTGATGGTGGCGTGCCGTGAGAAATCCACCGAGGAAATTCTCGCCATGCCAGATGTTCAGGAGCGGATTGAAGTCTACAACGAGCAGACCAGAAAATTCAAAGAGATGGTCAAGGAGCACACCACCGTTGCGGGGAATCTTGTCATCTCTGACCTGCGCGGCGTTGAGCCAATCTACACGGGCAACCGCTTTATGATTTACGGAATGTACCCGGAGCAGAACATTTCCGCGTGGATTGTGAGCGGCAAAGGCGGGCAAGGCTGTTCTGTTGCGGTGGGGCACAGCGTGCTGAACAAAACCTGCCGCATGAACGTGGGAAGCCTCATGCTCAAATATGGCGGGGGCGGTCACGAGAAAGTGGGGACGTGCCAGTTCCCGGACGAGGGCATGGAAATCAAACTGACGGAAATGCTCGCGGAGCTTAAGGATTTGGCAAACAACTGAAAAATTGCTAAAATAATCAGGCTGAAAATCAGCGGCCAGATTTTATGAAAAAGAAAGCTTTTTTTGACGGACTGCGTGACGGTCTGCCAATCGGATTGGGATATTTTGCCGTCGCGTTCTCATTGGGGATTGTCGCGCGTAACGCGGGGCTGACTCCGCTGCAAGGCTTCATCGCGAGTTTCACGAACGTTGCGTCTGCCGGCGAGTACGCGCTTTTCACGTCGATTCAGGCGGCGGCATCATATCTGGAAATCGCACTGATTACTCTGGTGGTGAACGCCCGCTATCTTCTGATGAGCACGGCGCTCACCCAGCGGTTCAATCCCAGAACCCCGCTGATTCACCGTTTTCTGGTCGGCTTCGGAATCACCGACGAGATTTTCGGCATCACAATCGCAAGGCAAGGTTTCATCAATCCGATTTATAATTACGGCGCGCTTCTGGTCGCGGTTCCTCTCTGGAGCGCGGGAACTTCGCTCGGAATCATCGCGGGGAATTTTCTGCCCGCCCGTGTTGTCAGCGCGCTTTCGGTCGCACTTTACGGAATGTTCCTGGCAATCATCGTGCCGCCCGCAAAAAAAAGCCGCGTGATTATGATTGCCGTCCTCGTGAGTTTTGCGGCAAGTTACGCCTCAACAATCATCCCGGTCATAAACGGACTTTCCGGCGGAACACGCACAATCATCCTCACCGTTTTGATTGCCTCCGTGACCGCCATCCTCAAACCGATTTCAGACACCGACAGCGTCAGCGATGAGGCGCAGAAAAAATCAGAGCAGGAGGCGGGGCAATGAGCGCATACACTTACATTTCGATTTTCACAGCTTTTCTGGTCTCGTACATTATCCGCGTCCTGCCGCTCACGCTCATCCGCCGTCCAATCAAAAACCGATTCATAAAATCGTTCCTGTATTATGTGCCTTATATCACGCTCGCCGTGATGACCTTTCCCGCGATTTTTGAGGCAACCCAGTCGCCGCTCGCCGGAATAATCGCACTGATTGTTGGCATCGTCCTGTCATATTTTGGCGCGGGATTGTTCCCGGTTGCCTGCACCTGCTGCGCCGTTGTTTTTCTTGCGGAATTCTTCTTGGTGTGATTTTCTGACTAAAACTAACGAACGATAGTTCTTCCATCCCTTGACATTCACTCGCCCTTCCCGAATAATGAACTATGTTCGACTATCTTCTCTTTGATTTGGACGGAACGCTGACAGACCCCGCGCCCGGAATCACGAATTCTTTCAAATACGCGCTCAAATATTTTGGAATAGAAATTCCCAGTTATGAGAAACTCTGCTCGTTCATCGGGCCGCCGCTCATGGAAACTTTCCAGACCCAATTCGGATTCTCTGACCAGAAAGCATCAGAGGGCGTGAAAAAATACCGCGAATATTTCGCGGAAAAAGGTCTGCTGGAAAATTCCGTTTACCCCGGAATCCCGGAGCTGCTCACGCGACTGAAATCCGCCGGAAAAACGCTCGTGGTCGCCACATCAAAACCAGAAGAATTCTCCATGAGGATAATCCGCCATTTCGGTCTGGAAGGATTTTTTGCCAACATCTGCGGCAGCAACATGGATGAGACACGCAGCAAAAAAGACGAGGTGATTGCCTACGCCATCGAGCGGAACAAAATCGCGGACAAATCAAAAATCCTGATGATTGGCGACCGGATGCACGACATCATCGGCGCGAAAAAAAACTGGATAAAATCGTGCGGCGTTCTTTTTGGCTACGGAACTCGTGACGAGCTGGAGACCTCCGGCGCGGATTTCATAGCCGCCACCCCCGCCGAACTTGAAGCAATCTGCATTGGGAAGGATTAACAAAGCAAGCATTGCACACTGCACGATTTTTATGGGAACATAGAAGTAGATGGGGGTAAACTAACTAACGTTCGCAAGACAACAACGCATTTCACTTCCAGTGCGATTTCTTAAAAACAGCACAGACTTGGAATTTTGAAAATACGTTAGATACCAAAACTGGCATGATAAACAGACAATAAAAATACCCGACAAGACACGCAAAGTTTCACATGAAACAGTTGAATAAGAGACGTGTTTCGTTCCGCAAACATCTTATAACAACAACACTGTATCACAATCTTGTGGTTGGTGTTTCACATGAAACATCAATCATTATAGTTTGTAAAATAGAACACAGAACTGCAAAAGAATCCGAAGCACAGCGGTCATACAATCACAACACAAGACTTCACAAAAAACTGTCTGATAAATCCAAAAGTTTCACATGAAACACAATGAAAAGTTTTCCACAGTTCCCACATAGTTATCCACATTTGTGGAAAAATTCTATCTGGCAATATTCCTCACCACGTAAACGCACGACATCACGAAACATCTAATAAACCAACAAAAGCACAATGCACACTAAGAAACAATCTTCCACAAATCACATTCGCTGTTCACGCGCATTTATGTTTCACATGAAACATAAAACAAAAGGCTGACCGGAAATCCAGTCAGCCTTGCCTGATGTGTGTTTGCACCCTAAACTAAAAATATAGTTTTGCCCTCATGTATTATTATCAATCAATTCAATTTGTTTGTCAACACAAAGAATCAGAAAATTTAACTACCTAACGATAGTTATCTTATTCCTCGTCGTCCTTGTCCTGCACTTTATCAAGTCCGACAAGATAATCCGGCTCGGTGATTCTCACAACATTCACGCCGGACGCTCCGCTGCCCTGCTCTTTTATGTCGCTGGCTTTCACGCGCAGAGTTTTTCCCTGACTTGTCATGCAGACAATCTCGTCCTCCTCGCGGACGTTGAGCGCACCGATAATCTCGCCTTTGCCGTCAGTGTTTCCGAACACTTTCTGCCCGCCAGTCCCGCGCCCATGCACGGAGTACAAGTCAAAAGAAATCCGCTTGCCAACACCGCGCTCCGTCATCAAAATCATGCTCGCATCCGGCTCGACTTTCACGGCCGCCGCAACCTCGTCGCCCTCAGAAAGTTTCATTCCTTTTATGCCGCAGCTTGCGCGTCCCATTGAGCGCACGGAATCTTCGGTGATTCGCAGGCCTTTTCCGCGGCGGGAAATCAGCATGACCTCAGAGTGGCCGGTCGTTGGAATCGCGCTGATGAGTTTGTCGCCGTCGTTCAGTTTGATTCCGATAATCCCTTTTGTCCTTGCGTTCGCGAATTCCGTTGAGCGCACTTTTTTCACGATGCCTTTCGCGGTGGTCATAAACAGGAACAAATCATCAGAGAATTCTTTGAGCGAGACAATCGTCGTAATCTCCTCGTCCGCAGTGACTTGGAGCAGACCTTTGATGTTCGCGCCGCGGCTCGTTTTCTCAGCGACAGGAATCTCATGGATGCGCATCCAGTACGCGCGTCCGGTGTTAGTTATGAATAACAAATGCTCTTTCGTAGACCCGATGAAAAGCTGGTTGATGTAATCGTTCTCCAGAAGCGCGGTGCTGTTGCTGCCGGTGCCGCCCCTGCCCTGCTTCCTGTATTTTGAGACGGAAACGCGCTTGATATAACCAAGCCGGGAAATCATCACGACCATGTCCTCGTCTTTAATCATATCCTCAACGTTGATTGCCTCAACCTCGTCCGCAATGATGTCAGTGCGACGCGCATCGCCGTATTTTTCCGCAAGATTCCGGGTCTCGTCTTTTATCAGTCCAAGAATTTTATTGTGATCCGCAAGAAGCCCCTCAAGATAGTCAATCAGGGATTGAAGCTCCTTAATCTCTTTCTGCAAGTCCTCAATCTGCAAGTGAGTGAGCCGCTTGAGCTGCATATCAACGATTGCCTGCGACTGCTCGTCATCAAACCCGAACCGCTGCTCCAGGCGCAGTTTGGCCTGCTCAGTGGTGTCGCTTCCGCGGATGATTTTGATAACCTCGTCAATGTTGTTGATTGCCGTAATCAGCGCGCTCAGAATGTGCATTCTGTGACGTGCGACTTTTAAATCATAAATCGTGCGGCGGGTAATCACCTCATCGCGGTGCGCCACAAAATGCTGGATAAGCTGCTTTAAAGTCAGAACCTCGGGCTTAAGGAAAGTCGGCGCGAGCGTGAGCATTCCCGGCTCATTGTAGCGTGGCGTGCCGTCTTTTTCCTGCGGAACAAGCGCGAGATTTATCACCGCAAAATTCGACTGCAACTCGGTTTTGGCGAACAGCTGGTTCAGGACAAGTTTTGTAATCGCGCCTTTTTTCAAGTCCACCACGATGCGCATTCCGGTACGGTCGGACGACTCGTCATTCGCGTTCGTCACGCCGTCAATCTGTTTGTCACGGACAAGCTCCTTAATCCTGCGGATTATGTTCGTTGTGTTCACGCCGTAAGGCACTTCCGTAAAAACGATGGACTCGCGGCCGTGCTTGTCTGTCTCAATCGTGAATTTTGAGCGGATTACGATTTTCCCGCGTCCCGTGGAATACGCCTTTTTGATTCCGCTGGTTCCGTAAATAATTCCGCCGGTCGGGAAATCAGGTCCTTTGATGTGCTTCATCAGGCCATCAACAGAAATGTCGTTGTCATCGATATACGCGCAGATTGCGTCGGCAACCTCGCGCAGATTGTGGGACGGCATATTCGTCGCCATTCCAACCGCAATTCCGGTCGTGCCGTTGCAAAGAAGAAACGGAAATTTTGACGGAAGAACCGAAGGC
The DNA here is from genome assembly GCA_022510865.1 of Treponema sp. Classification (GTDB taxonomy): domain Bacteria; phylum Spirochaetota; class Spirochaetia; order Treponematales; family Treponemataceae; genus Treponema_D. The sequence continues at coordinate 9,810 of JAFLSQ010000015.1, forward strand.
TCGTCGCAAGTGTCATCAAAGTTACGGACCATATCCACCGTGTTCTTGCTGATGTCGCCGGTCATCTCCTCCGTGATTTTCGACATCTTTGCCTCGGTGTAACGGTATGCGGCCTGAGGGTCGCCTGCAATCGTTCCGAAATTTCCCTGCGGAGTCACCGTCGTGTAACGCTGCGCAAAATCCTGACCAAGGCGCACAAGCGCGTCATAAACAGAAATATCTCCATGCGGATGATAATGACCCAGAACTTCGCCGACAATCGTCGCGCACTTTTTCGTTTTTCCACCGCTCGCAAGATGAAGCGTGTCCATCGCGTACATAATCCTGCGGTGAACCGGCTTAAGCCCGTCGCGCACATCCGGAAGAGCGCGCTGCACAATCACCGACATCGAATAGTCGATGAACGCCTGCTTCACCTCGTCTTCAATTGGGATTTTTATAAGCGACCCGCCCTCTGCGGTTTTGATTTCTTCCATTTTGTTTTCCTGCAATTCAATATGAATATTACATTATAACAGATTTCACAATGATTTTCTAGCGTCTGCAAAACTAACGAGCGATAGTCTGACATCAAATAAAAAATTCAAAATCCCCGGACGATTCTGATGACTTGTACGTGATTGCCTAACGAACGTTAGTAAGCTAATCAAAGTATCGTTTAGGTTTGCTGAAATTTTCTGCCTGGCATTCAATATGATTTCACGGACGCAATCTTACTAAAGCCTGCTTCTTTGAATACGCGGACGGTTGAACCGCTGAATCAGAATGAACGGAACATTTGCCAGCGCGAAAATCGTGCAGAGAACGGCCAGCAATGCAAAATGCCCGAATTGTTTTCCCAAAAGAATCGGCAGGAAGCTCAGGGCAAAAATCAGTTCGTGCACAACCTCCGACTGGGTCATGTTAATCATCACGCGCTCTTTTGAGATGCCCGGCGCGAACAGTTTTTTTGAGTAAGTGAAAATGCCCGCCTTCCATTTTTTCAAGCGGATTGCTTTGCAGAGATTTTTTTCCCAATTCCGCTGACGAAACCACCACGAATCGTAATAATTGCTTTTGCGCGTCGCAAGAAATGTAATGAGCGCGGCGAACGGCGGCGTAATATGAAAAATTACCAATTCAGATGCGACAAAAACTGAGAAAAAATACTGCCAGAAAAACTCTCCCGGATTTTCCCGATACCGCGGACGGAAGAAAAAAGTCAGCGCAACGCTCAAAATCAAGGCAGCAAGAAGGATGAACGGCGTGAGGTTCGGGCGAGATGCGGGATTTTTTGTCGGCAAATCATTATTTTTCAAGATTTCGTCTCTCGGAAGATTAGGTCAGGCAATCACAATTAAAAATCAAATATCAAGATTGGCGTAGCTTGAATTCTCCTCGATGAAGCGGCGGCGCGGCTCGACTTCCTCGCCCATGCACACGCTGAAAATTCTGTCGGCTTCCATAGCATCGGGGATTGTGACCACGCGCATCTTGCGGTGAGCGGGATCCATCGTCGTCTCCCAAAGCTGTTTGCCGTCCATCTCGCCAAGTCCTTTGTAACGCTGGACATCGGCTTTATCACGCTGATTGCCCAACGCCTCCAGAGCGGCGTCACGCTCAGCGTCGCTGTAGCAGTAGACCGGCTCTTTTTTTCCAAGCTGAACGCGGAACAGCGGCGGCATGGCAAGGTACACGTAGCCGTTCTCAATCAGTTTGGGCATATAGCGGAAGAAAAACGTAAGCAGAAGCGTGCGGATGTGCGAGCCGTCAACGTCCGCATCCGCCATGATTATAATCTTGTGATAGCGCAGCTTGTCGATGTTGAAATCTTTGCCGAATCCCGCACCCAAAGACGCGATGACCGGCTCAAGTTTGTCGTTGTTCATCACTTTTTCGGGGCGCACTTTCTCCACGTTGAGCATTTTTCCCCAGAGCGGCAGGATTGCCTGCGTTTTCGGGTCGCGGCCTTTTTTCGCGGAACCGCCGGCGGAATCGCCCTCAACGATGTAAACCTCGCAAAGCTCCGGGTTTTTCATCGAGCAGTCAGAAAGTTTTTCCGGCAGTCCGAAACCATCGCTCATATTTTTTTTACGCATATTGTCTTTTGCTTTTCGCGCCGCAATCCTTGCCTTTGCCTCGTCAATCGCTTTTTTAAGGATTGCTTCGAGCACCGCGGGATTCTGCTCAAAATAAATCGTGAGGTTCTCTTTCACAATCTGGTCAACAATCGTGCGCACCTCGGTGTTGCCGAGCTTCTCCTTTGTCTGACCCTCAAATTCCGGCTCGGGCACTTTCATTGAAATAACGGCGGTAAGTCCGGAGCTCAAATCCTCATAAGTGAGCTTCTCGTCTTTGTCAAGATTTTTTTTCAGTTTCTCGTTGGACTCAAAAAATTTGTTCAGAACAAAGCGGATTGCGCTGCGGAATCCTTCAAGATGCGTTCCGCCGTCACGAGTGTTGATGTCATTCACAAAAGTTCGCACGTTCTCCGAATACGAAGAATTGTAATGCATGGAAATTTCTGTGATAACGTTGTCGCGCTCCTCTTTGATATAAATCGGCTCGGACGGCACAACCGATTTTCCTTCGTCAATTTCTTTCACAAACTCATTTATGCCGCCTTCAAACCTGAGAATCTCCTCTTTCGGATTTTCAAGCCGCTCATCGCGGAAAATGATTGTAACGCCGCTGTTCAGAAAAGCAAGTTCGCGCAGGCGGTCGCGCAGGACATCAAAATCATAAGTCGTGGTCTCTGTGAAAATCGTCTTGTCTGCTTTCCAACGGATTGAAGTGCCGTGCTCTTCCCCGCAGCTGCCGATTATCTCAACTTTTGTTTTTGGAACACCGCGCTCATACTTCTGCTGATAAATGTTTCCGTTAAGCCGGACAGTCGCCTCCATCCAGTCAGAGAGGGCGTTCACGCATGATACACCGACCCCGTGCAGACCTCCAGAGACTTTATAAGAACTTTTGTCGAATTTTCCGCCCGCATGAAGCCGCGTCAGAACAAGTTCCAGCGCACTGATTTTTTCTGTCGGATGAATGTCAACCGGAATTCCGCGGCCGTTGTCCACAACGCGCACAACGTCATCACGCTCAAGAGCGACAGTGATAGTATCGCAGAAGCCGGCCATCGCCTCATCAATTGAATTGTCAACTGTCTCGTAAACAAGATGATGAAGCCCGCGTGGACCTGTGGAGCCGATATACATTCCCGGACGCTTTCGAACAGCCTCCAGTCCTTTTAAAACCTGAATATTACTTGCACCATAATCTGCCGACATTTTTTTTCCTTTTTGAACTTTCATTCTACCCTAAAAACGATTTAAATTCAATGATTCTCAAGACTACCATACGTTAGTTTTATATTTTTTGATTTTCCCTATATTTTACACTTGAAGAAAATGACATTCTTTATGATAATAGAGGAATGGCTGAGAAGATGTATGAAGAGGCTTGGAAATATACGATGAAAGTCATACATGACGAGTATAAATCCGGCGGAAAAGAGGATGAATTCACGCTGTGGTTCAATATGAATTATGTTGAGGACACAATCGACACAATCACCGTATCTTTTCCATCAGAATTTTTTCTGACTTTCATACAGGAGCACGGCTACATCGATGTTGTGAGAAATAAAATCCGTGAAGTGACCGGCCAGCCGAATCTTAATCTTAAATGCATCGTGAATGAGAGCAGCGAGTCCGCAAAAGCAAGTCCAGCTGCAATTTTTGACGAGAAGCCGGAAAAAAATCAGGAGAAAAAAGAGGATGGGAAATCCGCAGATTCGGCTCAAAATGATTTTAAAAACGCGGACAAGAAAAATCATCCGATGTTAAAAGACGAATTCACTTTTGAGACTTTCATTCCCGGCGAGAACAGCAACTACGCCTATTCAGCCGCGATTGAGGTCGCAAAAAATCCGGGGAAGAAATTCAATCCGATTCTTTTTTACGGAAGCTCGGGGCTTGGAAAAACGCACCTGATGCAGTCAATCGGAAATTATCTTTATGATAAAAACAGCAAGCTGAAAATCTGTTATGTTTCCGCGGAGAATTTTGGAAACGATTTCACGTCATCTCTCGCGTCCAAAAAAACGAACGAATTCAAAAACAAGTACAGAAATCTTGATGTGCTTCTGCTTGATGACATTCATTTTTTGCAGGGCAAAGAGGGAATGCAGAGCGAGCTTTTCTACACATTCGAGGCTCTTTATCAGAAAAACGCGCAGATGGTTTTTACCTGCGACCGCCCGATAAAAGAAATCAAGAATATGACTGACAGACTTGTGAGCCGTCTTTCGCACGGGCTTTGCATAGATTTGAAGCCGCCGAATTTTGAGACGCGCACCGCAATCCTTCAGAAAAAGTTGCAGACTCTTGGAAAAACTCTGGACAGCAAGATAATCGAATATGTTGCGAAAAACGTGGAGACAAACGTCCGGGATTTGGAATCCGCATTGCAGAACATTCTTGGTTACGCCGAGCTGATTGGTCACGAGCCGAACATCGAGAACGTTAAAAATCTTCTGCGCGATTTACTGCCCTCATCTTACGCCGAGAATATCTCGCTTGACATAATCAAAAAAGTGATTGCGGACAATTATCAGATTTCTGTTGCGGATCTCACTGGAAAAAAGCGTGATAAAAAATTCGTGATTCCGCGGCAGATTGCAATCTACATTGCCAGGGAAATCACAGAAATATCTTTTATGGAGCTTGGACGCGAGATGGGCGGAAAAGACCATTCCACAATAATGCACTCGTACAACACAATTTCTGACAAAATAAAGTTTGATCCGTCACTGGAATCAAAAATCCAGCTTTTTATACGCGAGATAAAGGAATATAAAAATGTGAACAAGTAGAATATTTTTTGTGGATAAATACACAATTATTGAGTAAAATGTGGAAATGTGGAGAAGAAGTGAAAAAAGACAGTCAAGTTATTAACAACATAAACTGTTATAATGCAAGAAAATAAAATGCTTATTCACAGAATTCACATCGCTTATTACTAATACTATTAAATTTATAAATTTAATAAATTTAAGGATAAGTGGATTTTGTGACTAAAAATGGGAGATAAAAATGAAATTTACATTCGACCGTGATGCCATGATTAAAGAAATTGCGATTGCTCAGGAAGTAATCACGAACAAAAGTCCTGTCTCAATCCTCTCAAATATTCTTCTGATTGCGGAGAACAACGGACTTACAATCAAAGCGACTGACTCAACACTGAAATTCTCAACCGTCATTCCGGTGGACATTCAGGAGGAAGGACGCACAACGATTTTCTGCGACAAATTCATGAGCATTCTTTCCTCACTTCCATCCGGCGATGTGGATTTCATTCAGGAGGACATCGAGGTAACAATCCGGCCAACGGCGAAACGTTTCACGGCAAAACTCAAAAGTCAGACGAGCGATAAATTCCCGGAAATCGGAACAAGCGAGAACGTTCCTTTTTTCGAGCTTCCTGCAAAGGATTTCAAGGAGATGATTCGTCAGACAATTTTTGCCGTCTCTGATGACCGCAACCGATATTTTATGACCGGGGTCTATATGGTCAAAAACGGCGATGTTCTCACGATGGTCGCAACAGACGGAAGGAGGCTTTCCTGCGTCAACAAAAACGGACTTAATGTCCCTGATTTTCCGCCCGCGATTATCCCGACAAAAATTTTGCAGTGCGTTCTTAAAAACGCGCCGGATGAAGGCAACGTGAGCGTCGCCGTGATTGACAAATCGGTTTTTGTGAAAATCGGAAACCTTGAATTCTCATCCGTGCTGATTGAAGGGCAGTTCCCGAACTATCAGAAAGTAATTCCTGAGAATCTTGCGCATTCGATTATGGTGAACAAAAACGATTTGGATGCCGCTCTTAAACGCACTACAATCATGGTTGACAAAAAAGTCAGCAGAATCATTTTTAAGATTTCCTCTGGCGAGCTTAAGCTCATTTCACCGGAATCTGACAGCGGCTCCGCGGATGAGATTATTCCGTGCCGTTATGATGGTCAGGACATCTCGATGGCGCTTAATTTCACGTACATCACCGAGCCTCTGAAAGTTATTGATTCGGAGAACGTTGTCTTTGAGTTCAACGTGAACGATGCCGGCGAGACTGAGGAAGCGAGCATAACGAAGGCAGTCATAATGAGGGGCGAGCCTGCGGGAGATTACATCCACGTGATAATGCCGATGAATTATTAAAATCGGATTTGAAAGCCTGTAACCGCAAGTGCTGGTGTTTTCAAAAATATGCCTTTTTTGTACCAGACATTTTATAATTTCCGCAATCTTAAGAACGATACAATAGACCTTTCTTCCAAGGAAGTTTATTTTGTCGGCGAAAATGGTCAAGGAAAAAGCAACATTCTTGAGTCGCTTTATTATTCGTCTTACGGAATTTCGTTTCGCACGAATTTGGACTCGCGGATTGTGAGAAACGGCGAGCGTGATTTCAGTTTGAATTCGATGTATGCTCGTGACAGCGGGCAATCGCACAAAATTTCTGTGATTTTTGAAGGTAACAGAAAAAAAATCGAAAAGGACGGCAAGAAAATCCAGGACAGAAAAGAGCTAATCAACACAATTCCGTGCATACTTTTCTGCCACGATGATTTGCGTTTTGCCACCGGCGAGCCTGAATCGCGCAGATTTTTCATTGACCAGTCGCTCAGCCTTTTTGACCCGACTTACCTTGACGAGATTCGCAGTTATAAAAAAATTCTGAAAAGCCGGAACTTTGTGCTTAAAAATCACGAGTATGAGATGCTTGATGTTTATGACCAGCAGCTTGCGCAGATTGGGATTGTTGTGCAAGACAAGCGCAAAAAAGCGATTTTTCAGTTCAATCAGATTTTCGGGCAGCTTTTTGAGCAGATTACCGGAATTGAAGGAGTTTCAATCGCTTATCATCCGTCGTGGAAAGAAAAAGAGAGTCCGAACAATCAGCGGGATATTCTGAATTTTCTGATTGCTCACCGGGAAAAAGACAAGGTGATGGAGACGACGCTTTCTGGGCCGCACCGCGACAGAATTGATTTTGTGCGCGATCATCATTTTTTTGTGAGCACTGCGTCAACCGGGCAGTGCCGCTTGATTTCTCTGATTCTGCGTGTCGCTCAGGCGGTCTGCTACAATCGCGTCACGTCATCAAAGCCGGTTCTTCTGATGGATGACGTTCTTCTGGAGCTTGACCCGGACAAACGCGCCAAATTCAACGCCCTGCTTCCCGAATACGAGCAGCTTTTCTGCACTTTTCTTCCCGGCGAGCCTTACGAGCGTTATATGCACAGCACCACAAAAATCTACAAAATCCAGGGAGGCGAATGGTATGAATGATATTATGTCATCGTCCGATATAATGCTTAAAGTGATGAATTTCAGCACGAACGGCGATAGCCAAAAAATCCAGAGTGTGTGGAAAGATGTCGTCTCAAAAATCAAAAATTATCAGAGTGATGATGACGAGGCTCCGCTTGGCGAGAGGCTTGCCGCAAGCACAAGAGTCGTGGATTTAAAAAACGGAGTTCTTCTTGCCGAGACCGACCACCCCGGCTGGATTCAGTACCTGAATTTCTACAAAAAGTTCATAATCAAAGGGATTAAGATGGCAATCCCGGATATGAAAATCACATCGCTGGCATTCAGGATTGCCGGCTCAAAAATCAGCCTGAGCGAAAGTTACGAGGAGTCCGTCAAGAAAAATAAAATCGAGATGGACAAGCGGATTGACGCGCAGGAGAACGCGATGAAAAAATATGTCGGGAAAACTGCGCAGAGCGGGCAGAAAGACGCGCTTCCCCCAGAATTGACCGCAAAGTTTGACAGTATAATCCAGAATATGTTGACCAATCCCGAAAATAAATGATATATTTTCTTACTATTGTTTTCTGAAAATCTTTTTTTATATATAAGGAGTACGTTCTATGAAAAGAACATATCAACCAAGCAGAGTTAAGCGTAACAGAAAATTCGGCTTCCGAGCAAGAATGGCAACAAAAGGCGGAAGAAAAGTTCTGGCAAGAAGACGCGCCAAGGGAAGAAGAAAGCTCACTGTTGCGGACGAGCACAAGAAATACTAATTAGGGATGGAAACAGACTTAATAAAGACGGGATTTTTTAAACGTGAGGAGCGGATAAAAAATCCCGCTGATTTTAAAAGGCTGTTTAAAACCGGAAAGAAGATAAGTGTTTCAGGCGCGAAACTTTTCTATCTGGAAAACGGGCTTGAAATGAACCGTGTGGGTTTTCCTTTGATTCGCGGATACGGTAACGCGGTCGAACGGAATTTATCAAAAAGATACAGCCGTGAAGTCTATCGTTTATATAAATCACATCTGAACACCGGATACGATATGTTGTTTTTGATATATCCCGGAAACGACTCGTTCAGCTCGCGATGTGATCAAATTCGTCTGTTGTGTGAAAAGGCTGGATTGATAAAGGAATAATCTGTGATAAAAGTTCTGACCGAGCTTGTTAGAAAATTTTTAGTATCAGTTTTTTGTTTTTTTATCCGCGCTTACCAGATTTGTATTTCACCCTTGTTTCCGCCAAGTTGCAGGTACACGCCTACCTGCTCCGCTTACGCGCAGGAAGCAATCAGAAAATACGGGCCTGGCAAAGGTCTGCTGCTTTCTTTCAGGCGGATAATGCGGTGCAATCCGTTGCACGAGGGCGGCTACGACCCTGTTCCGTGATGGCTTGCCGCAATTTTAGGAGAACAAGTTGAATAAAAATACTGTATTGGCAATCGTATTGTCAACAATCGTCATTTTTGTGAGCTATTTCATTCTGCCGCTGATTTTTCCGTCCTTGCGTCCGGCTGCAAATGTTCCCGCGGATGATGTTGCCGAGGCTCGCACTGAGCAGGAGATTTTGCCGGAGGAGACCCAGTTTGATGAGCTGGAGCTTGGAATTGCGGATGAAATTGACGCTGAGCAAATCGAGACCGTCTCAAAAATCACGGAGGAGACTTTCACCGTCCTTACAGACAAGGCTGAGGTCATCCTGACAAACCGGGGCGGTGACATCATCAGTTATAAACTTCTGGAGCATTTGGACAAGGATACGGGAACCGGCGTTCAGATTTCTGACAACGTTTCGGAATTCAACAGGACTTGCGCGCTTGCGCTTGGCGTTGCGGAGAATTCCATCGTTGACGATCTTTTTGAGGTTGAGAAAATCGACGATTACACTTATTTTTTCAAGCGGAATTTCAATTACAACGGAAAGAAATTCTCGCTCGGGAAACGCTACACTTTTATGCCCGGCGAGTATGTCTTCAAACTTGACATTTTTATCCATACGGATGATAAAAACGGCCTTGATTTTGACGGCGCGTCCTACACGCTCAGGACATCTCCGCAGATTGGCCCGCACTTCAATCCAAAACAGAACCGGTATGAGAATCGCCAGTATCTTGCGTTCAACGGAAGCAAGACAAAAAAAGTGATTCTTGGCTCGGGGCAGTTCAAACGCTACGACAAGGATTTTATCTGGAGCGGAATTGCCGGAAAATATTTTCTGGAGCTTGTGATTCCGTCCGCGGCGGACACAATAAGCGCAGGATTTTATTCCTCCAGACTGGAAGTTAACGATTATGCGAACGCTCAGGCGATGGTCGAGCGAAGGGCGTTCACAGGCTCGGATATCCAAGACTCATACTTCATGTATTTTGGTCCAAGAAACGAGAAAGAGCTTAAACGATACAATGTCTCGGAGAAAAACGGCTGGAAAATCAGCGGATACAGGCTGAATCAGGCGTTGCAGACTTATGACTGGCTCAAATGGCTGGAGACAATCCTCAAATTCATAATGGAGATGCTTTATAAAGTTGTACATAACTGGGGCGTCGCGATAATCATTATGACGATTCTGCTTAAAATCGCGATGTTCCCGCTCTCAAAAAAGCAGTCGCTTGGAACGCTCAAAATGCAGGAATTGCAGCCGAAAATGCAGGCAATTCAGGCAAAGTACAAGGATGAGCCGCAGAAAATGCAGATGGAGACGCAGAAACTTTATCAGCAGGCGGGCTACAATCCGGCAAGCGGATGCCTTCCCATGCTCTTCCAGTTTTTGATTCTTTTTGCGATGTATGATTTGTTCAACAATTACTTTGAATTCCGCGGCGCGATGTTCATTCCAAAATGGATTCCGGATTTGTCATCCGGCGACACGGTTTACACATTGGGATTCAACATTCCTCTGCTTGGCAATCAGATTCGCATTCTGCCGGTTGTCTATCTTGCATCCCAGCTTCTGTTCGGAAAAATAACGCAGAACGGCGGAATGACGGCGGGAAACGGTCAGAATGGCTCGTCCATGAAATTTATGACCTATGGAATGCCGATTATATTCTTTTTCCTGTTTTATAATGCGCCCGCGGGTCTAATTCTGTACTGGACAATCAGCAACTTCTTCCAGATGGGTCAGCAGATTCTCATAAACAAGATGATGGCTGAGAAAAAGGCGGAGATTGCCGCCAAAAATACAACCAAGAAAAAATAATTTTAAAGAGGCGATAAAATGACTTACGAATACGAAGGCAAAACTGAGAAAGAGGCCATAGAACTGGCCGCGAATGACCTGGGACTTGAACGGGACCAGTTTGATGTTGAGATTCTGGAGACGCAGAAAAAATCCATTTTTAACAAGGGTTATGTGAAAATCAGAATTCATACTCTTGACGATGCGGGTCCAAAATCCGCTTCTTTTGAGCACGAGGAGCGGTATTCACGGATTGTCGCGAATCCGTTGCCGCAGGACGAATTTGAGCAGAAACTGATAGAATTCATCAAAACGATAATTGAGAAAATGGGCTATGATGTAAAAGTTTCGGTCGCCTATCGCGAGGAAAGGAAGGTCGGAATCAATCTGGACTCATCATACTCTTCGATTTTGATTGGGCGCAAAGGTAAAAATCTGGATTCTTTGCAGCTGCTCGCGAACATTTATGCCGGCCGGCTCGGGCATGAGGAAGTCCGCGTGATTTTGGACACCGAGAACTACAGAATCCGCCGTGAGGAATCGCTTGTGCGACTTGCGTATACAACTGCGGACAGAGTGCGCTCCAGTCGCAACTCAATTTTACTGGAACCTATGAATCCGTTTGAAAGGCGGCTCATCCACACAACGCTGAACGATATTCCTGATGTTGACACAAAAAGCGAGGGCGAGGGCGTTTACAAACAGGTTCGCGTATTATATAAAGGAGTTAGATAATGAGATTGAATAAAACGATGATTTCTCTGATGATGGTTCTTGGCATCTCGCTTCCGGTCGCGGCGCAAAGTCAGGAAAAAGCAAGGGCTCTTGTGGGAAACGCGAATTTTGAGAAACTTCTTGCAGACCCTCAGAATCACATAATGTACACAAGTGATGCCGCCGACAGCAAGATGACTCTCCTGCCGGAAACTTCCTACAGCGAGCGAATCCGCTCGCAGAGAATTCCGCGCGGTACAAAAAATTTCTCTTATCTGAGCGAGAACCTGTATTATCTTAAAAAAGATTTTCTGTTGCAGCAGAGTGGGTCATCTGCAAAAAACATCACAATAGACGATGTTGCGCGAATCTGTCGCTCAGTCTCAAAAATGCAGGGCATGATGTACTATTCCACATCAAAAAAGAAAGAGATGGTTCTGTACAAAAAATGCTACATGATTTCCGGGCCTGGCAGCAAAGACCCAATCCCTGACCAGAATACCGGGAACGCGGACAAGCAGGTCTCCTACTGCTTCCAGGACGACAATTCTTTTGGCGAGAACACTTACAAACTCTCGTATTTCCAGCAGGGCGACACGCTCCTCATGGAATTCCTGATTCTGGACAAAATGGGATTTTTGGGCATTTACCCAATAAAGCCGGAGAAAATGAAAATCACCGTGCTGGTCACAGACTGCGGCGACTCTCTTGTGCTTTATTTGTGCACAGATTTGGACGCGGAAAATCCATCGCTTGTGAAAAAACAGATTCCCGAATCTATGGGCGAGCGCATGGAGGCAATTTACAAGTGGTTCATCAAACAGTTCTAGTTTGAGATTTTAAAACCGATTTTCAGACATCAACTTTCGGGATGCTGAGGATGGAACGAAAATGAGAGATTCATTTTTTAAGAAAATATTTGGCGGACTGATTTTCGGCGCGGTTGTCGTTGCCGGCATATCATGCAGTCCGAAAAAAACAAATTCTGCTGTGCAGAAAGGAAATCAGATGGAAACTGAAGTTTTGAACGGAAAAGAGGGCGTTTTCGCCGTTTTGGAGACAGAAAAAGGAACGATTGTCCTGAACTTGTTTTATAAAGACACACCGATGACAGTCACAAATTTTGTGGGGCTTGCGGAAGGAACGCTGAGTGCGGCCGGCGGAAAGCCATTTTACGATGGCTTGAAATTTCACCGCGTAATCTCTGACTTTATGATTCAGGGCGGAGACCCGCGCGGTAACGGAACTGGCGGGCCAGGCTACAAATTCCCGGACGAATTCGTTGACGGCCTGATTTTTGACAAGCCCGGCAAGCTTGCGATGGCGAATTCCGGCGCGGACACAAACGGCAGTCAGTTTTTCATCACGCACGTGCCAACGCCCTGGCTTGATTACAAGCACACGATTTTCGGCGAGGTTCTGGCGGGGCAGGAAATCGTGGACGCGGTCGCTCAGGCTGACACAATCAAATCTCTGCGGATTATCAGGCAGGGCGCGGACGCAGAAAAATTCACCGCGACTCAGGCAGATTTTGACCGCCTGATTTCCGAGCAGAAAAAAGCGAACGAGGAGCGCGAGGCAAAAAAACTTGCGGCGGTCACAGAAGGCTGCGAGAAAACCGGCAACGGCATTTATTTCAAGATTTTGCAGAAAGGCTCCGGCGAGGTTTGCGGAAAAGGCCGGAAAGTCTCTGTGGATTACAAAGGCTATCTGATTGACGGACAGATTTTTGACGCCTCAAAAGGCTTCCACGAGCAGGGCCACGAGCCGCTCGAATTCACAACCGGCGCAGGCCAGATGATTCCGGGCTTTGACCAGATGGTGCAGGAAATGAAAATCGGGGAGACAAGAACGATTGTTCTGCCACCCGAGCTGGCTTACGGCAGTCAGGGCTATCCGGGAGTGATTCCGGGCAATGCCTATATCTGCTTTGATGTGCGAGTGCTCAGTTTCTAGGCTAAAAATCCGGTTGCAGGCAACCCGATTTTAAATCTGATTTAAAATCGGGGGAACTTGGAACAGGCTCTGCGTCGCTTCGTAGATTTTGCGGGCGATGTGGGGGTCGTTCATGGTGTAAAGGTGTATTCCCTGCGCACCGTGTGTTACCAAATCCACAATCTGGTCGATGGCGTAGGCAATCCCCGCGTCACGGATTGCCTCCGGGCAGTCGCCGTACCGCTCCATCATATCCGTGAATTTTTTGGGCAGAACCGCGTTCGTCATGCTCACCATCCGCTCGATGGATTTTTTCTTGGTCGCGGGCATAATTCCCGCCTCAATCGGAACGTTTATGCCCTTAATCCGGCAGCGCTCAATGAAGCGGTAGAACTGCGAGTTGTCAAAAAACAACTGCGATAAAAGATGCGTTGCCCCCGCGTCCACTTTTTTCTTCAAAAAATCAATGTCGCTGTAAACCGAAGTTGACTGCGGATGCAGCTCCGGGTAGCACGCCCCAAAAATTTTAAAGGATTTCCCGTCCGTTCGTCCGCGCTCAAAATCCCGGATAAATGCAATCAGCTCGTCCGCGTGATGAAAATCCCCGGCGGGTTCTTTTCCCTCAACGCGGTCGCCGCGCAGCGCGAGAATATTTTCGATTCCGGCGCTCTGAAATTGCTCCAGAACAAAAGTCGCGTCCGCTTTGGTCATATTCAGGCACGGCATGTGGATTACCGGCTCGACGTTGCAGACTTCTTTTATGTGCCGCGCGATTGCAACCGAATTCCCGCAGTTCTCGCTTCCGCCCGCCCCGAACGTCACGGAAATAAAATCGGGGGAAAGCCCTTTCAGCTCGTCCAGCGTGGAAAAAACCGTGTCGATGGGCATAGTTTTTTTGGGCGGAAACACCTCAAAAGAAAAAATCGTTTTTTTTGCAAGCGCGGTCTCGTCAATCATCCTTGATATTATAAACAGAAGCGCGAAGAATGTGAAGATTTCCACGCGAATTGCGGACGATTTTATTACGGCGGATTTTTATGAATTTTTGTGATGAGGGCGGCGAAGCCGCCCATGTAAATGAGGAGACCGCAAGAAAATCCGCATTTTCCAATGGTGCGAAAAACGGGTTTTACAGGATTTTTTTCAGCGGTTTTGCGACAAGCGAGATTGCCGGGCCGAGCAGCAGGGACATCGCGATTGAGCCGATGACCGAGCCTTGAATTCCGCTGGCCAGTTTTCCTGCTAGAACTCCGATGACAACCGCGGACAGGTCAAAAATAATCCTCACGATGAAAAACGGGGTTCTGGGAAACCATCCGCTGATGATGTTCGGCATTGCGTCATAAGGCGCGACTCCCATCTGCGCGTTGATGTAAATTGACGCGACCACGACGAACAAAAGCAGCGCGATGATAAAAATCACAATGCGGAGGGAAAAGTTTCCGGCTGTGAGAATCTGCGCGAAACCGATTTTGTCCCAAATCCAGCGGCAAATATCCACCACATAGCCAATGAGAATCATATTCGCGAGCGTGCCGAATCCAATCAGATGCGCGCCAAAAATGAACGTGAAAACGAGCATGAGGCCGTAAACCAGAACCTCGGTGTTGCCAAGTCCCCAGTGCAGCGCGCTCGCAATGTTCAGGTTCATAAAACTGGCGGGGTCAGTTCCCCAGCCAAGCTCCACAAGAATTGAGACGAACACGCCCATCATAATTACTGCGGGCAACATAAAAGCAAGCCTTCTGGCAAAATTTGGTACGATGAACTGCTTAAACGAAAATTTCATAAATCTATCCTATTTTCAGATTATACTGGCAAACAGGATTGAGGGCAAGATTCTGATTTTCTGCCCGGGATTTTTAAAACCAGACTTTTGCAGGACAATCATCCGAGAATGCGGGATTGCGGGCGAGTGTGCTTGCCGGGGCAGCAGAAAAATCGGCTTGGAGTTCGCGCGGATTTTACGGCTTTTCGTTTGGATTCAACTTTTTTTGCGGGGCAACTGACAAAATCCGCGTTCTGGTCTATAATTCAGAGCCATGAACAAAAATATTTCAGAGATTTTCAGGAATGCGCGAAAAATCGTGATAAAAATCGGCTCGAACACGCTTGCAAAGGCGGACGGCACGCAGAACACGGATTTTATGGCGTCGTTCGCCGAGCAGTGCGCCTCGCTCATCAAACAGGGAAAAGAGATTGTCGTGGTCTCGTCCGGGGCGCAGGTTGCCGGCGTTTCCACAACGAAAGAATGGGCCAGGAAAAAGGACGTGCACTACCGTCAGGCGTTGTGCGCAATCGGACAGGTGGAGCTGATGCATCAGTGGCGCAAGGCGTTCGCGGCGCAGAATCTGCACATCGGGCAGCTGCTTTTTACCAAAGAGGATTTTGAGAATAATCTGCACACACTGAACATCCGCAACACGCTTTTTACTCTGGTGGATGAGGGCGTTGTTCCGATTATCAACGAGAATGACAGCGTTTCTTTTGAGGAGGACAAAATTGGCGATAACGACAACTTGTCCGCGCTTACCGCGATTTTGTGGTCGGCGGATTTGCTGGTTTTGTTCAGCGATACGGACGGAATTTTTACGGATAATCCCAAGGAAAATCCGGACGCAAAACTGATAGAGCGCGTGGATTGCATTGCCGAGCTTAGAAAATCAATAAAAATCGGGAATGCGAACGAATTCGGGACTGGCGGAATGGAGACGAAAATTCAGGCAGCGGAGAAAGTGACGGAGTACGGCATAAACCTGCTGATTGCGAACGGCGGTCACGAGCGCGCGCTTGAGAATCTGTATGCGGGCAATTTGCCGGGAACGCTGTTCACCGCAAAATAACTACGCGATGCGTTCCGGCTTTTTTGTGAGCAGAATCCGCAGCGAAAGTTTCACATACGCGCCGATTTCCCGCACATAACACTGCGCAAGCAAAATGATGCCGCATTTTGAGCCGATTCCCTGCACGTTCTCAAAACCCATGCGCTTTGCAAGCCGCTCCGCGCGGCGCAGGTGAAATCTGCTGGTGATGATTATGAAACTTCTGCCCAGAATCTCACGCTCGCTCACACCCTCGTATTCGGCGAGCAGTCCGCAAGTTAGACTTAAATTCTGGATTGTGTCCAGCGCCTTGTCCTCAACAAGAATGCGCTCACTTTTGATGCCGGAGGCAATCAGCTGATTTCTGATTTCTGGAGCTTCGGCGTAAGGCAGCCATTTGAGCGTTCCGCCGGTGACAACGCAGAGCGTGTCCTCGTGCATCTCCAGATATTCGGCCGCAAGTTCCACTCGTCGCCTGACCGTCTGCGGAAGCCTGCCATTCTTGTCGATTCCGCCGCCAAGCAGAATCACATAATCGCAGTTTTCGCTCATGGAAACGGTGCGCGGAGTCCAGATAAAAAGCAGACATATCAGGCTGATTAAAAAACCCGCGCCGAGCACAGAAATCGCCGTGATTTTGAGACCTTTTTTCCAGCGCGACCACGGCCATCGCCCGGTTCTGCGCCTGAAAATCCCTGTGAAAATCAGGAGGCCGCCCAGAACGCTCCAGATGTGGGAGAATGTGGTGAGGTTGTCCAGAAAAGTGCCGGGATTCATGCAGATGAGCAGAATGTCGTAAATTATTCCAAGAAAGCCAAGAAAAATCAGAAGCATTTTTTAAACCCTGCGAATACAAATCATGCTGATGTCGTCGTTTTGGGGCGTTGTGCCCTGAAACTGCGAGATTTTCTCTTTGATGTATTCCATCTGCGCCTGCGTGTCCAAATCCACGGATTCCGCGAACGCGCGGAGCAGCCTGATTTTCCCGAACGACTCTTTTTTCTCGTTCAGAATATCGGTCACGCCGTCAGAAAAAAAGAAAAGCCGATCGCCGTGCGTGAAATCCACAAACTGCGAGTCGTAGAACGCGGGAAATCCCGCAATGCCGATTGCGCCGGTTGATTCCGTGGTCTTTTTAAGATAGTCGCACTTTCCGCTTCCCGCCTTGAAAATGAGCGGAGTCGGATGGCCGGCAATCACCATTTCTGCCTGCTCCGGCGTAAAACGCACAATGATTCCAGTCAGATAATTTTCTACCTCGCCTTTTTCTTCCACGATGCGGTCATTTATTTTTGTGAGGATTTTCCAGACTGGAATTTCCATGTCATTGTAAAATTCCTGATGGATTATGTTTTTTACGAGCATGGTCACAAGCCCGGATGATATTCCGTGGCCGGAGACATCAAAAATGCCGAAGCCGTCAAGAGACGGGCCTGTTGTGTAAAAATCAAAAAAATCCCCGGAAACGCCCGCCATCGGCCGGTTAAAATACGCGATGTTCCAGTCGGTTGCGTCGGAAACATCCTGCTTGAAAAACGCCTGCTGGATGATTGACGCGCGCTTGATTTCGCCCTCCAGCATAAGGTTCTGCCGCGTGAGGCGGCTCTCACTCTGCGCCACGAGGTATGAGAAAAGCAGGATTGTGATGACAATCAGTATGATTGAGAAAGAGATGTTCATCGTCTTTAAAAAAACAATTTTTGATGATGTCAGCGCGACCGGCGTGATGTGCATGAATCGCAGGAAATTCGGGAAACAGGCGAGGCTTGAAAA
Source organism: Treponema sp. (assembly GCA_022510865.1). GTDB lineage: Bacteria > Spirochaetota > Spirochaetia > Treponematales > Treponemataceae > Treponema_D. Next base: position 27,541 of record JAFLSQ010000015.1, read on the forward strand.
ATCGATTACCTCAAGCGTCACAAAAAGCAGCCCGCTGATTACGGTCATTGGCGTGGAGAGTTTCAGGCGGTAATCGAACACAAAATACGGCAGAAGTCCCGCCATAAAAATGATGAAGTGGAATTTCGTGTCCTGCCCGACAAAGCATTCCGCCAGAATCTGATGGATTATGACCTCGATCATTGCGATTGTGAACAGCACCACAAGGGATTTTTTCTTAGGCAAAATAATCAGAAGCAGGATTACCGCGAACAACGTCACACTGAAAACGTTGTAAAGAACCATTTGTTTTACGCCCAACCACAAAAAAACAAAAATGACAGTGATGTGATACAAAAGCGCACAGAGGGTAGCCGCGAAGCCAATGTATGTCGCCATTTTTGAAGGTTGATATTTTCCCAAAAGTCTTTCCTGCAATTATATTACTTATATTATAAGTTATTATAAGCCCAAAGCGCAGAAAAATCTACATTATTTGATGAAAACCGATTTTCTCCCCGCCCCCAGAATTTCACGAAAAATTGCCCAAGATGCTGAGCGCGCGTAAGAAATTCCGGCGGATTTTCCGGCATTGCGATTAAAATCCGGGAATTTTCGTAAAATCTGATTGAGCGCAGGCGGATTTTTTTGCCCGACCCGGTTTTAAAAATCCGCGTGGAAATTCTTGCGGATTTTCCTGCTGGAATTTTCGCGTAACTGGCAGCTCCTAAAATCACCCCGAGCCAGTTTGATTGCCCGGCGGGCGCACCCTAGCGAATCTGGCCGTCGCCGTCTATGAGATATTTTGTGGTGGTCAGCGCCTTGATTCCCATCGGGCCGCGCACGTGCAGTTTCTGCGTGCTGATTCCAAGCTCCGCGCCAAAACCGAATTCGCCGCCATCGGTGAAGCGTGTGCTGGCGTTCACGTAAACGCACGATGCGTCCACCCTGCTCTGGAAAAGCCGCGCGTTCGCGCGGCTTTCTGTGACAATGCACTCGCTGTGCTTTGTATTGTTCGCGTTTATGTATGCGACGGCGTCCTCCAGAGAATCCGCGGTTTTTATGCAGCACTCATAGTCAAGATATTCGTTGCCAAAATCCGCGTCTGTGGCAGGAACCGCATTTTTAAGATGACTGATTGCCTGGTCGTCGGCGTGAAGCCTCACGCGCCCGGCAAATTTTTCCTCCAGCATGGGAAGAAAATCCGCCGCAACTTTTTTGTGCACGACAATGCACTCAATCGCGTTGCAGACGCTCGGCCGCTGGATTTTCGCGTTCTCCGCGATTTTGCACGCCATTTCCAAATCCGCGAATTCATCGACATAAAGATGGCATACGCCGCTGCCCGTCTCAATCACGGGGACGCGGGCATTGCGCACAACGTTTTGAATCAGATTTTTTCCGCCGCGCGGGAGTACAACGTCAATCAACCCAACGGCGTTCAGAATCTGGTTCACGTCGTCGTGGCTGTGGCCGTCCGGCTCAACAAGCGCGATTGCCTCGCTCACGCCGTTTCCGCCGCGCAGGGCCTCTTTTATCACGTGCACAATCTCGCGGTTCGAGTTGTATGACGAGGACGAGCCGCGCAGCAGGATTGAGTTGCCGCTTTTGTACGCAAGGCAGAAAGCATCCACAGTGACGTTCGGGCGGTTCTCATAAATTATTGCGACAACGCCGAGCGGAACCCGCACTTGGCGGATTGTCATGCCGTTCGGAGTTTTCCAGCCGGAAACTTCCTCGCCAATCGGGTCGGTCTGGGAAATCACAACGCGCAGGCTTTGGATTATCCCGTCAATTCTGGAATCATTTAAAGTGAGGCGGTCGATTACGGACTCGCTCATTTTGGACGAGCGGGCGTCCTGCACGTCAATCTCATTTGCTTTAAGGATTGCCCCGCGGTTCTTGTCGAGCGCGGCCGCCACATCAGCGAGCGCGGAATTTTTTTCGGCGGCATTCTGGAGCGCGAGCCTCTCGCTTCCGGAGCGCAGCGTTTTGCAGATTGAATTTAAATCCATGAGTGCCTCTTTTTTGCGGGGCTAATAATTGGCAAGAAAATACATCCCAATCATCATTGCGGCGCGGCATTTTTCTTCCGGCCAGTCCGCCTGTTTCGGGAGATTTGAGATGTACCACCAGAAAATGCCGAATTCCGGGTCAATGCGCAGCGAGTACGCGGCAAAATCATCGGATTCAGGGTTCTGGCCGAACATCAGGAAAACTGCCTGATTTATTATCTGAAGGAAGGCCTTGTAATCGTCTTTCCAGGTGTTTTTTGTGCGGAATTCGCTCAGCTGATAAAGCAGCTGGTCTTTGAGCGCAATGTCTGATTTTTCGACCCAGGTTTTTTGAATCAGAAGCGCGAGGTTGTTCTTGAAGCTGGAGAGCAGTTTTGCCGCTCCGTTCTCATCTGTTCTGGAAAAATTCGCGTCCGCACCAAAGGCAGAGGCGATGATATCTGCGGAAGTCTCAAAGTCATTCGATTTTTCAAGGAAATCAGGGAGTGCGTTTATTGTGTTATCGTCCAAAAAATCGGAAAGAATATCAGCCTGTTTCATCATGTTGTAAATATTAAAGTTTTTAACAAAAAAGTTCAATCGGAAAAAATCGGGACAAAAAAGGATGATTCAAGCGCGAATCTGTGTTAAAATCAGAGGAAGGAATAAAAATCCGCCCGAGAGGAAAGCATTGAATTCAAATCAAAAAAATCTTTCTGCGCAAGAGCAGTACGAGAAAATGGTGAACACGCCGGTCTCACGGCTGATTACAACGCTGGCTGTTCCCACCGTAATCTCCATGTTGGTCACTTCAATTTACAACATGGCGGACACTTTTTTTGTGTCTCACATCACAATGGAGGCGAGCGCGGCGGTTGGCGTGGTTTTTCCCATCATGTCTTTGATTCAGGCAAGCGGATTCACTCTTGGGATGGGCGCGGGCAGTCTTGTTTCCATCAGGCTTGGGCAGAAGCGCGAGCGCGACGCGGATGTGATTGCCTCCACCGCGTTTTTCTCTGCGATTGGCGTGGGGCTTTTGGTCACGCTGTTCGGCTCAATTTTTTCAAGCCAGTTCTTGAGCCTTGTTGGAGCGAGCGCGGCGGTTCTTGGTCACGCGCAGGCTTACGCGCGCTACATTTTCTGGGGTGCGCCGATTATGTGCGCCTCGTTCGTGCTGAACAACGTGCTGCGCTCGGAAGGAAAGGCTTTCTTCTCGATGATTGCCCTCGCGTCCGGCGGAATCATCAACATTCTGCTTGACCCTTTTTTTATATTCGCGCTTGGCCTTGGCATTAGCGGGGCGGCAATCGCGACTTTGGTGAGCCAGGTCATCTCGTTCTCAATTCTGCTGAGCTGGTTTTTGCGGCGGAAGGCGGTTTGCAGAATCAGCATAAAAAATCTGACTTTTAAAGGCGGAGTGCTCGCAAAAATTGTCTGGACGGGATTTCCTTCCTTGGCACGGCAGGGGCTTGCGAGCGTGGCGACAATCCTGCTGAACACCACCGCAGGGCAGTACGGTGACGCGGCGATTGCGGGAATGTCAATCACTACAAAAATCATAATGTTTGTGGCGAGCATAATGATTGGGATTGGCCAGGGATTCAGTCCGGTCAGCGGCTACAATTTTGGTGCGAAACGCTTTGACCGCGTGAGGCAGGCGTACCGCTTCATGCTTTTGAGCGGATTTTTGATTATGGCGGCCTTTTCTCTGGTGATTTTTATTTTTGCCCCGCAGATTATGGCCGGTTTCATCGAAGATGAGCGGGCAAGGCAGATTGGTGCGGCGGCACTGCGCTGGCAGGTCTCGTTCGTGCCGTTCCATCCGCTGATTGTTGGCACGAATATGCTCATGCAGTCCACGCGGAACATTCGGGCGGCGGCGTTCCTTTCAATGAACAGGCAGGGCGTTTATTTTATTCCCGCCATTCTGATTCTTCCGCGCGTTCTTGGGCTTACGGGCGTGGAAATCAGTCAGTTTGTGGCGGATTTTCTGAGCGCGCTCACTGCAATCCCATATCTTCTGCATTTCTTTAAAAAAATGGGCAGGATGCAGGAGGCGGCTGATTAGAGACCCGCGGATTTTCTTGCGGCGGTTTTTCGGACGGACAAGCCGGGCAATCCGCATGAGACGCGGATTTTTCTTGTGTGTGCGGTGAAAATCGGCTGCGAGTAAAAAAATCAGGCTGAATTTTATGAAAAAGAAAGAAAAAAGTCGTATTATCGCTCCAGAAAAAGGCATCAGAAAGACGGTTGGGCGGCCGCTCGCGAGTTTCAGCGTTATGTGGTGCTACGTGAACATTCCGTTCCGCCCGCGCAGTGTGCGCGCGTTTCTTGCCTACATACGCACGGTAATCCGCGATTTTTTCGCGCTGCAATTTTTGGCTAAATACCATGTGGGTGGTATCAAAAAGATTCCCGTTGTGCGCGTTGACCACTCGCTTGACCAGACGATTCCGTTTCTGCCGCATAAGATTAAAATCTATATGCATTTTGTCAATTTTTGGATTGAGCCGATGAGTATGCTCATTCGCCGTTATGGTGCGCACAACGCCATGCCGTTCTGCTCGGAATGGCTGCGCGTCATCACGAAAGCATACGAAGAGGCCGCACGGATGTACCGTTTTAGGATGAGCACGATGGCGCGACCCGCCTACTACAAGGGGCAGTTCCTCACGATTCATCTGTTTGACCCGCACTTGCTCTGCGTCCCGAGCCTGCACATCGCAATTGTTGTGCTGTGCTCCTCGTTTTACCGTCACTTTTTTGAGCGCGAGCAGTTCAGCGAGGCGGAAAAACAGCAGTGGAACGCGGAACTGTACGCGGGCGCGGTTGCCATCGCCGAGTCGGTGCTGTACGTCAAGCAGCACAGCGTGAACTGCGTGCCTGCCGCGCTCTACATGGTGAGCCATCTGTTTCCAGACCTTTTTACGCCGACCGATGCCGTGGCTTTCATCGGGGAGTTGTTCCAACAGCCGGAGGGAATGAGCGATGAATGCGCGCAGGCCGTCCGCACTCATATTCTTGATATGTACGAGCGGCTTCTGCTTGAGGGAGCGCACGATGACGACTGGCGCACGCCCGTGCAGCGATGGATTGTCGCATACGAGCGGGAAAATCCGCCTGAGGCACAGCAGGACAATCCGCATGAAACGCGGATTTTTCTTGACTAACAAAGTGATTAGGCTAAAATAAAAATATTACAGGAGGCTGTGAAAATGAGAACAGTTGCGGGCATTGACCTTGGAACGCAAAGCATGAAAGTCGTGATTTACGACTATGAGAAAAAAGAGATAATCGAAAAATCATCTTGCCCGATGGAGCTTATTTCTGAGAGTGACGGGACGCGCGAGCAGAAAACCGAGTGGTTTGATAAAGGACTTGAAGTCTGCTTTGGCAAACTTTCTGCCGGCGCAAAATCCACAATTGAGGCAATAGGAATTTCCGGGCAGCAGCACGGATTTGTTCCGCTGGACAAAGACGGAAAATCCCTTTACAACATAAAACTTTGGTGCGATACCTCAACCGTTGAGGAATGCAGGATTATCACGCAGGCGGCGGGCGGCGATGACGCGGTTGTTGCCGCGCTTGGAAATCTGATGCTCCCCGGATTCACCGCCCCAAAAATCCTCTGGCTCAAACGTCACAAACCCGATGCTTTTGCCGCGCTCAAATACATCATGCTTCCGCACGATTACTTGAACTGGAAGCTCACCGGCGAATATGTGATGGAATACGGCGACAGCTCGGGCACCGCGCTTTTTGATTCCAGAAAGCGCGAGTGGTCAAAAAAAATTTGCGATATAATCGACCCAAAACTCCTTGGGCTGCTTCCCAAACTGATTGACCCGGCCGCTCCTGCCGGAAAAGTTTGCGCTCAGGCCGCAGACGCATACGGAATTCCGGCTGGCATTCCCGTGAGCGCGGGCGGCGGCGACAACATGATGGGCGCAGTGGGAACGGGAACAGTCGCAGACGGCTTCCTCACAATGAGCATGGGAACTTCCGGCACGCTTTACGGCTACTCAGACAAACCGATTGCCGACCCCGCGAACGGATTGAGCGGCTTCTGCTCAAGCACAGGCGGATGGCTTCCCCTTTTGTGCACCATGAACTGCACCGTTGCCACAGAGTTTATCCGCGGTCTTTTCCAGATGGATGTGAAAGACCTTGACGCAGAGGCCGCAAAAGCGCCGTGCGGCTCTGAAGGTGTTCTTGTAATGCCGTTTTTTAACGGCGAGCGAACCCCCAACCTGCCGAACGGCCGTGCGAGCATCACAGGGCTTACATCCGCGAACACGAACCGCGCGAACATTGCCCGTGCCTCCTTGGAAAGCGCGGTTTTCGCAATGCGCGGCGGCTTGGATGCGTTCCGCAAACTTGGATTCAAGCCCAAAGAAATCCGCTTGATAGGCGGCGGCTCAAAAAGTCCGCTCTGGCGTCAGATTGCCGCAGACATTATGAACCTGCCGATTCGAGTGCCCGCTCTGGACGAGGCGGCTGCCCTTGGCGGCGCGGTTCAGGCTCTGTGGTGTCTTAAAAATCAGGACGGCAAGTGCGATATTTCTGCTCTTTGCGCCGAGCACATCAAACTGGATGAGAGCAAGAGCGCGAATCCGATTGCAGAGAACGTCGCGGCATACGACAAGGCCTACGCCGACTACAACAAAGTTCTGGCGGCTGTCAGCCCGCTCTACGAGTAGGCTCTTGCGTCCCGTAGAAGCAAAGCTCCGGGGCGATAACATATACCCGTGATGGCGGATGCACTGCGTCCGTTGTCACGGGATTTTTTTGCAGCGGAGGCAGAAAATGATTTTTAAAGTTGCGGTTTTGCAGAAACGCTCTTTAAGCAGAAAAATTTCTGAGAACACCGGCATTATAATCAAAAATATGCAGGCCGCCGCTGCCGGCAACGCGGATATTCTGCTTCTGCCGGAATGTTTTATCACCGGGTACGATTTGCCGGCCGAGAACAAAAATGCGCTCAAAGACACGGACGTGGCCATCAGCAGACTGTGCGCTGCCGCAAAAAATCTGCGTGTCGGACTGGTGGCAACCGCCCTGACGCAAGGCCAAAAAAATCCGCAGAATTCCGCGTTTGTGATTGATAAAAGCGGAAAAATCCTGATGAAATATTCCAAAGTCCACACCTGCGATTTTTCTGCCGAGAAATGCCTGGAAAGCGGCGACGAATTCAAAGTGTGCGATTTTCACGGAATTAAAATCGGAATTATGATTTGTTATGACCGCGAGTATCCCGAGAGCGCGAGGATTCTCATGCTCAAAGGCGCGGAAATCATCCTTGTGCCTAACGACTGCGGGGCAATGCGGCCGCGTGTGCAGGCACTTTCCACCCGCGCTTACGAGAACATGGTGGGCGTGGTGATGGCGAACCCTCCGGGCAAGAACGCTGGGAATTCGTGCGCGTTCAGCCCGGTTTGCTGGGATTGCGACGGCCTGTGCGTGGACAACACGATTTTTCTGGCGGATGATATGACAGACGGATTGTTCTACGCGGATTTTGACATGGACGCGCTCCGCGCTTACCGCGGACGTGAAATGATGGGAAACACATTCCGCAAAGTCAAGGCATACGCGGATTTGCTGTCCGCGCAGATTCAGGAGCCTTTTGTGCGGAACGGCCAGTAAATCAGTTTTTTGCAGAGAAATCACGGTGACAGACGGACGGATTTCCGGCTCTTCCGGATTGCCCGCCTGGTTTTCGTGGATGATTTTGCAACTTGCCCGATTGATAAACGAAAATATCAGAAAATCCGCATGAGAATTTGTCTGCGCTTTCAAGTTGCGCAATCCAAAAAAAGAGCGCGTAAAAATTGGTTGTGGTGCGACGGCCTACAAACTATAGTGGTAGTGCAAATGCGTCATACGCAAGAAACTGAGAAGGAGGATTTTATGAGTTTCGGAAAAAATTTGCAGTTCTTACGGCATCTCAGAGGCAACATGACTCAGGAAGATTTGGCTGAAAAACTGAATGTGAGCCGTCAGACTGTCTCAAAGTGGGAAGTTGACACCGCGCAGCCCGAGATGGACAAGGCTCTTGAGCTTTGCAAGCTTTTCAACTGCTCGCTGGACTGCCTGTTCCGTGATGATTTGGTTGCTTGTGGCGAGGCGTACACAAATCTGCGCGTGGAGACCGTTCCCGCGTTCCGATATGTTAAGCACGCCGTTATCAGCAGCGACCCCGAAGGCGATGCCATCAACAGGATGTTTTCTGTTGCGAAGGACTGCGGCATAACCAGTCCGCGCGTAATCGGTTGGGATTTCCCGAACGTGTCGCAGGAGCAGATAAACGTTTTCAATATGCACGGCTACGAGGCCGCCTGGATTCTGCCAGATGGGATTACCCCGCCCGGTCTGAAAATCCACGAGAATGCGGCGCACAAGTATGCGGCAGTGCACATCGAAGTGCCGTTTGACAATCCGTTTGTGACCATCCCGAACGCCTACAAAACGCTCATGGAATATATGCGCGTGAACGGTCTGGAGCGCGTGGAAAAAGACGTGATTCCGTGCTTTGAGACCGACGGCGACACGATGGACATTTTCATCGCCTGCAAGTAGCCCTGATTTTTTCGCATGAGTCTGTGAGGTCAGTGCGCCTTTGCGTTCGGGCGGGTTTCCCGCCCGAACGTTTTTTTACGCCCGCATGATGTTTCAGCCTGCCGGATTAAAAAACCGTGTTCTCCGCAAAAACAGAATGAGATGCAGGACCAGGTTTCGCAATCCGCTGGAAATACAGCCTTTTGAGAATTTTCTGTATAATAACCCGCACAAAAATGAGGTAAACCAATGGACGAGACGACTAAACTTCCAGTCGGTTTATGCCGCAAGCTTGAAATGCTAGAATGAAGTCATAAAATCCGCAGATGCAGATTTTATAAGGAGTGAATTTTGAAAAAACAAACTTTTGGGATGATGGTTGCGGCGCTCAGAAAAGAGAAAGGGATGACTCAGCAGGAGCTTGCAGACAAAATGTTCGTCACGGACAAGGCTGTGTCAAAGTGGGAAAGGGATTTGTCCTATCCGGACGTGGACTCAATCCCTCGGCTGGCCGAAATTTTCGGCATTTCCGTTGATGAGCTGATGCAGGTTAAAACAGAGAGCACAAGGCGCGGCAGAAAAGATTTCAGAAGCCAGATGGCATTGATTTTCCGGTGCATCTCCGTGGCGATGGGTGTCGCGGTTCTCGTTCTTTCATCGCTGAATAAAATTGAGACGGACGGTGCCTTGCGGATGCTGGGGCTTGGTCTTGCTTTGCTCGCGGTCTCTGCGCTCGGTCAGAAAGAGGCGGAATAAACCGGCGGAGATGCGATTAAAGCCAATGCGGTGCGCATTGGCTTTTTTTGCGGCAATTTGGCGGAAGAATGCAGTCTTAAAATCCGCGGGCGAATTTTTTTGCCCGGGTCTTGTGCGCGGCTGTTTTCTACACCTTGAAAAGGTCAATCTCGCCGCCAATCTGACGGATGTTCTCCCCTACTTTTACAGAAATTTTTGAGAGCGCGACACCGGTATCGTTAATCCGCTGTGCGCCAATCTGCATCTGCTGAATGCTGTCCTTAATCATGTCGGTTGCCAGCTGCAATTTGTCAATTTCTGCAAGAATCTGCTTGTTGTCCTCGGTCATCTCCTCTGAGGCAACCTTCACTTCCGAAGTTGAGCTGTTCATGGACTTCAAGGCATCAATAATCTGCTTTGAGCCAATCTGCTGCTCTTCCATCGCGCCTTTAATCTGGGCGATTATCTGGCTTGTCTCGGTTATGCTCATTGAGATTGACGTGAACGCTGTGTTCGTCGCATTTGAGACCGAAACAACATCCTTGATTGTCTCCTGGATTTTTTGCAGCTCAGAGCCGATTGCCTTGGACTGCGTTGTGGATGTCTCTGAAAGCTTGCGGATTTCATCGGCAACCACCGCGAATCCCTTGCCTGCCTCGCCTGCGTGCGCCGCCTCAATTGCGGCATTCATTGCAAGAAGATTTGTCTGCGAGGCAATGTTTGCAATCGCAATGTTGGCGTCCTGCAAAGTCTTGGACTGCTCCTCAATGCGCATGATTTTCTCATTCGCGTTGCCCTGCGTGACCGTTCCTGAGTTCGAGTTTTCCGTAAGATGATTGAACGACTCTATCATTTTGCCAACTGACGTATTCACGGAGTTGATGTTCCCAATCATCTGCTCAACTGCGGCAGAAGCCTGCGCCACGCTTTCTGACTGCAAGGCAATCAGACTTTCCAGAGACTCAATGTTCGTGCTGATTTTGCTTACCGCGCCCACGGTCTCATTCACCGCCCCCGCCTGATTCAGAATCTGGCCGTTCACGCTGTCAATGTTGGAGATAATCTCTGTGATTGATGCGGACGCATCCTGCGTGCTTGTCTGAAGCTCGCTGTCCACAGTCCGCAGGTTATTTCTGGAATTCTGCAAATTCGTGACAATATCCTGCAATTTGCCGACAAAGGCGTTGAATCCTTTTACGACATCGCCAATCTCATCGTTTGATGATTCCGCTATGCGCTGGGTGAGGTCGGCGTTTCCGCTTGCGATTGTTGTGATTGAATCCTGCACGTTTTTGAGTGGCCCGATTAAAACCCGGACAGACAGAATAATCAGCAGTGTTGAGATGATGATTGTGACCAGAATGACAATCACAAGGACGGTGAGCATTGAGGTGAGCGTACCAAAATAAAAACTGTACGGCGCGACACCGAGCGTTGTCCAGTCTGTTCCGGGAATGTGCTTGTAAGAGACTATCAGATGGGTGTTCGTGCCGGGAGCAATAAAATCCTCAAAGCCTTCGCGCCCTTCCAGAATGTGCGCCATCACTTTCTCAAGCTGCGAGTTCAGCTCCTTTGTGTCGCCCGACTGCTCCCACATACTTGCGATGGTCTCTCCAGTCTTGTAATTGACGATTGAAGGCGTCATTCTGCCGCCCATGTCAATGTGCTTTATGACATCCAGAAGCGTGTTCCCCGTGATTACCAGAACCAGCGCGCCAATCGGCTGATTCTGCAAATTGTAGACCGGCACGCTGTAATGCTGCAAGATGCTTCCGGTGACAGCGCTGAACGCCGGGTCAGACATAAAATCCTTTCCTTGGATGGCCACGCTGAAATATGGCCGCGAGGCAAAATTCATCAGCCTGCCGTCCGCAGTGATGGCGTTACCGTCCTTGTCATAAAACGCGACGTTCTCATAATATCCGCCCAAAGAAGGCGCAATCAGAGAAAGCTGCCTGGATTTTTCTTCCAGAGAAATCTCCTCATCCCGTAAAAACACAAGGTTTGAGAGAAAGCGCAGCGCGGTGAACTGCTTCTGATTTATATCCATAATCTGATTCACAACGTTGTCGGAGATTGCATCCAGATGACTGTAAACGCTTTTTCTCATTCCCGACTGTGTGATTTTATATGCGACCGTTCCAAGCGCGATGGTGGCTACAAGAAGCACCGCCAGAAACATAAAAAGCAATTTAAATCTAAAAGATATCCTCATTTTTTTGATGTCCATAAATTATGCTCCTGCTTTTGAGAACTAAAAACAATATCTTTCAAAGAGATTTGTCTGTTCTCTTGTAAAACGTTTTACCAAGATATTTTACCATAAAATATAAAAAATTCAAGCAGATAAAGTTGCCGCAAAAGTGGGATTGCTCGCCTGCGCCGGTGGTTTTAACTTTGGCAACGGCGCATATCATGCTAGAATAAAAAAATGCAGATTGACAAAAAATTCATTTCAAGAATGACGCACATCTACGGACTGATTGTGGTTGTGTCTAACATCCTCGCGGTGATTGTTCCTACGGTTGTCTCCACGCCGCTTGGCGACTCAGAGAATATGCGGCGCTGGTCTGAATTCCTTTCCAGCACAAACCTTGCGGACTTTTCGATTGTGGCGGCGTTCTCCGTTCCAACGGTGGTCTGCTTCTCATATTCGTCGCGCATTTTCAAGTCGGAAGAGAAAATCACAAGGAGCGTGGCAGAAATCCCGTCCGTATTCTCCATTTCCTCGCTCATCGGCTGGAACTTGTACTACCTGCTTGAGACTCCGTTCGTCATCTACGCAAAAATCCATCTGGGCATCCGCATCAAAGGGATTTTGATTTCTTCGTGGATGTTCGCGCTTTTTTCTGGCCTGACGGCGTGGACAATCTCCTACCTTGCGATTGAGATTCTGAACCGCACAGTCCTTCTGCCCAAAGTTTTTCCCGAGGGGCACATCCGGCGCAATTCGTTTTCGGTGCGGCCGGTCTTCAAGCATCTTCTTCTGTTCTGCTTTGTCGTGTCATCGGTTTTTCCGTCCACGCTGCTGCTCACAAGTTTGATTTCTGTGCAGGTGAACAACTCGCTGCCAGTCCATGCCGGAATCATCTTCATCACCGCGCTGCTTCTGCTTCTTGCCCTTGCGATTACTCTCGCCCTTTCCCGGATTATCATCCGCCCGCTCAACGAGCTGACGGAGGCCGCCGGGCGGATTAAGGACGGCGATTACAAGACCCGCGTTTCCATCGTGACGAACGACGAGCTTGGCACGCTCGCGGACAGTTTCAACGATATGGCGGACTCACTTGCAGAAAAAGAATTCATGCGCGACACGTTCGGCAAGGTTGTTGACCCCGAGGTGCGCGACTACCTGATGAAAGGCGCGGGCAAATCCGCTCTGGGAGAGCCGCTCCGCGGCGAGACGCGCACCGTAACCGTGCTTTTCTGCGACATCAGGAATTTCACAGCGATGAGCGAGAAAATGGCGGCGGCGGATGTTGTCTCGCTTCTGAACAGATATTTCACCGAGCTTGGAAAATGCATCACAGCTCACCACGGAATCATCAACAAGTACATCGGCGACGCGATTATGGCGATTTTCGGCGCGCCCATGGAATCCGACAACAGCGCGCGGGATGCGTTTACGGCGGCTCTTGAGATGCGGGACGCGCTTGAGCGTGTGAATGCCGTGTTCAAGACGGAAGGCCGTCCGCAACTGAACTTTGGCATCGGGATTCACACGGGGCCAGTGTTCGCGGGCACAATCGGCGCGGAAAGCCGCATGGAATACACCGTAATCGGCGACACCGTGAACACCGCGAGCCGCCTTGAGGCACTGTGCAAAGCGTACAAAGTGGATTTGCTCGTCTCGGAAGCGGCAGCACATCATCTTGACTCCGCGCGGACAGAAGACAATCCGCAGATTCCGCCGCTCGTGTTCGTCGCCGAAGCCGAAATCCGCGGCAAAAGCGAGCCTATGCGGATTTTCACGGCGTAAAACGGGCAAAACTGGTTCTTGTAATTCATGCGAATCGCAGGAGATGAGCGCGAAGCACTTGTCACACATCAAAAGCTACGCGGATTTATTCAGCCGGTCACGTTTGCAGTCGCTCTATCATTTTCTGTTTCATCAGCTGCTCTAGGATGCCGCTTTCCACGGTGCGCCGTAAGACGAATCTTGCGCAAACCAAGACAGGATTTCCAGCTGGCAGTCATATATAATCAAACCATCAAAGCAAGGAGACTGACGGATGGCTCTGCATCTTATTCAGGAGGCAATAAACTACATCGAGGAGCGCATTCTGGACGACATAACCTATGCCGATGTCGCATCGGGCGTGGGATTGTCCGGCTATGACTTCCACCGGATGTTCAGTTTTGTCACGGGCATGACGGCAACCGAGTACATCAGGCGCAGACGGCTCACGCTTGCGGCACTGGACTTGCAGTCGTCTGGCATTTCTGTGATTGACGCGGCGTTCAAATACGGCTATGAATCCCCGGAAAGTTTCTCAAAGGCCTTCTCGCGCTTCCACGGCTCCACGCCAAGGCAGGCAAAACGCAAGGGCGCAAGGCTCTGTCTGTTCAATCCCCTTGCAATAAAAATAACGTTTGAAGGAGGTTTTATGATGGACTACAGAATCGAGCACAAAGAAAGTCAGCGTTTTCTTGCGATGGTGAAGGCGTTCCCGAACGAGGCTGGCGGAAACGAAAACTACAGCGGTATCCCGGATTTCTGGACGGAATGCGGCAAGAGCGGACGGCTCTGGGCAATGCAGCGGCTGCGCGCGGAAGGAAAACGGGATTTGTACGGCCTGTGCGCTCCGCTAAAGGAGAACCAGACGCATTTCAATTACGGAATCGGAATCCTGCTTGATGAGGGCACGGACAAGGCAGAGTCGCAGCGTCTTCTGAAAGAAGGCTTCACAATCTGGGAGACCGCCCCCGCCGACTACGCCGTGTTCAAGTGTTTCGGCAGCGACGGCGCGTGCATCGGCGAGACATGGAGCAAATTCTTCAAAGAATTTTCCCCGCAGACAGGCTGGACGCAGACCGACGACACGGACTACGAAATCTACTTTGACCACGGTGAGGACGGCCTTTTCTGCGAGCTGTGGATTCCCGTAAAAAAGCGATAGCGGACACTTGGAAACGTTCCAGTCATTCAGCGGAAACGTTTCCAAATCCAGAGGAAAATCATACTGCAATTGTGACAGGCTATCCGTTTTTGCATTCGCAAGCGCTGTTAAAATTAAAAGTTCAAGAATATTATATCGTGATTTGTGCGATGCCCAATGCCCGCAATATCGGTTTTGTTGTTTGTACAGGCAAATGTAAGCTATTTCTCTTGCAAAATGTAGTCAAAAGTTTCGGAGAAAAAACTATCCACATAGTTGCCCAGCGTTTTTTTCCGACTGCTTAAGTATTCAATCAGTTCTCGTTGTTTTTTTATGTCACCTGTCATTTTTATGCTGCTTGTTTCAGGCATGAACAGCAAATACTCTTCTACGTGCAGTGCCGCCGATATTTTTCTCACAGTCTTATCGCTTACCCAAGTCTGTCCGCATTCAATGTTTGCGATATATGTATTTGAGACATCTGCCAGTTCCGCAAGTTTTTCCTGAGTCAGATTGTTCAACAGCCGATACTTTTTTACGTTTTGTGCGACTATTGTCCTTATGCGCGGATTTTCTTCCATAATTGTTAAAATTATATGATATTAGTTCATTTTTATTTATACACTTGTATCATAGTAAAAGATATGATATAATCATATCCATCTCATAGACTGAGAGTTGATATGCCACAGATTGTCGAATTGAAGTGTCCTGGTTGCGGGGCGCGCGTCCAAATTTCTCAGAAAGAGTGTGAATATTGCCACGCGCCAGTAATAGTTTCCTCAATGTCCGATATTTTCGATATGTCAGCCGCGAATGTTGGCAAATACCAAAAATCTTATGAAAGTGATTTGCAGGAAAATCCGTACAGCGCGGAACTCAACAATTCTCTTGCGTTTTGCTATCTGAAACTTGGTTTTTATGATAAAGCATTGGAAAAATTCGATGCGGCCATCGAACAAGACCTGAATAATCCAGAAACATATCTTTATGCCGCCGTCTGCGTCCTTGCAGGGAGAAAGCCGTTTTTAACACCGCGCCCAGAGATAGACCGAATCGAAAAATATATAAACGCCGCGTTGACGATAGAAGAAAAAGGGCTGTATCGCTATTTTCAGGCGTATATTAAATACGACTACTTCAAGCGAAAATACTTCAAGACATCGCCGACATGGGAAGAATGTCTTGCGCAGGCAAAGGCGGATGGGTTTTCACCTGTTGATGTGAGCCAGCTGTTTTATGTTCTAAAGCAGGAAATACCAACTTGTATGTAGGAGCGTCCGCTCTGAAAATAAAAACAATATAAATCTTAGGAGGATTTATTATGGGATGTTTAGGACTGATACTTGGCGACAACAAGTATGCTAAGAGAGTTTGCAAGAACGTCAATGCGAATGCTGACCAAGCACAAGTCATTCATTATTTTCTTGATGAGCAAGGTTGCTTGAAAAAGGGAATTCCTGATTCCGAATTTGATGCAAACAAGGATCGTCAAATCAACGCGCTCAATCTAAAGCAAAAAGCATTGAATAAACTGGGAATTGACGAAGACCAAGTGAAAGAAATTGAGCCTATCATGCTTGTTGGTCCTGCTTACAAAGCCGCTGACTACAGAATTAAAGGCAAAGATGGTGTCTACAGATATTCTGCATACCAAATCACGTATATTTTCTGCTCATCAGACCAAGTTTATGTGTATCAGTATACAGTGAACCTTGATAAAAGCGATAAAAAGGAACGTGCCGAGGAATACTTCTACAAAGATATAACCAATTTCACTACCATTGATGAGACGGAAAATCTCTCTTTCACTGTTCGTAAAGGCGGCTGCTTAGGTAAGTCCGCAACAGAATCGACCAATATATCGACTTCCGAGTTCAAAATTGTTGTTCCCGGAGAAGCCTTCCTGTGCTCAATGGTTCCCAATGACGAAACAGAGGGAAAAATTCAGGCACTCAAAGCAAAGCTCCGCGAAAAGAAAAACTCGTAATGTGAAGACGCGGGATTTTCCAAGCGAGGCAGAGCAGGAGCTTGTCAGAAAGTATGTTATTGAGCGGCCGCTGTACAGGCCGCCTGTAACATACGGCAAGGCTCTCGCAGTCGTTTCCGTTGCCGTGCTTTGTCTGACAGGAGCGGCGGTCGGCATATTTTTCCTGCTCTCGCTGCTTGGGTTTTCGTTAGATGTGCTTTTATACATCGTAATGTATTTGTTTTTGGTCGCGCTCTTTTTTGCAAGGCGGCTCGCCGTTCTGTGTATCCGTTTGTATCAGCATTACGCCCCGGAGGAAGTGCGCCGCAGATGTCTCCTAAAACCGACCTGCTCAGAATATGCAATCGCGGTCATAAAAAAATATGGGTTTGTAATCGGCAGCATAAAGACGTGGATTCGCCTTGTCTGCAAATGCCGTGGCAACGTGTACTACATAGACGAGCCTTAACGGGAGAAAAAAATGTCACTATTCAAGAAGAATCCGAATGAGGCAGCCTACGCGGGTGGTCAAAAGCATTGGACTGATGTCATAAAGAATTCGGGCAACGGTAATCTGCTCATCTGGCGGCAGCCGGAGGAGGATTTCAACACGAACTCCACGCTTGTGGTCATGCCGGGCGAAGAGGCGATTTTTGTAAACCAAGGCGCAATCGAGCAGGTCTTTGAAAACGGAACGTACAAACTTTCCACAAACAATTATCCTTTCATCAGCCGATTGCGGAACGCTTTTTCCGGCGGAATCAGCACGTTCAATTGCATCGTGTATTTTGTCCGAAAAGCAAGCAGTCTTGAAATAAAGTGGGGCACCGACACGCCAATTCAGGTGCGCGACAAGGTTCTTGGCATCACTACAAAACTGCGCGCACGAGGCTCATATAAAATCCATGTCGATAACTCTGCGAAATTCTTGGAGACTGTCATCGGCAACAACATCCAGTGCGCCACACAGGAAGACTTGAACAAGTTTTTTGTCACGCAGTTTCAGAGCAAAGTAAAATCCGCCGTTGCGAAGGAGCTTGGGACAAGCGATACGGAAATACTCGGAATAGACGCGCGTCTTGATGAATTCTCCGAGCTGCTCAAGCCCAAAATCAACGAGCTTTTGCAACTGAACGGATTGAAATGCACGGCATTTTCCTTTGCGGCAATCGACATTGATGATGAGAACGGGCTGCGCGAAAAATACGACAAAATCGGAATGCAGCAGATTGAGACGCTCCGCACCGCGCAGGCACAGAAAGCGGCACTTGACACGCTTGGCATCAACTGGGCGCAGCAGCAGTCGGCGGAAGTCTTAAAAACAATGGCGGCAAATCCCGGTAACATCGCGGGACAGGTCGGGGCAGGGCTTGGAATGGGTGCGGGCGTAGCGAACGCTGTCGGGACAATAGCAAGGCAGATGTTCAATCCGGGCATTGCGCCAAGCATGACGAACGGACAAAATCCGCCGTCCGCGCAATCAAACGGAACTGCCGTAGACCCGATGGAAACACTTTCCAAACTGAAAAAGATGCTGGACGAGGGTCTGATTGAGCAGACAGACTATGACGCGAAAAAAGCGGAAATCTTAAGCGCACTTTGAGGTTGTTATGAAAAAAAGAACGATTCTGACAATCATTCTTGATTCAGTTTTTGTGGTTGCTTTCAACGCGCTGTTCTTTCTGTACGGAGGCGCGCATTCGGCGGCATCCGCCTGGGTTTGCTATGGATTTTTGCACTTCGCCTACCTTATGGTCTTGCTCACTCCGCTCATGGAATCCAAAGGAAAGACGGCGAGCCTTTCCCGCCTCACAACGTATTCGATTTCGCTTTCTTATTTTGCAATTAATTTTGTGTTCGCGCTGTTCGTTTTCTTTTATCGGGAGTCCATCGGAATAATTCGGTTTGGGTTCACGCCTGTTGTGTCTGCTGAAATAATCCTCACCGTACTATATATCATCATCCTTGCTATAAATCTTTTGACGAATGACACAATCGCCCAAAAACAGGCGGTGCACGATGCGGGCAACGCTTTCATAAAGACGATTTCAGCAAAGGCAAAATACATTGAAACATTAGCAGTCGAGCAGACTTTGAAAAACAGGCTGAATGATTTATATGCTACCGCTCATGCAAGTCCGATTCATTCTTCAAGTGAAGTTGCGGTTTATGAACGTAAAATTGAACATTTATTACAAGAACTAGAACAATATGTGAAGCAAAACACGATTGAAAAATCTGCGGAGTTGATTACGGAAATCGACGGATTGCTGACCAAACGAAATTTGATAGTCAAGCTGTTGTAATTATCAGATTAAAACCAATTGTAAAAATTTTCTTCCCCCATCACGTGCTCCCGGAATGCGCGGTTTTCTAATCCGCTTGCGTCCGCAACTGCATCCGGGAGTGCGCGATGAAAAACTTGACTGGCGATTAAGATAACTTTCCGGTGCGGGGCAAGTGCGAAGCACTTGTCACACATCAAAAGCCTTGCGGATTTATTCAGCCGGTCACGTTTGCAGTCACTCTATTATCCCTACGCGAACTGTGCCTGTCTCAGCTTGTAATACTCGCCTTTCTGTTTCATCAGCTGCTCCGGGGTGCCGCTCTCCACGATGCCGCCACGGTCAATCACGAAGATTCGGTCGGCGTTCTGGATTGTGGAGAGGCGGTGGGCAATCACAAAGCTGGTGCGCCCTTTGAGCATACTCGCGATTCCCGCCTGAACAAGAAGCTCGGTTTTTGTGTCGATGCTGCTGGTCGCCTCGTCCAGAATCAGGATGCGCGGGTTCGAGAGCATTGTGCGCGCGAACGCGACAAGCTGCCTCTGCCCGTTGGAAAGCTCGCCGCCTCGCGCCGTGAGCTTGGTGTCGTAGCCGTCGGGAAGATTGCGGATAAAATCATCCGCGTGGACTGCGCGGCTTGCCGCGAGCATCTCATCCTCCGTGGCATCGAGTTTTCCGTACATTATGTTCTCGCGCACAGTTCCGCTGAAAATATAATTGTCCTGCGTCATTATTCCCATCTGCGTGCGGAGCGTCTCAAGCCTCACATTGCGGATGTCCTTGCCGTCAATCAGAAGAGAGCCTGAGTCAATGTCGTAGAACCGGCTGATAAGATTGACCACGGTGGATTTCCCGGCTCCGGTCGGCCCAACAAGCGCGATTGTCTCGCCGGCCTCCACATCAAAAGAGACATTTTGCAGGACGGTTTTCTCCTCATCATAACTGAACGAGACATCCTTGAATTCCACGCGGCCTTGAATCGGGGGCATAGGCTCTGCGTCTGCCTTGTCCGTCACCTGCGCCTTGGTGTCTATAATCTCAAAAATGCGCTCCGCGCCGCTCGCGGCGTTCACAAACTGATTGTAGAAGTTGCTCAGGTTCATAATCGGCTGCCAGAACATGCTCACGTAGGACGCGAACGCAATGTACGTTCCGATTGAGACGTTCTCCACGCCAAGCACAAGAATCCCCACAAGATAAAGTGCGGCCGTCCCCACGCTCCAGCAGAGGTCAATCCACGAGCCGAACGCATCGCTCCATCGCACAGCGCGGATGAATTCTGCTCGGTCCTCCCACACCAAATCCTGGAACGTTTTGTCGGTCTCGCTTTCCGCACGGAAACTCTGGATGATTTTTATGCCGCTCAAATCCTCGTTGATGAAAGCGTTCATGTTCGATGATTTCTGCCGCTTTGCCCGCCAGTGCTTCTCCGCCATCGCCGAAATCAGGAAAATGCCCGCAATCATGAACGGGAGGCTGCACAGCGCGGCGAGCGCGAGCCGCCAGTTCTTCACGAACATAATCACAAGGACAGCGGTCACTGTAATCAGGCTGGGGATTAGAGTCGTCACCGCGTTCTCTATTATGTCTTTGAGCGAGTTCGTGTCGCCGATAATCCGCGCAAGGATTTTCCCCGATGGCCGCGAGTCAAAGAACGCAAGGTCAAGGCTCTGGATGTGGTCGTAAAGCTGCTGGCGCAGGTTCTGAATCACTTTGTTGCTGGTCTTTGCCATCACAATCATGCGGATTTTTATTGCCGCCACGGTGAGGATGTTCAAGACCGCCCCAAGAGCCACAATGCGCAGAAGCCCCGGAATGTTCCCCGGAAGAATGTATTTGTCAATCGCAAGCTCGTTCAGAAGCGGGTTTATCAAATCCACGGCTGTGCCGAACGCCATCAGCGCGAACACCGCCGCAATCCTGCCTTTGTAGCGCAGAAGATAGCTGAAAAGGCGCGGCATTGTCGCGAACTTGGATTTTTTCTGAGTGTTTTCGTCCTGCTTGTAACTGTTCATTTTGTTTCCTTAAAAAATTGGCTAATACTGGCTGTCGTAAGTCTCTTTGTACAGCCCGCCCTTTGCAAGAAGCTCGTCGTGAGTTCCGCATTCCGCCACGCGCCCGTTCTCCAGCACGATGATTTTGTCTGCCTTGCGCACCGCACTGATTCTGTGCGCGATGATGATTTTGGTCATGCCGCTCAAATCAGACAGAACGCCCTGAATCTCCTGCTCGGTCTCCGTGTCCAGAGCCGAAGTCGAGTCATCAAGCACAAGAACCGGAGTTTTCCTTGCGAGCGCCCGCGCGATTGTGATTCGCTGCTTCTGCCCGCCGCTCAGCCCCACTCCGCGCTCACCGATGACGGTCATCTCTTGCTGCGACATCTTGTCCACGAACTCCGCGCTGCGCGACATCACCAGAGCAGAGCGCACCTGCCCGGTTGTCATGCTTCCCTGCTCGCCAAGGCGGATGTTCCCGTCAATCGTGTCGCTGAAAAGGAAGATGTCCTGCATCACGCAAGCCACGGATTTTCTGAGCGTTGGAAGCGGAAGCTCGCGGATGTCCACGCCGTCCAGTTTGATTGCCCCGCCGGTAACATCGTACATCCGTTTTAAAAGATTGATGATTGTGGTCTTTCCCGAACCGGTTGCGCCCATTATCCCGAGCGTCTGTCCCGCTCCAATCTCAAAGCTCACGTCATCAAGGATGTTTCGCGCGCCCTCACCCTCGCCCGCGCGGTAGGTCACGTGCTCGAACGAGACCTGGCCGCTCAAATCAAACGGGGAGACAAGAGCCGCCGCAAAATCAGGGTCGGAATCAGAGACAATCGCGCTGTCCTCCGTAATCTGCGGCATCTGCTCGTAGATTTTGTTCAGCCGCTTGACCGAAGCCTTGGCCTGCGAGAATCCGTTGGCAAGCCAGCCGAGCATCTCCATTGGCCAGACGATGTTGCCCGCGTATTGCAGGAAAGCCATCAACTCTCCGATTGTGATTTTCTGGCCGCCCGCAAGCGGGTTCCCGCGCATCACAAAAAATCCGCCCGCAAGAAGCGTCACCACCGAAAGACTCCGCGTGATAATCTGGATAAT
The DNA here is from genome assembly GCA_022510865.1 of Treponema sp. Lineage (GTDB taxonomy): Bacteria > Spirochaetota > Spirochaetia > Treponematales > Treponemataceae > Treponema_D. The sequence continues at coordinate 49,246 of JAFLSQ010000015.1, forward strand.
GGGATTGAATCGCACGAAAACACGGCTCAAATCGATGTTCAGCTCGTAATATTTCTGATTGTGCTTGTGGAACTTTGCGATTTCAAAACCTTCCCGCGCGAACGCCTTGACCGTGCGCACGCCCGCAAGATTTTCCGCCGCGGTGTTGTTCATCTCTGAATTCTCCTGCGCCACCGCGCCAAAAAGCGAGTCCAGCTTTTTCTCCATCGCGAACGCCACGAACGCCGAGCCAATCATCCCGAGCGTGGGGATAATCGCAAGCCACACATTCATGCTGAACATAAAATAAAGAACGCTTACCACGCGCACAAAAACTTCCGCCATGAGAATGCCCATGAAAGCCGCAACATCCCAGATTCTGTCCACGTCGTCCTTGACGCGGCTCATAAGCTCGCCTGAGTTTATGCCGTCAAAAAAATTCGCGGAGAGGCTCTGGATTTTCCGGAACAGGTTTATGCGCACTTCCGACGCGATTCTGCTCCCGCTCCAGTCGCACAGGAATTCTTTCGTGTACTGGCAGATGAGCCGCCCCACACCGATTCCAAGAATCCCGAGCACAAGTGGCTTTAGCAGCTCCATTCTGTGCGCAACAAGAACATCGTCCGTGATGTGCTGCACGATTTTTGGCGCGACCATATCAAGCATCGTGCCGCCGACCATGGCAATCACGGCAATAAAATACAAAAACCAATACTTTCTGAAGTATTTGGGTAAATTAAGTCTGTTCATAATAAATTTTGGCGATAAAAAAATCGGCCGTGCGAGGAAAAAGCCGAAACCGAACGTTAGGTTTTAAATGTCTGAATGGCGAGGGATTAAATCATTCTGCTGTGTATTCTAGTTATTCGGATTTTGTTCGTCAAGAGGTGCGATGAAAAAACCGCCCCGATTTCCTGATTTTTTCGACCGCCCCCGGAATCCCGCCGCATAATCCGCCGGATGATTGTGCCGCATACGTGGGATAATCAGATTTTTGGGTTTGCTGGCGTAAGTATGGATGGGAAATTTTCAAATTTCGTGCTATAATCTAAAAGCAATTTTTGAACAGGAGACCCTTATGGAATCTATCCGAATACTACAGGACACTTACGAAAAACTGTACGCCATCACGCCGCCGCTAGGCGATTTGATTGAGAAGGAGTTGCGTGCGCTTTCCCCGCAGTTTTGGCGTGATGATTATGTAACACGCATTTTCCAAAAGAAAGGATTTTTGAAAGATGACTGGGCTCACCTGTATGAGATTGATTCATATTATCTTCTGGAAATTCTGCGCGAATATTGGCGGGATTTCTCGACCTATTCGGAATCCAGATTTTTTACAAAAGAGAATTGGGATTTGTTTGTCAACAAGAAAAACAAATCCTCAATCATTTCAATCCGCAATGAGGTTTCTCATCCAGAATATTGGAATTACGAAATCTCCACGTACAACGCATGGCACGAATCTTTGGAAAAAGCGGCGGTCGCGCTCGGCTCATCGCTTCCCGAACTTTTGTATGAACTGCACGAACCAGAGCGGAAGAAGATTCTGGATATAATCCTAAACCGCGTAGTGAATCCCGCCTTGCAAAGCACCGTGCTTCCTCCGGAGATTTTGAAGAGCATTGAGGATACGAAAAATCGGCTTGAAATGCAGAACACCGCAAGCGGAATCATGGCATTTTTCACCGATGCACTGCATTCCGAGCGCGGCAAGCAGATTTACGAGGCATTTGAAAAACATGGAATGGCATCTTTTGAGTCCATAAAAGATGAGGTGCAGAAAGCATATTACGGTACAGCGCATTTGGAGAAAGAATGAAAAGAATCGGACTGATTGCGTGCAGCGCGCACAAATTGGGCAAGGAAAATCCCGCGCAGAAATTCAAGGCGCAGGACATTTACACAGGAAACACGTTCAAAAAATCAAAGACAATCGGCTTGCGGCGGTTCGGCTGCGAGGACTGGCACATCCTGTCCGCAAAGTACGGTTTGCTCGACAAGGACGACGAGATTTCCTACTACGATATGTACTTGGGGCATCAGCGCACCGCGTATAAGAAGGCATGGGCAGAGAAAGTCCTCGCACGGCTGAAAGAAAAATATGACCTGACGCAAACCGTGTTCTACATTTTTGGTGGCGCGGATTATTATAAGAGATT
>JAFLSQ010000016.1:0-258 GCA_022510865.1 Treponema sp.
GGGATAATAACGTCCTTGTATTTATCAGACGTGTATGCGCCGCGCAGAGAGTTTGCAATCGACCAGACGAGGCTGACTTCCTTGCTGACATCAATTGACTTGTCGTCAAACATAACTTCGTAATTGTATTTGTTTGTCATTTCTTTTCTCCCATATTAGACATAAACAAATGATTGCGGTGCTGTCTTTATGCCATAATCCATCAACATTTTTGGCTTGTCATAAACTTTGATTTTTCCTAATTTGTATGCATGAGAC
>JAFLSQ010000016.1:268-46738 GCA_022510865.1 Treponema sp.
CATCGTCATGTGTGACCGGGGAATGGCCAAATTCGTCAAGCACCTCATTTTCGAATACCGCAGCGGCTGTTGTGCTCGTCCACAACCTGCCTAAACCTCTCTGCGAATTCCCTGCCCGTTATCTTGCTGACCTTTTTGAATTATTATTCGATAGCCTGTGAGAGCAGCCGCTATAGTACGCTTTATTCTCTCCCTCACTTCCCCTCCCCCGCAATCAGGCGGCGCAGAGCCTCCACCGCAACGGTGATGGCGCGCTCGGTGTCATGCGCCTGCTCGTTCGGAAGACCTTTTTTCGCGCGCTCCTGATTCGCAACGACGAGGAAGCACGAGCCGACGCGCACACGCAGGAACTGCCCCGCTATGAAAAGCGCCGCGCTCTCCATCTCGCTCGCAAGGCATCCCATCCTGAGCCACGCCTGCCACTTATTCTCAAGCTCATAGCTCACAGGCATGATTTCCGGCTCGTGCTGGCCGAAAAACGAGTCCTTGCACTGCACTACACCGGTATGAAAAGGAACTTTCATTGACTTCGCCGCGCCGACAAGGGCGTTCACGCAGTCAAGGCTCGCCACGGCAGGATACTCAATCGGAGCGAATTCACGGCTTGTTCCCTCCATCCGAACCGCGCCGGTGGCAATCACAATATCGCCGCCAAGAACGTCCTCCTGCATCCCGCCGCAAGTTCCCACGCGGATAAAAGTGTGCGCCCCGCATTTTGAAAGCTCGTCAATCGCGATTGCAGCGGACGGCCCGCCGATTCCCGTGGAAGTCACGCTCACCCGGACGCCGTCCAGAGTGCCGGTGTAAGTGGTGTACTCGCGCACATCGGCAACAAGACGCGGGCTGTCAAAATGAGAGGCGATTTTCTCGCAGCGTTTCGGGTCGCCGGGCAGAATCACGTACTTCCCGATGTCCTCAGGCCCCACACCTGTGTGATACTGCTTCCCAGAGCCTTCCGTGTAGTCAACCATAAAATCCTCCGCCTACGATTTATAAAAATTGATCAGACAGCCCGCAAGGATGATTCTGCGCTCGTCGTCGGTGAGGTCTCCCGTAAAAAGCTCGAACTCGGAAATCCCGCCGTCCGCCCGCACCGCATACGCCCTGACTGACGGACGCTTCTCGCTCACAGCCTCCCTCACATCGGGGATGAAAACATAGTCGCCGTTCGCAAACGGCAGATCCGCATCTCCGCCCTTGTAGACGAACGGCAGCATTCCCCAGTTGATGAGGTTCGAGCGGTAGCGTTTTGTTGCGTACTCGTTCGCAATGTTCGCCCAGCCGCCAAGCACTTTCTGGCATGAAGCAGCCTGCTCGCGGGCCGAGCCGTCGCCCGGCTTCACCGCAAAAATCGCAGAGCCAAGCCCTGATTTTCCGACGCGCCCGGCAAACTCAGGCCTCGCAACCTCAAGAATTTCCGCCGTCCGCCGCACCTCAGAAATGATTTCCGGAGCTTTGTCGCGCACAGCCTTTGCCCGCGGAACATAAGCGGGGTCTTTCCGGCTGAGCGTGAATTCCGCAAGCCCCAGCGGATTCGAGCGGAACGACGATGTCTCGCCGGACGGAATCAGCTCGTCTGTCGTAGTGACCGGGTCGTGAATCTCCGAGACGATTTTAAGCAGAAGGTCGTCTGTGAGCGCGGACATCTCCGGCCAGTCCTTGATGTTCGGGCCAAACTGAATCTGCACCTCGGGATGGGCAATCCCTTTCGAGTCGTAAACGCGCTTCTCGTAAATCGTCTTGTCAAAGAAATATTTTTTTCCGCTGAATTCAGTGTCGAACTCCGTGGCAGGCGTGAGAAATCCGCGGTTCGCGGCGGTAGCCGCAATCGACCTTGCGTCCATCAGCGCGACTGAGGCAATCTGCCCGCTCTGGATTTTAGAGCCTTCCCGGTTGGGGAAGTTCCTCGTGGAATGGCGGATGCTCAGCGCACCGTTCGCAGGAGTGTCGCCCGCGCCGAAGCACGGCCCGCAGAACGCGGTCTTTATCACCGCACCGGCAGAGACAAGCGCGGCAAAGGCCCCGTTTCTCATCAGCTCCTGATAGACCGGCATTGAGGCAGGATAGACGCTCAGGACGAATTTTCCGTTTCCGGTGTCCTTGCCCTTCAAAATATCCGCCGCGGCGCAGATGTTCTCGAAGCCGCCGCCCGCGCAGCCCGCTATGATTCCCTGGTCAACGTAAAGTTTTCCGCCAATGATTTTATCGCTCAGGGTGAAATTCACTTTGTCTCCGAAGCTCACTTTCGCGCGTCTCTCGGTCTCGGCAATCACATCGCGCAGGTTCGCGTTCACCTCGTCAATCGTGTAAGCGCATGACGGATGGAACGGCATGGCAATCATCGGGCGGATTCTGCCCAAATCAATCTCAATCGCGCCGTCATAGTACGCGCCGTCAGCAGGATGAAGCTCGCGGAAAGCGTCCTCGCGTCCGTGGACAGAATAAAACTCGCGGATTTTCTCGTCCGTCTCCCAGATTGACGAGAGGCAGGTCGTCTCGGTCGTCATAACGTCAATTCCGATTCTGAAATCCGCGGAAAGAGAGGCGACACCCGGGCCGATGAATTCCATCACCTTGTTCTTTACGAATCCGCTGTCAAAAACCTCTTTGATAATCGCAAGCGCGACATCCTGCGGGCCGACTCCCGGAACGGGGCTTCCCGTAAGATAGACCGCAACAACGCCGGGGTAGGCCACGTCGTAAGTCTTGCCAAGAAGCTGCTTCGCAAGCTCACCGCCGCCCTCGCCGATTGCCATTGTTCCGAGCGCGCCGTACCGCGTGTGGCTGTCCGAGCCAAGAATCATCGCGCCGCACTCAGCGAGCATCTCGCGCGCGAACTGATGAATCACCGCCTGATGCGGGGGCACGTAAATCCCGCCGTATTTCTGGGCGCAGGTCAGGCCAAAAACATGGTCATCCTCGTTGATTGTGCCGCCCACAGCGCACAGCGAGTTGTGGCAGTTCGTGAGGACATAAGGAACAGGAAACCTCTCAAGCCCGGAGGCACGCGCCGTCTGGATAATGCCGACGTAAGTGATGTCATGCGAGGTGATTTTATCAAACTTGATTCTGAGCCTCGCCTCGTCCCCGCCGGTATTGTGCGCCTGCAGAATCGACCATGCGATTGTTTTTTTAAAGGAATCCTGTGATTTCTCACCCGCGTCAGTCAGTTTGCCGTCCTTGTAAATTGCGCCGCTTTCCCAAATTCTCATTGCAGTCCTCTGAAAATCTTGAATTTTATTTGTGATTTTATGGCAGAATATCACATTTTCCGCGGATTGGGTAGTAGTCCGCAAGCGCAAAACAAGCGGGATTAAATCACGCGGAACACCGCAAGACCGTCCTGAAACCGCGCACATCCGTCTCATGCGGATTATCATGCCGGGCGTGATTCCATGGATTCTACTGCACCGATAAATTCCGTCTTACAAAAAAACCGATGCCGGGCAATCGGGCGTATAGACATATTCAGTAAAAATTCATATAATAGTGAAATACGCTATGTGTTAGAATTGTGTTTTGCAGACACGAAGGAGGATTTTTGGCATACGTGAATAATAACAGCAACAATAAGGGACAGAGAATCAATGAAATGATTCGAGTCAGAGAGGTGCGTCTTATTGATGACGAGGGCAAGCAGATGGGCATCGTCCCCACTCAGGAGGCTCTCAGAATAGCAAAAGACAAGGATCTTGACCTTGTTGAGGTTTCACCGAATGCGAATCCGCCGGTTTGTAAAATCCTAGATTACGGCAAGTACAGATTTGAACAGGAAAAAAAGCTCCGTGATTCCAAGAAAAATCAGAAAGTACTTAAGTTGAAGGAAATCCGGATGCAGCCGAAAATCGGCTCCGGAGATTTGGATACAAAAGCCAAACACATACAGGAATTTCTGGACGAGGGTGACAAAGTGAAGGTCACAATCCGCTTCCGCGGACGTGAGCTTGCGCACACCGAGCTTGGCTACGATGTTCTGAATGAGGTTTTGAAGCGACTTACCTCGGCGTACAATATTGACAAGCCCGCCGCAATGGACGGAAGGAATATGTCAATGACAATCTCATCAAAAGCCGCAAAAAAAGAGGGTTAGAAAAATGCCTAAAATGAAGACAAAAAAGTCAGCCGCAAAGAGATACTCTCTGACCGGAACTGGCAAAGTAAAGCACAAGAAGCAGAACCTTCGTCATATTCTGACAAAGCGTTCTCCGAAAAGAAAGAGAAATCTGCGCTCAGCAGGTTATGTAGATGAAGCGGACGCAAAGAAAATCAGAAAGCAGATGCTTCCTTATGGTTGATAGGAGATTGAAATGTCAAGAGCGATAGACGGAACAAAAAGAAAGAACCGACGTAAAAAACTCCTGAAACTCGCCAAGGGTTTCCAAGGAGACAGGAAATCAAACTACAAAGCGGCGAAAGACGCTGTGACAAAGGCGCTCAGGCACTCTTATGTTGACCGCCGTGACCGCAAGGGCGAATTCCGCACTCTGTGGATTGCGCGTATCAACGCCGCCGTCCGCGAGGAAGGCCTCACCTACTCCCGGTTCATTGACGGAGTTAACAAGGCTGGTATTAAATTGAACCGCAAGGCTCTTTCTAATATGGCGATTGAGGACCCTGCCGCGTTCAAGGCTGTTGTCGAAGCGGCAAAGAAAGCCCTCAAGGCTTAATCAAAGGATTTATTTATGATTACTCTTGATCAGGTTATTCTTCTTGAGCAAAAAGTGGAGAGTGCTGTTGCGAAAATCCAACAGCTGCAGGCTGAAAACGATGCTCTTCGTGCAAAGTGCGGTGAGCTCACAAATGCGCTTTCAAGCAAGACGGAGCTGCTCTCCACAATTGAGTCGGATCAAAGCCAGATTGAGAGCGGCATAAAAAAGGCACTTGACCGTCTGCTTTACATAGAGAACGCCGTCTTAAAAAACGGCGGCTCTGCGGCAGACGCTCAGGCGGCCTCACATCCACAGCCGGAGCCATCACAGGCAATGAATCCGGCAGAAGACGCAGAGGTTGAGGAGCGCACAAACCCTGCGGCCGGGCAGGAAAATCCCGCCCAGAATCAGGATAAAATTGAACAGATTGGTCAGATTGAGCAGCCTGTCTCTTATGTCCAGTACAATCATCCGCACCAGGAAGAGCCTGACCCATCCGAGCCGAATTTCGGCACAATGCAGTTGTCGGACACGCAGGAGATTGAGAATGCGTTTGATGACGGTCTTGGCGATGACAACGATGACGAGGCTCAGGACAATCTGGGGTTTGATATATTCTGATGGGCAAACTTAAGATACAGCTGCTTGGCGCGGATTTCGCCATCAACTCCCCGGAAAACGACGAGTATCTGGAAAAACTTCTGAGGCATTACATCAACGTCACAGAGGACGTGAAAAAAATCGACAGGCGGATGCCATCGCTTCATGTCGCGATTCTGTCCGGCATTGAGATGTGCAACGAGCTTTACAAAGAGAAAGAGAAAAGAATCGCGCTGGAAAGCGGCCGCGCCCCGCAGAATATCCCTCAGGACAGTTCTGAGATTGAGAAGCGCACGCAGGGAATGATTGAGACAATCAGCAAGGTGCTTTAATTGAGCGGTAATCTGCGCATCTGGGTTGACGCTGACTCCTGCCCCGCCCTTGTAAGAAATCACACGGTAAAAATGGCGACACGCAGCAATATCAGGACGATTTTTGTGGCGAACCGCGAGGTATCAGTCCAGCAGAGCGGCGACTTTGAGATGGTCATCTGCAATAAAGAGAAGGACGCGGCGGACAATCACATTTTTGAGAACGCCAGAATCCCCGATATTGTGATTACAAACGACATCCTGTTCGCGTCAAGGCTTGTCTCAAGCGGAATGTGCGCCATAAATGACCGCGGAACTGTCTTTACGCCGGAGAACGTGCGCGAGAGGCTCTCCACGCGGGACTTTGACATGCAGCTGGCGCAGATTGGCCTTGTGAAGCATTTTCACGAGGGTTATGATAAAAAGAAGTTCGCAAAGTTCGCGGAGACTTTTGACAGAATCCTGCACCAGCAAATCAGGAAATCAAGGGAAGCACAAAAGGGATGATTCAGTCCTCGTCCGGGAACGCCAGGGAAATCGAGCAGATTCGCTCGCGCACCTGCATGAACGCGAGCACAACATCCGGGTCAAACTGCGAGCCGGAGCACTTCTGGATTTCCGCGAACGCGTCGTCAATCGTCCATGCCTCTTTATAGCAGCGCGCGTGGCTGAGCGCGTCAAACACATCCGCCACAGCGACAATCCTCGCGCAAAGCGGAATCTCCTCGCCGCAAAGCGGATCTGCCTTAGGCACAACGCCGTTTTTTATGGAAAAATCGCTCAGGGTCACTTTCCCGGGATAGCCGGCCGGCCCGCCATCCCACCTGTCGTGATGATGCAGCGCGACATCGCGCGACATCTGGTCAAGCATTGAGGCAGGAGGGTCAAAAAGCTGCGCTCCAATGCAGGTGTGCGCTTTCATAATGCTGCGCTCCTCCTCGGTGAAAGGCGGGTACTTTTTTTTCAGAATCACATCCGATATTCCGACTTTTCCGACATCGTGAAGCTTCGCGGCAATCTTAAGATTATCGCGGTAAGTGTGACGCTCTGATTCAGGAACTTTGTGATTGAACGCCCAGCGGTCATAAATCTCAAGGGAAAACGACGAGACACGCTCGACGTGCAGGTAAGTTTCCTTTGGGTCGCGGAATTCCGCCATTTTCAGGATTCGCCTGACCATGCTCGCGGTCACATAGGCGTGTGTCAGAGCCTGCACCGCGCTCGCGGCAAAATGAGTGATGAGAAGCTCGGCATCATCATCAAAACTGATTACATTGCCCTGCGTGTCCTTGGCATTTATAATCTGGATTACGCCGAGCGTCATCCCGCTCGCCATCCTGAGCGGAAAAGTGTACATCGATTTTGTGCGGTAGCTGGTCGCCAAATCCGTGTTCTTGTTGAATTTGTAGGGCATATCCGCAGGAATCTCATAGCAATCCCTGATGTTGAGCGGCTTTCCCGTGAGCGCGACATATCCGCAAATCTGCTTCTCGTTGATTGGGAACGAGAAACTTGTGTACGGCAGCTTCTCGCCCGGCGCGAGCGCCCTCTGGTGCGTGTCATTCTGGCCGTGCTTGATTGTGAGCTTGTCGCCCTCCACAACGTAAATGGAGCCTGCATCCGCGCGAACAATTTTGCGGGTCTCCGTCAGAATGCGCTCCAAAAGAACGTCAACGTCCTGAATCTCGTTCATCTGCCGCTCAATCTCAATTATGCGCTGGAGCTGGCCGTCATTATCACCCATGCTGCTTTTTTTCATACTCCCATTATCACCGTTTGACGCTTTTTTTCAAGGCTTCATTCCGATTTTTGCTTCTGGATGACAGAAAAATAAATGGGTCCGGCACCGTCCGCAACATCAGGAAGAACCTGAAAGCCGAATTCCGTGCTCTGATACGCGGGAAGAGCGAAATCCGCAGGAACGAACCCCGCGATTTCTGCGGCTTCCGGCTCGGGCGACAGAAAAACCGGGGCAGACATGGCTGCGGGACCTGATTTTCCTGCCCGGTCTGAAAAATCATCAGATTTCTCCCTCCCACCGAATTTTCTGACAAGCCGCCGGATTATCCCGTCATTCTCTTCCGGCGCGAGCGCGCAGGTTGAGTAGACCATTATGCCGCCGGGAGCAAGCATCCGGTATGCCGATGACAGCAGCGCCCATTCCTCCATAGCCACGGACTTTATTCTTGACGGCGACCACTGCGAAAGATATTTCTCGTCATTAAAAACGTGCCGCTCAGATGAGCAGGGCGCGTCAAGCAGAATCCGGTCAAAGCATTCGCCGTGATTCCTGCACCATGCCGTGCCGTCACTGCACGAGACAGTCACCCGCCCAGAAATCTCCTGCGGAAGGCACTCGCTGACCACAGCGGACAGTCGGCATTTTCGTGCCGGGGAACGCTCATTGGAATAAAGATGCGCGTCATCATCCATTCGCGAAGCCAGGACCAGGGTTTTGCCGCCGGGGGCAGCGCATAAATCAAGAATGCTGTCAGCCCCCTCAAGCGGAAGGCAGAGCGCGGCGAGAATGGACGCGCTGTCAAGAAAATAACTTTTCTGCGCACCGGGCACGCGGTACTCCGTGGCTCTAGGCTCTTTCAACAGCGCAGACCTGAGATTCTGCCACCGCCCGCCAAAAACCTCGCCGTACCAGGCCTCAAATCCGTCGCGCCCGCAGAGTTTTCTGCTGATTTCCCCGCTCTTTTTTTTCACCTGATTAACCCTCCGGCGACCAAATCCCGGATTTCTCCTTGAACTTTAGAATGCGGATTACCGACTCGTCAATCCGGGCAGAAAAATCGCTCTCTGAGAGCGCTTTCTTGTAGAGCACAGCGGCCGCACGTGCGAACCGCTTCTCTGAAATCATGATGCAGTCAATCCCGGCCTCCACCGCCATGACGACAGCCTTCTCCGGCGAGTAGCCGTTGTCAGCGAGCGCACCCATGAAAATATCGTCGGAAAAAATCAGGCCGTCATATCCCCACTCGTTCCGAAGAATCTGCGTGACCCACACCGCGGAAAGGCACGCGGGAAGATTCGGGTCAACCGCGGAAGTGCGCGCGTGGGACATCAGCACTGCGGACGGGTTTGCGCGAATCAGGCGGCGGAAAGACTCCACGGATTTTTCCAGCTCGTCTTTTGGAAGCGTGATTTCTGGCAGACCTGTGTGCGGGTCTGTGTTCGTGTTGCCCGGAAAATGCTTGACCACCGCGGAAATGCCGTTGTTCTCGTAGCCGTTTATGCACGCGCGACCGTACAAAATCACCTGAGAGAGATTGCCGAAACTGCGGCCGTCAAGAAAATCGCGGTTATCCTGAGTGCAGACCTCAATCACTGGCGCAAGGTTCATGTGAAAGCCCATGTCAGCCATCTGCTCTGCCTGGGATGAATAAATGCGGTATGCCTCGCCCACAGAAAAATTCGCGGCGACATCCTCGTTGGAAGGAAGCGGGTCGCTCAGTTTTTTAAGCCGGCTGACCCATCCGCCCTCCTGGTCAACGCAGAGAAACGGATGAATCAGGCCGAAATTATCGCAGTAATCCGCCACGGAATCGTTGAAAGCCCTCATCTGCTCGCGCGAGGGCGCGATGTTGTACGAGAAATAAAGATAGCCGCCCGCAACAAGCGGAGTCCTGTCACCGCTGCCTGTCATATCGCCGAAAGTCTCGTAGCTGCGGAAGCGGACGTTCCCGTCAAGGTTCTCTATGAAAAGCTGGGCGATTTTCTGCTCCAGCGGCATTTCCCTCACAAAATCAGTGATTTTCTGGCTGCGCCCGTTTTTCTGCTGGATGACATGGCGGTTGAATTCCATTGCGCCGGCGCGTCGCGCAATCTCTTTTTTGGTCTGACTGTCGGTAGCCGAGCATGAGATAAAAATCAGAGGAAGAAAAATCAGCAGTACTTTTTTCATAGGAACATTATAGTCGGCAGAAAAAGGATTTTCAACCTCCGCGCCAATGACATCGCCCGGATTATGCGCTACAATGTTCGCAATGAGAAATATCGCAGTGATTACAGGGGCAAGCTCGGGAATCGGCAGGGAATTTGCCGTGCAGGTTGCCCGAAAATACAATTTTGACGAAATCTGGATTGTCGCGCGGCGGGCGGACAGGCTGCGCACCCTTGCCGATGAGCTGAACCGCCCGGAAAGCACGTGCGTGGTGCGCCCGGTCGCGATGGACATCAGCGGGAAAGACGGTGTCGCGCGTTTTTGCGATTTTATCCGCAATGAGGCTGAGAGAACCAGTGATGACGGAGGCCGCGGTCTTGAAATCGGGCTTCTTGTGAACAACGCCGGGTTCGGCACTTACGGGCCGTTCGCACAGACCTCGCTCAAATGCCAGATGGAGATGATTGAGCTGAACTGCACGACAGTCACCGGAATCTGCGGGATTGCCCTGCCTTATTTTAAAGAAGGCTCGGTCATCATCAACACAGCATCTCTCGCGGCGTTCATGCCGCTTGGGAATTTCGCGGTTTACGCCGCGAGCAAATCCTATGTGCTGAATTTCTCGCTGGCACTTGCGGCAGAACTGAAAGACCGCGGAATCAAAGTCTGCGCACTGTGCCCGGGGTCGGTACTCTCGGAATTCGCGGACGTGGCATCGAACGGCGCAAGAAAAGAAGTCAAGGGCGGATTTCCTCCGCAGAAAGTTGTGGCACATTGCCTTGAGCGCGCATTCAGGGGCAGAAAAACCGCCCTTTACCGCGCAAAATGGCGGCTCACCGCGCTCACAAGCCGCTTCGCAGGACGATATTTCTGCGCCCGCGTCACGTTCAGGCATCACAAACGTCCGCGCGCGCCGGACAGCGACATGAGTTAGGCAAAAACCGCGCGCAAGAGAAAATGAGGCTCAAAAACAAGGCAAAAAATCCGATTTTCCTGCCGGGCTGATTTTTGCCTACATTTTTACCTTGCATGATAAAACGTGTTCACTATGCGGAAAAATAAAAATCACGCGCCAGTTTCAAAAAATATTATAATCTTTTGTTTATTAGAACTTGCGAACAATGGCAGAATGATTATCCATACATAGCCGAAAAAAAACAAACCTCAAAAAATTTTCCGCATAATCCGCACATCGCGGATTTTCAATCATCCCCTGCGCCTCATAACAATCCCCATGCTGATTATAACTGCCTGTAACCGAACCGCAAATTTTCCGTGCACAGTATGAAAATCAGTTTTGAAGCGCGGCGGGTGGCATTCAGGCCAAGCGCAGCACAAACATCACGCGCAAAAAAAAAACGGGGCCGCCCGCAAAGGACAGCCCCGCTCAAAAATCGCTTTACCGCATCAGAAGCTTCCCGCCACGGCGACCGCGCACGCTACGGTGCAGCCGACCATCGGGTTGTTGCCCATTCCCATGAAGCCCATCATCTCGACGTGCGCGGGAACAGAGGAAGAGCCCGCGAACTGCGCGTCCGAGTGCATCCTTCCGAGCGTGTCGGTGAAGCCGTATGATGCCGGGCCCGCCGCCATGTTGTCCGGGTGCAATGTGCGTCCCGTTCCGCCGCCAGAGGCGACCGAGAAGTATTTCTTTCCGGCGAGCAGGCGCTCCTTCTTGTACGTGCCGGCCACAGGGTGCTGGAAGCGCGTCGGGTTCGTTGAGTTGCCGGTAATCGACACGTCAACGTCCTCGTGCCACATAATCGCCACGCCCTCGCGCACATCGTCCGCGCCGTAGCACTTGACAATCAGGCGGTCGGGGTTGCTTCCGTAAGGAATCTCATTGACGATTTTCAGGGCCTTGTCCGTGCCCTCGCCGTTGAAGTAGTCGAACTTCGTCTGCACATAGGTGAAGCCGTTGATTCGGCTGATAATCTGGGCGGCGTCCTTTCCAAGACCGTTCAGGATGACGCGCAGCTTGTTCTTGCGGACCTTGTTCGCGTTCGCGGCGATTTTAATCGCTCCCTCGGCGGCGGCGAAAGACTCGTGGCCTGCGAGGAAAGCGAAGCACTGCGTCTCCTCGGAGAGAAGCCTCGCGCCAAGGTTTCCGTGCCCGATTCCGACCTTGCGGTCATCGGCGACGCTGCCCGGAAGGCAGAAAGCCTGCAATCCCTTGCCGATGTTGGCGGCCGCCGTCGAGCCGGTCTTGTCGCCGGTCTTCTCGGCCTCCTTGATCGCGATTGCCGAGCCGAGCACATACGCCCACTTCGCATCCTCGAAGCAAATCTGCTGCGTAGACTGGCAAATCTCGTAGGGGTCGAATCCGCGGGCCTTGCAAAGCTCGCGCGCCTCGGCAAGGCCCGCCTCGCCCTCCTTGAATCCGTATTCTTTCAGAGCCTTATTCACCTGAGGAATGCGGCCTTCAAAATCTTCAAACAATGTAGCCATGTTCAGTTCCTCCTTCTATTCCTTGCGCGGGTCGATGAGCCTGACCGCTCCCTGGTCCTCGGTGATGCGCCCGTAGTGCGTGCGCGCCTTCTCAATCGCCTCTTTGGGGTCTGTGCCCGCTTTGAGAGCGTCCATCAGCTTCCCGAAGTTGATGCACTTGTAGCCGATAATCTGGTTGTCCTTGTCGAGCGCAATCTGCTCCACGTAGCCCTCGGTCATCTCAAGGTAGCGCGGGCCTGTCTTGCGCGTGGCGAACATCGTGCCCACCTGAGAGCGCAGGTTCTTTCCCAAGTCCTCAAGGGACGCGCCCACTTTGAGACCGTCCTTCGAGTACGCCGACTGCGTTCGGCCGTAGACAATCTGCATGAAAAGCTCGCGCATGGCGGTGTTTATCGCGTCGCACACGAGGTCCGTGTTGAGCGCCTCAATCAGAGTCTTTCCGATGAGAATCTCGCTCGCCATCGCGGCAGAGTGCGTCATGCCCGAGCAGCCGATTGTCTCGACGAGGGCCTCCTCAATCACGCCATTCTTCACGTTCAGCGAGAGCTTGCACGCGCCCTGCTGCGGCGCGCACCAGCCCACACCGTGCGTGAAGCCCGACACATCCTCAATTTTCTTAACCTGAACCCACTCGCCCTCCTCGGGGATTGGGGCAGGACCATGATACGCGCCCTTAGCCAAAGGACACATATGCTCCACTTCCGCAGTGTAAGTCATTCTTTTCTCCCATAAAAAGCCGGAAGAGGGACTCCCGCCGGCCTTTTACACCGCCCCGCAGCGAGGCGTGGCGGCAGTTGATATTAAAGTCTGCGACGCAGACCTGACAGCAATAATCAATAATCAGATTAACACTATTCGGCGGATTTTTCAATATACGCCGCGCCGCTCATGCGCCTAAAAAAGTGCATAATCGAAAAGGCATGAAAATCAGGCGGATTTCAGACCATTCCCGGAATCAAGGCGGGATTATGCGCAGGGCGCGGCCTTGAAATCCAGAGAAAAATCACACGCTCCTGATTGTCACAGCCGCATTGCGCAGGCGCACGAAATTCATAAGCGCCCTGCGCTCCTCGCTCCGCCCGTAAAGAAAATAGGTCGCAGGCTCCCACAAAGCCACCCAGCCGATGATTCCAAGCCCCTCGCTCAGCACGGTGTAAAACGGATGGATGTCCGCGTGCGTCCTGAAAAAATGCGCCGCAAAAAGCAGGAACGCCAGCACAGCCACGGCCACCAGAAATTTGTAGAGCCACCGGTTGACGGACTTCCTGTTGCGGATAAGCTGCTCGTTCGCGCGGCGCGTGAAATGATTCTCAAACGCGCGTCTCATCAGCTCAATGTCGTAGAGCGACACATCATCGGCGATGAAAGTCACGGCAATCCGCGTTTTAGGCGGCTTGTACTCCATCTCTTTGAGGATGTACTCCTCAATCTCGGCGGAAAGCTCGCGCTCCTGCTCAGGCGCGGGGTCAAAATGATTGTACAAATCCTCCACGGAGCGCAGGCGGATTGATATTGTGTCCTCGTGATAAAGCTCCGCGAGATTCCGCACCAGTTCCGATTTCTGTCCGCAGCCCCCAAGCGGCCGCCCCGTTTTCCTGTGATTTTCCATGCAGAGATTATAACCCATTTCCCGTAAAAAATCTGCGGCAAAGATGACAAAAACACAAAATTTTCACGAAGCGGAAAAATGTGTCCGCGCAAGCGGACGCAAGGACAAGACCGCCTCGCAAGACAAGCCCAACAATCCGCCCGGATTTCCCGCCCTGCCTACGCGCCACAAAAAATCACGCGGAGCGCAGGCTGAAAGTCAATTCTTGCCGTATCTTGCAGGAAGCCCGCCCAGTGCACTGCGGATGTCACGCAGAATGCGGAATATGATGTCATGGATTTTTTGCTAACGGCGTGCCAGACGGTTAATTTTCCGCTGTATGTATTTCTCCGCAATAAAAGCCATCGCGAGCGTTGTTGCTGTGATAATCAGAAGTGAGAAAACAGGCGACCGCTCCGGAAATCCCAGGGAAACGAAAATATTTATGAGCGGGAAATGAAACAAATACATTCCGTATGAATAATCCGCGGGCTGCCCGATTTCTGAGAGAAAGCGCAACCTGTTTCCCAAGAACATTATGATTGCGCTGAGCGCGAACGGCATGAGGATTTCTGTGCCCGTGATGTAATGCGCGGCAAAAACAATCAAGGCAGGAAAAATCATAAAACGCCCGATTTTTGCAAGCGCGTCCTCGTTGTACACAAAAGCCATTCCGCTTGCAAAAAACGACATAAAACCCGGAAGCTGCCATGACAGCTGACCTGGAAGCCCTAGCGTTGATGCGTAACGCTTAAGCAGAGCACTCCACAGAACAGAGATGATGTAAATTGCCGCCAGAAAAATATTTTTCTTTTTTACGCCCGAAAGCCTGTCCAGAAAAAAGACGAGGGCCGGAAGAATCAAGTAGAAGCCGACCTCCACCTTGATTGTCCAGAGCGAGCCGTTCACGGCGGAAAACGTATTTTGCGCGAACACGCCGGGCAGTGACGGCGCGATGAAATTCAGCGTCAGGGCGTTCCAGAAAAGATATTTCCAGAATCCCCGGCTGGAAAAATATTCAGAGGCGGACAAATCGCTGAAAAAAACGAGCAGGCAGGCAAATCCGAATACAGCAAGAAAATACAAGGGAAAAATGCGCAGAAAGCGTTTTTTATAGAACATCCGGACATTTCTGTTTTTCAGATAACTTTTTGTGACCCAGTAGCCGCTCAGAATGAAAAACGCGCATACCGATATGTGCATATCCA
Organism: Treponema sp.; assembly: GCA_022510865.1. Classification (GTDB taxonomy): domain Bacteria; phylum Spirochaetota; class Spirochaetia; order Treponematales; family Treponemataceae; genus Treponema_D. The sequence goes on from JAFLSQ010000016.1 coordinate 14,962, forward strand.
GCAGTTTTATGTACGCGAATTCAATGCGCGTCAATTCAAGGTAATGCCCGGCAATGACAATCAGGCAGAAAAAGAACCGGAGCGCATTGAAGGAATTTGCTGCGGAAATGCCGGTTTTTTGATTGCCCGCCCTCTCTGAAAGATTATTGTTCATAAATCCGACTGGCTCCCCAAAATCATTGTTTTATCGCTTTTTAGCAGAAATATCAGCGAGTCACATTGTTTTAAAAGTATTATATACACGGTTTTAAAAGATTTCAACAAAATCAAGCAATGATTGTCGATAAAACAATGTTATTTTGACAGAAAAATGGTCTATAAAATTGATATGGGGCTGCAAGAAACTTTTATCGAGAACCTGAAATTTTACAGGAAAAAGAGCGGAATCTCGCAGAAAGATTTATCAATCGCACTGAACAAAGGCTTCAATTATATCAATTCGATTGAGTGCGGAGTCTCGTTTCCGCCGCCCGCTATCATCGATGAGGTTGCCGGAATCCTTGGAATTGAGCCGGAGACCCTGTTCTCAAAATCCGCAAGCCCGGCGAACATCCTTGCCTCATACTCCGCGGAATTCTCAAAATCTCTCAAAGAGGAGCTGACTGTGAGCATAAGCCGTGAAATCGAGCGGATTTGCGACAGAATCGGCAAGTGATGATTTCTCCCCTGCCCTGTGCAAAGGAATAGCACAGCGCGGAATGCGTGACTGACGCGAGCCAGCAAAATGTGTCCGCGCAAGCGGACGCAAGGACAAAACCGCCTCGCAAGTCAAGCCCAAAAATCCGCCCGGATTTCCTGCCATGTCCGCGCGCCACAGAAAACCACCGCGTATGGCAGCCTTGAAAATCACATTTTGCCGTGTCTTGCAGGAAGCCCGTCCAGTGCACTGCGGATGTCACGCAGAATGCGCTCCTGCTTCTCTGCGGGGTTGTTGCCGTTCATTTTTGCGGCCAGAACAGGGATTTTCCAGTCGTCTAGCGAGGACAGGTCTTTCCCGGTGATTCCAGCATAGCAATCCAGAAAGACGCGCGGGAACTCGTCCTGAAATTCTTGTAGAAAAGCGCGGATACGCGGCGGCCAGTCAAGCGAGACATCGGCGTAGCGCATGGTAAAAACGTACTCCGCCACATCGTGCATGAAACAGCCGCTCACGCAGTTGTTCCAGTCAATCACGCGGATGATTCCGCCGTCCCGCATGAAATTCCCGGGATTCGGGTCACCGTGGCACAGGCAGTCACCGTCAGGAAGCCGGGCAATCAAATCCATCACAGCGGATTTCTCCTCCGGCAAAAGATATGCGTTGCTCTGGCAGCCACGTTGCAGCGCGATTTTTGATGTCTCGCTCATGGAGCATTTATGCCGATGGAACTGCGCGAGCGTGGACGCGGTAATCTCAATCTGATTCTGTATGATTTCCGAGCCAAAAATCTCCTGATTGCCAAGACCTCGCGCAAAACACGAGTCCAGAAAGGCAATCAGCTCCTGCAAAAAAGACACGCCCTCAACGCGCTCCATGATGATTGCAGGACGGCCGTCCACATCTGTCAGGCTGTAAGGACGCGGCGCAAGTGCGCCGCATTTGTGCGCCTCATGCAGCTTGCCGAACTCGTAGGATGCCGCGCCGTGCCCGCCGGTCTTGTAAACCTTGCAGACCTTGCCCGCGCCGCACTCGTAGACATCGGCGGCCGCGCCCGAGCCAATCAGTTTTCCAAGCTCCTTCATCCGCATAAAATCACGCTACAAAGCACGGACAGGCAGCTCAAAATCAAGCCGCCCGAACCTGCGCAGAATCTCCAAATCACGGACGATGAAATTGCTGCCCCAGAAAAACTGCGCGACAGCCTGCTCGCCAGTGCACCAACGCCCGCCAGCCGGATGCGGATTCGCCCTCTCGTAAGCGTCGGTCTCGGCGGAAGAAAGAAGCCTGATTTCATCCAGCGAAAGCAGATTCCCTGCGATTTTGTCCAGATTCTGCGCGACAGTCCGGGCGCAGTCCGCATAAAAACCGCTTTGCGGAGAGCCGATGAAATAGACCGGAAGCGGAAGCCATGCAGGATAAGTCTCCGGATTGTAATCCTTAATTCCAAGGGCAACGGGGTCATAATCCGGGTAGCCGCACACCACAAACCGTGTGTCCGCCTTGTAACGCTCCGCGAGCTCCCGGGCAGTGCGGAAAATCCCGCTGCTTTTATCCGCGTTGCGGATTATAAAATCGCAGAGCCGCTTTGTCACGCCCACATCCGCAGAGGATTCTTTTGCCGGGTCAAAATGAAACCACGGCATGTGCGCGAAATCATCGTTGGATTTTATGCCCTGCATCCCAAGCCATCCGCCCTCCACAAAATGCTCCATGGAAGAAAGATACCTGATTATTCCCGCGATTATCCTGCTTTTCGCCCCGCTCTCAAAACCTGCGGCAAGGTCAAGGTAATCAAGCGCGATGCAGACGGTATAAGGCGCGGACGCAGGATTCCAGTTATTGCACTCGATGTTATGGCCGAACCCGCCGTCCTCATTCTGATAGCTTGCCAGAACGGAAAGAAAATCATCCGGGCTTCCGTCCTCAAAAAGGAATTTCCACCTTGTGTAGTCAAGCGGCCTTGCGCCGCGCATGAAAATCCTCCGCAGACGCAGAAAATCATCCAGCGTTATTCTCATCATTTTTTACTCCTATGCACGGGCACGCCAAACACAAGCGCGATCACCGAAAGCTTCCTCAATTTTTTCATTTTGTCCTCCGACTGTCCAGATTTAACCTCCGTTAAAATCGAACAGTTTTAATTCAAGCGGATTGCCCGGCTTGGCGTGAAAATCAGCGAAAACCGGCGTTTTTTCGCTTGTTTTTCTGATTTTTTGGCTTACAATTAAATTATAACTTTTCCAGATTTAACGGACGTTTAATTAAAAAGACCGCTTGTGCAGTCTTTTTTCAGTAGAAGCAAGTCCGTAAGCATTCGGATTTAAAACCGGTTTGTGCAGAAAAATTCAGTTTAAAAAACAGCAGGATGTTAGACCGCGCTTCGCGCGGTCTCTGTCGTTTCTGGACACCTTCTTGCCACAACAGGCAGGCAATCCGCATAAAAACTGGTAATCATCCGCAATTCCTCTTAACGGAAATACATCAATTCGCACTGGCATTGCGTTAAAAACGCTAAGGAATTTTTAAAAAACGCTTAGCGTTTTCAACTAAAATGCTAAGCGATTTTAACGGAATGCGCAGGCAATGTCTGAAACATCTCAGTCTGGTTCACATGAAAATAAAGACACTCGCGCAAAGATTCGGCTTGCAGATAGTTTCCGGGCATGGAAGTCCGCTTACAGAACATGAGACCGCGCGAAGCGCGGTCTCTCTCGTTTTCTGGTCACTTTCTTGACGCAACAGGCAGGCAATCCGCCTGGGGATTCCGCAAAGTCCGCGCTCACCTACGAATCTTCCGCCGCCTGCTCATTTTGCGCTCCAGTTTTTTGGACATTCCGTGCACATTCTTCTTGGGGCGCACATCATCCCTTGCGACTTCCGAGCGCAAATCTGCGCGTTTTCTGAGCGCGACCGTGATTTCTGACCTGTTATGGAACAGCTGGCGCGCGCCAATCAGCGCGAACCCGTTGAAGGCTGCCAGCCACTTTTTGATGGACGAGTAAGCGCACTCATGCGGAAGCTTGAACGTGACAATCACGATGCCGCCGTTTTTTATCCGCCCGTAAAACTGATTTATTATGCCGATGCTTTTGCCAACATCCATCCTCATGTCGTTGACGACAACATCGAACTGGCAGGTGTCATTTTGCCTCAGATATTCCTCAACCTGCATCCGAAAATACCGCACCTTGGCGTTGTGCTCGATTTCTGGGCGAAGAAGCGCGGGGTCAATGCTTGTGACCGCAAGGCCGTGGTCAAGCAGGACTTTTGTCCATCCGCCGGGAGCCGCGCCCAAATCAGCGCCGCTCTTCATATCAGCCATGTCAATCCCGAAGCACTCAATCGCCTCAACAAGTTTGTATTCCGCACGGGAGATAAAATCATACTGCGATGTGTGCGAATAGTGGCTTGCCCCGCCTTTCCAGTGGCTCAGATTCAGCGCGGCATTCCCAGTGCCCCACCAGACCTTCTCGCCGTCAATAAAAACCGATATGATGGATTTTCCGCCCGCGACATCAAGACTAAAGCCCTCGCGCACAAGCGCACCGGCCACTTCATCCGCGACGCTCTCAATGCCGCCGGAGAATGCGCCCGCAGTTTTCCCGGCGGAACGAACCTGCACTGTGAACGACGCGGATTTATCCAGATTCTGCCGGCAAAAAGCAAGAAGCGCGTCCAGAAAATCATGCGGACTGCTCACCGCGTCAACTTTGTGAACGTGCCTTGTAAAAATGACCGGCACGGATTTTATCAGGTCGCACAGCGCGTCATTGTCCAGAGCCGACCTGAACGCGCCCACGCCGTCATCAAGCCATGCAATAAAATCAAAAGTAGCGTCATTATCCGAAAGCTCGCGGACTGCCTCCAGCCCGCTCTTGGGATTGCACGTGAAAATATAAGTGTACAAAAGAACCTCCACGCCGCACCAAGCGCGGCAAAGCATACATCAGATTGCCGCAGGAGAAATCCCGGAAAACCTGACCGCAGACGCTCAGTCCCGTGCCTTACGCGCGATGACGCAGTACCATTCCGCGTCCTCCGCGCTGATTCCCTCAAAACAGGCGGGATGGCAATGAGCCTGCAAGTCCCGGTAGCCCAAATCCGCAAGTTTCTTCAATAGAATCTCACGTTTTATGGGAATGTAACGCTCGGCGAACTGCTCTTTTTTGAAAAACCGATTGTCCCGCTCGAACGTGTAGAGAATATTGAACGTCATGCTGCCGTCCGAATTGTAATCCCACAGCTGGACGCAGTTCACGCGCGCATCATCCACAAAAACCGGCTCATAGACATAAAACCGATTTTTCTCGCGCAGAATCTTGTCCCAGTTGCGGAGGTCAAAGTAAAGCCATCCGCCGGGATTCACAAGGCTGTCCATCTGCTCAAGCACATCGAGCACCTCGCCGTTGGTCACATACGCGAGCGAATTTCCGGTGCTGGCAACGCAGTCAAATTTCTGATTGAAAGCGCGGCCAAGGTTCCTGAAATCGCACTGGCGCAGATTGACCTGAAAACCCTTTTGCTCCGCCTTCTCTTTTCCGCGCCTGAGCATGGCATCGCTCAAATCCGAGCCGTAAATCTCGATTCCCATCTCGGCGAGCGGCAGAGTGAGGTTTCCGGTTCCGTAGCTCACATCAAGAAAACTGCGGATTTTCTTTTCGCCAAGAACTTTTTTCCAGTGCTCCCGGACGATTCCCCACCGCCTGTCATTCTCGAACAGGTCATAAATATCAGCGCGGTCGTACAAACTCTGCATTCTCCCCTCCAAACAAAAACCAGTTTCCCGCCTCCCCCCGATTTTTCCGCGGCGATTTTCACACGGATTCCACGCCAGCAATTCTATGATTTTTAAGGCCGTAAATCAACAGGCAGGCGCACATTCAGGGCGAAATAAGTTTGAGCCGCGTTAACTAGTCAAGAACCAAATTGATTTCTAAATAAAGTCCTTTTTTATCTGTATATTTTGAACGATACCTGCAATGAACATGGCTTTTTATTTGGCAACGGTTGTCAAAAGTCAAATGCATTGCTATAATTGAATTAGTCGATATATAGTTTTCAAATTATCGGAAATTATCTTACTTGTTTGCGCATAGCCCATATTTTGAAATACCTGGCATCCTTATTCATGAGCAAAAAAATATGTTAAACTTGTTTATAATGAATTACAACAACAGTTCCGCCAATTCAGTGTGGACAACGCGCACACAAAGCAAGAATTTCCGTATTTTGAAATATACTATACTGACGTGGGGGGGGGTACTACTATCTAAATAATTCTTTCACAGAATATCCCCCAAAAGGAACTCTCGTCGCGTGCTTGCGGTGGGAGTCTTTTTTTTCCTTTATCTTCTTTTGCATTTCATTTTTTCGTTTTTATCTCACAAGCCATCCCTCACGCTCTGCGGGGGTGTTTTCAATTTCAAATCAATTACAGGAGGATTTCTATGCTCAAGTATTCGTTGCGTGAGAATTTGCTCACGCCAGAACCCAACGACTGCATGGCGCAGGTGCAGGATGTGAGGTCATACTCACAGGACGAAGTCATCGATTTGATGATGAGACGAGGAACGACGCTGACAAAAGCCGATGTTGCGGCGACACTTCAAGTTTATACAGAAGTCATCGGAGAACTGACAGCGGACGGCTCGGCAGTGAACACACCGTTGTTCAACACGTCGTTCAGCGTGTCTGGAGTGTTCAACGGCATGACGGACAGCTTTGACAAGAACCGCCACACAGTGTCGGTAAACATGAACACCGGGTCTGCCCTGCGCGCGGCGGTCAAATCTGTCAGAACAGAAAAAGTCGAGGCTGCGGCTACCGGGCCTTACATCACGGAAGCAGTGGACGTGGTTTCCGGAGCCGTGAATACAATGCTCACGGCGGGCGGCATCCTGCGGCTGACTGGCTCTCGCCTCAAATTCGACGCATCGGATGCGGAACAGGGTGTGTTCCTGATACTGGAAGCGGGCGGCAACGCAGTAAAATGCACGGTGGTGGCAGAGAACAAACCCGCGCGGGTCATGGTGATGATTCCGGCAGACATCGCGCATGGAACATATTATGTCGAAGTGCGAACGAAGCTGTTTGGGAACGGAACATCTGGCAAAACACAGCGCATTGGACGCTTCGTCAAGCCGCTTGAGGTTTCGGCTCAAGCATAATCCAGGGCAGGGCTTAACTACCGTTGAGCATGAGACTCAAACATTGTTGAGCAGAACGCTCAAATGCAATTTAGGACTCTGCCATTCCGTATGGACGGCAGACAAAATACAGGAGATTACGAATGACAAAGACAGCAAAAAAAATGCGCTCAGAGCGGCGTTGGGAATACTCTGTGGTGCGCTCATAATGCTTGCAGGATGTGCTTCCGAGAGCGACTACGATGCCGATGAGGATATCCGCTATTGCACGGTAACATTCTATCCAAATCCGCCGGCGGGTACTGACGAAGCAGAAAATCTTTCACCACAGAAATGGACATTCACTTCAGGAGTTGAACAGCAACTTCCCGACACTTATGATGTGTTCGCTACCACTATTGATGGATACCACTCCATTGGATGGACAGACGACCCGAATTCTACACAGGTTTCATATCTGGCAGGGAGTAATCTTGCAGTTTATGAGGATATGAATCTTTACGCTGTGTGGGAACCATTGGAAACCGTTCCAGATACAGGAGAAGCTGACGACGATTCTAATATGGGAAATGTTAATGACAATCCAGATGCAGGAGACGCTAGTGATGATTCCGATACGGGAGATGTTAACGACAATGGCTTGATAATTAAAGACAATGTTGTCGTAGGCTTTACAGAGAACATCAGCGCGAATCTTGTGATTCCCGATGGCATAACGGCTATTGGAGAGGATGCGTTCTGGCATTGCTATAAGATAACATCCGTCACTATCCCAGACAGTGTGACGACAATCAAAGCAAGTGCTTTTTATGATTGTTACAATCTTGCGTCCGTTACAATACCGAACAGCGTTACCCTTATTGAAAAAGACGCTTTTAGTTCATGCGAAAGTCTTACAACTATCACCATTCCAAGCAGCGTGCAAAGCATTGGTGTCCGTGCATTTGCGTTTTGCCCAAAGTTAGAAACCGTTATTGTGCAGGCCAACATCACAGAGATAGAATTCGCAATGTTTTCCTTCTGTACGGCACTCAAAGAAGTAGTGTTGCCAAACAGTGTGAAGACCATCGGCGAAAGAGCGTTCAACAAATGTTCAAGCCTTGAATCAGTGACTATGAACGGTGTTGAAACCATACAGAAAGAAGCCTTTGCTGAAAGCGGTCTTAAAAAAATAACGCTTCCGTCATCCCTTAAGACCATAAATGAAAATGCATTTGAATATAACAAGCAGCTTGTTGAAGTTGTCATTCCATCTTCGGTAACTAGCATAGGCGAGCATGCATTTTATTACTGTGAAGAACTTGTGCGCGTAACGCTGGCGGAAAAAGGGCTGAAAGTCTTGGGAAAAAGCGCGTTTTCCAATTGCACAAAATTGCAGGAAATAAACCTTCCGTCTACTTTGACGAGCATTCCCGAATACGCATTCGAGTATACGGGCCTAACATCTGTGACAATCCCCGGCAACATAAAGAGCATAGGTAATAGAGCCTTTTGTGCCTGCGACAATCTTAAAAATTTGACTATTGGTGAAGGCGTTACCAGCATTGGTAAAGAGGCGTTTCACGGTTGCAAAGAAATTTTAAGCGTGACTATTCCAAAAAGCGTGACGAACATTGGAGAAGGCGCATTCAATTATTGTCTAAAATTGACGGACATATCTATTCTAGGAACTTTCGGTTCTGACTTGCTTCCTGTTGGATTATTTAGTATAACAAAAAATCTCAAGCGCATAGAACTTTCGCCCTCTTTCGCCGAAAGGCAACGGTTTTGGATAGTTTTTTACTTGGAATCTGACTTTAACGATATAGTAGATGACTACTATTACAATCTTAGTAACATCGATATTGTTATACATGAGGGCGCAAAATATATTCACACGGATTTGTTTTTTTTACCCGATTACTACGACATATATTTCAAGAGTCTTACCCTTCCCGACAGTTTTGAGGAACTATCCTCATACTCACTCCAGCATTTAAGATTTGATACCTTGACCATTACCTCTGGTATACACACTATAGGCAAAAATGTTTTTTTAAACACAGTCGTAGATGTTATAAATTTCAAGGGAACAAAGACACAGTGGAAGGAATTCTTAGAGCGTTGCGATGCTGCCGGTGCATATGCATATACAAAAAATGATTTTTCGTTCAATAAGGTCATTTGTTCTGACGGGGTATATGAAGAATAAAAAGCCATCTTATGGTTTGAAAGGTTGCTCATAATCGCGCCGTCTCTGCGAATACCGCAAGGACGGCACACTGCGAGTTTCCGCGTGAGGAATGCACAAGCCGCAGGAATCAGGCATCAATCCACACGCTGATTTCAGACCTGTCCGGCATCTCAAAGCGCGACTCGAATTTTGCGGCAAGATTATCGTCCACAAAATACGCGCTCACATTGCCCGCCTGAACCGCGCGGTTCCTGCGCTCGATGCATGAGCGCCACTTCTCATCGCTTATGCTGATGAAATGCATCTGGCAACCTATGCCCCGCGATGCGAAAAACTCCCGCGCGGCATCTCGTCTCTCTCTGGTCCAGAAGCCCCAGTCAAGAACCACGCCGATTCCATACCCGGCAATCTCCGCGGATTTCTCCAGCAGGTACGCCTCGGTTTTTGCCGCCCACTCATCGTGACGCTCACCGGCGTAAAGCCCGAAAAGCGCGAGCATAATCTCATCGATTGACAAGAGCACCGCCCTGTGTTCCGCGCACAGTCTCCGCGCATAAGTCGTCTTGCCGCTGCAAATCTTTCCGCAAATCATAATGACCTCGGCCATCAGAACCTCCAAAAATCAAAGAAAAATCCCGGGAAAGTCCACGGGCATAAAATCACGCCTGAAAAATCACGTCCCTGTAAAAATCCACCTGGCAGAGCATGTGTGCGATGTTGCAGTCGCCCGCAAAACGCGATGTATCGCAAAAATCACTTTGGCGGTCAATCCAGAAAAGCGGGTTCGCCTCCTCCCTGAGCGCGACCTCGCGGGAAAGCCTGCCCGCGAACACCTCAAGCTCGATTGCCGAAAGCTTATACTGAAAATCCATGACGTGGGTCAGGCGAATATCACAGGATGATATTCCGGTCTCCTCCAAAAGCTCACGGTACGCGGCATCAATCTCGCGCTCGCCGTCCTCAACTTTTCCGCCCACAAAATTAAGCTTGCCTGAATAAGGCGGTCTCGTCCGTCTGCACATCAGAACGCGCCTCTCGTCCGCTGAATAAACGATGATAAGGTTGACTTTTCTCACCTGCTCCTCCTGAAAATCCGCCGCATAATCCAAAAAACCGCGCAAAACTGCGGATTTTCATGCCGAATTCTACTCAAAAATCAGGTCTGCCGCAATGACATCACGTAAATCTGGCATGGATTTTTCCTGTCCCAAAAATCCGGGAGAACCTCGAATTCCTTGAAGCCCATGCTGACGTAAAATGCGTTCGTCTCATCATAGTCCTTGTATTCTCCCGCGCGCACGGTCTTGACCTGCATGAACGACCACCGCCCGGCGCGGGCAAAATCGCGGGCGCACTCAAAAAGCGCGCGTCCGAATCCGCGCCTGTGGTATTTTCTGAGCACGCCCATCACAGAAATCTCCACGGTATCCCTGCCCGTCTGATTCAGGCAGAGAAATCCCGCGGGATTGTCCTGCTCGAACGCGGCAAAGAAAATCATCTGCGCGCTGCGCTCAACGTAATCGTCAACCGCCTGCGGATTGCCGAACCAATCCGGCAAATCAGAGAGAATTTCCCTTGCAATCCGCCGCCTCTCATCCTGGTCAAAAATCTGCCTTACCATTTTCTCTCCTTAAAAACGCCCGCTGTGCGATAAACTTTTGATTCCGTTCCCGCCGGAAAATCAGAATGCGTCATTGCCCGCGGTTGAAGTCCTCAAAGCGTCTGATTGTCCTGCCGAGCGCGTCCTGCAATTGGTCTGTCACGCGGACTGCGTCCTCGTACCACAAGTTCAGGACATTCAGACGCTGGAGCTTCCTGTCAAAAACCGCCTCGATTCTCCCGACAAGACGCTCGCCGAATAAAACAGGAAGCACGTACCAGCCGAATTTCCTCCCGGAAGCGGGCGTGTAAATCTCCCATTTGTAGTCAAAATCAAAAAGCTCCTTAATCATTATGCGGTCCCACATCATGCTGTCAAGCGGCGCAATCAGCTCGCATCGCGTCTCCTGAGGATTCTCCTGCCTGATTTTATCAAGATGATGCAAATCCTCGGCGCGGCAGTAAAGCGTCCGGCTCATGCCATCGACATCCACCGGAATGATTTTTTCTTCCGCGAGCAGGGCATCAAAAATCCCGTTTCTTTCCTTTGATTTTAACGCCGGAATTCCAAGCCACGCGTCCGACGCGCGATTCCACAAAAGCCCCACCGCCCCGATTCTTTGCAGCACGCGGCGCTTCTTGTGCTCAAAGTCATCCGGGCAGGGGTCGGGCGCGTCAAGAATATTTTTGGGGATGCACCGCTCCGCCAAATCATAATATTTGATGTTGCCGCGCTTGTGGTGCACGGCAAGCCGCCCCGCAAAATAAAGATGCTCAAGCGCGGCGCGTGAGAGTTTCGTGCTGCTCCAGTACCAGTCAACTTTCTGGGGAAGATTGAAATCGGCGGAGCACATCGGCCCCTGATTTTTTATCGTCTGAATTACCAGCGGCTCAATCCGCTCAATCTCGCCGCGGCTGCGCTCAAAGTCCCGGTGCATCTGCCGTGTCCGCGCAAAAATCGGATAGTTCTCCACAGGAATTATCGAAAGATTCTTGTCAAAATAATCCACCAGAAGCCGGTCGGAATAAAGCAGCTCATAGAGCATGGATTTCCTGAAATTCCTGACGCGCGAATTCAGAACGATTTCCGGGCTTTTTCCGCAAACGTCAATCGGGTCAAACTGCACGCACGAGGCGTGGCGCACAAAATCAAGCGCACCGCGTTTGCCCTCAAAACGGTGCGCTCCCCAAAGCCCCTGCACGCTCAGAATGAATTTTCTTGCCTCGCTTCTAGTGATTTTTATCCCCGTCATCTTTTGCTCCTTAAGAAGTCCGCCTTAAATCCGCCTGCCAGAAAATCTGTCAATCAGCGTATTCCGTGCCGATGAAAAATTCAGTCCGCAGGCGAGAAAGCCTTGCCGCAACCGCATCAGATGCCGCAGAGAACTGATATGGATTGTAAAGGTAATGGCAGGCAACATCCGCGTCAACCAGAACCTCCGTGAGCGGCGGATGGCAGGACTCCTTGTCGCTGTGATTGTAAACCGCGCCGCAAATACTGTCGTGCTCATCCCCGCTGAAAAGATTCAGCGCACCAAGGATTTTGTCTGCCATCGCCGCGCTCTCATGCGCATGATTGTGACAGCCTGCGTTTTTGTACGCGGCAATGTCATGCAGCATCCCCGCGATTATCGCAAGCTCCGCGCTCACATTTCTTTTCCGCGCGATAACGGCGCACATCTGAGACACCCCGTAAAGATGGACATAGGCGCAACGCCGGGCAACAAAATCCGTCATGCCAAGAAGAATCTCGTCAACGCACGAGCGCACGGCCTCAATCCTGCTTCCTGCGATTTTCTGCATAATCTCCCCCATAAAAAAATCTGATTTTCCGGCTGCGGCGGGCTGTCAACGGGTCAAAGCGCGCAAGGTCAAGCGGTCTTGCGTTCCTGTGCATGAAAATTCGTGCTCTATCAAAAGTTGTCCCGGTCATATCCGCTCCTTTCAGCCGGTGATAAGCATTCCGTGAAAAACGGCCTCGTATATCACGGTGTTTTTAAAACTGATTTCCTCGCGTCCCTGAAACCAGCCGAAGTCTCCGCGCACCTCGCAGGAATAGTCATAAAATCCGTCTGAATAGCGCGGCGGCCCTCTGAACGGCATCCGCGCGTCCACATGGCAAAGCGCGTCTTTCAGAAAATCCCCGCTGAAACCATCGCCAAGAACGCGCCCCGCATAGTTCATGCTCCAGTGCGGTCTGCCGGAGACGTACAGAACCTCCTCGCCGGAGAACTTCTCGCCGCCCACATAAGTGTCGTAATACAGAAAATCGCCCTCGGTGTACGAGAAATCGTGCGACAAAAGCCGCGATGAGAGGGTCGGACTGCCTTTTCCGGCGTAGGTTGATTTTTTTGCCCGGAGCAGGAAGTCAATCAGGCCGGTTCTCATAGATTCCGCGCGGCAATATTCAAGCACATCCGCGTCATCCCATACCTGCACCTCGATGTAGCGGTGCTTCGCCGCGGCATCCGCCAGAAAATCCTCCGGCGTGCCGTTGAAATCAGAGATTGCCTCCAGAAGCCCCGCCTTTGTCATCATGCGGAGCGTTCCGCGCTCCCTGAGCGTGGTCATGCTGTCACCAAAAGTAAAGCTGATTTGATTCCCGGGCACTACGTAAAGCGGAATTTTCGTGACGATTCCGTTGCCGAACCAGTCATCAAGAAAATCGCTTCCTTGCAGCACGAACGAGAGCGGATGTTCCTGCACAGGACTGCCGCCCAAAGCCATGAACTGACTGCGCAGCGCCCTGTCTGTCTCCAGACGCGCGTAATAATAATTATCAAAATCCGCGAACCTGTGGAATGCCGTGTCACCCTTGTTTTGCTCCGCCATCTGACGCGCTAGCGCGAACGCCCGGCTCTCTGGCAGACGCATTATGTTCATGAGCGGCATACAGCTGCGGTGGCAGTAGTTCACTATCAGCAAGTCTTTTTGTGTCATCAGCCCTCCCAGCTCTGCAGCTCGATGATGTTGCCCTCGCAGTCGGTGGCATAGACAAAGACCGCCCGCCTGCCGTCCTCGTACTGCGCGCGTACGACCTCGCCAATCTGACCGCCGCCGTGCTCGCGCACAAGGGCAAGCGTCCGCTCAACGTCATCAACCTCGAACGCAATGTGGGCAATCCCGCAAGTGTTGATTGTCCGCGCGGATTCTTCCATAAAATCATACGAGAAAATCTCAAGGGTCGGATGATTCTCGCCGTAACCCGGAAGGCAAAGATGCTCGCCTGTGATGTGCGAGCCTTTGATTCCTGTGAGCGAATCAAGCCATCCGCCGCGCAAATCCCGCGTCTCGCCGATGCTCCTGCAATTGAAGACCGTCTTGTAAAAATCCACAAGTCTCTTAAAATCCCTCGCGATGATGTTCGTGTGCACGTACCTGGTCATCTCTCCTCCTTGATTCCGCCGCGGCAAGAAAATCCGCAGCCCGCGCCGAATCTTTTTCTGATAAATATTCTGCCTGTGAGCATGATATATCCAGTATAGCCGCATTTCTCATAAAATGCGCCTCTTTTGAGCCGGGCGTGATGCATCAGAAGCAAATCCCGCGCAGAAAAATCCATGCGGATTGCAAGCCTTGGTCATAAAATCCGCATGAAATTCTGACCTGATTCCTGCGGAAAGCAAGGACATCAGAGCGGCATCTCCATCTCGCCCGAATCGCGGAAGCCCAGCCGCTCGTAAAGTCCGCGGGCCGCGAGCGACGGTTTGAGCCTGACGCTTCCGGCGTTTTTCTCCCTGAGCCAGCCGAGCACCGCCTCCACGATTTTTGTGGCATACCCGAGCCGCCGCTTTTCCGGCACACAGTACACGTCGATTACATAGCCGTATCTTGGATTCTTGAAAAAACAGAACGGCACATCCTCTTTGATGACCGCGCCGCCGCACGCCACCGCCTCAGAATCATCATACGCGATGAAATGGCAGCATTTGTCCTCTTTGTACAGCTCCGCGTATGTGCGAAGAATTTTCTCCTGCGCGTTGTCCTGTAACAAAACATCGGAGCCAACCTCGCGGAACATCCGCATTTTCATCCCGACCACAGCCGGAAGATTCTCAAGCCCCGCCCTGATGATTTCCATACTTCCTCCTTAAAACCACGGATTTTTTTCCCGAAAAGCCGCGCAGAAAAATCCAGGCGGATTGCAGAGCCGCGGTCATAAAATCCATCGCCCGAATTCTCTCTCACGCGGATTTCCCCGCAAAATCCTACAATTCCATCAGAAACCTGCGTGTCGGCGCGTCGAATTTCTCAACCGCGTAGCGGAAGGCGGTTCTTGACATCCTGCCGCGCCGGGAAATCAGGTAGTCGCGCACGCCCTTGGAATCCACGGTGGACAGGCATTTGAGCATCCAGCCGCAGCCCTTTTGAACAAGGTCGCAGGAATCGCCAAGAAGCGCGTCCGAAATCTGGAACGGAAAAATTCCCGCAAAATCGTCACGGAGGATTGAGGGAATCAGGACGACTGCTGAGGCACGGCGCACCCAGAAATCACCGTCCTGCGTCCATTTCAGAACCTCGCCAAAAAGATTCCTGCGGCTCCTGACCAGCGCACCGAAAGCGTGAGTGCAGAAATCGTCGCAGTCGCCCCATCCGCGCACATATTTTTTGAGCCATCCGAAAAAAAGCGGATAAGTGCCTTCATCATACTGACTGCGCACCCGCCACGCCCAGTCAAACGCGATTACACCGCATTCCCATGTGCGCCTCTCAAGAAGCGCATCGCAGAGAGAAAAAACGGCCGTCGCGCTCCGGTTCTCCAGTCCGCGCCACAATTTTCCGGAAAGCCGCCTTATATCCCCCGTGACGATGTGCTTTCCCGGCGCGGCATTCTCTGCCATCAGGTCAAGCGCGGCGCAAGCCTCCAGAACAACATCGCCCATAAATCCTCCATGATAGATATTTCCAGCAATCAAAAAACATCAAGTCTTTCATCAATCCTCATTCAGAGCGTCCGCATTCTGATAGCCGCCCGTCACCTCAATCACATTGTTGTCTGGGTCGCGAATATGAAAATAGTGATATGTTGGATATGCCTCAAGGATTTCTGTCACCGCGCCGATTCCCAGGGCCTTGACGCGCTCGTGCTCCGCACGCAAATCCTCAACCCAGTAATTCTGCACGAATTTGTAGTCGCCATCAAGCGAAGTGCAGTGCCCCGCAAGATTGTCCTCGTTCATCAGCGAGATGCATTTATCATCGATATAAAATTCCACGAATTTGTTGCCGCTGCGGCAGCGGTCAGAGACGCTTACTCCAAGGAATTTCTGGTAAAACATCACCGATTTCTCAAAATCCTTGACAACAAGATAGACGCTCCCAAGATGCAGCGGATTGGGCTTCTCGGCGGCCTTGCCGGTCTCGCGCAGCAAAATCGCGTCCGTTGAGACATTGAACAGTTCGCTCATGCGGATGATTTTGTCCACGTCCGGGACTGCCTGGGCAAGCTCCCACTTTGAGACGGACTGCCTTGAGACCTCAAGCATCTGCGCCAGCCTCTCCTGCGTCATCCCGCGTCCTGTGCGTAGTTTCTGGATTCTCTCTGCTATGGTCATAAAATTCGCACTCATTTGCAGAAAGTATAGCAAATCCGCATTTAAAATACTACCAATCCGACTAGGAATTTTCGCAACAGGCGGTTGCGCAGAAAGACAGAAAACAAATGTATATCATGCGGGAAAATCACGCGCGGATTTTTAAAACCCGGGTCAGGCTTTCGGTTTTATCGGGAAATAATAGTCCATCTGCTCATAGCCAAGCGTCCTCTGCGCCAGAGCAGACGTAATTATGTTGCCAAGCTGGGCGCGGGAATCGTCACGCACGAACCCGGAGCGGGCAAGAAAATCGTCCACCTGCGCGTCAAGCGCATCCCTGTCAGTGCTCTGGTCAATATCGGTGGCAACGGCATAAAGCCCGCCTTTAAAATCAACCACGGGAAATTGAGGCGGAACGGTCATGCCATCCTCGTAGGCATAAAGCCAGACAAATCCGTCTCCCGCCCAGTATAAAAAATCCTTAGGAAACAGGCCGCGCCTCTGGGATGAGATGAACGCGTCAAATTCATTGAACCGCTCGTCGCCGAACATTCCCGTCCCGGAAGAGACCATTTTGCAGTCAGGCATCTCAAGAATCCGTATTCCCTGCATTTCCGCCTCCTTCTGATTGTCTGACCAAGATTATAATCCAAAAGCGACTGCCCTGCAATCCTGATTTGAATACCTGTGCTCCGCGAGCAATGACGACGTGACATCACTCTCCCGCGCGATAATCCTGCGGATTCGGGAGGTCTATCTCCGGGTCTCCAATCTCCTCGTTGCCAAGATAGATTTTGTGCGCCCTGCCCTCGTGCAGAGCCATAATCTGCCGCCGCAGTTTTGACGGATAAAGCGGAAGATGATTCAGGCGGCTTATCTCAAGCCAGTCAAATCCTGTCTGGTTCGTGTCCTCGTGCAAATCAGGATTCTCAATCCTGCCGATGTAGTCGCAGAGAAAAACCAAATCCACGCGGTGAAAATCCTCGCCGTGCGCGCCCTCAATCACAAAAGCAAGGTCACGCACCTCCACGCGAACTCCCAGCTCCTCGGCAGACTCGCGGCAGGCGGCCTCAGGCAGAAGCTCGCCCGCATTCTGACCGCCCCCCGGCATGATGTACCACTCGTCCTTTCCGTCACTGATTCTGACAGCAAGCATCCTGCCGTCTCTGATTATCAGAGCCTTGGCCGCGTTCCTAATCAGCCTGCCCACAAAAACCTCCTTATATTTCTGGCGATGAATAACCGAGTTCTTGCCAAGCAAAAACTCTAAGCCAGGATGAGCAAGTCTATTCCTAACCGTTCGCATCCCTGCATTTTCTTAAATATTCAAGCGCGAGAATCTGGCCGGAATGTTCCCTGCTGCCCATGAACGCCTTGTCGTGCCATCCTTCTATGCAGATGTCGTCCTCATATCCGCCGTCAGAGAGGATTCGCAGAATCTCGCCCCAGTCGCACTCGCCCAGTCCCGGAAAGCAGTGCTCGCAATAATGCTCGCCGAACCATGCGCCGTATTTTCTGATGTGCTCACGGTCAAGCCGGGCGCATTTTCCGTGCAGATGGACAATTCTGGGAAGCCACGCTCTCAGGCAGGCAATCGGGTCTATCATCTGCTGAATCTGATGCGCGCTCTCCCATTCAAGGCCAAGGTTTCCGCAGGGGACAGCGTCAAACATCATCTCCCATGCGCGAGGGCAGAAACCGATATTGCACGTGGGCGCGTACCAGTGGCCGTGCATTGGCGCGCCCTCAATCGCAAGGCGGACATCATAATCCTGTGCGATTCTGCAAAGCTCGGTGAAGACTTCCTTGAATTTCGGGATTGTCTCATCCACCGCAAGTCCCGGAAGCGCGCCCGCAAAAGTCGCGACAATCCCCGCGCCAAAGCGACGCGCGTTTTTAATGCACTGGACGAGCGCGGCATGGGCATTCTCATCGGCAAGAGGATTGCAGTAAAATCCGATGCTGGTAATCTTTACGCCGCTATCCCCGATGATTTCGCCGGCTTTTTTGGGGGTCTCAGAAAAATCTATGCAGAGCGTGTCGTTTAGGTACAGCTCCACACTCTCGAATCCGCTTCTGACAGCCCATGGCAGCTCCGAGAGAAAATCGCTGCCTTTTACGCACGTGCCAATCCTAATCACATTCTTCTCCATGATTTTCTGCGATTTTCTGCCCGGAACTTTCTTTGGGAAGATTTCCGTAAAAAAACGCGCTCCTTCGGAGCGCGTTTTTATCCGCTGGTTTTATTTTATTTTCCGCAGGAACGCATCCTTGTAGCCGTAAGACTTGAACCGCTCAAGGACGACCGCGTACTCATCCATGGAAAGCGGGCCAATCAGAACCTGCTTGCGCGCTCCGCTTGAAAGCGGCACGATTGTAATCGGATAGTTCGCGCTGTATTTTGTCACAATGTTCATTATGTGCTCGTCCACCGTGAGTGTCGCAATCTGGATGTAATATGCGCCGCTCTGCAGGTCATCAAGGCTGTTCACAAGATACTTGCTGTAGCCGCTGTCCGTCATCTCATGGCTCTCGCTCTCGTCTGCGGCAGGCGCGGGCGGAACTGGAGCGGATGGTCTGGCCTCCTGTTCCGGCTCAGGGCGCGCGACCGGGGCGGGCGGCTCCGGCGCGACAGGAACAAGCACTATCGCATCGTACTCTTCCTCATCACCGTCATAGTCATCGTAATCATAATCCTCGTCTTCGTAGTCATCATAGTCAGTCTCCTCAATGACTTCATAGACCTCATCTATCTCATCCTCGACGCTCTCTTCCTCGTATGTGACGGTGCTCTCCGCAATCTCCTCAATCGTATCCTCATCATAAGGCTCCTCGGCGGGAATTTCCTCTGTGATGTCCGCGACTGATTCTCCTGCGCTCTCCTCCTCTGCCCAAACTTCCTCCGGGATGACCGACTCCCAGTCATCGCCCTCATCTGCCGCAGTGTCCTCTGGAGCGGGCGGAAGGCTCTCTTCGATGATAATCACCATTTCTTTCGGCTCATTGCTCGCATCCGCCTCTTCCTCAACGGGAGTCTCGGTCTCATCATCGCTCACAAGCTCCTCAGCGACATCCTCCTCGTCAAAATCCTCGAATTCGTCCGCCTCAACACGCTCTGTGGCAGTCTGACCGGGAAGAGCGGTAATCTCATCCACGACAACAACGACAACTTTCTCTATTTTATCATCTTCATCGAACGCATTGTCGGAAGGAACTTCCTCTTCGTAGAATTCCTCAAAAGCATCCGCAGAAGGCTCGGCCTCGAACGGCTCATACTCATCGGCGACATCAAAATCATCCTCTTCAAATTCCTCAATTCCAGGCTCAGGTTCAGGCTCATCCTGCGCGGCGGAAATCTCCTCGTAAGGCTCGTCGTCATCAAAAATCTCGTTCGCGTCTTCAACGGCGGGCGCGGGAGATGTGTCGTCCTCGCTCTCGTCAAAATCCTCCTCGGCAATGTCAAGCTCTAGCGCGGATGCCTCGCTTGCAGGATTCTGCTTGGCAATCACGGCTGTTCCGTAAACACGCTCGTTCTGGCCGTTCCTCTTTGTGATTTTAACGACGATATTATCATCCTTGCTGATTCCCACAGCGTCCGCTGCCTCCGGAGAGAGCATGATTGCAATGCCGTCAGACGGGTCAAGCGCACCAATCACAAGCAAATCCACAGTGGAATCGCCGGTGATGTTCGCCACGCTGATTATATCGCCCGGAAGATAGCCCACAGTTTTTGCGAACAATCCCTGCGGGAACACTCCGCGGTCAACGACCACAGCCCGGCCGTCCAAAGAAGGACTGAACGATGCCAGCATAAGAGCGGTCGCAAGAATCCCCAGAATTTTTCCAATAGCCTTTACTTTGTTCTTCATTCTCCTACCCATCCTTGGTTATCTAGCCTTCAAAGCAGTGTTGATTTGCGAAGCGAGCAAAGAAGATATTCTCTTCACCTCATCTTTTTTGTGCGCGGCCTTAATGTCCGTGATTGTATCGTTTTGGATTTTCTCGCCGCTTTTTGCGGAGGCGATTGTCCAGTCTATTTTCTTAAGCTCAGGCGCATCCCCGCTCTGGTGCAGGGTGTCGTAATGGAGCACAATCTGGATGAAATAATCAGAGAAGCCGTCAATGGCCTCGGTTATCCCGATGTCATAGAACTTCTTGTCCTGAGTATCTGATGCAGAGACCTGCGCGTTTGAGTTTGTGACGATATATCCGTAATCAAAAAAAATCGTCATAACCTCATCTTCGATTGTCAGAGCCTGCTCCGAGACATTCGCCTGGCCGTCGCGCTGCACAATCTGGAACGAGAGCTGCCGCGCCGAGCACAATGCGCTTACTGTGAGCAGAAGAAAAGTGAAAATCAAAAATCTGTTTTTCCCCATCATACACACCCCAAAATTTCTTGAATATCACTATTTTCATCGGTGGTAAACGGATGTGGGTTTAGGGATTTTTTAAGTTTTTCGCGGCCAGCACGTAACGCCGCACGCGCGCGGCGCGTCATCCGCATTGAGATTTTGAGCCTGATGTGCTAGAATGGACGCAGGTTTGTAAAATGGAAAAGAGGATTTATATAATCGGGGCGGGTTTTGCAGGTCAGACCATAGCGGACGACATAAAGCGCAAGAAAATTTTCGGGAAGGTGAACGCCTTCCTTGATGATGACAAGACGCTCATCGGCACCGCGATTGACGGAGTGCCGGTTCTTGGGCCAATATCGAACGTCGCGTCGGTTCTTGGAACTTCCGCCACGGACGAGGCAATCATAGCCATTCCTTCCGCGCCTACAGAGCGAATCCGCGAGATTTACGAGACTCTTTCCAGAAACGGCTTCTCGCACATAAAAATTCTTCCGGGAATAAGCCAGGTTGTAAATGGCTCGGCGCACCTTGTGCAGACACGTGAGATTGACCCGCTTGATATTCTCGGGCGAACGCCGGTGGCAATCTCCCTGAAAGAGAGCCTGAACTATCTGCGCGGAAAACGTGTGCTGATTACCGGCGCGGGCGGATCAATCGGCTCGGAGCTGGCGCGGCAGCTTCTTAGCGGCGGAGCGGAGCGGCTCTATCTTTTCGGTCACGGCGAGAATTCAATCTGCCAGATTTACCGCGAGCTTAGGATTTTGCAGGCGGAGGGCGTGGGCGAGAAAGCGACCGTAGTCCCGATTATAGGCGATATGAGAGACCGCGAGTATGTGGATTACATCATCCGGCAGACAAAATGCAGCGTGATTTTTCACTGCGCGGCGTACAAGCACGTTCCCATGATGGAGGAGAATCAGGTAGCGGCGATTGAGAACAACGTTTTCGGCACGAAAAATCTTCTTGACGCTGCGCTCAGGCACAGCGTGGAGCGTTTTGTCCTTATTTCCACGGACAAGGCTGTTGCCCCCACGAGCGTGTACGGGGTCTCAAAAATGCTGTGCGAGAAACTTGTCCTGGATGCGGCAGCCAAGGCAAGGGAATCGGCGGGGAACATAATGTTCGTGAGGTTCGGCAATGTCCTGGGAAGCCGCGGGTCAATCCTTCCGCTTTTCCAAAGCCAGATTAAGACCGGCGGGCCTGTCACTGTCACAGACACGCGGATGGAGCGTTTTTTCATGACAATCCCAGAGGCTTGCTCACTTGTGCTGCAGACCGGCGGAGTCGGCGAGAACGGGAAATCCTATCTGCTTGATATGGGAGAGCCAATAAAAATCATGGAGATTGCCGAACAAATCATAAAATTTTCGGGGCTGGAGCCTTACAAGGACATCGACATAAAAATCACCGGGGCAAGAAAGGGCGAGCGGCTCACCGAGCCGCTCTGGCTCAAAGAGGAGCGTCCCGCGCCAACCCAGTTCCAGAAAATCCTGATGCTTGAAAGCGCGCCCTACCCGGCTGGCAGACTTGAGCGGCTTCTGGAGCGGCTCCGGCCAATCTGCTTTTTCACAGAGGGCAAAGAGGCGGATTTCAGGGACAAGGCAAAGCTCACGCAGATTCTGTGCGAGGACTGCCCGTCGCTCAAAGAATTTTACGAGGAAATCAAAAAGGACGGGCAGCAGCGCACCGACCTGCTTTAGACAATGATTTTCTGGAGGATGATATGGCAGACAAACCCGAGATAAAAGTTCCGTTTCACAGAGCGTCGATTACTTCTGAGGAGGAGAATGCGGTTCTGGATGTCCTGCGCTCCGGGTGGCTCACCACCGGAAAATACGCGCTTGAATTCGAGCGGCTTTTTTCTGAGGCAGTCGGCTCAACATCCGATAATCCGGTTCACAGTCTTGCGGTGAACTCCAACACATCCGGCATGATTCTTGCGATGGAGGCCTGCGGCGTGAAAGCGGGAACTGCCGTAATCACAACGCCGTACACGTTCGTCTCAACGGCGGCGTGCGCACGTCACCTGAATGCGGATGTACTTTTCGCGGACATTGAGCCGGACACCTACAGCATTGACCCAAAAAAAGTGGAGGAAATCCTCAGGAATGACGCGGAGCACAAAATCCGTGCGATTGTTCCTGTCCACATCGGCGGAAATTTATGCGACATGAGCGCGATTATGTCGCTCGCAAAGAAATACAGCACAGCAAATCACAGAATTTATGTGATTGAGGATGCCGCCCACTCCTTCCCGTCGCCCACAAAAAACGGCTACGCGGGAACGCTCGGTGATGTGGGGGTTTTCAGTTTTTATGTCACAAAAACAATCACCACGGCAGAGGGCGGAATGGTCTGCACAAGAGACGCGGCACTGGCAAGGCGCATGACCACGATGCGTATGCACGGAATGGACCGCACTGTCTGGGACCGCTACACCTCGCCGCGCGCCTCCTGGGAGTATGATGTTGTTGCCCCGGGCTATAAATTCAATCTGCCTGATATTCTTGCCGCCCTTGGCTGCTGCCAGGTCAGGCGTGCCGGGCTTTTCTTTGAGCAGCGCAGGCGGATTGCAATGAAATACAACGAGGCGTTTTCTAAACTGGATTTTGTCCAGCTGCCGCCGGACGGCGAGGGAAACGCGTGGCATCTTTATCTCATGCGCATTGTGCCCGAAAAGCTCAGGATTACGCGGGAAGAATTCGCAAGGAAGTTGCAGGAAGCGGGAATCGGAATCTCCGTGCATTTCATCCCGATTTTCAATTTCTCATACTGGAAGAATCTTTACCCCGGATTTTCCGCGCAGAATTTTCCGAACGCGCAGAGCCAGTACAGCAGGACAATCTCACTGCCACTTTTCCCGGACATGACTGACGAGCAGGCGGATTATGTCATAAAAACAGTTACGGAAATCGGAAAATCGAATATAATAGAATAAGACACCAAGGAAAAAGATGGCAGCAAAAACTAAAAACGAGGCGGACAAGCTTGTCCGCTCCCTTGACACAGTTGGATTTTACAGCGATTTCTCAAAGCCGGGAATGCTCCACGCAAAACTGATAAGAAGCCCCTCCGACTCAGGCAAACTAAAAAGCATAGAGCTTCTGGATATTCCGGACGGCTACTTCCTGTTCGCGGCATCCAGCATTCCGGGCGCAAGGACAATCAGCGTGGGCAAAGCGTCAATCTCGGTTTTTGTGGAGAAAAACGTGTCTTACCGCGGAGAGCCGGTTGCAATCCTTGCGGGGCCGGACAGGAACACGGTGGAGGAGCTTGCGAGAAAAGTGAGCATCTCTTTTGATGTAGAGAACCTTGAGACCGCCCTTGACCACGTAATCAAAAATCAAAGTCCGCAGAGCGTCCACGCGGATGTCTCTGACATGGCCGATTTCATAAACGACCTTCCATCGCTCAATCACGTCATTGATAAATCGCATTTTGAGGAATATTCCGCAAAAGAAGTCGCCAGGCGCGAGGTGAAAGTCGGCGTTTACGAGCAGAAACCTCTTGATGAGGCGGACAGGGATGCTTTCAAGGGAGCGGGTCTTTTCATCACCACAGACACATGGCAGCACACGATGACAGCCCCCAAATGGCAGGAGACGGACGGCGCGTTCAGTTACATGGACGGAAAAGACCTGCACATCTACACGCCGACCAGATGGACAAGCCTGGTGCAGAAATCCATCTCGGAGTCCCTGAGAATTCCGCCGGAGAACATTTTCATACACAAGACAAAAAGCGCGGAGATTTTTCCGAACGGACTTTGGAGGACGACCCAGACCGCAGTCCAGACGGCGATTGCCGCATACCTGTCAAAAAAGCCCGTGAAACTTGTGCTCTCGCAGGAGGAGCAGGAGCACTACATGATTCCGGGCGTGATAACCACAATAAAATACAAGACCGCCGTCACGCAGGAGGGAAAACTCCACGCGATGAAAATCCTGATTGACATAGACATCGGTCTTTCAAATCCGTTCGCGCAGGAGATTGTGGACAGAATCACGCTGGCGTCATTCAGTTTCTACAAGCCGGAGAACCTTCACATTGTCGCGACGGCGCACACATCAAAGAAAGCGCCCACGACAATCTGCGTGCAGAGCATTGACTCGCAGGCATTCTTTGCAATTGAGAACGAGGTGCAGAAAATCTGCAACAAGATAAAAATTTTCCCGGATGAATTCAGGCTGATGAACTCGCTCAACTCATTCGATGAGAAAAAGCAGAAAGTATTCCCGTTCGACATACAAATCTGCGGGCTGGACACGACGATGAAATCGGTTCTGAAAGACAGCGACTTCAACCGCAAATACGCCTCGTTCCACATGGAGGCAATCGACCGGATAGAGAAATCGGGCAAGCCGTTTTTCGCGCTTCCGCTGCGCGGCGTGGGGCTTGCCAGCGCGTACACCGTCTCCGGCTACAGCGGCGTGACATCGTTCTCATACGACTCAAAGATTGAGGTGACGCTTTTAAAAGATGACCGTGTGATTATCCACGCCATAAAGCCGTCATCCGTGGTTCAGGGGCTGTGGAAAAAAAGCGTCGCGGACATTCTCGGGACTCCGCCGCAGAACATCGAGATTGACTCGAATTTCACGGTGGACACCCTGCCCTCATCCCCGGAGGACACTTTCACGTCAATCGGAATAATGAACGACCTGATAAAAAAATGCTGCGCGGAAATCCAGAAAAAGCGTTTCCATCAGCCGCTCCCAATCTCCGCAAAAAAAGGCGTACTCAAGAGCACCAAAAAAAAGTGGGATAAGGAGCGTTTCACGGGCACTCCGTTCTCAGCCACGTCGTTCGCGACAGCAGTCGTAGAGATTGAGCTTGATACCTACACTTACAACGAGAAAATCAAAGGGATTTGGATTGCGGTTGACTGCGGTGAGATTTTTGACGAGGCCGCGGCAATCAGAACCGTGCGCATGGAAGTGCAGCAGGAGCTTGCGATGCTCGTGCGCGACAAGACTATCCAGTGCGATGAGATACACATCTCTTTCATGAAATCGGACAACAAATCCGGGCAGATTGGAGGGCTTGTGCACAACATCATTCCTGCGGCGTTCTCGTCCGCGCTCTCGCTCGCGCTCACAAAACAGCTGACTTCCCTGCCGTGCTCGGAAGGAAGGCTCTTCACGCTGATTAAGAACAAGAGCAGCAAAAAGTAAGAGAGGAGAATGATGAGGATACCTTTAACTTTGAACGGGGATAAAATCGTGCTTGAGGCACAGCCAGAGGACTCGCTGATGAAAATACTGCACGACTACGGCTGCATATCCGTGAAAAGCGGATGCCAGGAGGGATTCTGCGGCGCGTGCTCCGTGCTTTTTGATGACAAGCCGGTGTCATCCTGCAAAATGCCGGTGGGGCTTGCCAAGGACGCTACAATCATCACGCTGGAGAGCTTCTCCCGCACAGACGACTACAGGATAATCCTTGAGGGATTCGCGAAAGCCGGAATAAAACTCTGCGGGCACTGCAACGCGGGCAAAATCTTCGCCGCATATCATATTCTGAGCATGGGCAAGACAATCACAAAAGAAGAGATTGCCGAGCAGATAAAAAGCCTCTCGCCGTGCTGCACAGACATGGAGACGCTCTCAAACGGAATCATCCACGCCATTAAAATCAAAGAGAAGAGCATGAAGGGGATTATGCCCAATGAGTAAGACCATTTTATACGCCAAGAATTCATACGAGCTGATAAAACTGCTCTCGAACAATCCCGGAACAAAAGTCGTGGGCGGATGCACGAGAATCCAGACGCTGCCAGATAAATTCATCTCTGTCTTCGGGATAAAAGACCTCTCGCAGATAGTAAGGCATGAGCGTTTCATTGACGTTGGCCCGGGCGCGACGCTCGCAAGCCTTCTGAGCATAGGGCAGACGCACCTTCCGCAGATTCTTTGCGAGGCAGTCAGCAGCATCGCAAATCCGCAGATAAGGAACATCGCCACAATAGGCGGGAACATCTGCAACATGGATCACAGGCTCACGCTTTTTGCACCGCTGATGGCGCTGGACGCGCGGCTTGAGTTTAAAAATCAGACAGAGACGCGCAACGAGAGCATCAAGAACTTCAAGGGGATTCCAGACGGCTTTGTGCTCACGAACATCAGGATTCCAATCATGCGGCCGGAGCTTTCGATTTTCCGGCGGATAGGCTCGGAGCAGAAGGCTGACCATCAGTATGCGTCCGTGGCGTTCCTTGCCGACATGGAGAAAAGCACCATTCTGAACGTGCGCCTTGCGTTCGCGGGGCCGTTCACTTTCTCCAGCAAGGATTTTGAGAACTCGCTGATGGGAAAACGCCTGCCGCTCACTCAGAAAGAAGTCTCGCAGATTGAGGAGTCGCTGCACCGCGAATTCGGCAGGGCCGCCAAAGACCAGATGATTTCTGATGTGCTGCGACAGCAGTTCTACAACATAGCGCGCTACAGTTTTGAGCAGCTAACCTGAAAACCTGAGCAGGAAAATCCGCCGCTAGGTGATGAGCATACAGTCACCGTAACTGAAAAAACGGTAACGCTCGCTGACCGCAGCCCTGTACGCGCTCAGAATCCTCTCGCGCCCGGCGAACGCGCTCACAAGCATAATAAGTGTGCTCTCCGGCGTGTGGAAATTCGTGAACATTTTGTCAACGACGCTGAACTTGTAGCCCGGATACATGAAAATTCTTGTGGATGACGTGCCCGCGCCCACCCAGATGCCGTCCGTGCCGGGAGTTGTGCCGCCCGCACTAAGCCGAGCCGCCGCGCTCTCCAAAGTCCGGACGCTCGTTGTGCCCACCGCAAGGACAGGCCGTCCGTCCGCCTTTGCACGGTTGATTGCGTCCGCGCTCTCCTTGGGGATTGAGTACCATTCCTCGTGCATCCTGTGATTCTCCACGCTCTGCTCGCGCACCGGAAGGAACGTTCCAAGCCCCACGTGCAGCGTCACAAAGCACCGCTGAATCCCGGCGGCATCCAGCCGCGCGAGCATATCCTCCGTAAAATGAAGGCCGGCCGTGGGGCACGCCGCGCTTCCTGTGTCAGTGGCATAGACATTCTGATAACGCTCCGCGTCATCGTCCGTGTCACCGCGCCTGATGTAAGGCGGCAGCGGGATGTGCCCGTTGCGCTCGAACCATGCCTCGTCTATCGCAGAATCGAATTTCAAAGAGCGGAATTCTGTGCCCTCGTTGCCGTCATGCGCGACAATCTGGGCCACAGTTCCGTCGGGAAATTTGTAGCGCATTCCGGGCTTCTGCTTTTTCGCGGATTTCACCATCGTGTTCCAGACAAGGCAGTCCTTGTCCACAGTGTTCAGGAACATGAATTCGGTCTCGCGCCCGGTCGTCTCCTTTATGCCGTAAACCCTCGCGCGGCGGACGCGGCTGTTGTTGAACACCATCAGAGTGCCCGGCTCAATCAAAGAAGGAAGATTGTCCATCATCTGGTGCTCAACCGCGCCCGTAGCACGGTTGAGGAGCATGAGCCTGTCCTGCCCGCGCTCTCCGCTCGGATGCTGGGCAATCAGCTCCTCTGGCAGGTCAAAGTAAAAGTCAGATGTAAGCATTCGCAGATTGTAGCACAAAACGCGCGGAAATGCGAGCAATGAAATGCTACGGAAAGTAGCAGAAAATCCGCAGAAAGTCGATGACGCGTTCTATCAAAACCGGCGAAAATGTATAAAATAAAAGCATAAGAATCCGGCGCGTCTGGCCGGGCAGGATTTTGACGGAGGTCTGAGCATCCGATTGGATTGCGCGGATGGCTCGCCTTGCAGTTTTTTTGAACTGCCCATTCGCTGCCCGCCCACGCATCCTGCAAGGAGGAAAAATGACATTCGCAGAGAAACTTAGGGAATCGCGGAAGGCTTCCGGGCTTTCGCAGGAGGAGCTGGCGGAGCGGCTGAACGTGAGCCGTCAGGCGGTCACAAAATGGGAGACGGACAAGGGAATCCCTGATATTGCGAACCTGATGACAATATCCGCGCTCTTCGGGATTGCCGTGGATGACCTTGTGTCGGACGGGAAATCCGTGACAGCAAAAGCGGCGAGGCAGTTCGAGAGCGTCACCGAATATGACATTGACGGAATCAAGACGTTTGACCTTAAACTAGGCTCGGCGCGTGAGGTGAGCGTGACCGGCGGCGACGGCGAGAAAATCAAAATCATCATAACATCGGACACGCTTGAAAGGCTGCGCGAGGAAATCAAGACGAAAATCGACGACATCAGGAACAGGATTGACGTTGATGTGCGGCTGTCAAAATCTGTGAGCGAGACTGCCGCAAAAAAAGAGATTTTTATAGAAGTGATTCTCCCAAACAAGTACCTTGGGCACGTGGAGATTGCCGCGAACTGCCAGAGCCTTGACGTGCGCGGCGTTGAGTGCGAGAGAATCGAGATTGACGGGCGGATGCCGGTGCTGCGCATTGCCTCATCGCGCGGAACGGTGGAGGTGAACTGCAACCTTGACATTGCGATGGAACTGCGCGATTTTACCGGCGCGCTTGAGGTGAACCAGCTGAACGCCACGAGCAGGCTTTCTGTGCCGGACGGCTTTGAGTTCAGGACAAGCGTCAGAGGCCACGGGAATTCCGTGATTTTTGAGGAGGACGGAAATCCATCGCAGGATTTTTCTGCCCCGGACGCGCAGAACATAATCGAACTGAACGGAATGAGAAGCGAGCTTGTGATTGACAGGAAAAAAGCATAACCATACATGGAGGATTTTATGGACAAAAAAGAGGAGAAATCCACCGGGAACGCGGCGTACATCTACCGCCCGGTGCGCTTTTATGTGACGGTTTTCGCGCTCACGTGGCTCTGCTGGGGTCTGGCAATCGCATTCAACGAGGGCGCGTCGCTTGTCGGCTTCATGCTGGCGGGAATGTTCATGCCCGCGGCGGTCGCAGTGCTGACGGTCCTGCTGTCAAAGAACGCCGCGCTGAAAACTGACTTCAAGAGAAAGCTCACGGGCTTTTACCGCATAAGGCCGCTCTCAATCCTGATTGCCGTGCTTGTGTTCGCGGCATCAGTGGCCGTCTCAATCCTGATTTCCCTGCTGTTCGGCGGCTCACCTGACCAGTTCTCGTTCACGGAGGATTTCTCGTTCTCGGTGGGCGGCACATCCGCGCTTCTGACAATCCTGCTTGCCTCGTGCATTGAGGAATTCGGCTGGCGCGGCTACGGCGAGGATGCGGTGGGCGCGTACCACACATGGTTCACCGAGTCAATCATCTTCGGCTGCGTGTGGGCGGCGTGGCATCTTCCGCTTTTCTGGGTGGACGGCACGTACCAGTACGGCCTGCGCCAGATGGGCGTGATTTACGTGGTGAACTTCCTTGCAAGCGTGATTCCGCTGGATTTCATCCAGACCTGGGTTTATGTGAAGAACCGCCGCTCCATGCTGGCAACGATTATCTTCCACGTGTTCATAAACATCATGCAGGAAAAAATCAACATGACAGCGGAGACCAAAATCATAGAGACGTTCGTGATTGCGGTTGTGGCGGCGATTATTGTGCTGACCAACCGAGACCTGTTCTTTGAGAAGCGGCACATCGGAAGGCTTCTGGAAGAATAAAAAAAGAAATAAAATCAGGGGATGTTCCTGCGGCCGCTAGAACAAACTCCCCTGCCCCTCCGCACCGTCCGCAGGATTCGCCCGGGCAAGACCAAGGTGTGCATACGCCCGCTCTGTGACCGTTCTGCCGCGCGGGGTGCGCTGCAAAAATCCGCACTGAATCAGATACGGCTCGTAATAATCCTCCAGAGTGTCCATGCTCTCGCCGATTGATATTGCCAGCGTCTCCGCACCCACCGGTCCTCCCCCAAAATTCTGGATTATCGAGCGCAGAATCTCGCGGTCATATTTCTCAAGTCCCATCGAGTCAATCTCAAGGCGGGTAAGTCCGTCATCAACAATCCCGGTGGTGATTGTCCTGCTTCCCGCAACCTGCGCGAAGTCCCTCATGCGGCGCAGAACGCGGTTGGCCACACGCGGCGTTCCCCGGCAGCACTGCGCCAGAAGAAGCGCGGCATCGTCATCAATCCCAATCTCAAGGATATTCGCGGAGCGTTTTATGATAGAAGAAAGCTCGGCCTGCGTGTAGAACTCAAAGCGCGGTATAAAACCGAAGCGGCTTCTGAGCGGCGAGCTGACGCTCCCGGCCTTTGTGGTCGCGCCAACAAGGGTGAACGGCGGAATTGGGATGCGGACTGTCCTTGCGGCCGCGCCCTGCCCTATAATCCAGTCAAGCTCAAAATCCTCCATGGCGATGTAGAGCATCTCCTCGATGGCGGGCTTCAGCCGGTGAATCTCATCGATGAAAAAAACCGTGCGCGGCGAGATTGTGGAGAGGATTCCTGCCAAATCCTTGGGCTTTTCAAGCGCGGGCGCGGATGTGACTTTGAAATCAACTCCAAGCTCGTGGGCGGTAATCTGGGCGAGCGTGGTCTTGCCAAGCCCGGGCGGGCCAATCAGAAGAAGATGATCCAGCGGCTCCTCGCGGAGTTTCGCCGCCTCGATGAAAGTGCGCAGATTTTTTTTCACGCCCTCCTGCCCAAGAAAATCAGAGAGCATTGACGGGCGCAGGCTGTTGTCCTGCTCGTCAAACCTGTCTTTTAAATCCGCGCGAACAATCGCGCTGAAATCCTGCTCATCGCTCATAAGGATATTGTATCACATTTTGCGCAGGATTTACAGTGGACGATGACGCAGAGCAATCACACATACTTTTCATAAATGGAATCCACGACCGCACTCACGGCATCCAAATCCTTTGCGGAGAGCCTGCGGATTTTTCTGATGATGGACTGCGCTCCCGGAACTGTGAGCGCATCAAAAGCGTCGCTGCCGGTGGCAAGATAATCCAGCGAGACTTTCAGCACCCGCGCGATTTTGAGCGCGTTGTCTATCGTGGGCGCAACCTCGCTTCCCGGCCTGTATTTGTTCAGCGTGTTGATGCTGATTCCGGTTCTCTCGGCAAGCTCTTTCACCTGCATCCCCTGATATTCCAACTCGTCCCTCAAATTCTCAGCAAAGCCCATGCCTTATGATATGTAATAAATGGCATCTTGACAAAATAAACTGCCTTATAGTATATCTTGTGATAACAAAACTGTAATAAATGGCTTTTTCTGCGATTTTCTTGCCGTTTTTGGACATCCGTTTATTGCAGTCTGCAAGAGGATTATCTATGCCGTTCATATCGTTTTCATTCGCCGTGTTCTTCGTTGCGGTCGCCGCGCTGTACCACCTTGCGCCGCGCCTCGGGAAGAATGCGCTGTGTGCCCAGCAAATCCTGCTTTTTGCGGCGGGCATCGTATTCTA
>JAFLSQ010000017.1 GCA_022510865.1 Treponema sp.
CGCGC
This sequence comes from Treponema sp., assembly GCA_022510865.1. Lineage (GTDB taxonomy): Bacteria > Spirochaetota > Spirochaetia > Treponematales > Treponemataceae > Treponema_D. The sequence continues at coordinate 6 of JAFLSQ010000017.1, forward strand.
AAATTACAAGGAAGCGGAGGCGCAGAACGCACGAGCATGGGCAGAAAATCTCTGGACACATCCGGATTGACTGCCAGAAGCAATCATAATATAATGACGATTATACTAATAAGCATTATATTAATAGCCATTACAGGAGACTCAAACATGGAATTCTTCTACGGACGGCAGCGAGAACTGGATGTCATCGACGAAATCTACGCGCAGGCGGAAAACCACGCATGCTTCACCGTCATCACCGGCAGGCGGCGCGTGGGCAAGACGGAGCTGATAAAAAAATCGCTGGAGGACAAAAAAGGCGCGTACCTCTTCACTAGCCGAACCACGGAAAAATCGCTGTGCGAGAGATGGCAGGAAATCCTGCGGGAGTCGCTGGGACTGAGGATTTTCGGGCAGGTTCAGACGCTCAGCGACCTGTTCGGGCAAATCATGGACTACTCGCGGCAGCAGCACTTCACGCTCGTGATTGACGAGTTCCAGGACCTGGAATTCGTCAACAGCGCGTTCTTCAGCCAGATGCAGGACCTCTGGGATTCGCGCAAGGCGGACTCAAAAATCAGCCTGATTGCCTGCGGCTCGGTCTACTCCATGATGACGAGAATCTTCCGGGAGCAGAAAGAGCCGCTTTTCGGGCGGGCGACGCACTTCATGCACATAAAGCCCTTCGCGCCGTCCGTGGTGAAGCAGATTCTGGGCGATTACAACCCCGGCTACGCGCCCGAGGATCTGCTCTGCCTGTACATGCTCTCGGGCGGGGTCGCAAAGTACGTCTTTTTGCTGATGTTTGCGGGGGCGACCACGAAACGGCGGATGCTCCGCTGCGTCACCAACATGGCATCCCCTTTCCTGATTGACGGCAAGGACATCCTTATAAACGAAATCGGGAAGGACTATGGGACGTACTTCTCAATCCTCTGCGCGATTTCAGGCGGACTAACCTCGCAGAGCGAGATTGACTCCGTAATCCAGAAGAACACCGGCGCGTATCTCCAGAACCTACAGAAAGTCTTCGGAATAATCGAGCCGGTACGCCCGCTGTGCGCACGACCTGAGAGCCGCGGCATCCGCTGGCGCATCGTGGACGAGTACATGCGCTTCTACTTCCGCTTCATCTACGCGAACCAGGACCTCATCGAGCTGGGCAGCTACGACACACTGCGCGAGCGCATCGAGCGGGACTACGAGCCGTTTACGGGCATGACGCTGGAGCGCTACTTCACCGCCAAAATCATCGAGGACGAGCAGCCCGCGAGAATCGGTGGATGGTGGGACCGGAAATCCCTAAACGAAATCGACATCATCACCGTTAACGACGCGGAAAAGACCTGCACGGCCTACGAGGTGAAACGCCAGCGCAAGAAGATTGACCTTGCCGCGCTTGAGCAGAAATGCCAGACTTTCATGCAGAATCTGCCCGGCTACACATGCACGGTGCAGGGGCTTTCGATGGAGGATATGTAGGGGGATGGCGGCTCGTTTCTTCGCGTTCGACGGCAATCACACGTAAAACCTTGCTCTCCGCCGTGAAATGTAATTGACGGTCTTTTAGAGCGCAGTTGTTTTTGAACAGAACATCGAGCGATGGCGAAATGTAACAAACAGTATCGAATTTCTGTGACAAAACTCCGAAAATATAATAGTATAATATAATACTTTCATATGTTCCTTAAACATGAAGAGAGGTGCTTGTGATGTCTGATTTTCTGTTTGCAACTCCGTCCTTTATAGACGGTGCTATGAGCGTCATTGACTTATTCGGCATCGCTCAGGAATATAACGACTCAAGTTCTGAAGCTGCGGCTGATGCCCGCGCAGTAAGGGCGGACATCAACGCAATAAAGGCGGACTTTGTTAAGGCTTACAACTCGGCGGTAGCTGCCCATGTCTAAGAATCTTCAAAAGGAACAACCCCGAAAGGATAGGGGGCTTGTTCATTCAGAAAGAAGTGTTACAGAATTTTATTCCGGGCCTTTCCCGCCGGCAAACGAATTGGAGCATTATGAATCTGTATATCCGGGCTTCGCAGAAAAATTGATGGAGCGGTATGTCAAGCAGTCCGAACACAGGATGTCCCTTGAAAACAAAGCCATTGATTCTGGCATAAAGAATTCCGCCAGGGGACAGGTTTTTGCTTTTATATTGGCTTTGGTTACAATTCTGATAGGCGCATTTTTGATTTATCTTGATAAGGACACGCTTGGCATTACCGCGATTTTGGGTGCTTTGGCTTCTTTGGTAGGTGTGTTCATATATGGGAACAAGAGCAAGAAAGATGAGCGCATCAAAAAAGCGCGGGCAAATCCAGAGCCATAAGTGAACTAGTTTTATTCTCCCGCCGCCTATTCTTTAAGCAAAGGCGTGATTTCCGCACGAGCCGTCACTCAAAACCGCGCGCCCGCCCACCGCCAGTGATGATGACCGTCTTTCCTTTGAACAAGTCCATTGTGTTCTCCTTGGACGACAAGCCGCCCGCAATCAACCGTAGCACTAATCGGGGAAAATGGCAAGGAAGGAACACAGGAAATTGTTTTTCCGCAGTATGATACGGTAGAGCCGTGTCTTGACAACACACGTCATACATCGGATAATGTTGAAACTTTCCAATTTTGAGGTTTTTATGAAAATCGGCAGGTCAATCGTTTTTCTTATTATTTTCAGTCTTGCAGCAATGCCGCCTCTTTTTGCAAAAGACTGGTTTGTCTGCCTTGGCTCGTTCAGAGAACGTGCAAACGCGGAGCAGTTCAAGGAAAGTCTTGCCGCCCAATCCGTGCCCACTTTTGTGTCCAAGGCGGAGAATGCGGGACAGACGTTGTACCGTGTGCTTCTTTCCGAGCCTTTCTCTAATGCGAAAGACGCGCTTAAACTGCGGGACGGAATCGAGCAGCCTTTGAAAAAACATATCGAAATAAACAGCAGATTGTGGGTTTGCCTTGCAGATCCGCCCAATCACGCAGAGCCAGAAAAGCGCATGATTCACGTGACGGACAGCGACACAGGAAACCCAATCGCGCTCGCCCGCCTTACTGTGGACGAGACAATGCGCACCACAACTGACGAAGCAGGAGACGCGGAGCTGCCAGACGGTCTTTCTGACGGACAGCACAGCCTGCTTATAGAAAGCGATGGTCATATCGCCACGAAAACGAATTTCTCGACAGAAGGAGGAGCGGTGCAAACTCCGCCATCATATTCTGTGGCGCGGGTTGTGGAAGGTGAAGGCGGAAGCATAAAAGTCGTGCTGAACTGGGGTCTTCTTCCCGCAAATTTGGATCTGCATGTTTTCAGTGGCGCAAGGCACGTCTATTTCGACAATATGCACTCTTCCGGCTCAGATGTCATAGACTTGGACAGGGATGACATAGATTATGAAGGTCCTGAAACAATCACGGTACACAATAGAAGCGAAGAGGCTTTGTACCAATTCTACATTCACGATTACACAAACAAATCGAGTCCCTCAAGCAGCGACCTTTCTCAAAGCGGAGCAAGGGTGCAGCTCGCCATCGACAATGCCGATATAGGCACGTACAGCGTTCCCATTAGAAAAACAGGCATTTGGTGGCATATTTTCGACATCGAGAACGGCAATGTTGTTGTCCATAATACCGTTTCTGCCACACGTGAATAAGAGGGAGATATTGCACTGGCTGACAACGGCGCAGTGGCGCAGTTCAAGGCGTTTGCGGAGGAGATAGGCATTTCCTATCAGACCCTTATCAACTTGCCCTGTGCAATGCGCCAAGAAAAAGAAGCGGCCGGTGCTCGCATAACGACGGTGCGGAAACTTGCTAAGTTGCCGTCTGCCGTTGCGCCATCAGCACCCGGTACAGCCTCTCATACTCCGCGAACATCTTCTCCTCTGAAAAACGTTCCGCAATCCTGTTTTTCAATGCGGCGGACTTTTCCGCTTTCATTCTTAGAGCTTCATCAACGGCGCGGCTCATGGAACATATGTCTCCAAGGCGGAATTTTGAGACCTCTCTCTCTGAAAATGGCGAGAATGCCGGAATATCAGAGCAGACTGCGGACGCGCCTATACTACCCGCCTCAAGGAGTGCGAGCGGGAAGCCTTCGGAATGTGACGGAATCATAAAAACATCGACATGCCGCATTACGTAACAGGGATTTTTCTTGAACGGCGAGAACAAAATCCTTCCTGAGATTCCAGCACGACGCGCATAATCTTCAAGTTCCTGTTTCTGCTTTCCGTCACCGATGCAAATATACGCAATGTCATGACGCATCTCCAGCAGCCTGAGAATCTGCTTCAGCCCCTTGCGCCGGACTATGCCTGAATATGAGCAGACAACTGAAAGCCCACGCTCCCTGAACGCACCGGCAGCACACACGATTTCGGTATAATCGTCCTGCTCGGGAGAAACAGAGACTCCATTGTAAATCAGATGATTCTGAGAAAGCGTCTTTGCGTACAAATCCATCAGAAAATCATTGATTTGAACTGTCGCGTCAAACGATTTTAGCCAGCTAAGCCACCGACGAGCATATACCGAAGAGACGGCTGTTCCGTAGCTCCAGCGCAAATCGTCACGGATGTCGCAATGTACGGTGGAGACCGTCCGTGCGCTCCGTATGCGGTGGGAGAAGCAAGACACGTACCTGTCGGGACGCATCATGTGTGAATGGATGATGTCGAACGAATCAAAGTCAATCGGCTCGGACATTTTTATGCGATGCATGGGGCACATAAAATCAATGCCCGTCTTATCGTCAAAGTAAAAAACCGACACCAAGTCTCCCTTACCGATGAAATAATCGCTCAACCGCTTTGCGATGAAAACCGGAGCCTTCGCCGCAAGACTCGGCAGAATATACGCAATCCTCATTTTTGCCCCCTCATCAATACTATGCCGCTGATTTTCAGCCCCAAACCATTGGCATGCATACTCACTCCTAGCGTCAATACCAACGGAAGCGCCAGCCAAGTACATCCTGATATGACAGCATGTTGTACAGAAAGAAACAGAAATAAAATCCATACACAAATAATTTTTTGATGACTATGTGCCTGTTGGATTTTTTTATCATCAATAGTAGCAGCGGAGCTTCGACCGCATAAAAAAGACTGCCAAATCGCCCGGCAAGTATCTCAAAATCCCTGAAAACGAGATAGTAAACGGTACTGACAAGGTATATTTGCCCCAAGAAAAATATACATCTATCGCAAAACCACTTTTTCCTTTTGCGAATAATCCAAACTGATAAGAAAATTTGTTTCACTAGCATAGGATTCGTCAAGGACATAGGCTTCGCATAATCAGACCAATAAAGATAGGTCGCGATCCCTTTCGGCAACACCCCCACGTCCTCAAAAAAGAAGAATACCTTTTTGACTGGAAACAGCAGCGTAACAACAATCCCGCATAGAAAGAACAGGCACAAGAATGATTCGTACTTCTTCGAATTTTCCGTACGCACAACGACAAGAGGCAAGGCGACGAGCGCCGTACTTTGAAAGCAGGCTGCGGAAAGCACCGTGGCGACAAATTTTCCTCGGCTTTCCTTGTATAGGAAAACCAGTGAATACAGCACAAGCGATGACGCGAATCCATTTCGTATCTGAACGCAGTCTTTTCGTAAAAATTCCTGAGAGAAAAATGCAAAGAAAACGATACCAATATCGGCCAAAGGAACGAATTCTCTGTAGAAGCTATAGCGGAAAGCAAAACTCACAAAACAAAAAATGATGAACCATGCGGTTGGCGAATGGAAAAGCATTTTCACGAATGCCTGAAAACAGTTATATCCAATTTCCGTATGCTGTGTCATTGCGTATTCAAGAAATCCGTCGGAAAACAGCAGAGGACTTTTTCTGAAAAAATCAAGGTATTCCACAAAATCGGCACGCATTTCATTTACACCGACTAGGAAAGCAAGGACAATCAAAGAACAGAGCGTAAGCGACCACGCATATCCAGTCTGGCTCCTGCATATTGCCGTCTTTTTATCAGATGAGACCGAAAACAATGTAAGCACAAAGAAAGCAAGAATATACTTATAAATCATAAAACCGAGCATCCCGAACAGCACTCATTATCTTTTCCACAACGCCTTGCGCAAATATGCCCCCATTCGCGTGAATGAGGTTTTCACGCCGATGTGCCGCATATTCGCAAAGAAAAACCACGTCCTTGCAAGGAACGCCCCGAGTTTTACGCCGAACCGATATATCAACTTTTTCCGTATGTCCGCATACTTTTGGTCAAACTCATTTATCCAACTTGCTGAATAGTGATGGATTGCCGCCGTGTTTTCAGTAATATGCAACTCATGGGTAAACATATTCATCGGGCAGAAATACTCGGCGGGGTACACGGTGATGCCTACAACCTGTTGGATTTCGTCGCGGTCGGTGAAGCCGTGCCGCTTAAAGATGCTGCTCACCCGCTCCACGACGGTGGTCAAATCCATCGTACCGTCCGCCCGCAGGAATACGGATGCTTCGTAAGAGTCAAGAACCTCTCGGAAGATTCGGCTTGCCGCCGGGCTTGCCATGCCGAGCCCGGCGGCAAGCGCACCCGCGCGCTCAACGCCCATGAACGCCCCGCGCTCCAAGATGTCGTCGAGCGGCCGTATCACCTCGACATCGGTGTCAAAGTAGATGCCACCGTACTCATGGAGGATGTCGAACCGCGCGTAGTCGCTCACGAAGGCGTATTTCCCTGCATCATAGGCTTGCGCCGTGTACGGGATTTTCCGCACGTCGTAGTTGTCCTCGTTCCACTCGCGGATTTCATAGTCTGGCAGGAACTTCCTCCACGAGGCGATGCATTTTTGTGCCAAGTCAGGCAGCGGATTCCCGCCGAACCAGCAGTAGTGGATTGTTTTGGGTATCATTCCACACCTCCGCTAGAATTTGCAGTTTGGACATCCCCATCAGCAACAAGCTTTGCATCAAACCGCACTGCATATTGAAACACCATGCGCAATCTTTTCCCCATCCTTTTTGCGGCAAGCCCTGCCAACGCACATATCCCGAGCGGATTCATGGCAAAGAACGTCAGAGTGCCCATGCCGAAGCACTTTGACGCATGGAACAGCAGTTTCTGATATGCAAGGCATGAAAAGCGCATCCGCCTATGGCGCAGCGACCGTCCCGCCGTCTTCGCATACATCAGCTCATCGGCGTTGCTCAGGCTCCGCTCGTGGGCAAAGAATATGTTTTGATGGAAAGGCACGTGCTCTTTGTTTATGATGTCGTGTGCGTCAAAAATCCGTGCGCTGCTGCGCGTTTGCTCCGCGCAATGCGTGGCACTGGACTGGGAGCTGGACACCCGGTACAGGAGCAGCCGTTCCGCAAGGTTCGCGGCATTCATGCCACGCGCGAACACAAGACGACACCACAGCTCATAGTCCTCCGCATACGGAAAATCCGCGGAATAGGAATTCTGTCGCAGGACTTCCGAGCGAGCCATGACCGTCGGATGATAGAGCGTCGAATAGAAGCGGAGGAAAAAGCGGTTGTCATCACAGGAAGTCGGCAGACGTGTCTTCCCTATCCGCCGTCCGTCCTCATCGATGTGCCATGCGTTCGTCCCGCACAGCGCATAGTCGGGATGGCTCTCAAGGAACGCGACCTGCCGCTCAATGCGCCGCGGCATACAGATGTCATCCGCGTCCATGCGGGCGATGTACGTACCGCGCGCGGCATCAACAAGGGCATTCAGCGTACTGACGATTCCCCGGTTCTCCGCGTTGCGGAAGACGGTTATCCGCGCGTCCTCCGCCGCAAGCCGCTCGATGACGGAAAGTGTGCCGTCCGAGGAGCAGTCGTCCGCGACCAGAATCTCAAGGTTCGTGTAACTTTGCGCCATGACCGACCGCAGCGCGGACTCGACGTACCGCTCCGCGTTGTAGGCGGGAATGATGACTGAGACCAATAAACCTGTGTTCATTGGTCTGACTCCCCGGATTTCTCCACGTCTATCAAATGCCAGCCGTCCTGATATATGTCTATTGGCATGTCCACGAGCATCCATCTGCTCGGGGCGACGGTGATTTTGTCCGGATTCTTTGACGCATACTGCGCCCACCATGAGAAACTTGAGTTCCCGATGATGAAATGCTTGCAGCAGCTCATGGCCGCTAGGGTCTTGTGAATCGGCTGGCTCCTGTCCTGAAAAACGGCGCTGACCTGCGAGCAGTCAATCAGGTTCTCCCGCACGTAGTCAACGTCATCCGAACAGATGAAGAACAGCGGATTCCGTATCTTCCCGAGGACATAGCGAATCGCCGCCTGCCAGTATTCTTTTCCGCAGACTGCGTACATAGAGCTTCCGATGTTGTGCTCAACTTTTATGGAGACGCACACGGATTCCGCCGAACGTAGCAGGTCAAGCCCTGGGTAGTCAAAGTCATCGTGCAGGCGGACGCATGACACAAGTTCATCCTTTACGGGAGCGAAGTACTTTTCGGACTGGAAATAGCCACATAGCAAGTACCTGTACTTTCTCCCGAATTCAAAATGCATAAAGCCGTTCTCGCACATAAAAATCCCGAATAGGCTCAAGAATGGCCGCAAGACAAGCTCTCGCGCGTATTTCTTTGAGAACGGAGCATCATGCCCGCAGATCCGCGTGGCAATCCTCAACAGCACATACCGGAACCGCCACCGCCTCGACTTCGCTTCGCTCCTGTTATGGACGAAACGGACATTCCTGAGCCCGTAGTGCACGAGCGAATCCTCCCACCCCATGCGCAGCACTTCGCTGTCGTCTATAATGATTTCGGCATCATCGTCCCCCAGATGCGCCTGCAGCGCACGGGCAAACGCGTACATAAAAAACTGATTTCCAATCCGTCCTTTCAACAGGACATATATTGCTTTTTTTCTCCTCTTACTCATCCGCTGCCCTCCATATATGATTCCTGAAATCCCATGTCCGTATGACCTTTGCAGGAACGCCGACGGCGACCGAATAGTCAGGTATGTCCTTCGTGACGACCGCGCTCGCGCCTATAATGCATTTCCTGCCGATTGTCACGCCGGGCAGGATGACAGCCTTCTCGCCAATCCAGCATCCGTCGCCGATTGAGACCGGTCTGCACTCAAGCCGCTGGCTCATGTAAGGCATGTCCGACTCCACGTCCATGCCGTGGTTCTCGCTAGTGATGAGAACGTCGGAGGCAATCAAGACATCGTTTCCTATGGTGATATTTGCGCCAGCTAGGACACTCAGGCTGGCGCCAATATAACAATTGTTACCAATTGTTATATTGGCGTTCCCACCCGTTAGGGCGTTATATACCTGCATCCGCGCGTTCGGAAGGATTGTCACGTTGCTGCCAATCGCAATGAATTTCCTGTCTGGGATGTTAGCCGGATGAAAGACGACCGATTCTTTCCCGAACGCGAGGAACTGCCGTTTATAGCGGGGAAAATACTCTTTCCTGCCAAAAATGGCATTCCTGCACGCGCGCAGGATGGAGAGAAAAAGCGACTTCATCGCGTGCCTCCCATGATTTCCCGGATTTTCCTGCTGTCGCCCCAGACTGCAAGCGAGTCATACGACCTGTCGGGAAAAGCCCCGTAATCAAGTGTGATGTCAAGGCCGTTCTCTTTTATGAAACGCTCGGTGCGGGAGGCAAGCGTCTCGGGCTTACCACTGCAAACGCATATCGTCCCAAAAACGGTGTCGTTCAGCACAACAGCAGCGAGCTGCCTGCAAAAATCGTCAAAATCAAGAAAGTCAAACTGGTTCACACCCGACGTGAACGGAAAATGCTTTTTCCCCTCGGCTGCCGCCTGCATAATCTTTGAAAAAACGGAGCAGCCCTTTGCCGTATTGTCAACAATGTAGAATCCCCGCACCCACTGGAGCTTCGTGTCCGTATCCTTGACGAGCAGCTCCGTAGCCTGCCGGAGTGCATTCTTCGCAATGCCGTACAAGGACAGCGGTCTGCATGGCGTGTCCTCACAGATGCTCCCCTCGTGAAACCCCACTTCATGCATGCTGCCCAGCACCACCAGTTTTCTCACACCGCCAGTCACCATATCCTTCAGGAACGCATAATGCCTGGGCAGGTCGATTATATGGCTGTCAGCACCATGCCTGAATCCGTCGCGCCATGCAAGATGGACAACGATGTCCGGCGAGCCAAAATGCTCATAGGGATTCTCCACCTCAAAAAGATTGCCCGCAACGGACGCGACATGCTCATAGTCATGCTCAAAATCGGTAAAATCGGAAGCGATTATCTCGCATCCGCACTCGGAAAGCTCCCTAATTATTCCATGTCCCATGAATCCGTTGGCACCAGTAACGAGAATTTTCATGCGTCAGCCTCCAGCCATTGTTTTCTCCCATTGAACAGGGACATTATGAACTGCCTTCGCACAAGCAGGACAAGAACAGCGTATATGCCGATTCCTGAGAGCACCGGAACAAGAATTCTCATCACCATGCCGACGCAAAGCCCTAAAACGAAGCGGACAGCAAGTCCCATGAGCAAGGAAAGTAAGAAATAAATGGCGCATTTTGCAAGAATGCCCCTCAGTGAAATAATCTTCCGTGCGAAGAAAAACTGCACTGCAAGCACCGTTGCCTCAGCGCAGAGCGTCCCGACTGCCGCGCCGACAGCCCCATGCCCCGGAATCAGCAGCACGTTGAGCGTTATGTTGACGAGCGCACCGCATACGTCAGAGCACAGCGTTTTTTTTTCCATGCCTAGCGGCATGAAAAGCTGAACGCCAATGCAGTTACTCAGCCCAACGATTACGATAAGCGGATTCATAATCCGCATGGCAGTCAGCGCACCCGAAAATCCCTTGCCGCCGAAAAGCAGCAGCAGTGGCTCTCCCAGCACGCACAACCCGACCGCGCAAGGAAACGCCGCCAGCACGACCAGCTCAACGAGCGTACCGAACAGGACGAAGAAACGCTCACGCTCGCCGTTTCCAGAATAAAAGGAAAGACGCGGTAATAGTACCGCTCCGACAGAAACAACCATGCTTAGGACGATGCCATTTATCCGCGTACCAGCCGAATACAACCCGACCTCGGCATCATTTCCCAAAAACCCGAGCATCGTCGCGTCAAGCAACGCGTAGACACCTCCAGTAAGCGCAAGTGCAAACATCGTGAGCACTGGCCGCAGATGCTTTTTTATTTCAAGCGGTCGGTCGATTTTTTTCAGAACCAGCTTCCTTGCATGGACGGCATTGCACAGTCCCGTGCCCGCGCTTGAAAACACTGCTACCGCAGCATATTTCAGGCTGTCGGATTGCTCTCGGACAAACACAAACAGCAGGACAACGCTGAGAGCCTGAAAGACTAGCGAGCGGACGGTGATGTATGCAAAGTCTTCCATAGCCGTGTAGAGCCATTCCATGCCGACGGCCGTGCACAGAATCATCATGCTGTATACTGTCAGCAAAGAGCGGTATGCATGGAGTCGCGGAACAGTAAAAATCATGACGAAGAACAGGACATACGAGACTGCCACGGCGCTCATGTTTATGACAAGGATTTCTCGCACCAGTTTTGTGAGAGCTACCCTATTCTCCCTGATTTTGGCGGCTTCCCGTATTCCGTATGCCTGTATGCCCAGCATCGCGAGCATGGAAAAATACGAGACAACCGAGCTGGCAAAAACAGTCCTCCCGATTCCTTCCGGCAACAAGACCCTGGAGGCATACGTGAACATGATGAGCGGAAAGACAAGATTCATGCACGTGCGTGAAGCATTAAGCATGGCATTCCGCCTCAATGAAGCCGTGCGCATCATTCACCGAACCTCCTCAAACAGCAGGCAGCTTTTTATGAAAAGCACGAACGGTGCTATGTTCTCCCACACTTTCCGAACGCACTTCTTCAAGAAGCCCTGCTTCACCCGCACCGTCTTGAACTGCGCGACATCAAATCTGTCCTGTTTGCTTACACCGGCTATTTTGCTTTCGCACGGTACGTCAAAGCCGACAGGATAGCAATAAGACGGTGGCAATATCTTGCAGCCTTTCCCTGCCTCCGTATGGACATAATGATTGATGTGCGATTCATCATGCCATTTTGCGATGATGTTCTGCTTCAAATCTTTCTCTATGTTGTCCTTCAGCATCCTGCACAGCGCGATGAACGCCGCCGCCTCCCCGCCCTCAACGGCACCAATCACATACAGGTCGCCGCGATTATAGGGAATATAGGCTGATGAGTGCGGATTTCGGTCATACGGCATGAATATCTTACCCGTATTCATATACCCCGGATGCCTGACAAAAACGAGCCGCTCGTCGGGAGACGGCAGAATCTCCTCTTCCATCACCATCTCCTTACAGACCATGTTTGCGTTGAAGAAAAAAAGATAATCCATTTCCATCAGGTCTGGCTCAACGGAGAGGAAAATATTGAAGCGCAGGAGCGTAACGAGCGGCCACGGCTGATTGTCAATCTTTTTGAAATGAACGGCACTGTCATTACCCCCCAAGAGCATATCCTCCCTGTCCGAGAACACGAAAAAATGCAATTCAGACGCATTGCAGAATCTGTCTGAAAACGTGCGATAAAAATCGCTCCAGAACAACGAATACTGTCCCGTGCAGATATACAAAATCCCGATTTTGCTCAAATCCTCACCGTCCTTATCAGCCCTCATGCACAGTGCGCATCTTGCTGATTGCGTATATGAAACCGTACTGGTTTCGTGCGCCTAACCCCCGCTGTTTTCAGTCATTGAAAACGATCGTTTTCAATCGTTAGAACCTCTCGTTTTTAATGATTGAAATCTGATGTTTTTAATCATTAAAAATTTCCTGTACGGCAAAAACAATCAAAAACGATTTTTCCTCGCCTGCTCATGCCGTGCCGCCCCTAGGCATTGCTTCCCCGCCGAACCGTGCCTCCACAAGGCTGTCATCGTAACTCCAGTCCACGTCGCTGATGAGGTCGCGGCCGCTGTCGTAGACCACCTGCACCTCGAACCCCGCGTCCGAATCATCCGCGCCATCCGCACGCACGAACCCCGCCAAACCCGCGGGATGCTCCAGAATCCGCTTGCGTATCTCGTTGCCGCCGAGCCACACCGTCCGCTCGCTGTCCGCAACGGGTGTCTGCGTGCACACGTAGATGAGGAGATGACCCAGCCCGCTCATCCGCAGGTTGGTCAGCGCGTAAAGGAGCGCGGCCTCGTCGATGCCGTTCGGGAAGACCATGATGTCGCGCTCGTCCCAGCCGCCGGCAATCAGCGTGTCGTACATCGAGTCCACTTTTCTCTGCATTTTCCCCTGCGGCGCACTGCCGCACAGAAGCGCGTAGCGGGTCATCCCTGTCCTCCTGCCGCGTCCAAAATCCCGCGCAGAGCGGCCGCGTTCGTCTCACTGCGCCCGCGATCGAAGAACCAGCCCCACTTGCAGAAATACTGTGCCGCGCTCCGCAGGTGGGCGGCGAGCATCCGACGGCTCCTGTACGATTCGCGCGCGTGGTCGTGGATTATCCGCACGTGCGGGAGATACAGCGTCCGCGAGACGGCGTGCAGGCGGCGGCAGAGGTCAACGTCTTCCATATACATGAAGAACCGCTCGTCAAAGAAGATTCCGTGGCGGGCGAGCGTCTCAAGCCGCAGGAACATGAAGCACCCGGACAGGCACGGCACGTCCATCACCTCCCCATAGCCCGAGTCAATCAGGCAGTACCGCGCGTCGCGCTTCTCCTTCCACCGCCGCAGGAACATCATGGGCGGGACGAAGCGGCGCAGAATCAGGTCGCCCGGGGACGGGAGCAGCTTGCACAGGTGCTGGCGCTCACCGCCGGGGCTGACGACCTCGGGCATGGCGCAGGAAGCATCGGGATTGCCATCCATGAACGCCGCGAGCGCGGGAAGCACCTCGCCGCCAAAGCGGATGTCCGGGTTCAGCACGGCGTGATACGTCGCACCTTCCTCAATCGCCTCACGCAGGGCGATGTTATGGCTCGCGCCGTAGCCGAGGTTCGCGTTGTGGATGTAGCGCACAAAAGGAAACTGCCGTTCAAGCGTCCGCCGCCGGTCGTCGGGCGAATTGTCAACCGCCCAGAGCCGCCTCACGCAGCGCGAATCCGCCACCGACGCGAGCAGGGAGTCCACCTGATTTTTCGGCGTGTTGTACAGCACCATGCTCGCCGTAATCATGCCGCTCATGCGCGCGCCTCCGTGACATCAGCAACGGCATTGCAACGAAAAGCGATTCTTTTCTGACGAAAATCATCCGGTGCGCAGCCGCACAGGATGGCGCATTTTGTCAACACAGGCACCTCATTCAGCGTGATGAAACAGGCAACATCGCACCTGTATATCAAATATCATATAATGATTATATCAAATTAGTCAATAAAAATTATATAAGAATATATCTAAATTGCTATAAGAAACCATGAGTTTAGAGAAAACTGTCATCGACAACATAAAACGGATTCGCAAGGAAAAAGGGATTACACAGGAGCAGCTGGCGGAGGCCTGCAACACGGCGACCAGCTACATCGGCCTGATGGAGATTTACCGGAACGTGCCCAAATTGTCCACCATAGAGCGGATTGCCGCCGCGCTTGGCGTGGAGCCGCAAGTGCTGCTGCAAAAACCGAATATGGACACCGAGTCGGAGAAAAAAATCGACATAATCAGAAGCAATGTCATGCGTGCGGTGGAAAAGGAATTGACGCGCTCGCTGCGGGAAAACATGACGAAGTGAACGCCGCGAATGCACCATCCGAAAACACAAAGTTACAATCTTTAAGATTGCACTCAATCATAATACACGCTCAAAGATTTCATGTCAACAAAAATAACATCTTATAGTATGCGCATGAACAATACGGACTATGAGAAACGATTTTCCGACCGCCTGCGCTTCCTGCGGAACAGGCAGGGGATTTCCGCGCGCGAGATGAGCATCGCGCTCGGGCAGAACGTGAACTACGTGAACCTGATTGAGAACGGCAAGCGCACACCATCGCTGCGGGGATTTTTCGCGCTGTGCGACTACCTGGAGACCACCCCCGAGATTTTTTTCGCCGGAGAAAGCGGGACAGACCGCGACAGCACTGCGGACGACGCGCCCGTCGAGCTTTCCGCTGCCCTCGCGCACCTGACGGACGCGCAGGCCCGCGCCGTGCTGCACCTGATTCAGGCTTTCCGCGAACCGCAGTGAGGGGCGCATCCCGATTTTTCCGCAGAATCAGCCGGTTTCATCGGAATCTTGCTTGGCCATCAAAATTCATCAAGATGAGTCTGCGGGTTTATCAAGATAACCGGCCTTGATTCATCAAGATGAACCAGGTATGTTCATCTTGATGAGCGCATCTGTTTCATCTTGATAAACAAAAACGCCTGTCTTGATGAACATACAGCGTTTATCAAGATAAACGTTTCCGTCCATCAAGATGAAAAATTTTTTTTATCTTGATGAAAATCCCCGCCCCCGCGGAGGACGACTTCATCGCGTTCGCCTCCGACCTGCTGATTTGGGAGCAGCAGCCTCACATCGCGCGGCAAGGAAATCCGTGGTATGTGGTATAATGAACCGGTACAGGAGTTCGAGTGAAAATGGCACACAGCGGCATAACATACAAAGAGGAGCGTCTTTCTGCGGAAGAATATATCGACTTTCTGCGGCGCACGGACTTAGGCTCGCAGTACCCCAAGGAACGCTTCGCCCAGCGCATAGAGCGGCTCGTGCAAAACGTCTCCATCAGCCTTGTGGCTCGTGACGGCGGGAGGATTGTCGGAGTGCTGTTCGCCCTCACGGATTTCTGCTACTGGATGTACGTCACGGATTTGGGCGTGGACAGGAAGTACATCCGGCGCGGAATCGGCCGCACCCTAATCCGGACAGCGCATCAGATTGCGGGCGGTGAGAAAGACATAGCGGTCTACCTAATCGCAAACGACGACGCGGTGGCCTTTTAGAAAAATGCGGAATGAAGCGTGCCGACGAAGTGATGAAATACAACAAAATCGAATGGACACCTTTCACCGTGGAATGAGGCGCAAGGCATGCCATATCATCGCGCGGTACTCGCCCAGAGCGTCATCAAAACCGAGCGAGCAGCAAATCTATTTGATAAACGCGCTGAATCTACTTGATACTTACGCCTCATCTATTTGATAGATTTGCCCCGTTTATTTGATAAATGCGGTGTATCCATCAAATAGATTCGCCGCTTTCATTTGATAGACCGCCCTGTTTGTGCGGCGCATTCCAATAAAACACCGCGCACTTCAAGCCGCCTCACAGTGCGCCGAGTTTGGCTTTCAAATCATAGCACCTGTCCCGGAGTTTCCGCACCTCGGTCAGGCTGCCCATGATTTTTGCGGTCATGTACACGTCCACAATCCCGCTGTCAAAAAAGAAATCCGCGAAGGTCTCGAATCCGCCGATTTTCATGCGGTAGTCCGCGGGGATTGCGATGCTGCCCATCACACGTTGCAGTTCGCCCATCAGATAGTTCACTTTGTCCATCGTGACTTTGGCGTTGTTCAGTTTGGAATGCTTGATGAGGTCCACGAAAAATCCGCCGCCGAGCACATCAAGGAATCCCCAGTTCCGCGCAGAGGAAAGATGACGCTCCGCCTCGTCCAGGCAGGCAATCAGCTGGTTCGTGAGATTTATGGCCTGAGATACACACACATCGTTCGACATATTTTAAATATAGCAGAAAATGTGGTAAAATAAAACCATGAATTATGATGAGCTTGCAAAAAAATCCGTTGCGATGACCAGACTTTCCTATGCGCCCTACTCGCGCTTTCACGTCGGGGCCGCGCTCCTTGCAAAAGACGGCACTGTTTGGAGCGGATGCAATATCGAGAACGCCGCCTACGGGCCGTCAAACTGCGCCGAGCGCACGGCGGTGTTCAAGGCGGTGAGCGAGGGTTGCCGCGATTTTGAGGCGATTGCCATTGCCGGCGGCGCGGAGAATGCCGACGGAATCCCCGAGATTTCGGATTTCTGTCCGCCGTGCGGTGTGTGCCGTCAGGTGCTCGCTGAATTCTGCGGCAAGGATTTCAAAGTCATCCTTGTGGGCAAAGACGGAAGCCAGAAAATCCTCACGCTGGGGGAGCTTCTGCCGGAAAGTTTCAGTTTGAAGTAGCGGCCGCGCCTGAGCGTCTCAGGACATCCAGAAGAGTTTTTTTCAGCATATTCGGGTCAATCGGCTTGGAGACGTGGGCATTCATTCCCGCGTCCTTCGCTTTCTGCACGTCCTCGGCAAAGGCGTTAGCCGTCATCGCGATGATTGGAACCGCGCGTTTTTTCTCATCGCTCATGCCGCGAATCATTTTTGTGGCGGAATAGCCGTCCATCACAGGCATCTGGATGTCCATCAAAAGAGCGCCAAAATATCCGCCGGGCGCAGCCTCAACTTTCGCAACCGCCTCCATTCCGTCCGAGGCAGTCTCAACCTCAAAGCCCATGTCGCTCAGCAGCATGGTTGCAATCTCGCGGTTAATTTCCATGTCGTCCACAAGAAGAAGCCGCCTGTTCATATTCTCAAGCGAATTCCCCCCCTCAGCTCGGCTGTCCGCATTCTCATCGGCAATGTCATCCGCGACAGATGCCGCGTCCACAATCTTAAAGCACACTTCGATTATAAATTCCGTGCCTTTTTCCGGGGCAGTGACAAGGCTGATTGTTCCGCCCATCAAGTCAAGAATGCTTTTTGTGATTGCCATGCCAAGCCCTGTTCCCTGAATGCCGCTCACGGTGCTGTTCCGCTCGCGCTCAAACGCCTCGAACACGCGCTGAGAGAATTCCTCCGACATCCCGATTCCAGTGTCCTTGACCCTCAGCTCATATTTTCCAACGCCCTCGCCGTCAGTCTCAGAGAAACTTGTCTGCGTGAGCGTCACCCTGACCTTGCCGCCCTCCGGCGTGAACTTGAACGCATTGCTTATGAGATTCAGGAGAACGCGGTTCAATCCGTTTTTGTCGCACATCACAACCGCATTCGTTATGTTTGACGCGTCCACCTCATAAGTGATTTTTTTGCCGGACATTTGCAGCGCGAACATCTCGCGGACATCGGCCATCACGCGCTTAAGATTGCAGGGGGCTTCCTCAAGCATCATTTTGCCGCTCTCAATCCGGCTCATCTCAAGCACATCATTTATGAGCGCAAGAAGATGATGGCTTGACCCTTCCATTTTTTGAAGGAAATTCCTCATCTCCTCCAGCGTGGTGTTCTCGCGCTTCGCAAGATTTATGTAGCCTATAATCGCGTTCATTGGCGTGCGGATGTCATGGCTCATGTTTGACAGAAAAAGACTCTTTGCCTTGTTCGCGTTCTCCGCCTCAATTTTCTCGTCAGAAAGAGTTTTCTCGCGCCTAATCTGCGTTGAAAAAAGACTTAGCATGATGTAAAGCGCAGCCAGAATCACCACAACCTGCAAAATGCTGTTCGCGGACTGGGGGCGGCGCAGCGTGTCCATCTGCTTTTCCATAAAATTGCGCTCGCGCTCAACCTGCTCGTATGTCATCGGGAAATTCTGCTCAATGTGGCTGTCCTGATGGTAGGCGCTTATCTCCTGTACAATCGCATCGGTCTCATTCAAGATTTCCTGCCGCATCCACATATTTGAGGAAATGAGGACGATTGCAAGCATGGCAATCCACATGATATTTGAATTTCCAAAGCGGTTTTTCTTGTCGCGCTGGAAAACCATGCGGAAAATCACAAGCCCGATTATGCTCCATGCCATCAGAATCAGGTAGGATTCCGTCTCGAACGACTGCATAATCCACGGATTGGGGATGAGCGGAAGGAAAAACAGCGCGGAAAGCAGAAGCCCGGCAATCCCGCAGATTATGAAAGTGAGGCGTTTCTCATGCCGTGCGATTTTAAGACTGCCCGCAGAGACATAGGCATACGCGATTGTCGCGCTCAAAGTCGATATATCGACAATCCAGCCGATTGCGGTGCGCCCGAAAAACGGAATTATGATTGACACGAGCATTATGAAAATGGTCGCGTTAAAAGGAAGCTCGCTTTTGCTCAGCTTGCCGAACCACGGGGGAAGAACATCGTCCTCCGCCATGGAAAGCAGAAGCCGCGCCGCCGCCCTGTACATCCCAAGAATTCCCGTGAGGATTGCGGACAGCATACAGATTCCAAGCAGGATAATCCCGCCGGTTCCAAGAAGATTCTGCACCGCATAAAAAGTGGGGATTCCTTCCATGCCGCTGTAATCCGCCAGATTTTTGATGTAATCCTGCCAGTTCGCGCAGCCTTCGGGCAGAACCGCCACAGAAAGAATTGACAGCAGGATATAAACGACCATGCCGCAGAAAATCGCGGATGCCATGATTGCGAACGATTGCCTGCGCGGAAACGAGCCGTCACTGAATTCGCTTCTTCCCGGCAAGAGACAGACCACGCAGAAGCCAAGGAACGCGGACGGTGCCATGGCGACAATGTTCATTATCTCAAGGAACGGGGAGTCCGCGCCGTCATCGCCAAGCCCGAACATCGGCGTGAAAATCTCCGGGAAATTTTTGAGCCGCACAAGGCACAGAAAAAAGCAGAGCACAATGCCCGCAAAAAGCGTGACCGCCAGAGCCTTCTGCAAGAGCCGCACAAGCTGATGGCTCAGCGCACTGAGCACGCCGAACAGGACAATCACAACGATTGTGAGCAGAATCTCGCCAAGGTAGACATCGTAGCCCGCGACTGTGTAATTAAAGCCGAATTGAAAGACCGGGCCGAAAATATAGCGGGAAATCAGCGATATTGCCGTGGCGTTCGCCCACAAAATCGCAATATAAGCCAGAACGATTGACCACACGCACATCAGCGAATGGTCATAACCAAAAACTTCTTTTGTGTAGGCAAAAACGCCGCCGGTGCTTGACGAGCGGTTCATCATGTTGTGGAAGTTCGCCGCAATGACCATTATCGTAAGCGCGCCAAAAATCATCGCGATTACAGTGCCCACCGGCCCTGCAACAGGCAGGAACGTTGTGCCCGGCATGATGAACGCGCCCCATCCCACAATGCACCCGAATGAAATTGCCCAGATGCTCAGCACCTTGCTGAAAGATTTAGTTTTTCCAATCATGCTCATACCTCCGCCCGCCAAGATACGTCTCAATCAGAGCGCCATCCCGGTAAATCAGTTTTAATGAAAAAAAAGGTTTGTCCAAAGATAAAAAATCAAGGAAAATCTCATCGCCTTTCCAATGAGGCAGCGCGGCCATTTTCGGGATTGGAACCCACTCCAGCTCGCCCTCATCGCAGTCCCCGCGCACTTCGCCGGAAAACCGCCTCGCACGAAAAATGTGCATAATCTCAGAATACGAGATGATTTTTTTGCCCTGAGCCTCCGCACCAGTCAAATCTACAAAAGTGACAATTCCGCGGTATTCCAAATCCTGAGGCAGAACAGCAAGCCCGGTCTCCTCAGAAATCTCGCGCACGGCGCAATCTTCGGGGCTTTCGCCCGGCTCAAATTTTCCGCCAATGCCAATCCACTTGCCGCCATTATAATCGCCCTGCTTTTTTGTGCGGTGCAGCATAAGATAACAGCCGTTTTTTTCGATATAGCAGAGGGTCGTGTTCACCGTCATAATGATTTTGCGAGCATACAAAGCCCCTCGACAATCGCCTCGTGCTCTTTGGGCGCAATCCGCGCATAAAGGGTCTCGGGAGTGTCATCCGGAAGGACGGGCACACGCTTTTGAATCAGGATTTTTCCTGCGTCGCATTCGGCGGTCACAAGGTGGACTGTGCAGCCGCTCTCGCGCTCGCCCGCGGCAAGAACCGCCTCGTGCACGTGATGCCCCCACATTCCCACCCCGCCGAATTTTGGCAGAAGCGCCGGATGAAGATTCAGATTTTTATTCTCGTAACATTCCAGAATCTTGCCGGAAAGCACAGTCAGAAAGCCCGCATGAACGATTGCCTGCACGTCATTTTCGCGGCAGACCGCAAGCACCGCGTTCGAGACCGCAAGACGTTTTGTGTCGCGATCCGCGGATTTTGCGGCAGCCTCGCCCATCACAGCGTAAGGCGAGCAGACCGCGGTAGGAATTCCTGCTTTTGACGCGCGCTCAAGCGCAAAGGCTTTTTTTGTGTCGGAGATGACGCACACAATCTGGTAGGGGCAGCTCTCGCCGTGCTCGGCCTCAAAATCAATCAGAGCCTGCAAATTTGTGCCGCCGCCGCTCACGAGCACCGCTGTTCTAAGTCTTGCCATATCGAATCCCCGGCTAATCCTCAAAAATCAAGGAATCTTTCTGATTTTTTACCTCGCCGCGAGCATACTCAACCCGCCCGATTTTATAAGCCTTCATGTCAGGGCAGTAATCCTTGTGATATTTATGGGCGTTCTCGTTGAACATCGCGACAATCTCATCTGATTGCTTTGCCGAAACCGCAAGCACAAAGCCGATTCCCATGTTGAACGTGTTGTAAATTGTGCCCAAATCCGCGCCGCGCCTGATTAACTCGCCGAAAACAGGCGGAATATCCCAGCTGTCCCGCGTGATTACAGAAATCAGCTGCTTTTTGCCGTTCTTTGCCTTGGGGTACATCCTTGGGATGTTCTCGTAAAATCCGCCGCCGGTGACGTGCACCATCCCATGAACCGATTTTCTGTGCTTTTCCAGCACATCCATCACAGGTTTGACATAAATGCGGGTGGGAGTGAGCAGAACCTCGCCGATTGTCCTGCCGGTGTCTTTCCCGTCAATCACGAACGCATCATTAAAATCCGTCACGAGCTTGCGCACCAGAGAGAACCCGTTTGAATGAACGCCCGTTGATGACAGACCAATCAGGACATCGCCCTCCCTGATTTCCTCGCCGCTAATCATGTCTTTTTTCTCGCCTACCCCGACACCGAACCCAGCAAGGTCATATTTTCCGTCATCATAAAAGCCGGGCATCTCGGCAGTCTCTCCGCCGAGCAGGGCGCAGCCCGTGTCAACGCAGCCGTCGGCAACGCCTTTCACAAGAGCGGCCGCCACATCAGCGTCAAGTTTTCCGCACGCAATATAATCAAGGAAAAAAAGCGTCTGCACACCCGAGCAGAGGATGTCATTCACGCTCATTGCAACGCAGTCAATGCCCACGGTGTCATATTTTTTCATCTGGAACGCAATGTCAAGTTTTGTGCCAACTCCGTCAGTTCCGCTCACAATCACAGGATTTTTATAGCCTTTCGGAACCTCGAACATTCCGTTAAAACTGCCAAGCCCCGTCAGAAGACCGGGAATCGCAGTGCGCTTGGCGTGCTCTTTGTAGTTGTTTACCGCGCGGTAGCCTTCCTCAACATCCACGCCGGACTCTTTGTATGATGCCATTGTCTCCCCCTAAAATTTCACATCAAGCCCGGATGCAGCAGCATCGTCGGCAAGTTTTTTTCTGAATGCGAGCAGTTTCTCACGCAGCTCCGGATATTTGATTGCAAGAACCTGCACGGCAAGATAACCGGCATTCCGCGCGTTGTTAATCCCCACGGTTGCCACAGGAATCTGCGGAGGCATCTGCACAATGGAAAGAAGCGCGTCCATTCCGCCAAGCCCATTTGATTTTTCGGAGACGCACTCCAAAGGCACCCCGATTACCGGCAGGATTGTCTCGCCAGCAATCACGCCGGGAAGAGCCGCCGCAAGACCCGCGCCCGCAATAATCACCTCAAAACCGTCTTTCTCAACTTCCTCGACAGTTTTTTTCAGCAGCGCGCCGGCACGGTGGGCAGAAATCACAAAAGCCTTGTACTCCACGCCGAATTCCGCAAGAACATCGGCGGCTTTTCTCATTGTCTCCTTGTCAGACTTAGAACCGAAAAATATCGCAACTTTCATAATCCGATTATACAGGAAAATTGGCGGGCCATCAACTGCGCAAAAACTGATGATTTTGACCCGCGCCTTGCATCAAAAATTTTTCGCGCGCAAATGCCCGGGCATTATAATCATGCGGATTTTTTTACCGCGCCGCCGCAGAAATTGCCCGGCACTGTTGACATAATAATTTGGTCACATTTAAAATCAGCGTGGAATGAGAAAAAAGACCGCGCAAAAAAATCACAGGATTTTCTCGCTTTTTCTTCTGGAAGAGAATCTTCCGCAGGATTTTTACGCTCTTCTGGATCTGCTCGCGGTTCATTCCGCGCAGGACAATCTTTCTGATGTGACGGTTGTCTTTGATTCGCGCGCAAAAAAAATCGCAGAAAAAGTCCGGGCGGTTCTGGATGAGAAAAACGTCCGCGTCCCTGTAATCCGCCTTTCAAAAAGAGTCCGGGATGAAATCCGGCTGAAACGCTTTGTTTTTGTCCTGCTTCCCAAAAAATTCGCGGGCGCAAGCATTGCCCGCGCCCGCAGACAAATTGAGAGCCGCAAAAATCTTCTGGTAAATCTGATTTTTGTGACCACGCGGCCAATAAAAAAGGCAAAGGATTTTCCATCCTTCACCTTTTTTTTCAAAAACGCAAAGTTCAGCCGATTTTGAACTTGAACGGCATCGCAGGCAGCTGATTGTGCGAGTACAAATTCACAGGGTTCGGGCTGTCTGCCCAAAGGTAGCGCACCTCTTTGAGAGTGCCGGCGGACGGCTTGAGCACAACCTCGACAGTGGAGGAATCTTTCAGGATGCCCTGAGTCTCAACCGCGGTGAGTTTGCCGTCGCTCTCATAAAGCAGGCTGAATCCGTGGACTGCCGTGCCCGGCTTTGAGAAATCAGCAGAATCTTTCTCTGTGATTCGGTAAGCCGCAAGCCCGGAATTCCCGCAATCAAAATGGATGAGGATTGCCCCGTCTTTCTGCTCGCAGGAATCCGCGCGGGGCGCAGCAGAAATGAAAGTCTTGCCGTATGCCACCCGCAGAGCCTCCATCGCAGAGCGATTGCCCACCGTCTTTTTTTTCTCGGGATGCAGGTCGTTCCATTCGCCCGCATCAATTGTGACGGCAAGCCCTGAACGGCCGGCAATCTCTGCGGCATCAAACTGCGCCTGCCGTGTGTCTGCCCAGCCGCTGCTCACCATCGCAACGTCCTCGCCGTGACCATCGCTCCAATTCGGAAGCTGCACGATGACAAAAGGCAGGTCTTTCGCGCCGTACACAAATTTATGCCGCCACAAATTTATGAGTTTCACGAGCATTGCCTTGTATTCCTGGGCGTGCCCCGCATCCGACTCACCCTGATACCACAGCACTCCCGCGACAGCGTGCATAAAACACGGCGCGAGCATTCCGTTGTACAAGGCGGTGGGCATCCATTCAAAGAAAACCTGAGACGGGCAATCCCGGATTTTCCGCTCGACAAGAAGTTTCCATTCGCCGTCAAGCGCAATGTACTCGCCGTCAAGCGGGAACAATCCCTCCGCATGATTCTCAACGTTGCGCACTGCCGTGGGCGCGACAAAAACGCCCTCCGTAAAAAGACAGTACGGCTTCTCCTCATAGAAACGGATTCGCCCCTGCTTTGAATTTTTCTGGATTTTCAGGATGATTACGTTGCGGCCTTCGCGCAAAAGCCCTTTCGGAACTTCGTAGCGGCGCGGCGGATAGCAGTACGGAGTGCTTCCCACCTGCGAGCCGTTCACATAAGCGGTGTCCGCGTCAACAATCGTGCCGAGCCAGAGCCATGTTTTCTGGGAATTAAAATGAGCGGCCTGCTCCGCGCTCAGAATCACGTCTTTTTTCAGATAGACAACGCCCGCGCTGTCAAGCGCATCAATATATCCGGGGATTTTGCAGGAAATCCAGCCGTCATCAGAATCTGTGTCGGGGAAAACGCAGTGGCGGTTCAAATCAAAATCCCAGCTTTTCTGCGCCTCGGCAACCTCGCGCTGTTTTTTGAGCACGTTCTCCGGATTCTCGAACTCCTCAAGCTGCTCAAGGTACTCGCGCTTGTCTCCCATCTCCTCCAAAGCCGATTTGCTAAGCCAAGACGCGATTGGAGAGCCGCCCTGACTCGCGTTGATGATTCCAACCGGAACGTCCAGCTCCTCGGAAAGTCTCTTTGCAAAAAAATATGCAGTGCCGGACATTCCGCCCAGATTCTCCGGGGATGCCGCAAGCCATTTTGCGCCGGAAGAATCGTCCAGGCAATCTTTCTCGCCGTCCAAAGCCCAGCGAATCGGGACAGTCAGCATCCGGATTCTGGGATTCTCAGGCAGCGCAAATTCCTCGGGATAAGAGAAGCGCATCCGCTCCATAGGAAGCTGAGCGTTCGACTGCCCCGAGCTGACCCAGACCTCGCCGACAAAAACATCAGAATAATCAAGACGCTCGCCGTCTGCCTTGATGACCATCTCGAACGGACCGCCTGCCTCGCCGGGACTGAATTCCAGTTTCCAGTTGCCGAACTCATCGCTCTGAGTGATTGATGTGACGCCCCGGAAAGTCATCATAACATCCGTGTAGCCGTCCGCCACACCGTAAACGCAGTTGATTTTATTGCGTTGCAGCACCATGCCCGAGCCAAAAATTCCTTTTACTGCAAGTTTTGATTTCATCACTTTCTCCTGTTTTTTGCCGCACTATTTAAAAATCCAGTTGCGGCCGATATTCTCGTATTTGAACCAGTCAAAATCGGCATAAAAATCATTTGACTCGCGGCCGTCTCCGCTCGCGGCAAACAAACCGACAACGGTTCCCACAAATCCGCCCGCTTTCTCCGGGCTTAGGATGCTGGCATCAACATCATTTTTGAGCAGATGCATATTGCGCTCGTCAGGCCCGTACTCAAAAAAAAGTCTCTGCCCTTCCGCAACCACGCGAATCACGCAGTAAGGCGTGGAAGAGCCGCCGGTCATCACTTCCTCGGCAAGAAGCGTCTCTTTTCCGTCCGCAACCTGCACAAGCTGGAGCAGATAAAGTTTTCCGCGCTGAATCAATTGCAGGCGGAAATGGAAGCGTTCGTTCTGAAAGCAGACGATTCCGCAGGCATCATTATCATGCGCAAAATTCGCATGGACGACTGTTGAGGCCTCAAAACTGAATGATGTCTGACGGCGCACTGCCATGTGAACTTTTCCGTTGCCGGTGAGCGGCTCCCCGCCGTAAATGCGGAGTTTCCCGGAAACCTGCGTGCAGGTGATGAAATTCTCGTTGCGCTCGCGCAGGCTTATCCAGTAATCCGCAAGTTCAGGCTCGTTAAAATCGTCCATAGTCGGGAAAGTCACGGCATCGGCATCCTCATCAGTCCGAACGACGACGTTTCCCGCAAGACTGTACGCATTTTCGATGAGGCCTGTCTCCCAACTGCAGACCGGCCATCCGTCCTCCCATTTTACAGGCACAAAAAATGTCTCGCGCCCCATGTTGCAGAAGCGGCTGTCGCCCTCGCCGTAAGGCCGTGAGGCAAGGCAGCACATCCACCATCTGCCGCCCATGCAGACAAGGTCGCCGTGCCCCACGTTGCGCACTCCGGCGGACGCGCCAAGATGCCGGTGGGTAAGAATCGGGTTTGATTTCTTGCCTTCCCACTCCCCGTCAATTGTCTGGCAGCGTGCGACACAGACCGCGTGGTCAGGGCCGGTGCCGCCTTCCGCATGAATCAGGTAATACATTCCGTTGATTTTATAAATGTGCGGGCCTTCGGGCCACACGCAGTTGCGGAGCGCACCGCGCCAGATTCCCTTTGGCTCGCCAAGAAGCGCGCCGTTATCAAGATTTATGCGCTGAATCCAGATTTCCCAGTTGCCGTCATACTTCGGGCCTTCCGGGGCAGGACGTGTGCCCACATACCACGATGTGCCGTCATCATCAAAAAACAAGGACGGGTCGATTCCTTCCGCGCCCTCAATCGCGATGGGATTTGACCACGGCCCCGCAGGGTCATCCGCCGTGACAAAAAAATTGCCCAGTTTATCAACCTGAGTGCAGATGCAATAGAATTTTTTATTATGATAGCGGATTGTCGGGGCAAAAAGTCCGCGTGAGACTCCCACGCCGTCAAAATTCAGCTGGTCGGGGCGGTCAATCACGTTGCCAATCTGCTCCCATTTGAATCCATTTTTGCTTCTGAAAATGGGGAGACCGGGAAAATATGCGAATGACGAGCATACCATGTAAAAAACGCCGTCTGCCTCGCAGACGGATGGGTCTGGATAAAAACCTGCGAGCACAGGATTGATAACACGTAAGGCCATGCTAAATATTTTACTACCAAACCGCCGTTTTTTAAACATATTTCGTTTTATTTCGGATTTTATTTGCGCAGCCGGGAAAATCATCCATTTGAAACAAGTAAGAAAAATCGCTATACTGAGAAAATGAGCAACAGTGAAAATCAGAACAAAAATCAGAATGAGAGAAAAGACCCGCTTCTCTGCCACTGGGCAGACCAGATGGCAAGTCAGATTATAAAAGAGAAAGGCGATTTGCCGACTTACACCTGCGCCTCGGGAATCACTCCGAGCGGAACCGTGCACATCGGGAATTTCAGGGAAATCATCACTGTGGATTTGATTGCCCGTGCCCTGCGAGACCGCGGCAAGAACGTCCGCTTCATTTATTCGTGGGATGATTACGATGTTTTCCGCAAAGTTCCCGCGAATATGCCAGACCCTCAGACGCTAGAGAAATATCTGCGCTACCCGATTACAGAGGTGCCGGACACAACCGGCCGCGACGAGAATTACGCGCGCCATCACGAGGTTGACATTGAGTCGCAGCTTCCGCGCGTGGGCATTCATCCGGAATTTCTTTACCAGGCAAGCCGCTACCGCGCCAACCGCTACGCAGAGGGCATGAGAAAGGCTTTGCAGAACCGCGAGACAATCAAAGAATGTCTGAACGAATACCGCGATGACGCTCATAAAATGAAGCCGGAGGATGTCTACTGGCCGGTCTCAGTTTTCTGCGGAAAATGCAACAAGGACACGACGCAGATTTCCGGATATGACGGCGAGTACGGAATCACTTACAAATGCGAGTGCGGGCACACAGAGACCGCCGATATCCGCACGTTCAAGGGCGCAAAACTTGGCTGGCGCGTAGACTGGCCCATGCGCTGGAACGAGGAGAAAGTTGTGTTTGAACCGGGCGGAAAAGACCACATCAGCCCGGGCGGAAGCTACGACACCGCAAAACTTGTCTCAAAGAGAATTTACGGATGGGACGCGCCCGTAACAATGCGCTACGATTTTGTGACACTCAAAGGCGTTCCGGGAAAAATGTCATCATCAAAAGGCAAGGTAATCGCACTGCCGGACGCTCTGGACATTTATCAGGCGGAAGTCCTGCGCTATCTTTTTGCGGGAACGCGCCCGAACACAGAATTCTCAATCAGTTTTGATATGGATGTCCTCAAAGTCTACGAGGATTATGACAAGACCGAGCGGATTGTCTACGGCGTTGACAAGGCAAAAAGCGACGACCTCCTCAACAAAGAGAAGCGCATTTATATGCTCAGCCAGATTGACGGGAAAATCCCGGAAGTCATGCCGTACCAAATCACAATCCGCCAGCTTACAACTCTGCTGCAAATTCACTCCGGGGATTTTGACGCGGTGATAAAATCGCTTGGCGATGTGAAGCCTGAGCAGGAGGAGAGGCTCCGCCGCAGGATTGAGTGCGCCTGGTTCTGGATTCAGCATTCCGCGCCGGACTGCGCTCCCGAATTCTGCTTCGCGCTGCGCACAGACGGCTCAAAAACCGATTTGAGCGGCCCGCTCCTTGAGGCAGTCAGACGTGTGCGCGATGAGGTCGTTCCAAAGCTGGACACTTTCCAGACAGACAAGGAATGCCAGCAGGCAATGTACGACATCGCGTCAGAAATGGGGATTGAGTCAAAGGCTCTGTTCACCGCGCTGTACAAAGCACTGATTGAAAAAGAGCAAGGCCCGCGCCTCGGCAGTTTCCTACGGATTATCGGCGGGGAACGCCTGAATCAGATTCTGGGCGGCTACTAGAGGCGGGAAAATCCGCTTTAACTTAAAAGCACCAGAATCAGGATGATGAGGTACGGGAACGCGATGAAAAACGAGGACGGCAAGGCAATCAGAATGTTCTGCGCATAAGCCGAGAAAAAGTCCGCGCAACAGAAAATCAATACCGCTGCGACAATGCGCAGCGGCTTTTTTTTGCCCAGAAAAACGGCGGCAAGAGCCATCCACCCGCGCCCGCTTGAGATGTTCGGCACAAAAGACGAGATTCGCATTGCAAGGAAGCTGCCCGCGAACGCGCCGTAAAAAGCGGCGATGTACCACGAGAGGACGCGCACCGGGCCGGGGTTCACTCCGTTGTGGCGGAGCACTTCCGGGTCGCTGCCGGTTATGCGGATGTAAAGCCCTGTCCGGGATTTTGCGAGGAAGACCACGGCAAAAAAAATCAAGAGGGCGCAGAAAATCAGGGAGGCGGATTTCACAGCCTGCGGCCGGAAAACAAAAAAATCTGACGTGAGCACGCCCCGCGTTCCAAAAAAAACGGATGACAGGCATGATATTAGCGCGGAAAAGAGCAGGTTCAGTGCGATTGCCGCGATGAACTTGCTGGCGCGGAATTTTTCTATCAAGGCGGCGAAGGCAAAAGTGAGCGCGGTTGAAATGAGGACGGAAAGGATGATTCCTGCCACAACGCTTCCAGTTGAGGCAGTGAGAGCGAAAGTGAGAAACGCGGAGAAGCTTATCAATCCATCCAGAAAAAGCGCGAGGCTGCCCGCGTACTCGCTGAACAGCGCACCGATTGAGGCAAGAAGAAGCGGAACTGAATAGGCGGCCATGTCAAAAAAAATCATTCTGAGACTTCCTTGGCGGGCACGCGCGGAATTTTATACGGAAACGCGATTAGAAGGAGCACCAACGCCTGAATCAGCGCGCTCATGTCAAAGCCAAAATTGTTATACAACGCGATTTTATCTGCGTAAGTGCTCATGAAAGCCAGAACCAGGGAGGACGGAATCAGAAGCAGCGGATTTGAGCGGGCAATCAGCGCGGCAGAAAGCGCGTTCCATCCGGTTCCGCTGTAAAATCCGGAGTGGCAGGCAAAATATGTGCCGCACACCGCGAACGCGCCGCAAAGTCCGTGCATTCCGCCTGAGACGAACGCCGCGGAGCACAGAAGCCTGCCTGTGCGGAAGCCTGAATAACGCGCGAAAACCGGGGAAATCCCGAGGATTTGGAGACGTCTGCCGTAGGCGGTGCGGTAAAGCAGGACAAAAAACAAGGCGCAGAGAATCAGGGCGAAAAAAAACGAAATGTTCAGCGGGGATGGCCTTAGAATGCCGGGAAAACGGAAACCCTGCGGAATGAATGCCGTCGCGAGCAGGTTGTCGGTTTTGCTCCGGAACGGGCCGCTTATCAGCCCGTCGATGAGCGGGATTACTGCGGCGGACGTGATGAAGGTTGTGAAAAGATAGTCCGCGTGTTTCTGGAGCTTCAAAAATGCGCAGAAAAGCGCGAGCACGCCGGAAAATGCGAAACTGACTGCAAACGCGACTGTCAGCGCAAGAAACGACGGCCATGCGCTGATGATTTTCGCGCTCAAAATGACGGCGGCCAAAAATCCGCCTGCGTAGACCTGCGCCTCGCCGCCCAAATTTATTTCCCCTGATTTCAAGGAGACCGCCGCCCCAATCCCGGCGGTCATGTACAATGCCGATAAATTCAGCGCGGAGCCTGCGTAAAACACGTTCATTGCTGCGGCTCCCCTTTTCCAAAAAAGACCTTCGTGCCGGAATCCGCAAGTTTTTTAAGCCGGGAAAAAAGCCGGACGGTCGCCTGAACGTCAAGCCCATGAGTCGGATTAAAAAGATAAATCTCCTTGGGATTTTCCGCCAGCTCCCGCTCAAGCACAAGCCGTTGCAGCATTCCGCCGGAAAGACAGGACGCTTTCTCATTCAGTTTTATCCTCACATCCGCGCGGGAAAGCAGATTTGAAGCGTAATTTTCAAGCGGCCTCTGGCGCAGACCGCAATGGCGCGAAGTCAGAAGCTGCAAAATCGTCAGGTTGGGATTTGATGCCCGCATCGCAATATCAGACGGAATGTACCCGATTTTTTGATTGCCCGCGAATCCGGCAAAAAAATCGTCCTCGCGGATGTCCACGGCCGTAAAATCACTCTCCGCAACAGCGGAAGAATCCACGTCATAAAGCCTCTGCGCGATGTAATCCTCCGAAATCTCATTTGCATTTCTCTGTTCCAGCACAACGCCGTCGCGCAGAAGAATTACCTCATCGGATTTTTGCAGCGACTCGCGGAGGTTGTGCGTTATGAGAATGATTGTCATCCCGTTTTTCGCGAGCGCACGCAGTTTTTCGGCGGGAATATCAGGCGGCTCGTCAAGCACAAGAATCCTGGGATTTTTGAGCAGGGCGTTCACAAGCGACACAAAAAAACGCTCCTCCAGCGAAAGCGTCCCTGCAAGCGCAGAAGCCCCGCGCCCGGGAAGCCACTCGCCAAGAAGCAGGGCAGCCAAATCATCATCAAAATGCGATTGCCCGAGCCGCAGATTCTCACGCACTGTGATTTCTGATGCGACGGCCGGCCTCTGATTAACACAGCAAATTCCGTGATTTATCGCATCCCGCGGATTTGCGAAAGCCACGGCCTTGCCGTCTAGAAAAATTTTCCCGGAGGTAGGCGCGATGCAGCCCGCAATGATTTTTGAGACCGTCGTCTTGCCCGCACCGTTCTCTCCCATCAGCGAGTAAATTCTGCCGCTGTGAAATCTAAGCCTGATTCCGTTCAGAACAGTTTTATAGGAGTAGCGGACATGGACATCGCTCAGCTCAAGCATTTATTTTATTTCCCGCTCACCGTCACGAATCTGATTGACGAGCACTGCGACACGCTCGCGGACATCCTGCGGAACTGCGGCAATGTAATTGGGATCGTCCTGAATAAAATCCACAAAGCCTTCTTTTATTCCGACCATCTTTGCGCTGCCCCAGGGAGTGTTCCCGTCCAAGAATTCCGCAGTCACCTGATATGCCATCTTTTCCTGCTCCATCACAGAACTTGAGATGATTGTGCCGGGCGCTTTGTCAAATCCGTTGCTGTCGAACCAGGTCACGTAAACGCCGTTCGTCACCGCCGAAGAAATCACGCCCTGCGACGCGCCGCCACAAATTGGGAGAATCACGTCCACGCCTGTTTTAATCACTGCGTCAGAAAGCTCCGCGCCTTTTGTTGCGTCATACCAGTTGCCGATTACGCGGAAGTCCACGGTCGTCCCATCAAAAGCGTCCGCGCCGCCTTTGGCAAAATAAGGCAGGATAATGTTGTTCATCACCGGATATTCCTGCGCGGCAATCAGCGCCATTTTGTGACTTTTTGACATCAGACCGCCGATATAGCCGGTCAAATAAGACTGCTCGTACTGATTGTAGCACACAGTGTGAATGTTCGAATTGCCCGCCTTGGTCGCGTCCAGCAGAATGAATTTCTGATTCGGGAACTGCGCCAGAACAGGCTCAACCAAGTCCGGCAAAGACGGATTTGATGAGATTATCACCTCGTATTTCTGCTCGGCGGCAAGAGCCGTGATTTTCTGACCCCATTCCGCCTGATTCGTCCCCGCCTCCATCACAAAAACCGAGACCTGTTCACCGCCACGGCTGTTGTTGTCATCAACCGCGCGTTTTATTCCGGCCGCAAGCATTGCATAAACCGGGCTGTCATCCATAATTCCGGGCACGAACACCGCGATTGTCCTGCCGGAAGTTTTTTTTGAGCATCCGCCCAAAAACACTGCAAGAGCCGCAATCGCGGCACAAACTGATTTTCTCATATTGACCTCAAAGCAATCATTTTGAAGAATATTAGTTTTATATAAAACTAATGTCAACACTAAAGCCTTAAAATCCGGGAAAATATTTTGCAGGGCAAGGCATCACAATCATCGGATTTTCTTGCCGTGGCCGCCGGCAATCATGCGGTCGCAGAAATTCGCCTCAATCCTCTCAAGAAATCCGAAAAAACAGCGCCGCTCGTCATCAGAGAAATCCTTGTAAAAAGTGGAAATCAGCTCGCGGGAAATGTCCTCCAGCGCCTGAGTGTACTGCGTGCCTTTTTCGGTCAGGCAGAGAATCCGCGAGCGTCTGTCGGCCTCGTCTGCAAGCGCGACAACAAGCCCCGCGCTCTCAAGTTTGCGCACAAGGACAGTCGCCGTTGATTTGTCGCGGTTGATGCTTCTGGCAAGCCCGCCCATCGTCATCCTGCCGTTCTTGCAGAGCTGAAAAAGAATGTTCCCGTGCGACGAGGAAAAATCGGGCAGTCCGCGCTCTTTGAGCCGCAGAATCAGAAAATCAGATGCCATTGAATGAATCTGCGAGAGCAGTGAAATTGAAGTGTTGATTTCCATGCCTGCATTTTACCACAGATTCGCGCTTATTTTCTTGTAATTCTGAAAAAAAATCGTTACCATTCCTGTATGTACGGATTTCTGCTCAAGAAAAATTTCTGCGACGGATGGGACAATCTGCTTTCCATCGTCATAACGAACATAATTTTTTTGCTCGTCATGGTCGGAATCATCGGGATGAATTTTGTAGCATCAAAATCCACAGTTCTGATTATCATCGCCTTTGTCCTTTCCTTTGTGATTGTGAGCATCGCGGCCTTCGCCTACGGAGACACCGCCGCCGCCATCGCGGACTTCCGCGGAATCCGTTATGCGGATTTTTTCCGCGCCATTCCGGGCGTTCTTAAAGACGCGACGCTTTTTGGCGTGATGTGCGCCCTGATTGTGATAGTCTCGGGCTATTCAATCGATTATTATTTTTCGCGGCAGACCACGCTCTCGTTTATGATTGGCATCGCAATCTGCTGGATTGACCTGTTCGTGTTGCTTTCTTTGCAGTGGTTCGTGCCGCTGCGCTCGAATATGCACAACAATTTCCGCAAATGCCTGCGCAAGTGCTTCATCATTTTTTTTGATAACACCGCGTTCTCTGTGCTCATGGCATTGTACACAGTCCTGCTTCTGATTCTCTCGTTTTTTTTCATAGGACTGCTGCCCTCGCTCGCGGGAATTTCAATCGCAAAAGCGAACGCGCTCAGAATCCGCCTCTACAAATATGATTATCTTGAGCAGCACCCCGAGCTGACGACAAAACGACAGCGCCGCCAAATCCCATGGGAAGAGCTGATTTACGATGACCGGGAGGCGTTAGGCCCGCGGAAACTGCGCAGTTTCTTGTTCCCGTGGAAAGACGAGGAACGCTAGCTGATTTCCCGGCTACATTGCCGATAAAATGCCTTGTCCTGCAAGGCGTTTTTTATCGCTCGGTCTTCATGCCAAGCAGACTCAGATTGTAATTATCAACGGCCACATCATACTTTGAGGACGCGATTGACGCGCTCAAAATCATCCCGCTGATTGAGACACCCGCGCCCACAAGCGATATTGCGTTGAGCATCTGCTCGTTCGGCAGGTCATCGCTGAAAGTGCAGACAAGGTTCAGCGCGAGCGAGGCCCCGAAAATCCCCATGAACGCGAACATCGCCGTAAACCATCCCGTGTACTGCCGCATATAAGTCTCATTGCCGGAAACATCCCGAATCATCCTTGTGACTTCTTTGTGGCTGAATTTCTCACCTGCCGGATTTTGATAACTTGCGCTGTCAAAATAGCGCGGAACATTTATCAGAAAGCGCTCGTCAAGCACAGAGACCGAAAAATCCTCCGATGACTCCTGTGCGGATGCCACATCGTCAGCAAAAACAGGAATCAAGCAGAACATCGCAACCAAAACCGCCACCGCATATTTTTTCATTTTTGTCTCCTTTCGTTAGTATCTCCATAAAAAAAGCCGCCTTCGTTTCAAGAAAGCGGCTCTTTTGTTGTCTGACTGAGCAAGCAGAACGCTTATTTTGTCATCAGAAGTGTCTTTGTGTCAAGGTTCACTTTTCCAAAGCCGTTCTTAAGCAGCGTGAGGGAAAGTCCGTTCCCCTCGTTCGCCAGATGAGCGACAGTCGCAAATGCATCGAGCTTGGAAGCCTCCAGAGTTCCTTTAAGGTCAGAAGCCTCATTCGTGAAACTGAACCAAGCGGTCATTTTCTCCGCCTTGACAAAATCAGCGAAGCACTTCAAATCCGCGTCCGCCACTTTCGCAAAGTCAAGTCCGTCAACCACCACAGAATCCAGTTTGATTCCTCCCTCTTTCAGGGATTTCAAAGTGTTCACCACTTTAGGAAGAGTGAAAGTCTCCTGATTGAAGTTCAGGATTGTGCGGTTGCGCACAATGTCCTCATTCAAATCAGAAATGTTGAAGCCCTTTTTCTTTGCGATTTCAGCGAGCACGCTGGAATACCAGGCAATCACATTCGATGACTGCTGGTCAAAAGAAACGTGAACAAGAGCCTTGTCGTTCAGCAACGAATCGATTCCGAACTGAACAAGCACGGATGTTTTTCCAAGACCTTTCTTTGCAGTGACAAGTCCCATCTCACCGTCCTTGAGGGCGGCATTTGTAGCATCAAAATAACGAACCGGGCTGTGCGCGATTAAATCTTTCTTTTCCATGAACGCTCTCCTCCTATTTCTTTCCTGCGGCCTTTTCTTCTTTGTACTTAGCCTGCAACTCTTCAGAAACGTTGTTCGGAACTTTACCGTATTTCAAGAATTCCATCGTGAACTCGCCCTTGCCCTGCGTTGAAGAACGGAGGATTGTAGAGAACCCGAACATTTCTGAAAGCGGAACCTCAGCGTTTACAGTCGAAGTGTTGTTCTCATCAGATGAGTCCACAATCACACCGCGGCGCTGATTTATAAGACCGAACAGGTTGCCCTGGAATTCAGTCGGGGCAGTCATC
This sequence comes from Treponema sp., assembly GCA_022510865.1. Classification (GTDB taxonomy): domain Bacteria; phylum Spirochaetota; class Spirochaetia; order Treponematales; family Treponemataceae; genus Treponema_D. Next base: position 35,693 of record JAFLSQ010000017.1, read on the forward strand.
TGAACTTTCATAATCGGCTCAAGGATTACAGGCTTTGCCTTCTCATAACCCTCGCGGAACGCTCCGATTGCCGCAGTCTGGAACGCAATATCAGAAGAGTCAACCGGATGGTACTGCCCGTCGTTGATTGTAATCTTAAGTCCCACGATTGGCGCGCCAATCAGAGAGCCTTCTTTGATTGCTTTCTGGAAACCTTTATCGCAAGACGGAATATACTCATTGGGGATTGCTCCACCTTTGATTGAGTCCACAAACTCGTAGTCTTTCTCTGAATCCGGCTCCATGAATCCCGCCACACGACCGTACTGACCAGAACCACCGGTCTGCTTTTTGTGCGTGTAGTTGAACTCACCGCGCTGTGTGATTGACTCGCGGTAAGCGACCTGCGGCGCGCCAGTCTTGACCTCGCAGTTGTACTCGCGCTTCATTCGCTCAACGTAAACCTCAAGATGAAGCTCGCCCATTCCCTTGATGATTGTCTCGTTCGACTCCGGGTCAGTGTAAACTCGGAATGTCGGGTCTTCTTTTGTGAACCGATTCAAGGCCTTTGACATCTGCATCGCGGCCTGCTTATCCTTCGGCTCAATAGAAAGAGAGATTACAGGCTCCGGAACGAACATTGACGCCATCGAGTAGTTCACTCCGCCGTTCACGAATGTGTCGCCGGAAGCGCAGTCAACACCAAAGAGCGCGACAATATCACCGGCGCATCCCTCGCTGATATCCTCCATCTGCGCGGAATTCATTCGGACAAGACGGCCGACTTTAAATCGTTTCTTTGTGCGGGTATTGAAAAGCTCCTCGCCTTTTTTGATTTTTCCCTGATAAACGCGGGTGTATGTGAGCTGACCGTACTGACCGTCGTCAAGTTTGAATCCAAGCGCGACACAAGGCTTGTTATCGACTGACTCAAGCTCAACCTCCGCCTCATTGTTGTCCAAATCAAGAGCGACGTTGCGCACCTCATTCGGAGCGGGCAGATAGCGCACGACAGCATCCAAAAGCGGCTGGATTCCCTTGTTCACGTGGGCAGAACCGCAGAACACGCCGACAAACTGCTCGGCCAGAGTTCCCTTGCGGACAGCCGCGATGATTTTATCCTCGGCAACGCCCTCATATCCGTTCTCCATAATCTCTTCCATAAGAGAATCATCGAACATTGATGCGGCATCCAGAAGCTCCTCGCGATATTTCTCCGCGTCAGCCTTCATTGCGGCCGGAATCTCCGCCACGCGCAAGTCCTCGCCGTTAGGTCCGTCAAAATAAATCGCCTTCATGCCGACCAAATCAACCACGCCCTCAAGCTTGTCCTCAAGACCAATCGGAAGCTCCATCATGTATGCGTTAAGACCAAGTTTCTCGCGCAGCTGGAGACGGACACGCAGCGGATTAGCACCCTGACGGTCACACTTGTTCACGAACGCGACGCGCGGTACATGATAGCGTTTGAGCTGACGGTCAACAGTGATTGACTGTGACTGAACTCCCGCAACGGCGCACAAAATCATAATCGCGCCGTCCAAAACTCGCAGTGAACGCTCGACCTCAACAGTGAAGTCAACGTGACCCGGTGTGTCAATAAGGTTGATTGTGTAATCTTTCCACTGAACCTGCGTAGCAGCAGACTGAATTGTGATGCCTCGCTCGCGCTCCAGCTCCATGTTGTCCATTACAGCACCGACACCGTCTTTTCCACGAACTTCGTGAATGGCATGAATTTTGTTACAATAAAACAAAATTCGCTCCGAAGTTGTTGTCTTTCCTGAGTCAATGTGGGCACTGATACCGATATTTCTTACTTTTGAAATATCCCAAGCCATATTACTACCCCTTTTAAAAATAATGTTCGTAGATTATACTTATCCTGCCATTTTAGCGAAAACAGACCTTAAATTCAACCCTAAAACTCAAAACCAACCTTGCAAGTGCATTTTATTTTCTGCCAGGTGAACACCGCGTTCACGTATGATGAGAATTTATGCGTGATTTCCCCGCCGTCCGATTTTCTGAGGCTTTTTCTTACGGCCGAGTAAGTCGCGCTGCAATTCAATTTCAAGTTTGAGGCGCACGGAATGTTCGCGACCGCCGATATTTTCCCCGTCAGTTTCGCGTCATAAAAATCCTCCGATGGAGCCGCGGTGACAGTCAGCGTGATTGACGGAGCGAGCGCGTTCAAGTACAGGATGTTCTTGAGCTGCACAGTTCCGCTGTCAAAATCAAAATAAGCATTCCCCGGCTTCCAGGCAGAAAAATCCCAGAGCACATCAAAATTGGCAAGGGCAGTGAGCTGAAAAAGCGCGAACGGAAAAATCAGCTGGAGGCCTGCGCCGTACTTTGCCTTGTGGCTCTCATCGTTCAGACTGAGCGAGTTGTAGGCGGACAGTCCGGTTTTCACGAGCACCGGAAAAGTCTTTGTGCGGATGACGCTTTTGTACTGCAAATTCCCTTTCAGCTGGAACACGCTGTCAAGGACTTTCGCGGACGATGTGATGTTCGGACCGCCGAGCAGAGAATCAGACAGTCCGTCATCAAAAGAAGAGAAATCGCCCTCAAATCCGTTCAGAAACGCCGCGCCCGCGATTATGATGCGGTCGCCTGAGTATCTGCCCTCGCCGCGCAGCCAGAACGCGCTTTTTCCGAACGGCGATTCGTTCAGTCCTGCCATGAGAAAACTTTTCCAGCGCATGAAGGCGGCGGAAAACTGCATTGCCGAGCAAAGATGGCTTCCCGCAGGGTAGTAAGGCGAGTCCAAGAACCAGGATATGCCGCCGCCCTCTTTATACGGAAAACTGCCGAGCGCGAGCGAAAGCGACAGATTCAGTTTGCTTGGCAGGCGCAGTTCGCCAAGCAAACTGAAAGCAAGTTTGTCCTCTTCCGGGGAAAACCATGCTGCGACGGATGTCCCCCAGTTTTTCTGCTTGATGCCGCCCTGAAAAAACGCGCTCACCGGCCTTGAGTAAGTTGACCAGCCGGGCAGCGTGGATGTTATGCCGTACACGGACGACACGCTCGCGGAAAACGGCGATGCCGACGCAGGAATGTTCGGGCTGTTCATTTTGGGGATGATTCCAGTTGCGGACAGATTTCCGGCTTTAAGATAAAACGGCACGTTTTTATTTATACGCTCGTTCGTGGCGGTAAGTCCGAAGTTAAAATCATCGCCTTTGAAGGCAAGCCGCACCTCGCCGACGGGAAGTTTTAGCCGTCCGCCTGCAATAAAATCGCGCTCGCCAATCCATGTGTTGCCGTAAAGCTCAAGCCCTAGGTATTTCATCAGATTTTTGTCATCCCCGTGGACTTGCGCAGAACGCAGGAAAATCATCTGAAAAAGGACGGCGGTCATAATCATCAGTTTTTTTAACAAGTATTCCATACTTTTATACTTGCTTTAAAATGTCAAAATATGAAAATGTGCGGGAAAAAAGTTAAAAAAATCTGGCCTGCCCGCGCGACGCGCATGACAGACCAGAAAACAGGAGTAATTATTTATAAAAGTCTAGTTCGTTGTGCTTGTGACGAAACTTTCTGCTTTCGCGAACTCGTCAATTTTTACGATTCTTGTGCGCCAGTATTCCGCCTCACTTTTTGTCGTGTAAGGCCCGACCCGGACACGATAGTAAAGCTTGGACTTGTTGTCCTGATATGTGAACACATCGGCAGGAATCTTGTTTGAGTCAAGAACCGCGCGCGCGCCTTCCGCGCCTTTTTTATTGCTGTACGCGGCAACCTGAACCCAGAACTGAGTTTTCTTTGGCTCTTCCTTCACAGTGACGGACGCATTTCCGTTGACGCTCACCTTCACAGAAGAAGAGCCGGATGATGCTGCCTTAGTCTGTGATGATGAGGACGCGGCGCTTCTCTCGCCCTGATTCTGAGGCGCAGATGCCACGGCTGTCCTCTCAGTTTTCTGCGCAGGCGGATTCTGGGCCGGCGCTCTTCTGGGAACATCCCGCTCGTAAGACGGCGCGGGCGTGCTTTCCGGGCGGACGGTCTCGGCAGGTCTCTGCTCGGGAACATTCACCGTGATGTTGATGTTCTGAGTCTCACGCGGTGCGCTCTCCTGAGCCTCCGGCGCGGCATAATATCCGTTTTTAAGGGCATTCAGGTCGATTGTTGTGCCCGGCTGCTCTGTTTTTGGAAGATTGTATACAGTTGTGTTGTCCGCAAGAACAATCATGTCATTCACTTTTGCGGCTGGAACTTCCGCCCCAGTCGGAGCCGGAAGCGGCGGACGCACGTCAACCGGCTCAGTCCATCCGGATGATGCTCTGCCGGACCTGTCAACAGGCGCGACGGTTGCGATTGCAGGAGTTGGATTTCTGACCGGCGAATACAGAATTCCGGCAGCGCCAAGAACGACCAACAGGAAAGCACCTACAGCGGCTATAATCCATAAAGTTTTTTTCTGTTCCATAAAAGTTCCTCTTTTCACTGGCAGAACGCCAGCCACCTTGATTTACTTATCGGAACTAAAAAATTTTACTTTAGGAATAATTATTGATGATTTGGATTTCTTTGCCGGTCTTCCTGTACTCTTCCAGAAGATTTCTCTGCGCGTAGAACCTGCGCAGAATCTGAGCGTAAGGCAGATTATCCCGATGGCGCGCGCGCCTGAGCCTTGTAAGAAACGGCGCATTTACATAGTAGATTTTACTGCAAAGCCCGAGAATCTCAGGAGTCTTGTACATAACAGTCGCGTTTATGACCGACTTGGGATGATTCTGGATGAATTCGCGAATCATCTGGGTAATCACAGGATAGACAATCGCCTCCTGCCGCGCCAGCAGCGACGGGTCAGAAAAAAGCAGTCGTCCGAGCGCACGGCGGTCCACAGTTCCGTCATCTTTTAAAATGCGCAGGCCCATTTTGCGGGCGGGAATATCAAACTCCGCGATGATTTTTTCCACGCACAAATTTATTGCATCGTGAACAAGGCAGTCCGCGTCAATGCAGGACCATCCCTGAGCCTCAAACTGCGAGCAGACGTAATTTTTGCCGCTCGCCATTTTGCCGGTAACGCCGATTACTTCGCCCATCTCTGCCTTCTAGTGGAAGCATCCCCAGTTCTTGCCGTGCTCAATGCTAACGCGCAGTGGAACATCAAGCCGAACCGCGCTCTCCATCCTGTCTTTTATGAGCGCGATTGCGCTCTCAACGGCCGCGGGGTCATCGGGGCACTCGAAAATCAGCTCGTCGTGCACCTGCAATAAAAGCCTTGCGGGTGAGCCGGATTCCCTCAGAGCCTGGGTCACAGAAATCATCGCCATTTTCACGATGTCGGCCGCGCTTCCCTGCACCGGGGTGTTCACTGCCACGCGCTCCGCGGCGGATTTTTCCATCTTATTTCTGCTGTTTATGTTCATAACCGGACGGCGGCGCTGGAAAATCGTCTGGACATACCCGTTTTTTTCCGCAAAACTGATTGTATTGCTGATGAACTCGCTGATTTTTGAGTAAGTCCTGAAATAATTCTCGATGAATTCGGCGGCCTTCGCGCGGGGAATCTCAAGGTCGCGGGCAAGGCGGAACGCGCTCATTCCGTAAATCACGCCAAAATTGATTGTCTTTGCGGTGCGTCGCATTTCTGCTGTGACTTGTTCCGCAGGAACGCCAAAAATAAGTGCCGCCGTAGTCTTGTGGACATCCGTACCCTGCACGAACGAGGCGCACATATTCGGGTCTGCGCTAAGGTGTGCGAGCACAACAAGCTCAATCTGCGAGTAATCCGCAGAAATGAGAACTTTTCCTTCCGGGGCGGTGAACGCCGTCCTGATTCTCCTGCCTGCCTCGCTTCTCACAGGAATGTTCTGCAAGTTCGGCTCGCGGCTTGAGAGCCTGCCCGTGGCAGTCCCGGTCTGAATAAAATCCGTATGAATTCTTCCGCCTGAGTCCGCCAGTGCAGGCAAAGTATCGACATAAGTTGATTTGAGTTTGGCAAACTCGCGGTAGTCAAGAATCATCCGGGGAACTTTGTCCGCGTAGGCAAGCTCCTCCAGAACGGAAGTATCGGTGGAATATCCGCGCTGGGTCTTGCGCCCGGGGGTCAGTCCGCGCTCCTCAAAAAGCACGGTCTGCAACTGCAACGGAGAGGCGATGTTGAATTCGTGGCCGACTTCCTTGTAAATCTCCTGCTCAATGCTGTGAATGCCGTCCGCAAGCTCCGCACAGTATTCTTTGAGGCACTGCGTGTCAATGTGGATTCCGCGCATCTCCATTTCCGCAAGAATCGGCAGGATTCTCATCTCTATGCGATTATACAAGTCGTTGTCCTGAAAATCAGGGGAAAATTTCTGCCACAGCCGGAGCGTGAAGTCAGCGTCCTCCGCCGCGTAAGGCACCGCCTTTTCCAGCGGAACATCGGCGAATGTCTGGCCCTTGCCCACAAGAGAGTCGTATTCTATGCCGCGAAGACCAAGGATGTTCTCGGCAAGATGCTCCAGCGAGTATCCGTTCTTGCCGGTTCGGTCGGGATTTCTGAGCCATGCCGCAATCATCGTGTCCTGAATCCGTGCTTTTATGCAAGAAAGCGGGCTGTCGGCAGTGGGAAAAAATCCGTTTGAGACGAGCACTTTCAAATCAAACTTGGCGTTGTGAAAGACAATCGTCACATCGGGATTAAAAAACAGCCTGCGCAGCTGACTGAACGCCGCGTCCTTGGGAACGCCCTCGCCGGATGAGAACAAATCCGCGTCATTTTTTTCTATTGGAACATAAACCGCAGTGCCGGGCTTTATGCAGAGGCTGAACCCAAGGATATTCGCGCTGATTGTGTCAAGCGAGTCCGTCTCAGAATCGTATGCGACTGTTCCCGCGCCCAACGCCTGCTCCACAAAATCCGCGAGCGCGCTCTCAGAGAGGATTGCCCGGTAATCGCCGGAATTCTGGCGGATTTCCGGGACGGTCTCCTCCGCCTCAGGCACGGCAGCAACATCAGATTTTGAGTCCGGAAACGTCGGAACATCGCCACCGTTTGCCAATGCAAGCTCCGCGTACTGCTTTGCCACGCTCGGAACGCCAAAGCCCGAGAGCAGCGCCGCGGCACTGGAATAATTGTAAGTGTACGGCTCAGCATTGATTGCGGCATCGATTTCCGGGCAGGGAACATCATCGCAAAGCCGCACCAGTTTCTGACTGAAATACGCGTCGTCTTTTCCGTCAAGAAGTTTTTTCTGGTTCGCGCCCTTTATCTCATCAATATGAGCGTAAATTCCGTCAAGGCTCTTGTATTCAGCAAGGAGTTTTGCGGCGGTTTTGACGCCAATTCCGCGCACTCCGGGGATGTTGTCGGCGGCATCACCATAAAGCGCGAGCATATCCAGAAGCTGCGCGGGGGCAACTCCCCATTCCGCCTCAACGCCTGCAACTCCGGTCACTTTCCATGTGGCAGCACCGCTCTCCGGCTTCAATATCTGGGTAGCGGGCGTGACAAGCTGCATCAAATCCTTGTCTCCGCTGAGGATTCGGCACGTCCGTCCGCTCATGGCGCATTTTTTTGCGACTGTGGCGATGATGTCATCCGCCTCATAGCCGTCGCAACGGAGAACCGGCACACCGAGCGCGGCAAGGACATCGCAAATCCACGGGATTTGGGCGTGAAGGTCATCCGGGGTCTTCGCGCGGGTCGCCTTGTACTGCTCGTACATCTGATGGCGGAACGTCTTTGTCTTTGAGTCCATGGCGGCAATCAGATAGCCGGGCTTGTAGTGCTGAAAAACATAGTGCAGGTTGCGGAAAAACCCGAACAGCGCGGAAACGTTCTCTCCCCTGCGGTTTGTGAGCGGCCGTGAAATGAATGCAAAATAACAGCGGAAGATGAGTCCGTAACTGTCAAGGATGTAGACGGTCTTTCCGTCAAATGATGGCTCTGATGCAGTGTGTTCCATAGCGGATATTATAAAGCAAAAGCGCGTGTGTAGAAAAGAGGGATTGGGGCATCCGAGGATGACCCGGGGCTTAGAACTTTTTGTAATCAGCGGGATTTTCATCCCGCCCCATTCTTCCGCTACTTGTACAGCACGAATGCCGCCCAGTAGACCGGGTGGGAGAAGTCGCCGTCCTTGCGGATGATATGCTTCAAGGCACAACTGCGCGCAGTTTTCGTATCACATCGTCTTTTTTACAAAACAAAATCACCTACATTGCAACCAAGTCCATCCGCAAGTTTGCGCGCGCTCTTAATTCCGATGCCTCTTTTGCCCGTTTCCATGAGCGCGATGTTTGACGCGGCTATTCCGCACCTCTCCGCAAGTTCGGCCTGCGTCAGCCCCGCGTTCTCGCGCCGGATTTTCAGCACCTTTGCGGGCGTGACGCGCGATTTCATCTCTTTGTAATACTCCCAGTCGTCAATGTCCTGCGCCTCGTCATTGTCGATAATCTGCACGCCGGGGATGCTCTTTTTTATGATGGCAAGGAAGGCTCTGACTCCTTTTCCCTCAACCCGCACGTCAATACGGGGCGTTTTCGCGACTACCTGCATAGTAAACCTCCACGATAAATGCGCCTTTCTCCCAAGTCCAGCAAGCCACCCAGTGATAGTTCAGGTGGCAGTGATACTTGCCTTTGCCCAAGTCAGAAAAGTTGCGTCAGTTGGTGCGGATTGCTCCGTGCCGCTTGATGTCTTCGACAAGCACCGTGAAAATGTCCTGCACGTCAAGCGGCATTTTCTTTACCTGCTTCCGCCTACCATGAAAGTTAGCATGGCGGGAAGAGTGTGGTTTTCATGGCGTTAGAAACCAACGGATTACTTTTTGTAACTAAATCCCCTTATTGATTATAATGAAAAATCCGAGGCGTTGCAAGTATTGGGGGAATTTCTGAATGGCGCATTCCAAATTACTAATTGCCTTTTTTTCGAACCAGTGTTATAATAAATCGTGCCTAAGGTTTTTGAATACAAGAAATACAAATTCTTTTTCTTTTCGAATGAAGGCGCACCGACTGAGCCATGCCACATTCATGTGCGGAAAGACGAAAAATTGTGCAAGTTCTGGATTTCGGAAAAGGCGATTTTGGCGGAGAATTACGGATTTTCGCCGGCAGTTTTGAACGAGTTGCGGCAGGTCGCGAACGAAAACATCGAAAAAATAAAAGGAGCGTGGAATGAGCATTTCGGCAAATGAGGCGCGGGCGACGAAAGTTGAATTCGGCGCGGACAGTTTTTCCGTGACGCTTTTGGACGGGCGGATTCTTTCCGTGCCGAAAGCGTGGTTTCCCGCTTTATGCGATGCGAGCGCGGCGCAACTGGACAACTACGTTTTGAGCGGCGGCGGAATCGGAATCCATTGGGACGAACTCGACGAAGATATTTTAGTGCCCGGGCTTTTACTCGGAACTCCCAGCGCAAAATTCACCGCATAGTTTTTGAGCCTTCGGGTGAGAAGCAAAGCGCGTCATTTTGTGCATAAAAAAAGGCTGTCCTTTAGGACAGCCTTTTTAATATTAAACGGCATTTTGGGAAGCGTGTTTGGCGTTCATAGGAAACGCCTCTTTCAATGCCAAAGTTTTTTCAGTATCACTATATCAGACCGCTTTTTTATCAAGCCTGCGGCAGGCTGTTCTTAATATTCTTAATTCTCTGTTGCGGCGGAATCTTTATCATTTTTACTATCGTTTTTCTCGCCGTTCTTTTCTGTAACTTTCTTGAAGGAAATATCAGAGCGAATCAATTTTTTGAGGGAAGAATCTGAAACAAATGTAATCCGAATGCTCTCCCTATTGATTGATGACGCATTGACTTCTTCGGCAGTTTCTTTGCCAGTTCCCTTGAAGGAAACTTTGAAAGTGCCAATCCCGCTGATTTTCAGTTTGTTGCCTCGTACGAGGTACCTCTGAAACACTTCTACCAGTTCAGCAAGCACTGCCCTGACATCGGTGGGAGTCAACGAGGTCGCATGCCCGATTTCTTTTACGAAATCATCCAAACCGATGGTCTTTTCATAGACCGGGTAAGGAAAATATTTCCCTTCGCTGTCCCGCTCCTGCGGGTTTGTAAAGTACAATATTTTATAGTCCATTTTACCTCCATGCTCAATAGCACAATTGATAAAAATGGCTTCCAAACCATAAACCGTCCCTATGAATTTCAAATAACGCCAAACGCGGCTTTGCTTAGAAGCCACACCGTGCGGGGCATCCAAAATACCCCACTATATCTTTAGTCTACAGGCACTTTCAACATTTATCAAGAAAAAAATTTAAAAAAATCGCTTTTGATACTTGTCCGACCAGTTCGGGATAAAATTCTATAGGGTTTGCCCTTGAATCCTGCAGTGTTTTACTTCAAAACCCTGTGAAGTTGACCCCGCAAGCTCACAGGGTTTCAGAGAGAAACCCTGTAGGATTTTATTCAAAACACTGTGGAGTTGGAGCCAAAACCCTGTGAGATTTGATGCGAAACACTGTAGGATTTTAACGCAAGTCCGCAGGGTTTTTAAAGGAGTTGGGAGGCGGAGTTTTTATCAGAATCTGATTGCGTCAAGGGTTCGCCCGGGAATTCATGGCTGCGAACTGTTCGACGAACTCGGGCACGGGGTAGCGTTTTTGCGATGCCTCGCACCTCGCCCAGATGAGCCTTTTTGATATGCTCGACCCTTCCAACAGCACGATGATGTTGTCCGAGCCTTTCTTTTTTCCGCGCATGAAAGAGACGGTGTACACCTTGCCCGCCGAATCCCACACGCGGAAGTCCTCGGCATCGCACTTGACGTACCCAACGGACATCGAATCATACGAGGCGGGGTGAGTGCCCGCCGCCTGGCTTCCCGCGAACAGGGCGAGCACCTGCCGCTTGTCGCTGTCATAGTCCGCGAAAAGTAGGGCGGCCGCGCACATCGCGGCAAAGAATGCAATGAGTTTTTTCATGGTCATTTTATGCTCCTTAATTTTTTTTGTAATCAGCGAGATGGGCAAATTTTCATCCCGCCCCATTCTTCCGCTACTTGTACAGCACGAATGCCGCCCAGTAGACCGGGTGGGAGAAATCG